>JAJFHE010000023.1 GCA_021775755.1 Hyphomicrobiales bacterium | reverse complement strand
TGGCCCACCGCAGGCCGGGTGCTTTTGCCCTCCCGCAGCGTTGCGTACTGCTTACGGTACCTGTACCGCGGCGCAGTACGCGCCTTGCCGGAGGGTAAAATCATCCCGGTGAAACGGGTCTATAATTGCCGCCCTTGGTATTAGTAGCCGATCAGCTCTTCGTCCTGGAAACCATCCGCGCGTGACGGCTTGCGCCCGAGAATATGCGCCAGAACATCGTTCATCGTGTTGCGGTCGTTGTCGAAACCGCCATGTTTCATGCTGTCGGTACGCGCCCGGTGGCGGCCGGCGTAATATATGGTGTGAGCAGCAGGGGTCTGAAGCTCATCCAGTGATGTCTCCAGTCCAAGCAGGTCAGTGCCGCGTTTCGCCTCGAAGGAATTGGAGATAAAATACAAAAGAGACTTGCCATAGGGCCCCACGGTGTCGTCGAGCTCTCGGCGGTCGACCAGATTATACTGTTGCAACGTTTTGATCGTGCGCCCGGCCCCGCTGAGGGCGGGAACATAGTGCTGGCGGTAGAATTCGAGTGTACACGCCGGTGCCATGAGGCTGACCGAGTCGACCGTTTGAGCCGTCCCGGCAAGTGTATCGAGGCGAGTCAGCATGTGTCCGTGCAGGATCGAGCCGGCGCTGTGTCCGATGAGGTGCAGTTTTAGCGGTCGCTGCGACCGGGCATTCGACTTGAGGAACGCCGACACCGCTTTCGTACCGCCGGCGTTATTGGCAAACGCGCGTTCCGCACCCAGTTTCATCTCGTTCCACAGGCGCCGCCCGACACTCCGCGCGGTCTTTTCGATCATCCAGTCGAGATGATCCCGGAAGCCGCCCACCCGGCCCCTGCTCTTCTCGAAGATCGCAATGAAGGCGTCGCCAAGTTCTTCGGTAAACCCGGTCTCCCACATGAAATGAACCGGATATATGCGGTTGCGCTTGAACACCTCCTTCATCGCCTTGATGCGGCGTGCGGAGGCAGAGGAATCGTTGAGCCCGCCATGCGCGTAGAAAGCCAGGTGATCGTATTTCGGGTGCGGCGCCGCAGCGTCGGCGCGCAGAAGATCTACCGTTCCGTCTATGTTAGCTTGCGAGGTACCGTAGCGCCCGCTCGTCACCAGATCGCCATCGTCGAGATGAATGACATGACCGAGCACGTCGATACGGCGTGGCTTGGGCTTGTCCGCAAAGCGTACGGCCGCTGCGCTGTCGCTGCGTACCGGCACATGGGTCAGGTCGAAGGCTTTGGGCGTTGGAACCGCAAGCCGGATAACCCAGGCGTCCATGATATTTTCAGCCCAGTCCGCATAGCTCCAGTGTGCGACGCCGGGCGAGCCTTTGAACCGGCCCCACCGCGGCCCCCATGAATTCTGAATGATGAAACCGTGCTCGTCGTACCCGACGATGATGAATGCATGCCCGCCCTGATGCGTCGACTTTTTGGTGATGACCCCGCTGGGCGGTCTCGTCCAGCCGCTGTGGGTATTCGCTGAAACATAGATCACCCCGGCCTCGTTCAGCGCAGCATGGTAATCGATGATCTCCGGGCGCAGACGGTAATAGGCGCCAAGGCCCGTGTTGCGGGCATCCTTGGCCTGATCGACGGTCAGGTTCCAGCCTTTCTCCCGGTCAACATAAGGTGCCAACTGTTCCGAGCAGGCGCCATTGTGAAAAAACCCCTTGAGGGCGCCGCGAATGCTCGAGCCGTCATAGTCCTCGTCCGGCCACTGGTCGTGCAGCTTCGCCATTTCATAGAGCATGCGCGGGCTGACCGCGTTTGACGCGGCCATATTCTGCGCACTGCTGCGCCGGCTGCGCAGGAGGTTAATGGCGGCAGCCAGTGCTAACCCTGTGCAGGTGCCCTCGGTTTCCTGGTCGAGCACCGGCGAGATGGCCGGGCTCGGCGCGTTGATTGCGATCTTGAGACCGATGAGTGCCGGCTCATACATACGGTCGCGTAGATCCGGCTGATCCTGTCGCGTGTTCAGAATACGCTCATCGCCACCTGCTTTGATTGTGTCTGGATCGTTGTTTTTGGAATCCGCTGAAGTCTTCGACTGTTTCGCTGCCATGATACGCCCCCGTAAATTCAGCAGTTGCACAAGACATGAAGCATACCCTGTTCCGGGGTTTCTTCAATTCCGGCACGAAATCGTGAAGGCGCAAGCCGCTTGCGCCAGATGAATGCTTGGTGTGTACTTCAAACCAGATGGCTCAAACCGGGGGGTTAGCCATGGCAAAGTCGGCAAAGCGAACGACACGAAGTGCTGGGACAGGCGCCTCGCGGACGAGCACGCGGCGACGTGCTGCACCGCCGCCTCCACCTGTTGATTACACGCTCAAAGATGCTGTCGAAGTTCTGACGGAAAAGGCGGAGGAGCTGTTCGGCTCAAAGCCCAAGCCTTGGTATCGGCGCTGGCTGAACCGGCTCGCGGAAACACAGAAGGTGCTAATTGCGCTTGTAACCATCGTGGCGGTAACGCTGGTAATGACGCTGTTTGTGCTGGAACTTTTCAACAAGCCGGTGATCGTCGGCTCGATCGCGGTTCCGGGTACGCTCCAGAAGGCCGGGTATTCTGCCACAGTTGTCGCTCGCCGCCTGATGGACGAGGCCGGTGCCATTCAACGCAAAGCAGGCACTTCAAAGGAGCGTCGCCCGTTTATCTCCGATTGGGATCGCAACAGCTTTGTACTGCCGGGTTCCGAAACGAGCCTTCAGTCGCTGGTCAGCTATGTTCGCCAGCTATTTGGCAACCCGGAGATCACCATCAGTGGTGAAATTGTCAACAGTGCGGAAATCGGATTTGAGCTCAGAATGCGTGTTTACAACGGCTCGGGTACGGATGCTGAGCCAGTTGTATTGGTTGCCGGCGACATCAACAGTCTGTTGAAACAGGCTGGTCTGGAGCTCGTGAAAGCGGTGGATCCCTACGTCTATGCGACATACGCGTTTCATCGCGGAAAACTAAACGCAGCCCGGTTCGTTGCGGAGCGTCTCCTGCAAACAGGAGAAGATGAAGAGCAGATCTGGGCGAGTATTCTCCGCGGACATCTCCACAACGTCGACAATGAGTTTGCACAGGCTTTGTCGCTGTATGTTTATGCCGCCTCTCGGCGAAACCCTGTAGCGGAGGTTAGCCTCGGCAGAATGTATGCGAGGGGGTGGGGAGTAGAGGTTAGCGCCGAGAGGGCGTTGGTTTTCTACCGTCGCGCCGCAAGCCGCAACCATCCTGCTGGATTTGTCGAACTGGGCAACATGTACAGCGATGGCATTGGCGTGGCGCGGGATCGGGCTGAAGCGTTTCGCCTTTACACTCGGGCAGCAGAATTGGGTGAATCGAGGGGCTTCACCGCACTTGGTTTTTTTCACAGGAAGGGCCTGCAAAGCGGAGTTCCAGATCATGAAGAGGCGGAACGTAACTTCCGCCATGCCGCCGAGCTTGGTCATCCCTACGGATGGGTCGGCATCGGCGATCTTTACGTTTCCCAAAGGGGATTAGGCAGGGATTATGCGAAGGCCGTCGACTATTACCGGTTAGCCGTTATGGAAGGGGATCCGGCGGCTCACCTTGCCCTTGGCCACATGTATTTGAATGGCTGGGGTGTATCTAAACACTACGGTTGCGCGCTTGAGTTGTACCAAATTGTTTCAGTCCAGGGGCTGCCGGATGGGCAGGTCATGCTTGGGCACTTGTACATGTACGGCAAAGGTGCGATCGCCGATGCAGACGAGGCGTTTCGGTTGTTCAAGAGCGCAGCGGAAAAACGTCACGCAGGTGGGCACCTCGGACTGGCATTCATGCACGGATTGGGTCGTGGCACGGGGGTGGACGTTGTGCTCGCCGAGCAACAACTCGAGCTGGCACGTCTGCAAAACCATCTGTTAGCGGCAGAAATTCTTGCCTATATTCATCGCCCAGACGGGGCCGGTGCCAATGACATTCCCAGAGCCTTGAGGCTGTACGAACGCGAAGCAGGTCTCGAAATAACTCAGGACGGGACTGCGACAACACAAACTTGTCCGGGATACATGGAGACGCCACCCACGGATCAAGAGCAGAACCCGCAGCCACCGCGCCAGAGTGTCCCCATCTACCCCCCATGAAGCCCGAGCACCCAGGTAATCACCGTAATCGACCCCGCCGCGATGGCGGTGCCGAGGGCGATGGCCGCTGAGGCGGCCGGGACGGCGACGTCGTAGCGGCTGGCGAACAGGAAGACGTTGATGCCCGACGGTGCGGCGGCGAAGATCACCGCGACGGCGACCCAGACATCGGGCAGCGTGAAGACATGCGCCGCCAACAGCCACACCGCGAGCGGATGGACGAAGAGCTTGCATGCGAGAATGACGCCGGTCGCCGGCAGGTCGCCTGTAAAGCCGAACCGGTTGAGCGCGAGGCCCATGGCGAACAGCGCGGCCGGCACGGCAACCGCCGACAGCCAGCCAAGACCGGTGTCCACATGTGCGTTGAGCCCGAGCCCTGTGAACCGCCAAACGATGCCGGCGGCAAGGCCGATGACGATCGGGTTGGTGGCGATCGATTTCAGCGTTTGCGCGAGAACCGTGCCGATTCGCGCATTACCGGACGCGCTCGTCCATTCCACCATGAGCGTCCCCGCAAGCGTCATCAGCGGCAGATGTACGGAGATGATGATGAAAAGCGGCACGGCGGCGGCGCTTTCGCCGAAGAAGCTGATGACCAGCGGAATGCCGAGCAGCACGGTGTTTGAATAGGCGCCGGCGAGCGCCGCGATAATGGCATCGGCGCCCGGGCGCTTGAGGAGGCGCCGCACGGTGACGGCGGCGATCGTGCCGCTGACCACGGCGCCGCCGAAATAACAGGCCCACAGAACCCATGGCGAGGCTTCCGGCGCCTCAGCGCTCACCATTGTGCGGAACAAAAAGGCGGGGATCGCAATATCGAACACGAAACGCGAGATGATCCGCGCCACGTTTTCGCGCACCAGACCGATCCGTGAAGCGCCATAGCCGAGCGCAATGATGCCGAACACCGGCGCCACAACGGCAATGATCGCGAACATGGTCTGCATCGGATCTTCTACTCCGCCGCGGGAGAAAGCGTAAGTGAACCTGTCTCGCGGACCTTCATGCGGTGAAGACCGACCAGCGAGCCAAGACGCGAAGTCAGACGTTCGGCGGGCACCACGCCGCCGCCAACGTCGATTTCAACCGGCACCTTGTCGCCGCCGGGTGCCAAACGGCTCTCAAGGCGTAGCGGCTCAATATCCAGTTTCGACATCAAATTGACGATGCGCGCCAGCGCGCCGCATCGCGCATCGGCGACAAGGCAAATGGTGAAGACCGCCTTTCGGCGCTCAGTTTGGGATGAACGGCCCGCATTGGCGGGCAAAGTGGCAAGGGCTGTCATAACGCGAACTTCCTGTCTGGTTCCGGATCGGACAAATCAGCTTGTCCCGGCCGAACGCATCGGCCGGGCCGCTAATTCGCCGTTCGGAACGCGAACGGGCGTTATGGACAGTCAGGTTGCGCATGGGGCGCGACCCTATCGGATGCGGGGCGGCGGCGTCAACGCCGCGTGCCGCAACCTCATGTCAGGTTCCGCGGCGTGGATTCGCGGCAACACCCAAGTGTCAATCAGGCACAGCGGAAGACCAATATGCCAATCTTCCCTTGGCGTTCCGTTCCCGGCCCCTTAAGCTTCAACAGGGGAACACGTAAGTAGGCAACAGTTGCGTGATGAGCATGGTGGGGGACGACACCAGCGACGGCAGGTCCGAACGCGAGCGGCTTGCCGCGCATTTGGAGACACTTGAAGGCTATCTGGCGACGCTTAAGGGCGAGCGAGAGGACGCCGAAGGTGCGCTCAAGGCCCAATCCGAATATGTCACGACCATTTGTCACGAACTGCGCACCTCGCTGGGCGCGGTGTTCGCCTTCGCAGATCTTCTGGCGGGTACGGAACTCGACACAACCCAGCGCGAATATGCACAGCAGCTCGTCGGCGGCTCACAGGATATGCTGTCATTGCTGAACGACGTGCTCGATCATGCGCGGCTGTCCGAGGGCCGGCTTGAACTCGACGCCCGCCCGTTTTCGCTTAACCGGCTGATCGGTTCCGTCGGCAAGACACTCGACGGGCGCTGCCGGGCCAAGGGCATCCAGGTTAACATCGGCTATGCGGGCGAGCCGCCGGACATGCTGGACGGCGATGCCACCTGCGTGCGCCAGATCCTCATGAATTTCATAGACAACGCGGTGAAGTTCACGACGTCGGGCACGGTTTCCCTGCTCGTTGAAAAGCTCACCGAAGGCGATGACGACGTCCTCTTGCGGTTTTGCGTGCGCGATACCGGCGCCGGCGTTCCAGACGAAGTCCGCGACCGCCTGTTTTCCGCTTTCCAGCAGGGCGACGATGCAACGCCCGGCACCGGGCTCGGTCTCTCCATCGCTTCCAAGCTCGTCGCCCTGATGGACGGTGAGATCGGCTTTGACAGCGTTGTCGACACGGGCAGCGTCTTCTGGTTCACCGCCCGATTCGGCCGTGTCGCCGAGGAAGAAACGCAGGCCGAGGACGACGATCTGTTCGCCGAGGGCGCGGCAGGCGACGTGGCCCCGGCGCAGATCGAAATGCCGGTGCGGCCTGAAGGCGCGCCACCGCATGTGCTCATCGTTGAGGACAATCGCGTCAACCAGATGCTGGTGACCACTTATCTCACGAAGTTCGGCTACACCTTCACCGTCGTCGACAACGGTTACGACGCCATTGAGGAGGTTAAACAGACCTATTACGACCTGATCCTCATGGACATCCACATGCCTGAAATCGACGGCCTGGAAACGACAAGCGCAATCCGCACCTTGGGCGGGCGGGCCGCCGCCATGCCGATCATCGCGGTGACCGCCAACGTCCTGCATGAGCGCCGCCGCACTTATCTCGACGCGGGAATGGACGCCTGCCTCACCAAACCCATCGATGCCATGGAACTGCTCGCCACCATGACCGAGCATCTCGAGCGCCCGAACCGGCCCGTCGTCGAACCGGCCTCTGCAGAGCCCGCGCCGCAGCGCGGCGGCGAACGCTCCATCAGTGACGATACGGATCTGTTCGAAGACGAACCTGAGTTCGTCTGACCGCGGAGTTGGCGTGAAACGGCTATTGTCCGCGGATTTCGGGCAGGGCCTCAACCACCGCGCGCCACCAGTCCCACGACATCTTCCATGATATCGGAGAGCTGATAGTCCTTCGGCGTGTAGACGGCGGCGACGCCGCATTGTTTGAGGGTCGCTTCGTCTTCAGCCGGAATGATGCCGCCGACGACGACCGGTATGTCGGTGAGGCCTTCATCGCGCATGCGGTTCATGACGTCGCGCACGAGCGGGACGTGCGAGCCTGAAAGGATCGACAGGCCTACCACATGTACGCCTTCCTCAAGTGCCGCGTTGACGATCTCCTCAGGCGTTGAGCGGATGCCGCCATAGACCACTTCCATGCCGCAGTCGCGCGCCTTGACGGCGATCTGTTCGGCGCCGTTCGAGTGGCCGTCAAGGCCCGGCTTGCCGACGAGGAACTTGATGCGCCGGCCGATCTTGCTGGATGCCGCATCGACACGGGCGCGCAGTTCCGCGGTGCCGTTGGCGCTGCCGCTTGCTGCCGCGCCGCTGACCCCGGTCGGTGCGCGGTACTCTCCAAACACCTCGCGCAGCACCCCGCCCCACTCGCCCGTGGTGGCGCCGGCGCGGGCCGCTGCGATCGACGGTTCCATGAGATTGCGGTCTTCCTGTGCTGAGGCGCGCAATTCGCTCAGCGCTGCCGTCACCGCATTGTCGTCGCGGCCGTCACGCCAGGCGTTAAGCCGCTCGATCTGTTCGCGCTCGACGTTTTCATCGATGGTCAAGATGCCGCCATCGGCGCCTTCGGCAAGCGGTGAGGGTTCGCTTTCGGTAAACCGGTTGACGCCGACGACAATCTGCTCGCCCGCCTCGATGGCGCGCAGGCGCTCGGTGTTGGACTCGACAAGCTTGCGTTTCATATAGCTTGCCTCAACCGCTTCGATCGCACCGCCCATCTCCTCGATGCGCGCAAGCTCCGCGCGGGCTTGTGTCTTCAGGTCCTCGACCTTGGCGGCAATTTCGCTGGAGCCGGCGAATATGTCGCCATACTCCAGAAGGTCGGTCTCATAGGCCATGATCTGTTGCATCCGGATCGACCATTGCTGATCGAACGGCCGCGGCAGGCCAAGTGCCTCGTTCCAGGCCGGCAACTGCACGGCGCGTGCCCGCGCATCCTTCGACAGCACCACCGCCAGCATCTCAATGAGGATGCGGTAGACGTTGTTTTCAGGTTGCTGCTCGGTGAGACCCAGCGAATTGACCTGCACGCCATAGCGGAAGCGCCGGTACTTCGGGTCTTCGACGCCATAGCGCTCAGCCGTAATTTCATCCCACAGATCGACAAAGGCGCGCATTTTCGAAAGTTCGGTAACGAAACGCAGGCCCGCGTTTACGAAGAACGAAATGCGCCCGACAAGCGCTGGAAATTCGGCCTCGGGTACAGTGCCGCTTGCTTTCACCGCATCGAGAATGGCGATGGCGTTCGCAAGTGCGAAGGCGAGTTCCTGCACCGGCGTCGCACCGGCCTCCTGCAGATGATAGGAGCACACATTGACCGGATTCCACTTTGGCACGTGCGTGTAGGTGTAAGTGATAACGTCGGTAGTGAGCTTAAGTGACGGGCCTGGTGGAAACACGTAGGTGCCGCGCGACAGATATTCCTTGATGATGTCGTTCTGCGTCGTGCCGGTGAGTTTTGCCCGGTCAATGCCCTGCGCGTCGGCATTGGCGACATAGAGCGCCAAGAGCCAGGGCGCCGTCGCGTTGATGGTCATTGATGTATTCATCCGGTCCAGTGGGATTCCCTCAAAAAGGGCCCGCATATCGCCGATATGGGAGACCGGGACTCCGACCTTGCCGACTTCGCCGCGCGCCAGAACATGATCGGAATCGTAGCCCGTCTGCGTCGGCAGATCGAAGGCGACCGAGAGCCCGGTTTGACCTTTGGCGAGATTGGCGCGGTAGAGCGCATTCGAGGCCGATGCGGTCGAGTGGCCGGCATAGGTTCGGAATATCCAGGGCTTGTCGCGGTCCGCGCTCATGTAAACTGCCTCGATCTGCTATTTCGGCCGTCGGCATCTTACCCTCGGACCAATTGATCAGTGTGCAATGCAAGAAGGGGCTTTTGTTGCACCGCGAAATAATCTAATAGATAATGCTGCATTGCAAGCAAGGAAATTTCGTCACAATTGGGGATCAGGGTTGTCATGAACGCGGAACCTGCAGAAGCAGCGAATGATGTGCCTCCGGTGAAGGACCTTTACGAGCTTGGCGAAATCCCGCCGCTCGGCCATGTGCCGAAGAATATGTACGCCTGGGCGATACGCCAGGAGCGCCACGGTGCGCCCGATGAGGCGATGCAGGTGGAAGTCCTGCCGACGTGGGAAATCGACAGTCATGAGGTGCTCGTTCTGGTGATGGCCGCCGGCGTCAACTACAATGGCGTGTGGGCAGCGCTCGGGACCCCGGTATCGACACTCGATGTACACAAGAACCCCTTCCATATCGCCGGCTCCGATGCGTCCGGCATCGTCTGGGCCGTCGGTTCCAAGGTAAAACGGTGGAAAGTTGGCGACGAAGTCGTCATCCACTGCAATCAGGACGATGGCGACGATGAAGAGTGCAACGGTGGCGATCCGATGTTCTCGAACACCCAGCGCATCTGGGGCTATGAGACGCCGGACGGCTCGTTTGCCCAGTTCGCGCGGGTCCAGGCACAGCAACTCATGCCGCGCCCGCAGCATCTCACCTGGGAAGAATCGGCGTGCTACGTGCTGACCCTGGCCACTGCCTATCGCATGCTGTTCGGCCATCGCCCGCATATCCTGCGTCCCGGCCACAATGTCCTGGTTTGGGGGGCGTCGGGCGGACTTGGCTCGTTTGCCATCCAGCTCTGCGCCACGGCCGGTGCCAACGCCATCGGCGTCATTTCAGACGACGACAAGCGCGACTTCGTCATGCAGCTTGGCGCCAAGGGCGTCATCAACCGCAAGGAATTTGATTGCTGGGGTGAGATGCCCCAGGTCGGAACGCCGGAATACGACACCTGGCTCAAGGAATCGCGCAAGTTCGGCAAGGCGATCTGGGATTACACGGGCAAGGGCGTCAATGTCGATTTCGTGTTCGAGCATCCCGGCCAGGCCACATTCCCGGTATCGTGCCTGGTGGTAAAGCGCGGCGGCATGGTCGTGTTCTGCGCCGGCACCACCGGTTACAATCTCACCATGGACGCACGCTATGTGTGGATGCATCAAAAGCGCATCCAGGGTTCGCATTTCGCGCATCTCAAGCAGGCGAGCCAGGCCAACCGCCTGATGGTCGAACGCCGCATCGATCCGTGCATGTCGGAGGTTTACAGCTGGGACGATATCCCGAAAGCGCATATGCGCATGTGGCGCAACGAGCACAGCCCCGGAAACATGGCGGTTCTCGTCAATGCACCCGAGCCGGGCCTGCACACCTACGAAGACGTGCTTGAGGCCTGCGGGCAGTAACCGGCGGGTCTTAGACCGTTTCACACACCTATTGAAACCGTCTACGGTCGCGAAGCGCTTTGCATTTTGCCGCATCGGCGATATGACGGGGTATGAGCGATGCGGCTGAAAGTCTTCAGTTCCTGACGACGCGCGAAGTCGCCGACCTGCTTCGCGTCAAGGAGCGCAAGGTCTATGACCTGGCCTCGGCGGGCGACATTCCGTGCCGCCGCGTCACCGGCAAGCTGCTGTTTCCCAAAGCCGAGATCGAGGCCTGGATTTCCGGGGCCGCGACCCCGTCAGCGCCTGCCGCCACTGAAGCCGTGGCGCCGGCCCCCTGTGTCGTGGCAGGCAGCCATGATCCGCTGCTTGAATGGGCATTGCGGGAATCGGGCAGTGGGCTTGCGACGTTTTTCGACGGCAGCCTGGACGGCCTTGAGCGCTTGCGCGCCCGTGAGGCGGCAGTCTGCGGCGTGCACATCTTCGAGCCGCAGAGCGGCAACTGGAATGTCGATCGCGTTGCCGATGCGCTTGCGGGACGGCCCTTCGTGCTTGTCGAATGGGCCATGCGCAGACAGGGCCTCATCCTCGCACCCCAGCAGACCGGCACAATCAAGGGTGTCGCCGATCTGCGCGGTGCGCGCGTGGTTGTGCGCCAGCCCTCCGCCGGTGGCCGCATTCTGTTTGAACATCTTCTGACGGACGCCGGATTGACGCTGGACGATCTGACGGTCTGTCCGTCGACGGCGCGTACCGAGACCGAGGTTGCAGCCCTCCTTGCCTCGGGCGATGCGGACGCCGCCCTCGGTCTTGAGGCAATGGCGCGTCAGTTCCGTCTCGGTTTCGTGCCGCTGACGCGCGAACGCTACGATCTGGTCATCGACAGGCGCGCCTATTTCGATCCGCCTGTGCAAAAACTTATGGCGTTCTGCCATGAGGCCGCCTTTCGCGATAAGGCCGAAGCCATGGGCGGCTACGAAGTCTCGGGCCTTGGCACGGTGCACTGGAACGCGCACTGCCCGTGAAGCGGTTTACTGACTGAGCGCGCTGGCGTTGGCATTGGGGAAGAACAATTGCTGACCCTCAACCGTATAGTCGGCGATCGCGGCCTGACCGGGCGGCGAGAGCAGCCACTCGATGAGCGCCTGGCCGAATGCCTGCTTTACATGCGGGTGCCGTTCGGGGCTGATCAGGATGACGCCATACTGATTGAACAGCCGGCTATCGCCCTCAACGAGGATCCGGTAATCGTCCTTGTTGCCGAATTTGATCCAGGTCGCGCGGTCGGTCATGACATAGGCCTGCATGGCAACGCCGGTGTTCAAGGTGGCGCCCATTCCAGACCCTGTTTCACGATACCACTGTCCGCTTGATGCGGTCGGGTCGATGACGGTCTGCGCCCACAGGCTGACTTCCTTTTTATGGGTGCCGGAATCATCGCCGCGCGAGGCGAAAGGTGCCCGGGCTTGGGCAATTGTGGTGAAAGCCGCGGTGATGTCCCTCATGCCGGCAACGCCTGCCGGGTCGCTTTGCGGGCCAACGATGACAAAGTCGTTATACATCAGGTCAAACCGCTCAACGCCGTATCCGGACGCGACGAACTCCAGTTCGTCAGCCTTCGCATGCACCAGCAACACGTCGCCATCGCCGTTGCGGGCGTTCTTGATCGCCTGTCCGGTTCCCACCGCAACAACGCGCACTTCGATGCCGTTCCGCTCGGTGAACAGCGGCAGAATGTGGTCGTACAATCCCGAGTTCTGCGTCGATGTGGTGGACTGCAGAACGATGAAGCGCTCTGCATCACTGCTGAGCGCCGGGCCCGCAGCACAGGCCAGTATCGCCATAAGAGCGGCGGCGAATACGCCAATGTGCTTACGCATGACAAGCATTCCTGGAATTGTTGCAGCGGGGCCGTTCAGCGGCATGCCATGCCCCCCAATTTCCGTCCACATGCGGTATTATACAATTTTGTGTGATTTTTGTTGTTATTTCCCTAGTGGGTGGAAAATATACGGGTAGAAACCATTTAAAACGGGATTTTGGATACACTGTTGGCGCTGTAATCCTGCTTGCCAGTCTTACAGTCGATCTCACCGACCGTTCAAAGGTCTCTATCGCTTACGGCAGAGTCGATTTCGCTCGCGCCATACAGTTCGGCGCCGAAATCAAATGGAGTGAGCGGCGTATGCGCGGCGGCGGCCACAGCGACGCACTGCGGTTCGGCTTTGCCACCTGGTTTTTCTTCCAGGCTCATACTCGTAGCCATCGCCTGGCGGTTCTCGGCAGGTGGAAAGCGTGTTGACAGTTGCGCTTTGCACATGCCCCCCTGTCCATAAGCCGCCGGGCTGGAAGCTGCGGAGTTCCCGTTGCTTTCGGTAAGCGAGCGGCGGGAATCCTGGCGATAGAGCCCCGTTGTGAGGGCGGTGCGCCCGTCGGGAAGAGGGGAATTGTTTGGCCCATGCGCGAGACTGTGAACATCGTGCCGGCAACTGTCCGCGCGGCCTGCCGCGAGGCGGGCGGCGCATGTGGTGATCTTGGCACGCTGCTGCCTTACGCTCTCGGTGTGCTGGCAACCGGCGTGCTGGCGCCGGCGGCCGTGTTTGCGGGCTTCGGGCTCGCCTATGTCGCCACCGGTCTTATCTACGCCATGCCTGTCGCCGTGCAGCCCATGAAGGCCGTGGCCGCTGTGGTGCTGACGCAGGGTCTAACTGCCCCGGAAATCGCCGCCACGGGTATGACGCTCGGGGTTTTGCTCCTCGTCCTCGCTGCCACCGGAGCCATCGACCGCATCGCCCGCTTCCTCCCTCAATCCGTCATATCCGGCCTGCAGCTTGGGCTTGGACTGAGCCTCGGACTTTTCGGATTGTCACTGATCGGCGATCAGTGGTGGGTCGGCGCGCTGGCGCTTGTGGCGCTCATCGGCCTTGGCCGGCTGCCGCACTGCCCCGCCGCCCTTGTGGTGGTGGCTGGTGCCGCTGGTCTTAACGCCGTCTTTGGAGCCGGGTCCGGGCCGATCGAGGGTGCGGATGCAACCGCATGGTTTACCCTGCCCGAACCTTCTGATTTTGTGACAGCGTTCGGTCTTGCCGTACTGCCGCAACTGCCTTTGACACTCACCAACGCGGTGATCGTCACCGCCGCCCTTGCCCGCGATCTGATGCCGGCGGGCGCTCACCGCGTCAGCGAACGCCGCCTCGCGGTGACATCGGGCGCGTTCAATCTGCTGCTTGCCCCCTTCGGCGCCCTGCCCATGTGCCATGGCGCCGGCGGGCTCGCCGCGCACCACCGTTTTGGAGCGCGCAGCGGTGCGGCTGTGGTGATACTCGGAGCAATACTTCTGGCTTTTGCCCTAATGCCGGCATCTGCGACGCTCGGCCTTCTCGCCCAAATCCCGATGCCCGTGCTCGGCGCACTCCTCATCGTCACCGCCGCCGATCTGGCGATCTCGCCAAGACTGTTCGATGCAAAGCCTTCGTGCCGCCCGGTGATCCTGCTTGCTGGTGTCGCCACCGTGGTCTGGAACCCCGCCATCGGCCTCGCTGCCGGCTGGGTGTCGGAACTCATCCGTCAGCGTATTGTACGCTCGACCTTGGCGCGCAGCAGCGCCGAAAATGCTGATTAAGCTCTAGTTTCCGGCGGACCCGTTCAGTTCCGCCTCGATCTCACCCGGCGATGGCGGTTCGGCGCGCTCCAGGATCGGCATGAGCTCGCGCAACTGGTCGTGATAGGCGCGCACGCCGCGTTCCAGGTCCGACAGAATGAGCCCGTCGAATGCGCTCGACTTCATGCCCTCGCGGAACCACATCATGAGCTGGTTGTCTTCTTTCGACGTGTGGTTGTTGATCCGCTGGCAGAGGTAGCGCGCGGCGCGCATTTCACGGCGCGCATCGGGCAGTGCATATTCGCGCCCGCGCACCAGACATTCCTCCGGTCCGAGGGGCAGCATCTGGTAGTACTCGAAACTGTCCGGGTAAAACGACAGGACCGATGCCGGAAACACACTAAGGTACAACCAGGCGCGGCGGTGGCTTTCGGGCAGATGCTCCGCCTCCGGCAGGAGATTGAGGTAATGCCGCACGCTCCACAACCGCGCGCCGGTTTCCTGGAACGCCGAGAATGACCGTGAGATGCCGCCGCGCGGGGCCTCATCGACATAGTTCGGTCCGAACAACTGGTGAAGGGAGGGGTGCCCGATGGGCACGTGATATCCCTCATTGTCAATGTCGACGACAGCCTTCCAGTCGATCGGCAGCCGCACCTCATAATAATCGCCGATCGGCTCCATGTCGGCGAGTTTATACGGCGCGGCCTCTGCTTCGAAAGGCGCCATCGTTTCGGCAACAGAGGGGCCGCCGCCCTTAAAGCGCACGAACACCAGACCATGCCAGATTTCGTGCTCTACCGGTTTGAGACCGAACCGGCTTTTGTCGATATCGGGAAATGATTTCGGTGCGGCAACCGTGCGCAGCGAGCCGTCGAGATTGTAACTCCAGCCGTGAAACGGGCACACGATGGCCGAGCGGCAATGACCGGAGCGTTCCGCCGTCACGCGGGACCCGCGGTGCCGGCAGAGATTGTGAAACACGCGGATCTCATTGTCGGCGCCTCGCATAACCAGCGCACGCTCGTCTGCTGCATCGAAGCAGAAATAGTCACCCGCGTTGGGGATCTCGCTCACATGACCGGCGCACAGCCAGTGGCGCCGGAACACGCGCTCTTTTTCTAGCTCGCTGAGTTGCGGATTCCCGTAAGCCCACACGGGCAGGCCGCCACGGTTCCAGTCATTTGTTGATTTGTTCATAATCATTTGAATTATAAAGGTGAATGGGAAATTACTGAACCTTCGTTCAATATAACACACACCGATGCCGCGCGCCAGCCTGCTTCAGTTTCGGTGCCAATGTCCGCTCTTGTCACGGGTCTCGTCGCCCAGCGCGGAGACGTCGGCCTCGCCATCGCGGCGCGAACGGACAAACCGCAGCGCCCGGTTTATTTCGCCGCCGAGCAGCATGACCGCCGCCATCAGATAGAGAAAGATGAGCCCCGCTATAAGCCCGCCAAGTCCCGCATAGGTGCTGGCAAAATGGGAAAACCGGGCCAGGTAAACCGAGTATCCGACGGCAACGAACAGCCATACCGCCACCGTAAACACGATGCCCGGCCACAGGTCGCGCCATTTCAGCCATCGTGCGGGGAGGAAATAGTGCGCCGCGCAGGTGCCTGCGAAAAGCACGAGCACGGCCACGGGAATGCGCAGCTGGTCGATATAGGCCGTCACTTGTTCAAGAGCGGGAACCAGCCGGTTGACGACATCGATGAGCAGTGGCGCGAAAACGATCAGCAGAGCAAGTGCCATGGTCACCACCGCGCTGCACACAACGAACAGGATGTTTTGCGCATAGAGAATGTACCAGGGCCGGTTCTCGGTAAGCCCATAGGCACGGTTGAGGCCGATGCGCACCGAATTGATGCCGCCCGACGCGGTCCACAATGTGAGCAGAATGCCGAGACTCAAGAAGTCGGACCGGGGCTCGCTGAGCAGCGCTTCGATCTCACCCACGAAAGGTTCGATCAGTTCGTTTGGCGCAACGCTCATGAGGTAACTCACCGCTTCGCGCGCAAGCTGCGCATTGCCGATAAAACCGGCAAGTGCTGTCAGAATGATCAGGAACGGAAACACCGCGAGGATCGTATGGAACGCGATCGAGCCGGCGAGCGGAAACCCGTCATCGGCAATAAAGCGGTGACGCACTTCTCGCACTACGTTCCAAAGCGCCTGAATGGATGTCATCTGGACCCGTTCCACAATCGTTACCGAGACTATATGGCCCGCCCAGCTCTTATGGAAATAGCGCTGGCCATTGTGTAATCAAAGGTGCACAAGCATTTTTTTTCGGGGCTGATGCCTCATTCAGTCCGGTAACCGGAAAGGCTGTCCTGCCGTGAGCGCCTCGCCGTTGTGGCTCAAACTCAGCCCCGCCCTGTTCGTATTCTTGTGGGCGACCGGATTTGTTGGCGCCACGTGGGGACTGCCTTACGCGGAGCCGTTCACGTTTCTGAGTTACCGGTTTTCAATCGTTGCGGTCCTGCTCGTCATCATCGCCCTGTCCACCCGCGCGGTGTGGCCGGCGACGCCGAAACAGTGCGCCCATAACATGATTGTCGGCATCCTTATTCAGGGAACTTATCTCGGCGGCGTGTTCTACGCCATCAGCCGCGGCATGCCGACCGGACTGTCGGCGCTGGTCGCGGGGTTGCAGCCCGCTTTGACGGCGCTCGCCGCGCGCCCGCTGCTTGGCGAGCATGTGTCGCGCCTGCAGTGGCTCGGCATTGCGCTGGGCTTTGCGGGCCTGGTTCTGGTGTTGTGGAACAAGGCCGGCATTACCGGCGACGCCGGCTGGCCGCTCGACTGGATTGCGCTGGGCTGTGCGGGGCTTGCGACCATCGGCATCACCGCGGGCAGCATGTATCAAAAAGCGTTCATGACCGGCCAGGACATCCGCACCGGCACCGTATGGCAATATATCGGCGCGCTGGTGCCCGTGCTCGTCCTGTCCTGGTTGCTGGAAGAGGGTACGGTGCATTGGACCACGGATTTCATCTTCGCCATGGTCTGGCTCTGCCTTGTCTTGTCGATTGGCGCGGTATCGCTGCTTATGCTGATCATCCGGCACGGCGATGTCTCGCGCGTTGCCGGGTTGTTTTATCTCGTCCCGGTCGTTACGGCCGTGATGTCGTATTTTCTGTTCGGCGAACAGCTCAACGCCGTACAGATTGGCGGCATTGCAGTTACGGCGTTTGGCGTCGCTCTGGTAAGCCGCCGGGCTTAAACTGGCTTGCTCGCCGTTCCGCTACCGAAATGTGTTCACCAATTAACACATCTCAGCTGGAAGAATCGCCGCAATTGTCATTATAATGCCAACGTTTAGACGAAACAGAGGCAAGATCATGATGGCTTTGCCAGGCACCGGACACATGCTGATCCACAAGTTTTCGATTTCAACGCTGCGTTGTGGCTGCGTTGCCGCTGCACTGCTGCTCGCGGGCAGCGGGCTTTTTCCGCAGGCGGCCTTTGCCTATGAGGACGAGGCCGAAAGTGCCGAAGCGCGCGCGGAAGTCACGGAAAACGATCCGATGACGCTCGTCGTGTCGCTCTCAAAACAGCGTATCGAGCTCTACCGCGGCACCACCCACCTGGCCAGTTCGAACGTTTCTTCCGGCCGGCCGGGCTATTCAACGCCATCGGGCATATTCTCGATCCTCGACAAGCGCCGCCATCACCGCTCAAACATATACAGCCGCGCGCCCATGCCCTTCATGCAGCGCCTGACCTGGTCGGGCATCGCCCTGCACTCATCGAACAGCGTCCCGAACCGCCCGGCATCGCATGGATGCGTCCGCCTGCCGGATTCGTTTGCGCGCGAGCTCTTCAGCACTACCGAGCGCGGCATTCACGTTGTCGTTGCACGGGGCGAAACCGAGCCTGCGCCCATTTCGCACGACAATCTTTTCCAGCCACCGTCACTCGTCGGGCGCACGGCGTCCGCATCGGGTGATGCGCCGATGCCCGCTGGCAGCGCGGACGTGGCACGGACAACAGGCGCACCGCTGAGTTATGATTTTGAAGCCGAGTTGCCCGGTCCGCAGGAATACGAACTGCGATCAAGCTCGCCCCTGCGCATCCTGATTACACGTCGCACCGGCCGTGAACAGGTGATTGACACGCAGCGTCTGCTGATCGAACTCGGCTACGAACCGGGCGAAGTCGACGGCTACATGGGTCCGAATACAGGCAATGCCATCATCGCGTTCCAGAAAGATCACGAGCTTCGCGAAACCGGCGCGTTTTCAGAAGAGCTTCTCGCCACTCTGCACCGGTTCGCCGGCAAGGGCGAAGTGCCCACCGGGCATATCTATGTGCGTCAGGACTATATTGACATTTTCGACGCGCCGATCACTTTCAGCGATGCTGCGGAGCCGCTGGGCACGCACATGTATACACTCATGGATTTTGTCCATGACGGAACGGACGCACGCTGGACCGGCATTACGGTTGAGCCTGCAGAGGGCACGGATATGGTGCGTGCGCTCGATCGAGCCAGCATTCCCGCCGACATCAGCGCCAGGATCGCCAACATGCTGACGCCTGGATCGTCTATTGCGATTTCCGATCACGGCATCAGCATCGAGACCGGGCGCGGTACCGATTTCATCGTGCTGACCGAACGCTGAAACCCCCCGGGGTCTATTCGGCGGGTCTATTCAGCAGCCTGTGCCATGGCTTTATGAGACATGGCGGCGGCCTTTTTGCTAAGCGACTTCTGCTGCGACGCCAGTGGTTTGAGCGCCGAGAGCCCGACCCGTTCCGGGGCCTGCCACTCGCCCGATTCAATCTGGCGGATCTGCTCTTTGATGAGACCGGCGACATTTTGCGCAAACGGTCCAAGATGCGCGTAAAGCGCCAGCATCATCCCGACCTGGACGCCGGCGTTGGGATTGCGCAGTATGATGAAAGTCAGCGTCTTCCAGAATTCGCGGCGCATGTCCGGACGATTTAGGGTGATGTTCCAGGCGAGATTCGAAAACAGCCTCAAATCAACACGCATATGGCCCGGGCGCATTCGTGCAGCGCGCCCCCTCACCTTGAGCGCAAGGCCCGTCTCGCGCACCCGCTTCATATAGTTTTCCGGCTTATAGGCCTCTTCGATGATCTCCAGATAATCGCGCAAAATGTCGACGCGCGGCCGCTGCGTGTCGAAATTGATGCCGGCCGTACACTGGTCGGCGCTTCCCTTCGAATCATCGTGTCCTTCAAACAGCCGGCCCTCTCGGATCAGCCGGTTTGTCAGCTGTGTATTGGGCAGCGCGTAGAGCAGGCCGACCATGGCCACGGCGATACCGGCGTCGTCCAGCAGTTGCAGCACCGGGCCCGCCACACTGCCGGGCTCCTCGTCAAATCCGACGATGAAACCGCCGACTACAAAGATGCCTTCGTCGTAAATCCGCCGGACGCTTTCGGCAATATCGCGCCGTGTGTTCTGCTTCTTCTGGGTCGCGGCGAGGACATCGGGGTCGGGGCTTTCAATGCCGATGAACAGCACGACAAAAAGCGCCTCGCGCAGCATCCCAAGCAACTCGTCGTCATCGGCCAGATTGAGCGATGCTTCCGTTGAAAACATGAACGGATCGCCGTGGTCCTTCTGCCACTGGATGAGTTTCGGCAGAAATACCTTGAGGGCCTTTTTGTTGCCGATCAGATTGTCGTCGACGAAATCCACAAACCCGCGATGGCCCATATCGTAGAGCCGGTCGAGTTCAGTAAGCACCTGGTCGGGCTGTTTGGTCCGTGGCACGCGCCCGTAGAGTTCGATTATGTCGCAAAACTCACACTGAAACGGACAACCGCGCGAAAACTGCACGTTGATATGAAAGTAGTCCTTCAGATTGAGAAGATCATAGCGCGGTATCGGAGTTTGCGAGACGTCGACCTGAAACTTCGCGGCCTCGAAAGTACCCGACCGCTCACCCGCGTCCCATGCGGCGACGAAATCCGGAATGATGTCTTCCACCTCGCCGAGCACCCGGAAGTCGGAGCTTTTATACATATGCGGGCTGGACGTCGCGTCGGGTCCGCCGACGACGACCGGCGTGTGTGCTTTGCGCGCCTTTTCGATGACTTCCAGTGCGTCCAACTGTTGCGGCAGCATGCCGCCGGTCATGACCATGTCGGCCCAGTCATAGTCGGCGTCGGTGTCTTCGGCCGTATTGCGGTCGACCAGGCGCACTTCCCACGTCGGCGGCAACATGGCCGCCACAGTGATCAGTCCAAGCGGCGGCGCTGGATGTTTGGAGCCGATCAATTCGCATGTGGCGCGATAATTCCAGAACGACCCTGGATTAAAGCGCGGGTAAATCATGAGTACGCGGCACGCTTTACTGCTCATTTCGGCTGGCCTTCTCCTTGCTCGGTGCGCATGGTATCGCATTAACGCCGCCAAGTGACAAAATTAGTGCGCCTGCCAATGGCATAAACTAACGTGACAGCATGAGACGCATAGCGGTCATCGGCGGGGGTGTCACCGGCTGCAGTGTCGCGTTCCACCTTGCGGAGCGCGGCCTCGGCGAGGTGCATCTGTTTGAACGCGATCAACTCGGCTCCGGAACGACATGGCATTCGGCCGGCAACATCACCTGGAAACCGGTGGACGACAACGATTCAGGCGTTCTCTATCTCCTCGACCTGATCGCGCGTCTTGAAGCAGAAACCGATCTGACATCGGGCTGGCGCCGCACAGGGCGGCTGTTCCTGGCGCGCGACACGCAGGTGTTGAAGAGCTTCGAGGCGTTTCACCGCCCAGCCGTCGAGCGCGGCTTCGATGCGCCGATGCTGAGCGCCCGCGAAGCGGGCGAGCGCCACCCGCTGCTCGACGGCTCTGTACTGCAGGGGGCCTGGTTCAATCCCCTGTCAGGTCGTGTCAATCCGGCTGACCTTGTGGCGCTTTTTGCCCGTGCGGCCCGGGCACGCGGGGCACTGGTGCACGAACAAGCGCCGGTGAGCGGGCTGAAAGTGGAAAATGCTAAAGTCAGCGGGGTGCTGAGCGGCGGCGAATCCCTCGACTTCGACGACGTCGTGGTCTGTGCCGGCTTGTGGTCGCAGACGCTTGTTGAAGATCACGGCATAACGCTTGCGCAAGGCGGCTGCGAGCACTTCTATATCATCCTCGATGTCGCGCCGCGTCTCGGACCGGCAACACCGTCCTTTATCTCTCCGGCGGACCTGATCTATGGCCGCGAGGAGGTCGGTGGTGTATTGCTCGGCTGTTTCGACGAAGACGCACTGACCCTTGAAACGGCCGATCTGCCGGATCCATTTTCGTTCTCCCTGCTCAACGAAAACTGGGACAAATTCGCGCCCTATTTCGAGGGCGCGGCAGAACTCTTTCCAGCTTTTGCCACAGCGCCGGTTCGCAGCTTTGTGAACGGGCCGGAAGCCTTTACGCCCGACGGCAACCCGTTTGTAGGTCCTGCACCGGGTATTGGTGGATTGTGGCTGTGCACGGGGATGAACTCCCATGGCGTGACGATTTCCGGGACATCCGGCCATTTGATCGCGGATTTTCTTGAAGACGTTGCGCCGAAGTTTCCGCCGGACATCTACGAACCCGGCCGCTTTGCCGGTCAGGCCGATGACAAGGCTTGGCTGAAACGGCGCCTTTCCGCAGCCCCCAGCGCCTTTTACCGCAGCACAAACCCGCGCGCGCAATCCACCCGAACCGGTAAGGCTTGAACTGGTTGCCCCCCGCTAAAGCGCGATATTTTGCACTGCACAAGTTCATGCTATAGGGAGCGCCGACACGGGGATCCGTATTTCAGGAGGCGACGCCATGAGCATGGCCGCGCACGACACCGCAACCGGGCTTGCCAAAGACAACCTCATCGATCTTGCGCATCAGGCGGTCGATGCGGCTGGCGTGCTCTACCACAAGGCGCGCACGCGCATCGCCGAGCAGGTCACGGACGCAGGCCGGCTGTCGGCCGCCGCTTTGGAGGCGGAACAGCACGCGGTGCACGGTCTGGCGTGGTTTGCCACCTATGTTGAAGCGCTGCGCCAGATGGCGACATACGCTGAGCGGCTGCAGGACCAGGGCCGCTTCGGTGAAATCGAAGCCCTCATCATCCAGATTGCTTTTGGCGAATATCTCAATCAGATGGCGGGTGGTATCCCCATGAACCAGACGGAGATTGTGCGCCCGTACGATCTCGGTCTCGACGAAGCCGATATGCGCGCCATGACCGCGACCCCCGCGGTGGCGGTTTTTCTGCGCCAGGGAAACACACGCGATGCGCGAGCACGCATGTGCGACCTGATCGAAGAGCAGGACGGGGCATCCACCATCGGCAACGCCGCGCTCGATGAAACACTGGAGCAGATGCGCGAGGAAATGCGCCGCTTTTCCGATGAAAAGGTCGTGCCGAATGCGCAAACCTGGCACCTCCAGAACGACTACATACCGCTTGAACTGATCGAAGAGCTGGCATCGCTCGGCGTATTTGCGCTGACGCTGCCCGAAGAGTCCGGCGGCCTCGGTCTCGGCAAGGAATCCATGTGCGTCGTATCCGAAGAGCTGTCGCGCGGCTACATCGCCGTCGGCTCGCTCGGCACGCGCGCGGAAATTGCCGCAGAGCTGATTATCGGCGGCGGCACGGCTGAACAGCAGGAAAAATGGCTGCCGCTCATAGCATCGGGCGAAGTCTTGCCGACGGCCGTGTTCACCGAGCCCAACACCGGCTCCGATCTCGCATCGCTGCGCACCCGTGCGGTGCTCGACGGGGACGTCTACCGGGTGACCGGCAACAAGACATGGATCACCCATCCGGTGCGCGCCGATGTCATGACCCTGCTGGCCCGCACCGACCCCGATGAGAAGGGCTATCGCGGTCTCTCCATGTTCCTTGCCGAAAAGCCGCGCGGCAACGATGCCGACCCGTTCCCGGCCCAGGGAATGAGCGGCGGTGAAATCGAGGTGCTTGGCTATCGCGGCATGAAGGAGTTCGAGATCGCCTTTGACGATTTTGAGGTCAAGGCGGAAAACCTTCTGGGCGGCGTCGAAGGCCAGGGCTTCAAACAGCTCATGCAGACGTTTGAGTCCGCCAGGATCCAGACCGCCGCGCGGGCCATCGGTGTCGCGCAGAACGCACTTGAGCTCGGGCTCGCCTATGGCCGCGACCGCGTGCAGTTTGCAAAACCGATAATTTCCTTTCCGCGTGTTGCCGACAAGATTGTCATGTCGGCGGTAGAGATCATGGTGGCGCGCCAGCTCACCTATTTCGCCGCCCGTCAGAAAGACGAGGGAAGGCGCTGCGATCTCGAAGCCGGCATGGCGAAGCTGCTTGGCGCCCGTGTTGCCTGGGCGGCCGCCGACAATGCGCTGCAGATCCATGGCGGCAACGGCTTCTCGCTGGAGTTTCCGGTGAGCCGGGTGCTGTGCGACGCGCGCATTCTCAACATTTTTGAAGGTGCCGGCGAGATCCAGGCCCAGGTCATTGCGCGCCGGTTGCTCGAAGGCGGCAATTGAGCGTGCAAATGGTGGGCGGGGGCACTTCGAATTCCATCGTCATAACCGGTTGTTCGACAGGGATCGGCCGGCACTGCGCTCTCGATCTTCATAAGCGTGGCTGGCGCGTTATCGCCACGGCGCGGCGTGATGACGACATGCGCGAGCTTGTCCGCGACGGGCTTGAAACGGTGCTGCTTGACTATGCACAGCCTGCCACCATCGCGGCAGCCGCCGAAGAAATCTCGCACCTCCTCGACGGCCGGCTTTTCGCGCTGTTCAACAACGGTGCCTACGGGCAGCCGGGCGCCGTTGAAGATCTTCCCGTGGAAGCGCTGCGCCAGCAATTCGAAGCCAATGTCCTTGGCTGGCATGATCTGACGCGGCGCCTCCTGCCGCTCATGCGGGCGAACGGTGCCGGGCGGATTGTGCAGAACTCGTCCATCCTCGGGTTCGTTCCCTTGCGCGGGCGCGGGGCCTATGTCGCATCCAAATTCGCACTGGAGGGGCTGACGGACACCCTGCGCCTTGAACTCAAGGGCACCGGCATTCATGTCGTTTCGATTGCTCCGGGCCCGATTACGTCGAAGTTTCGCGAAAACGCGCTCAAGCATTTTCAAAAGCACATCGATGTCGAGCGATCCGCAAACCGCGAAGAATACGAGAGGCAACTCAAACGTCTGGAGACCGCCGGTTCGGCGCCGTTCGAGCTCGGCCCGGAGGCGGTGTGCGCAAAACTGCGCCATGCCCTGACCAGCGCAAATCCGAAGCCCAACTACTATGTCACCGTGCCGACGCACGCGCTTTTGCTGTTGAAGCGCATCCTCCCTCGCCGCGCCTTCAACGCCTTCATGGGCGCCGTCGGCGACTGACCAGACAAGCCCGCTGGCGACGCTGGCTTTATGGCTGATGAAAGCTTAGAAAGTGATGCATGGACTGGTTCTTTTCAAATCTTGTTCCCTTCGCTCTGGCCGCGGTGGCCTGTGTGCTGCTCATGGGCTTGTGGAACATGATGCGTGGCGGCAGCGCCAACAGATCACAGATGCTTATGCGCTGGCGCGTCGGACTGCAGTTTGTCGCGGTCATTATCATCATGGCCGCAGTGTATTTCTCTTCGTAATAGCCGTTCAGGAAGCCGCGCGCGCGCCCCACAATGCGATGGCGCCGAGCGCGATTGACAACAGCACGTTGTAACCCGCGAGCGATATGCCGAACAGGGTCCAGGCAGCCTCGGTACAGCTCACCACATTGAGCGAATTGAGATTGGGCAGAACGCCGTCGCTCGACATGCCGCCGCCCGAGCAGGCCTGCGGCCCTTCCCACCAGTGATATTCGACGCCGGCGTGATAAGCCGCATAGGTGGCGCCTGCCAGCAGGATAAGAGCGCAAAGGACCAGCCCGCCGCGCACCACACCCGAGCTGCCGCCGCGATACGTCAGAACGAAAAGTACGAGCGCCAGGGGAATGGCGGCATAGTGAAACCAGCGCTGGGTCAGGCACATCGGGCAGGGCGCAAGCCCGCCGATGTGCTCAAACGCCCAGGCGCCGAGAATGGTTGCCGTCGAGCCCGCAAACACTGCCGCGGCAGCAAGGCGGCTGCGGCTGCCTTCCACAATCGATAAACTTTCCGTCGCGCTACTCATGTCACAGTGCTCTTTCCTAAAACGCGTATTTCGCAACCACAAAACCGCCGATCAGCAGGATCACGAAGGCGGTTGCCACCAGACCCAGATACTTCTCGACAAAGTCGCGGATCGGCGGGCCGAACCAGTAAAGCAGTCCGCAAAGCACGAAGAACCGCAAGCCCCGCGCGACGATGCTGGCCAGGATAAAGACTGGCAGGTTAAGTGCCGTGACACCACTGGCGATGGTGATCACTTTGTAGGGGAACGGGGTGACGCCGGCGATGAACACGATCCAGGCGCCCCATTCGTTATAGCGGCCGGCAAATTCGGTGAACTTGTCGCCATAGCCGTAGAGCTCAAGCAGCGGCTGTCCAACGGCTTCGAACAGGAAAAAGCCGATGGCATAACCCGCTAGCCCGCCGATCACCGACGATACGGTTGCGACCGCGGCGATGATCCAAGCTTTCGCCCGTTGCGCGATCACCATGGGGATCATCACCACGTCGGGCGGGATCGGGAAGATGGAGCTTTCAATGAAGGCGATCAGGGCCAGCGCACGCGTCGCATGGCGATGGCGCGCGAGTTCAAGGGTCCAGTTGTAAAGGCGGCGCAGCATGGTGCGCCTCATAGCAGGTTGCCCCGGCGGAGCCAACGGTGATGTTTGCCGATATCGCACAACGAAATGCGGCTGCCGGGCAGGTTATGTCGGGCGGCCGCTGATACGTCGTTTTCGTGTGAGTCTAGAAGCAGACAAACTGGTAGGAGTAATAAAGGCCGGTCCAGACATATTCGTAATAGCACATGAGTGTTTTCCCTTTGAGTGGTCGCGGGCTGCGTTGTGATTATGCTGATATAACGCGGTCCGCCGGGAGCGCATGTGATGCGGCTCACAGACAGCGCAAAAAGCATTGACGCCCGACGGCGCGCGCTTATGATCGCGCCGCGCACCGGATGAGAGACTACTAGGTGCGTAAACTCTGAGTGCGGATGTGGCGGAACTGGTAGACGCGCCAGATTCAAAATCTGGTTTCCGTAAGGAAGTGTGGGTTCAAGTCCCTCCATCCGCACCAATATTCACCAGGAACGGGAATGTCTTTCACACGCAGATGTGATCCGCGTGGTGAAAACCGTGGCTGCGGGTCATGCGTTTGCGTGACTAATCTCTCTCAGAAAAAAGCATCTTCGAAAGGACAGGCACATCATGGCGGCATACATCATTTTCGAAATGGACGAATGGGACAGCTCCTTCCGCGAGGCATACGGACCTCCGACCAAGGCGCTGCTTGAAAAACATGGCGGCCGCGTTCTGGCCGCAAGCCGGGAATCGAAGAACATTGAGGGTGATCGTGCCGCGCAGACGGTGACGATCCTCATCGAGTTTCCCGACGAGGCAGCCGCGAGCGCCTGGTACAATGATCCGGACTACCAGCCGCTCATTGAGCTTCGCAATACCGGCTCAAAGACCGAAGGCCTGCTGTTTGCCGGGGTCTGAGTGATCGCCGGACGCGCCGCTGGCCGCATTCTCTGAGCGACACACCACTTCGATGGCGCCGTAGTGGGCGCTCGCCGGCTCTCCGGTATCGTCGTTGTCGGTGAAGATCGCCACCGCATGTACGGTGTCCGAGGGCGGTCTGCCGAAGGCGCGCATATAGTCCGCTGCCAGATCGCGCTCCTCGCTGACCCATTGGTTGAGCCTTACATCGCCACGGCGCACGACGACATTGCGCACGGCGTTGGTCATGTGCGGGTTGACAACGACATCGCCGACTTCGGCATTCATGCCGGTCCATACATATCTGAGCGTCGGCACGGGCTGCGGATTTTCGAACGATCGCGGGTCGCCAAACAGGATGGAGATCGAAGCGGCAACATCGTCGCCCTCCCAGGTGTCGAGGCGTGCGCTCAAGGGCACCGATGAAACCCGCCAGCGCCAGCGCAGCGTCGGGCAGGCGTTGGCATCGAAATTCACTCTGCGGAACAGGCCCGAGGCTGAGAATTGCCCTCTCGCACTTATCGCCGGCGCCTGACTGACCACAACCTGATCGTACTGCGTTTCGCCGCGCCGGCTGACATGCTGCCAGTTGTCCTCATCGTAGGTCGAGAGCTGAAGTATCGGAAACGAATTAGGTGTGCTGGCCGGCGTCTCGACAAAGTAGGGGCTTGAGGGTTCGCTCGAAATCCACGGCTGCGCAAGCTCACTCGCACAGGCCCCGAGCAACAGTGCACAGGAAAGCACCGCCAGAGGCTTTGCAGCCGCAGCGGAACGGTAACACTCTTTGATGCACAAGCGCCCCATGGTTTCAGACTAAACGCGAACCGAAGTTCCCGCAAGAATGCCGCAATTCAAATCTTGCGGCAAAAAAAGGCGCCGGTGTCCGCGGCACCGGCGCAAGTCAGTTGAGAAAAAGGGAAACGTCAGCGGATTGAATCGATCACGTTGAACGTTTCATAGCCGGCGATGTAGCCATGCGTTCCCAGTACTTCATGAAACCCGACCATTGCGGGGCGGTTGTCGTGATCCGCCGCGCTCTGCGTTACGCCGTGCGGCCGCACGGTGTTTGAAACCCGGTAGCACGGGCCATAAAGGCCACAGCCGGACCGCGCCGCGAAGTTGTCATGGGATGTCTGCATGGGCAGACGCGTGTCTTCGGCCAAGGCGAGGCCCGTGGCTCCCAACAGGGCGGCGGTGGCGAGGGTGAGTTTCAGTGCATGCATCTTCATTTTCCTGTGTCCTTCGGAGTTTGCGGGGTGCGACCGCCCGAGATCGGACGATCTGCTGTTCCCGAGTGCAGGAAAACCGGTGCCGTTGCCCGGGGCTGAGCCGCGAGCTTTCCTCCGCCCGCAACAGGTGCTGCGGGCACTGGGAATTAGCAGTATGGAACCGGCTTATTGCGCGGGCCGGTGGCGGTGAACGACGGCCATCGGCCCAGCTCGGTAAGGAAGAGTCTACGCCGGCTTTGCGTCCGTGCATGTCAATCGAAAGCACGATGTCTGGGCAGAAAGATGATGTGGTATCAGCTGCTTAGGTGAAGACATACGGCATGGCTCACGCCCGCTCCGGTTCCCTTCACGCACCCTCACGCAGTGAAAACGCGCCGGTGAAATCCGGTCGTGAAGACGCGAGCGCGGCGTGAGCGAGATGCAGTGTACCGGGCAAGCGCCGCAACGCTGCCGGTCAAACGAATTCATATGATCCTGAAGCGGTCTAGCGCAGCAGCCCGCCGGTCCACGCCACATAGCCCAACATGGCCGCGAGCAGGACGGCGGTAATCAGAAATGCGCGCCAGCCCGGATCGTTGAACAACCGCGTCAGCGGCGAGCGGCGCCATTGAATGGCGGTGAGGATATCGTCGATGTTTTCATCGTCCGGGTGGTCGGACTTCAACGCGAGCGCGAGCGCCTGCGCGGCATCATACTCTCCAGCTGCGAGATGGCAGCGCGCGCGTGTGGCCCGCGCATCGGCGTTTGCCGGATCGATCGCCAGCGCCCGTTCACATAGCGCTGCCGCCTCGCCCGCTCGTCCGGCATCGTGCAACAGGGCCGCACGGTAGTTCAAACCGTCCAGATCGCGCGGTTGCGCCTCGATCAGTTGCTCCAGTACGGCAAGTGCGGCATCCGTGTCGCCGGCGCTTGCGGATATCGCTGCATCGAGAAGCAGAAGGTCCGGCCGGTTCGGATCGATCTTGCGGGCCGCGTCGAGCCAGTCGCGTGCTTCGTCCTCGCGGTCCATCTGAAGCGCGCATCGCGCCGCCATTTCTCGCGGCCAGACCTGGCCCTGATGTTCCTTGGACCAGGTATCCAGCCATTCAAGTGTGGCGGACTGTCGGCCGAGTTCCCACAGCGTTTCGGCCTTGAGCGCGGCACTTTCAGGATTGTCCGGCTCAAGGGCGCGGGCGTCTTCCACCCATTTGAGCGCGGCTTCTGGATCGTGCGCCTCAAGCGCCATGGAGGCGAGATAGTGCGGCGCGCGCGCATCTTTCGCATCGAGCCTCACGGCGAGCTCGAAATCGCGCCGCGCCAGCTCGTTCTTTCCAAGGTGCCACCGGCACAGTCCAAGCTGGATGAGAGAGTCGCTCGATGAACCGTCGTAGCGCACCGCATGTTCGAATGCTTTTTCGGCGTCTTCGAACCGGCCGCGCTCCACCAGCACAACACCTTGTGCAAAATGCGCATAGGCGTATTTCGGTTCGATCTTGAGGGCGGCGCGGGCGGCGCGTTCGGCGGCGCGTTCGTCGCCCTTGGCGGCCAGAATGAGAGCGTGGGTGGCGTGGCTCGTCGACCAGGTCAGATCTTCCAGCAGCGACCGCTCCACCGTGGCGAGTGCGGAATCCAGATCGCCCTGCCGATAGAAATCGAACGCCTGGTCGTGGAGTTCCTCTGCGCGTTCGGTTTCCATGCGTACTGGCTTGTCGGCTCTTGTAGTCGAGGAAACGGAGCGGTCGGTGGTCACAGATCGTAACCTGGACTATATGGCCGCGGCGACCGGCACCGGAAAGTGACGGACGCGTCTGCCAGTGTCTCACGCCGCCATGTGCCGCGACAAGTGCGAACCGCGCCGTTCAAGGAAGCCGTGCAGGAGCGTGCCATAGTCCTCCGTAACCGCTGTACGTACCGATGGGTGATTGCGCAGATGACGGCGCCAGGCATCGGTTTTAGGTGTCTCGCAGAAGAATCGAAAGTCGCCGATTGCGTCAAAGGTATCGAAGTAGCGGAATACCGGGCCGTAGACGGCATCGACCAGCGCGAAGCGCCGGCCTGCGAACCACGGTCCGGTACCGAGCTGCGTCTCGATGCGCTGCCAGCGCCCCGCGATTGCGGTTCTCGCCGCCTCGAATGCCGCCACATCTCCAGCCGAATAGAACCGCGCAATGTCGTTCAAAAGCGCAGAGCCGTATTCGATCCAGCTGCGGTGTTCGGCGCGCTCCAGGGCGCATTCCGGATGCAGGGGGTTGGGCTGCGTTTCCTCCAGAAATTCAAGAATGACGGCGGATTCGAATATCGGCCGGTCATCGACCAGAAGTACGGGAACCTTGCCGAGTGGCGACACCGCGGAAAACCACTCCGGTTTGCGGCTGAGATCCACATATTCCCGGTCAAAGGGTACGCCTTTTTCGCATAGCGATATTGCCGCGCGCTGCACGTAGGGGCACAGGGTGTGGCTGATCAAAGTGAGGGACTGGCTCATTGGTTTTCCAATATTGTTGCAATTGCATCATATATGTATATTATTTATTGTAATTGCAATAATATGGAATAGTGCACTATGGACGGGCCGGGAGATGTGTCGCAGCGCGCCTGGATTGAGCTTGTGCGTGGCACACAGGGCGTGTTGCACGCCGCCGAGCGCGCGCTCAAGCAGGCCGGGCACCCGCCGCTTGTCTGGTATGACATTCTGCGCGAACTGGAGTGGTCGCCCGACGGGCGTCTGCGTCACCGCGACATCCACCGCCGCATGTTGCTGGAGCGCTACAACGTATCGCGCATTGTTGAGCGCATGGCAGAGGCCCGTCTCGTGCGCCAGCAGCCAAGCGCCGACGATGCGCGCGGCACGGAGGTGCTCATTACCCGTGCCGGTCGCGACGTGCGCCGCGCCATGTGGCGGGTATACGGCGGTGTTATCGAAGAGCGTTTCGAGAACCGTTACAGCGCAACCGAACTTGAGACCCTGGCAGCGCTGCTCAGGCGCCTGAATGAAGATAGCTAGAATGAAGAGATGTGAGGATCCGGGCGGCTGTGCTCAGGTGCTGTCCGCGTCCGTCAGGTCGGCGTCATCGCGGGCGACCGCGCCGGAGGGGTATTTCCACGACGCGTAACGGATGATGAGGATGGCGGCGGCGAGTATGACAATGGCCGCGGATATGACGAGCACATTGTACTCCGGCAGCGAGCTAGCGGTTGAACCGTGCGAGGCATTTATGACAACGATCAGGTGCCGCGTCAGGGCGGTGATGGCAACATAGACGAGGAACCGCACCGGCATCCTGTTGGTTTTGAAGTAGATGCCGACCATGGCGCCGATTTCAAGATAGATGAACAGGAGGAGCAGATCGTCAATCGTGACATGGCCGGATGCCACCATCCCGAGAAATGCCGAAACCGCCGCCCACACGGTCGCCGCGCCGATCGCGAACAGCGCGAGCAGATGAAAGCCGTCGACAAGAAAAGTTCCCGACTGGTCGGCAAGTTTGTGCAGCAAGCGGTTTGCGCTGCCGATAGCTCCCGTCGCCTTTCGCGATGTATCAATCATGATCGCTCTGTGGTCCCCAAATCCGGGTTTCATATCCCCCTAACCATCGGTCGAACGCAACTGTAGATAATGTCGCGCGCTCTTGCGACCCCCTAACTCCGGCAGCCTGGGCAGTTTCCATTTGAACGCGAAACGGCCTAGGTGTGCCGGGCCTTGCGCTGTGCGAGTGCGGCCTGATAGGCGGTGAAGAGGTGTTCGGGCTTTTTCCATTTGCGCAGGTTCTGGCGCCATGCATAAAGCCGCATCCAGCCGCGTGCATCGCCGCTGAAGGCCGGCAGTTCATGGCCTGCCGCCATGAGCGTTCGCGCGACTTTCTGCGCCGCCGTCTCCTCGTCGAGGCCGGTGATCGCCAGATAGGAGATTTCCGCCGCCGCTTCGCAGAAAATCCGGTCGCTTCCCTTCAATGCCGCAAGCGGATCGGCATTTGCGATTGCGGCGGTCCGCAACTGTGCGGCGATCCGTTCAAGCGGTTCGGAATAACGTGGCGATGACAGCGTTTTTCGCACATGCACCCCGATGGCGCGCAGGTATGAGGCGGCCCATGCTTCATCGATACGGGTTGCATCGCTGCCCAACAGGTCAAGCAGCAGGTCCAGCGAGCGTTCGTCCGATTGAAAAAGGCGCTGCAGGTCGGCTTCAAAATCCGGTTTACAGGTGGCGTCCGGAGAAGCACACAAGGGCACCGATTCCGCAGGTTCGGAATCTGATCTGGTCATTTCTGATCAACTCTTTGTCGCCTGCCCTTTTCGCGACAATCGTCACCGTTTCACGGAAGTGCTGAAATTTCGTAAACTTTTATATGAATTGAACCGACCCTCCAGCCGCCGTTGCGTACCCCGCATACGCCGACCCCCACGCGGTTTACCTTCTTCAACACCATGTGTTGCGGCATACCGCACTGCGGCATTACCGTCTGCTATCGCGCGAAATCGCGGGCAAGATGGGATCGGAAAAACGGAGCCGGACGTGCGCAACAACGGCCGTTTGAGAGCATTCATGATCGTGCAGGCGGGCGCCCTGCTGACGCTGCTTGCGCAAGGCCCGGCCGCGCGTGCGGATGATCTGTCGAACGCCCGCGAGGCGCACCGCGCCTGCCAGCGCATCGTAGAGCCGCGTGTTGCGGCGCCGTTTTCGCAAACCGAGGTGCAGTGCTACTACGCCGGCACGGCGTGTGAGACGTGGACCGGAACGCCGCCCGACCCCGCTGGCGGCCAGTGTGCCCTGCGCGTTTATCTGGCCAACGGTAGCATCGCCGCGCTCAACCGGCTTTATCTCTCGCGCGACGGCGCCGCGCAGCATATCGATGAATTCTGCTACCGTCCCGACGGTTCGCTCGCGACGCATATGAGCAGCGTTCTTCAGGTCGAGCGCTCGCAAACCCGCACGGAGCGCTTTTTCGACCGGCACGGCCAGGAGCTGGAAAGCACGCGCACCAGTCAGGAGTTTGACGGCGGCGGCGCGGCTCCGCTTGACGCCGAGTCCGCGGAGACGTTGCCGCAGTACCTATGGACCGCGCAGATCGCGAAGCTTTTGTCCGACGCGCAAAACGCGCCTCAGGGTCCTGGCCTCCATCCCGCCAGTACCGCCCTGTCGGGCCGCATTGAAGTGCCCTCCGGTACCGCCGCGACTCTCATCGGTGCCGACGCGCGTGAGATCCTTCGGCTACTGAAGCACCGCAACTTTTATGCACTCGCCGACCATGTTCATCCCGAACTGGGCCTGCGGTTCTCGCCGGAGCCGTTCATCGACCAGGTAAACGATGTGGTCCTTCAGCGCCGGGAAGTGGCGCAGCTTCTCTCCGACGGCTTTGCCCGATTCTGGAACAGCACCAACGCCGAAACTGACATTGTCGTCGAGGCGGACTTCAACACCTACTACACGCGCTATGTCTACGACCGCGACTATGCATACGCGCCCCAGGCCGGTTTCAACTGCACGATTGCCCCGGCGGACGGCACGGACAACACGGGCGAGGTTTACGGCACTTCGATCGTGGCCGAATTTCACTTCCCCCAAACCCGAACCGCCAGCGGCACCACCCCCTGGTCGAGCCTGAAGCTCGTTTTCTCGCCGCACGGCGATGACTGGCGCCTGAGCGGCCTCATCCATCAGGCGATGGGGCGGTAGCACTACAGCTACCCCTGCATCTCCAGGAACGCATCCGCCTTCTCGTGCTGAATGCGCTGCAGCGGCCCCGGATCGCCGCCGAGCAGGTGGCGCACATCGCGGGCGCGGGCGTCCGTGTCGATGTCAGCGACACCGTCCTCGACCGCCGCCATGGCAATCGCCGCGATGTCTTCGGGCTTTGACTTTTCGCCTTTGAAATCGCGGATGAGTGGCGTGTCGATGAGCCCGGCATAAATGCCGTATACCCCAATGCCCTTGTCCTTGAGCTCGTAGCGCAGGCAGTTGGTGATCGACATGGCGGCGGCCTTCGTGGCGCAATAGGTGCCGAAGGGCGGGAAGTTGGCAAGCGATGCCACTGACAGCATGTTGATGATGGCACCGCCACCATTGCCCTCAATGACCGGCGCAAACGACAGCGACATATCGGCAAGGCCGAAGACGTTGACGTCCATTTCATGGCGGAACGACGCGCAGGAGCCGGCTTCCATCAGCCCGGTGCCGGCCAGCACACCGGCATTGTTGAAGAGGACGGTCAGGTCGCGCGCCCGATCGACGGCGGCGGCAATGTCGGCGCGGTTCGTCACGTCAAGCTTTAGGGGTACGATGCGCTCGCCATGTGCCTCTGTCAGGGGCTCCAGGCTTTCAAGCGTCAGGCCGCAGGCGTAAATCTTCGCCGCGCCTCGGCGCAGCATTTCTTCGGTATAGCATTTGCCAAGTCCCTGATTGGCGCCCGTCACAAGGGCGATCGTGTCCTGCAGTTTCACCGTGTTGTCCTTCCGTTCGTTTCGCGCCTAGGGTCAGGATCCAACGACGCACGCTCGTATCGCTACCGTCAATGATTTTCGCTGGCGTTCGCGGCGCTGGACATTTATGGCAGAAGGGCTGAGCGATGCACCAGTGCGGAACCGATGAAGGATTGAATGACATGAGCGAGGGTTTTTCAGGCGTGTTCGCGCCGGTGGTGACGCCGTTTCGCGAGGACTTGTCGCCGGACGCGGGACGCCTTGCGCAGTTCTGCCGCTGGCTGTTGTCGCAGAACTGCGGGCTTGCGGTGTTCGGCACAAATTCGGAGGCCAACTCCCTTTCGGTCGATGAGCGCATCGATGTGCTCGAACGCCTTGTCGACGATGGCATCGACCCCGCGCGCATGATGCCGGGCACGGGCTGCTGTGCGATAACCGATACGGTCAGATTGTCGGGGCGGGCCGCGGAACTTGGCTGCGGCGGCGTCCTGATGCTGCCGCCCTTCTACTACAAGGGCGTGAGCGACGATGGCCTGTTTGCGGCCTTTTCCGAGGTCATCGAGCGCGTCGGCAATGACCGGCTCAAGATTTATCTCTACCACATTCCGCCCATCGCCCAGGTGCCGATCCCGCTCGCTCTGATCGAGCGCCTCATCAAGCGCTACCCGGACACGGTCATTGGCATCAAGGACAGCTCCGGCGACTGGGCGAACACCAAGGCGGTACTCGACAATTTTCCAGGCTTCCGCATGTTCGTCGGATCCGAAGCGTTCCTGCTCGCCAATATGCGCAACGGCGGGGCGGGTTGCATCTCCGCCATTGCCAACATCAATCCGGCCGGCATCGACGCGCTCTACCGCAACTGGCAGGCCGACAACGCCGACGCCCTGCAGGAAGAACTCAACCGGGTGCGCGGCGTCCTTGCCGACTATGCGCCAATCCCCGCATTGAAGTCGGTGGTGGCGCGCGCCTCGGGCGATCAGCAATGGGCGCGGACACGGCCGCCGCTCATGCCGTTGAGTGCGGCGGAGGCGCAAGCTGTTTACGACAAACTCGATGCGATCGGGTTCAATCCGCAGATTGCCGCCGCCGCATAGCGCGTCATCGACCGGATAGACATCTGCGATGAGCGCCCCCGACACCGCAAGCGTCCGCAGCAACGCCCAGAAAAATGCCATGGTCGGTGCTTTGCTGATGATCGGCGCCTGTGCGCTTGTTGCCGCAAGTACCCTCCTGGCGAAAGCCCTCGGGCGCGGCATCGGCGGTGCTGAACTTCATCCCCTGCAGATCACCGCCGGCCGCTTCGTCTTTGGCTTGGCCTGCCTCGCGCCCTTCGCCCTGATCCGCCGGCCGGGCTTTGCCGGCGCTGCCTGGGGCACGCACCTGTCGCGCGCCTTGTGCGGTTGGGCCGGCACTTCATGCCTGTTCGCCGCGGCCGTCTTGATGCCGCTCGCCGAAGCCACCGCCATCAGTTTTCTCTCTCCGCTCGTCACCATGGTGCTGGCCATTCCCCTGCTTGGAGAGCGTGTCGGCCCGTGGCGCTGGTCGGCTGCGGCCATAGCCATGGTTGGAGCCGTTATTCTCATTCAGCCTGGAACGGATGCCTTTCAGATCGCCGCGCTGATCGCCCTTGCCGCGGCGCTCTTCATGGGCACCGAGGCGATCTTGATTAAGCGCCTGAGCGGTTGGGAACCGGCGCTTCGCATTCTGCTCATCAACAACCTGATCGGCACCGCCATCTCGTTGATGGCGGCGGCAGGCGTCTGGACGGCGCCGGAGCCGTTGCAATGGGCCCTGCTGTTCGGTGTCGGCGCGACCATGGTGGCGGCGCAGGTTTGTTTCGTCTGGGCGATGATCCGCGTGGAGGCGAGCTTCGCTATCCCGTTTTTCTACGCCACCCTGGTGTTCGCCGCGCTCTACGATTTTGCTGCTTTCGGCGAACTCCCCGCGTGGACGGGCTGGCTCGGCGCCGGTTTCATTGTCTCCGGCGCACTGCTTCTGGCATGGCGCGAGAGTGTCCAGCGAAGCCGCTAGGCCGCACGCAGTTCGGCGATCCGATCGTCAAGCCACGGCCATTGTTCCGCGGCCCGGGCGTTGACCACGAGATAACAGGCGCGCTGGAATACGGCGGCGTCGGGGACGAGATGCAGTCGACCCGCCACGATGTGTTCCTGCACCAGCCGTTCCGGCAGATAAGCGGATCCGCCGCAGCGCATGAGGTGTTCAAGCCCCCACTGGGCGCTTCCCAACACGGTCGTTGCCGCATCGCCGTCAGGGTAGGCGGCGGCATGCTGGCGTCTGAATTCCTCGCCGAAATCAACATAGATATAGGCCGGGTCCCAGCGCATGAGCTCGCGCGGTCGCGACGAGACCTGAACCAGCCGGTCCCCGGGCAGCTCATGCGCGGTCCAGCTTTCGCGCAGAACCGGCGTGGTGCAGACCGCCGCATCGATTAGGCCGCTGCCGAGCCAGCGTTCGATGTCGGACTGGTCGGCCGGCCATGTCGACAGCGCGACGCGGGGATGCGAGACGCGGATCGCTTCAAACAGAGTGCGCCCAAGGCCTGGCCACAGGTCGAACAGGCAGCCGAGATTGAACACCGCCTCAATGTCCGAGGGCAGCGACGTTTCCTGGCGCGCCTGACGCCACAAATCGCTCATCAACTGGGCATAGCGCTGGAATTTGAACCCGGCCGATGTCAGCTCCGCACCTGACTTGCGGCGCATGAACAGCGTCTGGCCGAGTTCGAGTTCAAGACCGTTGAGGCGTGCCGTGACCGTCGATTGCGTGACGTTGAGACGTTCCGCGGCCCGGTTCAGATTGCCCGTATCGATAATGGCGAGAAAGGTTTGAAGTGCAGACAGGTTCATGGAGTCGCAGTTTCATAAGTTCGATGTTTTCGAACTTTATTGCCAAAATAATTCGTTTTCCAGTTTTAACTCTCTATGGCAGGGTTTGGGTTTCAGCGCCCGGTTGCTCACGTCGGCGAGGCGACCCGGGCGAAATCGAGCCGCAAGGAGCGAGTCCAGTGGAATTCAATCACTTTCTGTCGTGCTTTTTTCCCGATCCCGCTTACGGCGGCCAACGGCTTTATGCCGACATGATCGAGCAGGCTAAGCTCGCCGACCGTTCGGGCTACGCGTCCGTGTCGATTCCAGAGCACCACCTGATCAATATTCTGCTGACGCCGGCCCCCCTGCCAATGGCGGTAAAGGTCGCGTGCGAGACCGAGAACGTCAAAATCGTGACCTCGGTGGCGGTGCTGCCGTTGCACGACATGCGCACCTATGCCGGTCAGCTGATCATGACCGATATTCTTACCGACGGCCGGCTGATCCTGGGCGTCGGCCGCGGCGCCTTCCCTTACGAGGTCGGGCGCCTCGGCGTGCCGATTGACGAAACCCGCGCGAAGTTCGACGAAAGCTTCAATGTCCTGCAGGCGCTTCTGTCGCGCGAGGAAGTGTCCTGGCAGGGCGAATACTATAATTTCGAACCGTTGACGGTGATGCCGCGGCCCGAACGTCCCATTCAGATGATGATGGCGGCGATGGTGCCTGAGGCGATCTACCATTCCGTCAAGCGCGGGCTGCACATTCAGACAACGCCGCTTCAGGGCACCAAGGAACATATGCTGGAGCAGACCGGCGCGTTTACGCGCGGCCGCGATGAACTGGGTGCTGCCGGTTCGCACCTCACCCTGTCTCTCCTGCGCGTCGGGTTCGTTGCGAAAGACGAAGCCGACAAACGCCGCAAGGCGGAGCTTGCTTATGGGTACTACGAGCGCTTCGACAATGTTCACGTCTGGGGGCCGGGCATTGTCGAGAACGGCGCGATCAAACCGCTGACGCCGAAGCTGACCGTCGACGAACTGATGGAAAACATGCTGATCGGCACGCGCGACGAACTCATCGACAAACTCGGCGAATATGAAGAGGCCGGTGTTGACGAAACCATTGTCAACATGAACATTGGCGCCGGCCAGGACGCGGTTCTGGAAAACATGCAGGAATTTGCCGAGGAGATCATGCCGCACTTTTCAAAGCGTGCGCGGCCTGCCGAAGCGGCCGACATGCAAACGGTCTGAGGGGGTTGAGCGTGAGTGCTGTCGATTGCGTTTATACAGTTGAGGGAAGCGGCCCGGCGCTTTTCATGGTGCACGGCATCGGTTCCAGACGTGTCACCTGGGCGGGGCTGACCGAACATCTCAGAAACCATTTCACCTGCATTTCCTACGATCTGCGCGGCCATGGCGATTCGCCGGTGCCCGACACGCCTTACACACTCGATGATATGGTCGAGGATCTTGAGGCCCTGCGGGCGAACTTGGGTATCGAGCGCGCGCACGTCATCGGCCATTCGCTGGGCGGCATGATCGGGCCGGCCTATGCCCGCGCTCATCCTGACCGAGTGCTTTCGGTCGGCCTTTTGTCGACCGCTGCCGGGCGCACCGAAGAAGATCGCGGCAAGCTCCAGGCGGTTAAGTCGGCAATGGTCGAGAACGGCATTGAGCAGACCCTCGGCACGCTGGTGGCCCGCTGGTACACGGATGAGTTCATAGCCGCGCGCCCGGAGATGATCGAAGCGCGCATCAAACAGGTTGTCGACACGCCGCCGGACGTCTTTCTCTCCGTCTTCGATATTTACGCCGAAACCGAGATGGCGCCGTGGCTGCATGAAATCGACGTGCCGTGCCTGGTGCTTACCGGCGAACTCGACGGCGGCTGCAATCCGCGTCTCAACCGCTTCATTGCCGACACGCTGCCCGATTCCGAGCTCGTTATCCTCGACGGCCTCAAACACTCAATCCTCATTGAAGCCAATGACCGTGTGGCGCCGCATGTGCGCGACTTTCTGGCACGTGCGGGCTGAAAACGGCCCAAACTGTCGATGCGAAATCACGGTCCTGCCATATTTCTGGCCATTTTGTGAACAAAAGCAGTTTTGATTTGCGTGGCCGCCCCGGTCTGTGGATAGTTGTCGGCGAACCGAACGGGCCATGCGAGCGATCACTGCTGCCGGGCCTGCCAGAGAAGGTTCCGGGTGGCTCAGCATTTGCGCTGACTTTGGTGTCGGACCGCCGTAGGGGCGGTGGCGAGAGAGGAAAATTTCGTGTTGCGTACTTGCCGAGTGTTTGTCCGGGCCGTCGTGCTGTTACTGATATTGATGCTGCCGTTGCCGGCCCTGGCCGGACCCACGCTTGTGTTCGATGTCGAGACGGGAACGGTGCTGCATTCAGAAGATACCGGAGCGCCGTGGTATCCGGCCTCACTCACCAAGCTCATGACCGCCTATCTGACGTTTCACGCGATCCGCGCCGGGCGCATTACGCTTGAAACGAAGATAGCCATGACCGAGGCTGGACGCGCCGAGCCGCCGAGCAAGGTCGGCCTGCCGGTCGGTACGGAGTTCTCCATCGAGTGGGCCCTGCAGGTCCTCATTGTTCGTTCGGCCAACGATATCGCTGTTGCGCTCGCCGAAGGTGTTGCGGGCAGCGAGGAAGCCTTTGTGCGCCTGATGAACGAAACCGCCCAGCGTCTGGCCATGACCGGCACCTATTATGCCAACCCGCATGGCCTGCCTGATCGCCGTCAGGTCACGACGGCTCGCGATCTGGGACTTTTGGCGCGGGCCATTGTTCGCGAATTTCCCGAGTATCAGGCATTCTTCGAGGCGCCCAATGTGCGCGTCGGCGGGCGCCGCTTGCGCAACCGCAACGGTCTGCTGCGCACCATGGAAGGTGCCGACGGCATGAAGACCGGGTTCATCTGCAATTCCGGTTACAATCTTGTGGCAAGCGCCACGCGCAATGGCCGCCGTCTTGTCGCCGTCATTCTCGGAGCGCCGAATGGCGGGTCGCGGACCACGACCGCGAAAGCCTTGCTCGAGGAAGGCTTTGCCAACGATGCAAACGGCGGGCTCCTCGCTCTGCCACGCAAGCTCAATGCACTGTCCAATGGCGGGCTGTTCGCCGCCTCCCTGCCCGAAGACATGGCGCAGACGGTATGCCGGCGCGCCGGCACGGTGCGTATTACCCAGGCGCAAACGGTGCGCGGCTGGTCCGTCGCGCTTGGTGCGGCGAACAGCGCAAGCGCCGCACAGGACATTCTCGACAAGCGCATGGCCGCGCTGCGCAATGTGTTTTTTGGCGGTCGGGCGGTTGTCGTCCGCGCACCCGACACCGGCCAGTTTACCGCCATGGTGCACTCGCTTCAGGCCAACCAGTCGACGGTGATCTGCAGCCAGGTTATCGCCCAGAGCGGAGAGTGCTCGGTGCTGCCGCCCGATGCCTATCGCGAGGTCATTGCAAGGCTTGAGGAAGAAGACCGGGCGCGCCAGCAGGAAGAACGCAAGGCCCGCCAGGAACGCCAGCGCCGCCGCCGCGAACAGGCTGCGGCATCCCAGGCTGCGGGCTCGTCATCGGCAAGCGCGACACGCAGGCAGTCCACGCAACGCGAGCAGGGTTCTGGCAGTTCGGGCAGCTCGAGCGGACAATCAAGCAACGGACTGGACGCGGACAATATCCGCTGAGCCGCGCAACGAGATGCCCCAGACGTCCGGCAAACAAGATCCGATCCCCTTAAGCGTGCTGACGGGATTTCTCGGCAGCGGCAAGACAACGCTGCTCAATCGTCTGCTCGCCGACCCGGCGTTGGCGGGAGCCGCCGTCATCATCAACGAGTTCGGCGATGTCGGTATTGACCATCTGCTTGTCGAAACCTCCGATGAAAACATCATGGAGATGTCGAGCGGTTGCCTCTGCTGCACCATCCGGGGCGATCTCATCACCACCCTCAATGACCTCGTCAACCGGCGCGACGACGGCTCCGTAAAGGCTTTCGACCGGGTGATCATCGAAACCACCGGGCTTGCCGACCCCGCGCCGGTTCTGCACACCATCATGAACCATCCCTATCTGGTGTTGCGTTACCGGCTTGAAAGCGTTGTGACGACTGTCGATTGCGTCAACGGCATGGCAACGCTCGATGCCCATGGCGAGTCCGTCAAGCAGGCGGCGGTGTCGGACCGCCTGGTCCTGACCAAAAGCGATATCTCAGACAAGAAAACCGTGGCCGCCCTGCGTGAGCGGCTTCGTGCCCTCAACCCGGCGGCGCGTATTTTTGATGCACGGGCCGGTGAGGCCGGTGCCGCCGTGCTTTTCGATGCGGGGCTGTATGACGTTGCCGCGAAGGCCCCCGATGTTGCGCGCTGGCTCGCCGCGGAGGCGTATGACGGCGATGGTCACGGTCATCATGGTCATCACGATCATAGCCACGATGTGAACCGTCACGACGATCACATTCGTGCGTTTTGCGTTGAGAGCGATGCGGCCATCGGCATCAACGGCTTCAACCTCTTCATGGAGCTCCTGCAGTCCTATCACGGCGCCAACCTGCTGCGCGTCAAGGGCATCGTGAAGCTGGAAGAACAGCCCGAACGGCCCGTGGTGATCCACGGGGTGCAGCACGTCTTTCACCCGCCGGTCGAACTCGACGCCTGGCCCCGCGGCGAAGCAAAAACCCGCATCGTGTTCATCACGCGCGACATCGAGAAGCGCGAAATCGATGCGCTGTTGAAGGCGTTCACCGAGAAGATCAGTCTCGACGCAAAAGCCTTCCAGCATGACGATACGCTCGCCACCGGCCCCAAGGGCGGCCTTTTGGACTAAGGGAACCACATGGCACTGACGGTTTACGGCCTGAAAAACTGCGACACCTGCCGCAAGGCGCTGAAGCACCTGAATGAAGCCGCCATCGATCATCGCTTTGTGGATATCCGCACCGGCGGTGTAACACGCGATCAGATCTCGCAATGGGCAGCGGCGGCTGGCTGGGAAATTCTGCTCAACCGGCGCGGTACCACCTGGCGCGGGTTGGCCGATGGTCAGAAGGCCGATGTCGATGCAGATAAGGCGATCTCGCTAATGGCCGAACATCCCGCGCTCATCAAGCGTCCGGTCATCGTCAAGGAGAGCGATGTGCTTGTCGGCTTCTCAGATGAGGTGCGAACGGCAATCTAGACCGCTTTAAGTTCATACGGAATCGTTTGACCGGTGTTTCGCGTCTGCTGGCAAGGCGCGGGTCCCGCTGTGGACTTGCCGTCCACAAGGGAGCCGTAACGCTGTCCAGGAGGCGCGAAGCACCGGCCTTCGGTGGGCCAAATCGGCTCACCGGCGGCGTTGCGGTGCTTGCCCGATACACCGCATCGCGCTTTGCGCCGCGCCTTGCCGGATGAACCGGCTTGACCCATCAATGTTTCTAAATGAACCTGAAACGGTCTAGTTGGCACCGACGGCATCGATTGCCGCCCAGGTGCGCTCGCCGTATAGGCCGTCGATCGGCCCGGTATAGCTGCCGGAAGACCTGAGTTGTTTCTGCAGCTCCTGCCAGAACGCAGACGACCAAAGCCTGGCAGATCGCCGTAGACGGCGGGCTGCCGGCTCGTTGGCAAAGAGCAATGCGGAGAACGCCGCCGCTGCGGCCGATGCGGCGTCGCTCGCCGTCGCCGAGCCGGAGTCCAGCATCTGCGCCAGGCGCAGCTGAGCGAATGCCGTTTCGTGCATTGCGGCACGGTTTGCCCATCGATTGGCTTCCGCGTAGTCGCGGCCGACGCCGAGGCCATTCTCCAGCAATCGGCTTTGCGCCTTCATCGCAAAGAGGTCACCGGCTTCAGCCGCGCTGCGGTAATACCCGGCGGCGGTAGTGTAGTTGCGCGGCACACCCAGGCCCGCTTCATGCAGATATCCGATAAGAGAGGTCGCCGCCGGCATGCCCCTTGCCGCGGCTTGTGCCAGAAGGTTCAGGGCTTTGGTGGTATTGCGCTCAACGCCATTGCCTACCAATTGCATTCGGGCCAGCGTGAGCATTGCGGCGGCATCACCGGCATCGGCCAATTCTTCGAGGAGAGCCGCCGCTTGGCCCGTAAGACCGGCGGCAGCATAAGATCGCGCAAGCTGGTACTTCTGGACGGCGGAAGAGGGGTCGTTGAGCGCGCTTGCCTCACAGGACGCGACCGCGGTAACGGCGTCAATATCCTGCAGTGAAACGCCAAAGCCATTGCTTCGCCGGTCGGCGGGATCTGCTGCCAGCAGATCGCAGGTGTTGATCTCGCCATGTCCGGTTTCCGGCCCGGCTGGGTCGATCGAGGGCTGCAGTGCCGCCTGTTGTTGATTTGCAAGCTTTTCTTCAAGCTGCTCGAGGCGCTCCCTGAGAGCGGTCAGTTCATCGCTCTCTCCTGCCGTCGCCGTGGTTGCGGCGGCGGTGGTAAAATAAAAATCGCCAATCAGAGATGAACTGCTCCACGGCACCTGATTGCCATTGGTTGCCGCAAGTACGTCCTGACGGACTTTTCGCAGAACCCGGCTGATGTCGGTGTTAGGGGTTTCTATGTGGGCCAGGAGTGCTGCGGTGAATGGACTATTGCCGCCGGCCTCTCCGTCGAGCGCCACGTTGCCGGGCTGCGTAGAAAAGGCGATCAGGGTGCCAACGCCGGAGTCGAGCCGGGCAAGCCCGCGCCCGACCGCGGTCGATCGTGTGCCCATGTTTCGGGCGAGGTTTCGCGCCAGCGGATTATCGCGGCAGGCGTCGAGGAAGATGAGGTTTGTGCGCGGCTCGCGTTCCATCTGCTTGATAACGGTAGCCATTTCCACCGCTTCGAAATCGAGGTCGGCTTCATCGTCAAGCTTCGCATCCAGCGGAACCAGATAATTCCGGCCGTCAACCTGCAGCCCGTGGCCTGAATAATAGAACAGGGCGGTATCAGCGCCACGCAATTGCCTGGCGAATTCCCGGATTTTTCCCACCAGCGCATCGCGGTCAAGGTCGAGCCCGCGTACCACCGAGAAACCCAGCTTCTCAAGCACACTCGCCACCGCAACGGCGTCGTTTTCAGGATTGTTCAAAGGGGTCGCAAATTCATAGTGCGAGTTGCCGATGACCAATGCAACTCTTTCGCCGGCGGCCGCAGGTGCGACTATCGAAATGCACCATACAAGGCACGCGAATATCAAACGTGTCGGGCGGACCATAATCTCGCCTCTGGACCAGATCGTGCCGGTAAACTAACCTTTCGGTCGGCAAACCACAAGAATGTGACCCTGCCAGCGAGGTCGGCTTGTGCCATCGGACACGGAAAATACTCCAAAACGAACAGGCCAACCCGCCTCCGCGAAGATCCGGCCCGGCGGCGGCGTCAGCCGCCGACAGTTTTTGCGTACTACAGGCCTGGGCGGACTTTCCGTGGCAGGTTTTGGTGCAGGCACGTTTATTCAAACAGGCAGATCCGCCATCGCGCAGGATGCAGCCACCAGAACGGCAACAACCATTTGCACGCAATGCTCGGTCGGCTGTTCGATTTCCGCGCATGTGCAGAACGGTGTTTGGACCGCGCAGAAATCGGAGGATGCGAGCCCAATCAATTTCGGCGGTTACTGTCTGCGCGGAGCGAGTGTTCGCCAGAATGTCCTGAGTGACAGACGGTTGAAATACCCCATGCAACTTGAGGCCGGCCGCTGGCAGCGGATCAGCTGGCCTGACGCGATCAAGACAATCGCCGATCGCTTCGCGGACATCAGGCGCCGGCACGGTGCGGATGCGGTCTACTGGGCCGGTTCGACCCACTTTTCAAACGAACAAGCTTACTTGTTCCGCAAGCTCGCTGCGTTTTGGGGAACCAACAACGTCGACAGCCAAAGCCGGCTTTGTTCCGGCCCAACGGTTGCGGGAACCGCCAATATGTTTGGCTACGGAGCAATGACCAATCCGATAACGGATGTTCAGAACTCCAGCTGTGTCATGCTGATTGGCTCCAACGCCGCGGAGACACATCCCATTGCGATGCGCCACATGCTGGAAGCGCGGCGCAGGAACGGCGCACCGATCATTGTTTGCGACCCGCGCCGCACCCTTACTGCCGCAGAAGCCAGCGAACATGTTCAACTGCGGCCCGGAACGGACGTTGCGCTGATCTGGGGAATTTTGCGCCATGTTCTGGAGCGCGATGGCCTCGACCGCAAATTCGTCCGGCAGCGTACCTGGGGGCTGAAGTTCGTTCGCGAAGAGCTGCAAAAATGGTCCGGGACACGTGTCGAGCAGGTCACCGGTGTCCCCGACACGGCCGTGCGGCGCATCGCGCAGTTGCTCGTAGATAACAGGCCGGGGGCCATTTTTTGGGGTACCGGCGCTATTCTGCACTCTCATGGCAACAACGTTGCGCGTGCCATCACGACGTTGCAGCTTGTTCTCGGTAACATCGGCAAGAGCGGCGGAGGGTGCGGCCAGCTGGAAGGGCACGACAACACGCGAGGCGTTTCCCAGATGTGCCTCGTTTCCCACTCCCTGCCGGGATACTACGGTTTGAGGAAAGGTGCGTGGAAACATTGGGCACGCGTTTGGGATGTTCCTTACGAGCAGTTGCAACGCGCCTTCGACTCAGAACAATGGATGCATTCTAAAGGCATTCCGATCTCGCGCCTTGTTGACGGTGTTCTCGAACCGGACAGCAACACCGATCAATCTTCCCAGCTCAAGGCGGCCGTGTTCTGGGGGCAGTCGATACAGGCGCTGACCAGATTGGCAGACGCGAAATCGGCACTTGAGAAGCTTGAGTTTATTGTCGCGGTCGACCCGTTCGCGCCATTTTCGGCGGTTCTTGCGGACAGAAGCGATGGCGTTGTTCTGCTGCCGGCCTCGACACAGTTTGAGACGTCCGGCTCGGTCACATCAACCAGCAGGATTACCCAGTGGCGTGAGAAGGTTATCGACCCGCTTTTTGAATCGAAACCAGATCACGCAATCATGTTTCTGATTGCCGAGCAGTTGGGTTTCTCGCGTGCGATGTTCAAGAACATTCAGGTGCGCGGCGGCGAACCCTCCGTGGAGGACATATTCCGCGAAGCCCGGCACGGCATGCTGGTAACCGGCGAAGCCGGCCATTCGCCCGAGCGCATCAAGAAACACATGGCCAATCAGGCAGCCTTTGACCCGCTTACATTGCGCGCGAATTCTGGTCCCTGCCGTGGCGAACACTACGGTCTGCCGTGGCCGTGCTGGGGCACGCCCGAGTTTGCGCATCCCGGCACGCCGATCCTCTTCGACACATCGAAACCCGTAGCAGCCGGAGGCAGTGGATTTCGCGCCCGGTTTGGCGTCAAGGCGCCAGACGACTGGGGCGGCGGCAATTTAATGGCTGAGGGCAGTTTTACCCCTGGCGGTCTGATCGAAGATGGATACCCTGAAATGTCCATGTCGATTTTTCGACGGCTGGGCTGGGACAGCGAGCTGACACGCGCGGAAAGATCCACGATCGAGAATATCGCCGGAGACCGCACCAATTGGAAGACGGACCTTTCCGGTGGATTGCAAAGGGTTGCCGTCAGTCTTGGTACGGTCCCCTTCGGTAATGCCAAGGCCAGGCTGGTGGTGTGGACGTTTCCGGATCCGGTGCCGCTACACCGCGAACCCATTTACACCGTCCGTCGGGATCTGCTCGGGGAGTTTGCGACGTACTCGGATCGCAAGATGTACCGTCTGCCCACATTTTTTTCATCGTACCAGCGAGACGATCTTTCGGTGCGGTTTCCGCTTGTTCTGACCACTGGCCGCACGACCGACGGCACCTTCGGGGCGGCTACCGTGGAACTCAATCCGTGGAGCGTGGAAGCGCAACAGCCCCGCATCGAGGTTAATCCGGAAGATGCCCGCCGATTCGGCGTGGGTGATGGCGATGTCGTCTGGGTCGAAACCCCAGGCGACGGCCGCGCGATGCTGCCAGTGCGGGTAACGCCGGACATTGTCAGCGGCGTCGCTTTTCTTCCGTTTCACTTTTCCGGACGCTTCCAGGGTAAGGATTTGAGGAACGCCTATCCGCGTGACGCAAGGCCCCTGGCAACCTACGAGGCGGGAAATTCTGCCGCCGTTTACGGTTATGAAGCGGTGACAAACGCGCAAGCATGCAAGGCAATGATCTGCCGCCTTGCGCTGGTGACGGACTAGATCATGCTCTAGCCGCGGAGCACCGGCCGTGTCAGGCAGGTCGGGCCGCCTTCGCCCTTGCGGCAGATCTCCGACGCGGTAATGACATCGACATGGGCGCCTGCGGCTTCCAGGCGCCGCCGCGTTTCCGGATTGCCTTCAACCATGATGCAGCGCCGCGGCGCGGTGGCCAGCACATTGCAGCCCATGCTTTCGAACTCCTCGTCCGGCACATCGACGAAGCCGATGCCGCGCTCGCTCAAGAACTCCAGCAGCGGAACGGGAGCGAGTGGCCTGTAGACCAGCGCCAGATCCCGATCGATCGGGCTCAGGACCGACATCAGATGAAACACATCGCTTGGCCCCTTGTAATGCGGCATGTGAAATGTGTGGACGGTGGCGTCGGGCGCCACGAGGGCGGAAAGCTGGCGAATGCCTTCGGCGTTCGTGCGGTAGGTGTGGCCGGCAAGCAGCGTTTCATCGTCGAGCCACACGAGGTCGCCGCCCTCGACGCGACCCGAACCGGAAATCCCGCCGATCACCTCATCACCCAGTATCTGCGCAAGCCTGCCATTGATCAGCGGCTCGCTTGCCCGTGCCGGCTTGCCCATGGCGGCGCACACCAGGCCCCGGGGAGTGCAGATCAGGCTGTCGCGCACATAAAGCGAATCCAGCGACAGCTGTTCGTCCGCGTCGAGGCACACCGTTTCGGCCCCTGCGTCGCGCAACAGGTTCATGAACTCGTCGTACTCGCCGAGCGCACGCTCAAAGTCCGGTGCGGCGTGATACGCCAGATCCCGCCACTCCCGGGCAATGCGATCTTCGTTTTCAAACGCGGCGCGCGGGTCGCGCAGCAGGACCCGCTTGAGCGGGCTGAACTCGTTCAAGGCGGGCGTCATATGCGCTTTATCCTGAAAAAAAATGTCCCTGCGGTCTCACTCTGCTCAACGAGTTCATGGCCGCTTTCATTGCAAAAATGCGGAAAATCGATCACCGACGCGGGATCTGTGGCCTCAACAGTCAAAATTGCACCTGGAGTAAGGCCTTGAAGGCGCTTTCGGGCCTTCAGAACCGGCAACGGGCACAACAGCCCTTTGACATCGAGATGGTGTTCGGCGGTGGTCATTTCGCTTTCACATTCGGGTCGGTTCGTGTAGTCGTTTAGCAGGCATTGCCTCGGTGCCCAAGCAGAGTGTTTTTTCGCGGCATGACCGTGCTGGCGTCTTGCCTGAAAGACGCGGTTTATGTATTGCCTGTGGCGGAGAAACCCGGCTGTGGTATTATGTATACCAGAACAGCGGGCCTGGGATTGGAACGCGTGGCAATGTTAGGGCGGAAATGACGGCGACAACGGATTTTAAACCGGTTCGTCCGGGCGATACGGGCAAGCGGCGCAAGGTGCGCGCTTTTCCAAAAGGCCGACAGGTCGATGCGGGCGCGCTCGCGGAGATACAAAGCCTGCTCGGCAGCCGTCCGCGCCGGCGCGACCTTCTGATCGAACATCTCCACCTGATACAGGATACGCACGGCCACCTCTCCGCCGCCCATCTTGCGGCCCTTGCCACCGAGATGAGACTGCCCATGGCGGAGGTCTTCGAGGTTGCGACGTTCTATCACCACTTCGATGTGGTGCGTGAAGGCGAGACAGCGCCACCCGAAGTTACCATCCGCGTGTGCGACAGTTTGAGCTGCGCGCTCGAGGGATCGGAAGACCTGCTTGCAAAGCTCAAGGACATGGTACCCGGCGACGTGCGCGTTGTGCATGCGCCCTGCATGGGCCGCTGCCAGTCGGCGCCGGCTGCCGCGGTCGGACACAACTATCTCGACCATGTCACCGCCGAGGGGCTTTTGGAAACCGCCGCGGCGCGCGACACGGCGCCGATAGTTCCCGGCTATCAAAGCTACGATGCCTATATTGCAGAAGGTGGCTATGGCGCTCTGAAGGCTTGCCGCGACGGCACTCATACGCCGGACGGCGTGGCGGAGACACTGCTGGAAGCCGGCCTGCGCGGCCTTGGCGGCGCGGGATTTCCCTCCGGCCGCAAGTGGCAGTTCGTGCGCGCCGGAGAGGGCCCGCGCTATCTCTGCATCAACGCGGACGAGGGCGAGCCCGGCACCTTCAAGGACCGGCACTATCTGGAATCAAGGCCGCACCAGTTTCTTGAAGGCATGCTCATCGCGGCCTGGGGCGTCGACGCGGAGGCGGCCTACATTTATCTGCGCGATGAATACCCGGCCGTGCGCGAAATCCTGCTTGCCGAAATCGCAAAACTCGAAGCCGAAGGTGTCTCCGAACCCGGCTATGTGCAGCTGCGCCGCGGCGCCGGCGCTTATATCTGCGGCGAAGAATCGGCAATGATCGAATCGATCGAAGGCAAGCGTGGCCTGCCGCGCCACCGCCCGCCCTATGTCGCCCAGGTCGGGCTCTTCAACCGCCCGACGCTCGTCCACAATGTCGAGACTGTCTACTGGATGCCGGAAATCCTGAACAAGGGTGCCGAATGGTTTGCCGGCGAGGGCAAAGGCGATCACAAGGGCCTGCGGTCCTATTCCGTCTCGGGCCGCGTGAAAGAGCCGGGCGTCAAGCTTGTGCCTGCCGGCCTTACGGTGCGCGAACTGATCGAGGGTCACTGCGGCGGTATGCTCGACGGCCACACGTTCAAAGGATATCTGCCGGGCGGGCCGTCAGGCGGTGTCCTGCCGGCGTCGATGGGCGATATCGATCTTGATTTCGGAGAGCTTGAGAAACATGGCTCCTTCGTCGGCAGCCATGCCGTTGTGATCCTCTCCGATCGCGACGACATGGGTTATGTGGCTACCAACCTGCTCAAATTCTTCGAAGACGAAAGCTGCGGTCAGTGCACGCCCTGCCGGGTCGGCTGCGAAAAGGCGGTCGTCTTGATGTCGGAGAAAAAATGGGATCGCGAGTTGCTTGGTGAGCTGTCGACGGCGATGGCCGACGCCTCAATTTGCGGCCTCGGCCAGGCCGCCCCCAATCCGATCCTGTCAGTGATAAAGCATTTTCCGGAGGATATTTCATGAGCCAAGCTGCAGTCCCCACCGTACAGATCGACAACGATCAGGTGCGTGTAACCGAATGGCGTTTTGCGCCGGGTGCAGAAACCGGATTTCACATTCATGAAATGGACTACATCGTCGTGCCGGGGCTGACCGGAACGCTCAGGATTGTCGCGCCCGACGGTGGCGAAACCATGAGCGACCTGACGCATGGTGTTTCGTATTTCCGCGGCAAGGGCGTGCACCACAACGTGATCAACGCCAACGACTACGAGTTTCATTTCGTTGAAGTCGAACTCAAGCAATAAGTCCCGGTAAGGGCTTCAAAGACAGCCGAGGTGGCGCAGTCATGAGCGACAAGATTACCTTTGAACTGGACGGCGTGAGCGTCGAGGCCGAAGCCGGCGAGACCATCTGGCAGGTGGCCAAACGCCAGGGTACCGACATTCCGCATCTGTGCTGGAAGGATGCGCCGGGCTACCGTTCCGATGGCAATTGCCGCGCCTGCATGGTCGAGATCGAGGGCGAGCGCACACTTGCCGCATCGTGCATCCGCACGCCGGGCGAGGGCATGAAGGTCACGTCGCAGTCCGACCGTGCCAGTGCCGCGCGCAAGATGGTGGTCGAACTTCTGGCCGCCGACCAGCCGGCAAAGGCCGATGCCCATGACGACCTTTCGACATTCTGGAAATGGGCCGATGTGCAGGAAGTATCGGCCAGCAGGTTCCCCGCGCGCACCGCACCCGCGCCCGATCCCTCGCACCCGGCGATGCGCGTCAATCTAGATGCGTGCATTCACTGCAATCTGTGCGTCCGTGCGTGCCGCGAAGTTCAGGTCAACGATGTCATCGGGCTCGCCTACCGCGGCGCCCACTCCAAGATCGTGTTCGATTTCGACGATCCCATGGGGGCGAGCACCTGCGTCGCGTGTGGCGAATGCGTGCAGGCCTGCCCGACCGGCGCGTTGATGCCGTCGTCGATCGTCGATCAGCACGGCCGCGGCTCGCGCAAGGCCGACCGCGAAGTCGACAGCGTGTGCCCCTATTGCGGTGTCGGCTGCCAGATCACCTACAAGATCCGCGATAACGAGATCGCCTATGTCGAGGGCACCGGCGGACCCGCGAACGAGAACCGGCTATGTGTTAAAGGGCGGTTCGGGTTTGACTATGTGTCGAACCCCGAACGCCTCACCGTTCCGCTGATCCGCAAGGACGGCGTTGCGAAAAGCCCGCAGCCCGACATGGACCCGGCAAATCCGCTGGAAAATTTCCGCGAAGCTACCTGGGAAGAGGCGCTTGATTTTGCGGCATCGGGCCTGAAACGTATTCGCGATGAAAACGGCCGCAAGGCGCTCGCGGGCTTCGGCTCGGCGAAGTGTTCCAACGAAGAGGCTTATCTCTTCCAGAAGCTGGTGCGCACCGGTTTCGGCTCAAACAACGTCGACCACTGCACCAGGCTTTGTCATGCCTCGTCCGTTGCCGCATTGATGGAAACCATCGGCTCCGGCGCGGTCACCGCGCCGTTTACGGCGGTGCGCGACAGTGACGTCATCATCGTCATTGGGGCTAGCCCGACCAACAATCATCCCGTCGCCGCGACCTACTTCAAGCAAGCCGCGAAAGCCGGCGCGACCCTCATCATCATGGACCCGCGCAGCCATGCGCTGAAAAAATACGCAACCCATATGCTGCAGTTCAAGCCGGGTGGCGATGTCTCGCTGCTCAACGCGATGATGCATGTGATCTGCGAGGAAGGGCTTTACGACGCCCAGTATGTGCAGGCGCACACGGATGGTTTCGACAAACTCAAGGAACATCTCAAGAAATTCACTCCCGAAGCCATGGCCTCGGTCTGCGGCATCGAACCGGATGTCATCCGCACCGTGGCGCGAAAGTACGCCAAGGCGAATGCGGCAATCGTGTTCTGGGGCATGGGCGTGTCGCAACATGTGCACGGCACCGACAATGCGCGCTGCCTCATCTCGCTTGCGCTGATGACCGGCCAGATCGGGCGCAAGGGCACAGGCCTGCATCCGCTGCGCGGCCAGAACAATGTGCAGGGCGCCTCCGACGCCGGGCTTATCCCGCTCGTCTATCCCGACTATGCGCGCGTCGGCGAGGATGCCAACCGCCTGAAGTTCGAAAAGCTCTGGGAAACAGAACTCGATCCCGAACCCGGGCTCACGGTTGTCGAGATCATCGACGCGATTTACGATGGCGATATCAACGGCATGTATGTGCTCGGCGAAAATCCGGCGATGTCGGACCCCGATGCCAACCACGCCCGCGAAGCGCTTGCAAAGCTCGATCATCTGGTGGTGCAGGACATTTTCCTGACCGAAACCGCAATGTTCGCCGATGTTGTCCTGCCGGCCACCGCGTGGCCTGAAAAAGACGGCACGGTGAGCAACACCAACCGTCAGGTGCAGATGGGCCGCAAGGCCATCGATGCGCCGGGTGAGGCGCGGCCCGATTGGTGGATTACTCAGGAGCTTGCACGGCGTATCGGCTTGGACTGGACCTATGACGCTCCAGCCGACGTGTTCGCGGAAATGAAGCTCGCCATGCCATCGCTCGACAACATCACCTGGGAGAGGCTGGAGCGCGAAAACTCCGTCACCTACCCCTGCGATGCGCCCGACAGACCGGGCAACGACATTGTCTTCGGGGACCGTTTCCCGACCGCGAGCGGGCTTGGCAAGTTCGTGCCGGCGGATATTGTTCCGCCCGACGAGCAGCCCGACGCGGACTATCCCTTTATTCTCACCACGGGCCGCCAGCTTGAACACTGGCATACCGGCGCCATGACGCGCCGTGCCAGCAACCTCGACGCCATCGAACCTGGGCCCAGCGCCCAGATGAACTCTGTCGATATCGCAAAATTCGGCATTGTGCCGGGCGATATGGTGCGCGTTGAAACGCGGCGCGGGACCATCGAACTTCTGGCGCGAGCCGATGACGCGGTGCCGTCGGGCGTCGTGTTCATTCCCTTCGCCTATGTCGAAGCAGCCGCAAACGTTCTGACAAATCCAAAGCTTGATCCGTTCGGCAAGATCCCGGAGTTCAAGTTCTGTGCGGCACGCATCTCGCCCGTTGAGGCGAGCGCCGCGGCGGAGTGATTTTGCGCAAGTTGATGTTTGTTTGAAAGAGCGCCTATGCCCATCCTGCGGCCTACGAAGACATCCGGGCGCGTCGAAGCGGTTCTGCTCAGCACTCAACGCGAACCCGGCCTTGAAAAGCAGCGGGTCGGTGAGGTTGCGGTCACCTATGCAGGGTTCGACGGCGACTGTCATGGCGGCGAAACGCGCGCAAGCTGTGTGCGGGTCAGGGCGCAATATGAAATAGGCACCGAAATCCGTAATACGCGGCAGATTTCAATCCTCTCGCACGAAGAGCTTGCCGTAATCGCCGATGAAATGGGCGTGCCGGGTCTCGAACCGGAATGGGTCGGCGCCAATCTTCTGTTAAGCGGTATCCCCGATCTCACACAACTGCCTCCGTCTTCGCGCCTGATGTTCGATGGCGGCGCGTCGCTTGTCGTGGACATGGAGAACGGGCCCTGCAAATATCCAGGTGATGTCATCGAGACCTACTGCCCGGGCAAGGGAACGGCGTTCCCCAAGGCCGCCCTCGGTCGTCGCGGCATCACCGCATGGGTTGAGCGCCCCGGCGCCATCCTAACCGGCGACAAGGTTGCCGTGCACATTCCACCACAACGGATTTGGTCGCCCGGAAACCCCGGCTGATCCCTTGGCATCGCGGGGGCGCGCATGTTCTGGTCATCGACATCGAAGTCTTTGCTTCAGCCCGAGCAGGAAGCGTGGCAGCTCGACTGCTGGCGGTGGCTTGAAGATCAGTTGTCGGACCGCCTTCCGCTTGCAGATGTGCTCCTTATCCAACCCAGCGTTCTGTTTTTCCCGGCAACCGATGCTGTCGGCCATGATCTGGTCCGTCAAATATTTCAGCAGGTTGCGAAATGCATGCGCGTGGCGCCGCAAGCATTTGATCTGGTACCGCATGACGATCTTCCGAAAAACGCGCGGCGCATGTCCTATGCGGCAGGAACGTATTCCGGCCGCCCCGGCGGCCGCGCCAGGATCACCTATCTGCCGAGTCTGGCGAACGATCCTGCCGGCCTTGTTCCGGTTCTGGCACACGAAATCTGCCACGGTATATTCCGCTCCCTAAAAGACCCGCCACCGGGCGGCTGGGAAATGGAAGAATTCGCCGTCGAACTCATGACGGTCTACTTCGGGTTCGGCATTTTCAGCGCGAACAAGGCGTTCGAGGCCGCGTTCGGCAAGGGTTGGCGGGGGTGGCTTGGTACCTGGAGTGTTCGGAGTTCGGGCTACCTCTCTCAGGAGCAATGGGCCTTTGCGCTTGCGGTGTTCCTGAAGCTTCGCGGCGAGGACCCCGGCGCGGCGTGGGACTGGCTCAAGCCGCAACCGCAGAAAATGCTGAAACAGTCGATTTCGTATATCGACACCAATCCGCTTTTGCTGGCCTCCCTGCAGCGGTGAGATCGAAGCGGTTGCCAGCATCGTCCCGCCATCGGCCAGTCTTGAGATTGTTTCATGGCGCCGCGCAAGCTGATAGAACTGACGCATGAGTGAGCGCAAAGATTCGGTCGGCACATTCGCCCTCGCGCCCGACCCCGACGATCCGAGATTGTCGCGCCCGGTTTCAGGGACGGATCACGATGGTGCTCCGGTCGACATCCCGGTTGTCTATGAGCGGCCTTTGACGCTTTATCTGAATGGCCAGGAGATCGTCACCATGATGACGATCGGCGATCATCCCGAAATGCTTGCCGTCGGATATCTTCTGAACCAGAACATGCTGCGCGCAGACGACGAGATTACCGCGATCGACCATGACGATGATCTTGAGATTGTCGTCGTGCGCACGGCGCGGGTGACCGACTACGAAGAAAAACTCAAAAAGAAAGTGCGCACGTCCGGCTGCGCGCAGGGCACCGTCTTCGGCGATATGATGGAGCGGTTTCAGGAAATTGAACTGGCGCAGGACGCCAGGATCCGCACATCGTGGCTCTACGGGCTGACCCGGGCCATCAACACGCAGCCCTCGCTCTACCTCAAGGCTGGCGCGATTCACGGCTGCGTTCTGTGTGAGGAAGACCGGCCGCTGGTCTATATGGAAGATGTCGGGCGCCACAATGCGGTCGACAAGATCGCCGGCTACATGTTCATGAACAAGGTCGATCCAACCAGCAAGATTTTCTATACGACCGGCAGGCTGACGTCTGAAATGATCCTCAAATGCGTGCAGATGGAAATACCCATACTCGTGTCGCGGTCGGGCTTCACCGCCTGGGGCGTCGATCTTGCGCGTGAGGCGGGACTGACCCTGATCGGCCGCGCGCGCGGCAAACGGTTTGTCGCCCTGTCCGGCCAGGATCGCATCGTCTACGACGCCGATACATCTTCCGTTCCCGATGAAGACCGCAAACACCGGCGCAAGGCCTCCGGTGATGCCGAAGGGCGGGAGCTTGCCTCGTGACGTCGCCCGCGGTGACCGGGGTGCTGCTCGCCGGCGGGCTGTCGCGGCGCATGGGCGGCGGCGACAAGGCGCTGCTTGAACTTGGCGGGCGGCCGATCCTCGATCACGTCATCGAGCGCATTGCGCCGCAGGCCGGCGAACTCATTCTCAACGCCAATGGCGACCCGGCCCGTTTCCGCCAGTATGGCCTTCCCGTCGTTGCCGACCCGGTGGAGGGTTATGCGGGGCCTCTGGCGGGTGTTCTCGCCGGCATGCAGTGGACCGCCAAGAACCGGCCGGACCGCCCATGGATCGTCACGGTGGCCTCCGACACGCCGTTCCTGCCGCTTGATCTCGTGGCGCGGCTGTTTGCGGCAGCCGACAGGGAGGGGGCCGACCTTGCCTGCGCGGCGTCCGGCGGCCGCCATCACCCGGTGTTCGGCTTGTGGCCGGTTGCCCTGCGCGATGATCTGGAGCGGGCCATGCTGGAAGACGACATCCGTAAGGTGGACCGCTGGACGGCCCGTCACAAACTCGCCGTTGCCGGATTTGAGAGCGAGCCCGTCGATCCGTTCTTCAATGCCAACCGTCCGGGCGACCTTGCAACGGCGCAAAGCCATCTGGAGAAGAGTGCCTCATGACGCCACCGCTATTCGGAATTGCCGGGTACAAGAACTCTGGAAAAACCACGCTGACCGAAAGCCTCGTCCGCGAGCTCTCAGGCCGCGGCTACATCGTCTCCACCGTCAAGCACGCTCATCACGGCATTGAGATCGATCAACCCGGCCGCGATAGTTTTCGCCATCGTGAAGCCGGTGCGCTGGAAGTGGCACTGGTGTCGCGGCGGCGTTGGGCGATCATGCACGAGTTGCGCGACGACGACGAGCCCACCTTGCAGGAGGTTCTGGCTCGCTTCAGCCCGTGTGATATCGTCCTGACCGAGGGCTACAAGCATGACCACCATCCGAAAATCGAAGTTCGCCGCGCAGCTCTTGGACACCCGCATCTTGCCGGCGACGACCCCCATGTCGTGGCGGTCGCGAGCGATGCGCCGATTGAAGATGCCGGCATTCCGGTTATTGATATCGATAACATCTCCGGCATTGCGGACTTTGTCGTGGCGCACCTTGGGCTTGAAAGGTGAGTGATAATGGCGTCGCCCCGCAGACTGCTTGACGACTGCTTCCTGCACGATAAGGACCGGCTGACCCATGCCGAGGCGCTGGCCCTGCTTGAGGAGCGCCTCGTGCCGATCGCCGGTCGAGAAGAAGTGCCGCTCGCCAGCGCGCACCGACGCGTCCTGGCCGAACCGATCGCCTCGCCACGCGATGTTCCCGCCTTTACCAACGCCGCGGTCGATGGATATGCCGTTGAACACGGCTCTCTTTCGCCGGAGGCCGTGACCCAGCTCGCCGTCTCGATGCGCATCCCCGCAGGAGACACGCCTGAGGGCGTGCTGCCGGCCAGGACTTGCGCGAGGATCTTCACCGGAGCGCCCATGCCACGGGGCGCCGACACGGTGATCATGCAGGAAGATGTGACACTGGCGACATCCAGTGGCAGGACGCAGGCTGTCATTCCGCCGGGCATTCGCGCCGGCGCCAATGTGCGCGGCGCAGGAGAAGACGTGCGCGAAGGCGACGCGGTTGTCGGAGCCGGCGAAAGGCTGCGGCCTCAGGAGCTCGCCGCGATCGCCTCGCTCGGTATCGACCGGGTGACCTGCTATGAGCGCCTGCGAGTGGCCCTGGTGTCGACCGGCGATGAAATTATCCGCCCCGGCACGCCGTTCAGGCCCGGCGCGGTTTATGATTCAAACCATTTCCTGCTGCGCGCGCTTTTGCAGACCGTGGATGCCGAGGTGCATGACATGGGCGTTCTCGCGGATGATGCGGGCGTCGTGGAACGGGCACTGCACGATGCCGCGCAAAACTGCCACGTCATTCTCACCACCGGCGGCGCGAGCCGCGGCGAGGAGGATCATGTGGTCGAGTGCATCGCACGCGAAGGGACGCTGCACGGTTGGCAACTTGCCATCAAACCCGGACGGCCACTCGGCTTCGGACGCCTTGGAGATGCTGTCTTTCTCGGCTTGCCGGGAAACCCGGTGGCGGCGATGGTGTGTTTTCTTCTTTATGCGCAGCCGACGTTTGCACATCTGCAGGGCACCCTGTGGCGCGCGCCGGTCAGGTTCCAGGTTGCCGCCGGGTTCGCGATCGACAATAAGAAACCGGACCGGCGCGAATTCCTGCGCGGCTGGATTGATAAAGATGACAATGCCGGCCCCGTCGTGCGCAGATACGATCGCGATGGCTCCGGGTTGATCAGTTCATTGCGGGCAGCCGACGGTTTGATCGAAATCCCCGAAGCGGTGACGTCGCTGAAGGAAGGGGATCTGGTCAATTATATGCCGTTGAGCGCGTTCGGTGTGGCAGCGAAAGCGTCATGAAAAAGGGGCAGGCGCGGTGAGCGATATTGAGGCCAAAGACGTGCTCGACTTTTGGCTGGCGGCAGGGCCGGAAAAATGGTTCTCCAAGGACGACCAGTTCGACGCCGAACTAAGCCGGCGGTTTTCGGACAGCCTGGAGGCTGCAAAAGGCGGGGATTGCGATCACTGGGCCGAAACCCCGCAGGGCTCTCTCGGCCTGATCATTCTGTTCGACCAGTTTTCCCGCAACATCCACCGCGGTTCGCACAAGGCGTTCGAGGCGGACGAAAAAGCGCGGCAGCTTGCCCGTGATCTTGTTGCGCGCGGTGTCGACATGGAGATGCCGCAGGCGTTGCGAAAATGGGTGTATCTCCCTTACGAGCACTCAGAAGACCTGCAGGATCAGGATACCTGTATCGAGCTTATGAAGCGCACCGGATCCGACGATGATGTCAAATGGGCCGAGATGCACGCCGACATTATCCGCCGTTTCGGGCGGTTCCCGCATCGCAATAAAGCACTCGGCCGGGCGTCTAGCCCGGCCGAGTTGGCATTTCTCGATGATGGAGGATTTGCCGGCTAGGCGGCAACCTCGGCGAGGAAGCTGTCGACTTCCGTGCGCAGCTTTTCAGCCTGCTGGTTCAGATGCGACGATGCTTCCAGAACATGATTGGCCGACTGTGTCGTCTCGTTGATCGACGACGTCACACCGCGGATGTTCTCGGCAACCTGATGGGTGCCGGAAGCGGCTTCCTGAACGTTGCGCGAAATTTCCGTCGTCGCAGCGCCCTGTTCCTCTACCGCGGCCGCGATCGACGTGGTGATCTCGTTGATCTCGGTCATGATGTTGGTGATACCCTGGATCGACGATACCGAGTCGGTCGTAGCGGTCTGAATACCGGAAATCTGCTGTGAGATTTCTTCCGTCGCCTTTGCTGTCTGGTTGGCGAGCGACTTGACCTCGTTCGCGACCACCGCAAAACCCTTGCCCATCTCGCCGGCGCGCGCCGCCTCGATCGTGGCATTGAGCGCAAGCAGGTTGGTCTGCTCCGCGATGTCCTGAATGAGGCTCACAACGTCGCCGATCTTCTGGGCGCCTTCCGCCAGGCTTTCGACCATGCGGTTGGTGTCCTGCGCCTGGGTTGTGCCTCGGGTCACGATTTCGGTCGATTTTGCGACCTGACCGCCGATTTCGCTGATCGAGTTGGACAGCTCCTCCGCGGCACTTGCCACGGTAGAGACGTTCTGCGAGGCGGTGTCGGAAGCTGCGGAGGCCGTCGCTGCCTGCTCGTTTGTCGAGCCGGCGATTTGCGAAAGCCCGCCGGCGGTCTCCGACATCTCCGATGCGGAGGTCGTAACGCTCTGGAGGATCTCGGCAACCGACATGTTGAACTTGTCGGCAAACTCGCGCAGCCTCTCCTTAGAATCCGCTTCCATGCGTTCGCGTTCGGTGCGCTGTGATTCTTCAAGCCGCAGGCGCTCGATCGCGTTGTCCCGGAACACCGACACCGCAGCGAACATGTTGCCGATTTCGTCGGAGCGGTCCGCGCCCTCAAGGTCGATATCGGTGTTGCCGTCGGCCAGGGTGCGCATACTTTCGGTGACCCGTCCAATCGGCTTTGTTACGCCGCGTGCCATGAAGATGCCGATGGCGGTGACGCCGATGAGGCAGATGACCGAGATCAGTATGATCTGGTTTCGCATGCTCACAATGTGGGCGTCCAGTTCTTCGCTGCCGACCGCGGCAACCAGTGCCCACTGGGCCCCCTGGAATGCAAAGGGACGGGCGGTGAACTGAATGTCCATGTTGCGGTAATCGCTTGCCACAATGGTGCCCGCGTTTCCGCCAAGTGCCGCTTCGACGGCCGCGTTCTGGACCTTGGCGGTCAGAATCGTCGATTCTTCGGAGAACCGCGAGTCGTTGCGCATCAGATAGTCGCCGCCGATGATGAATGTTTCGCCGGTTTCACCGAGGCCGTCATTGGAAGACATGACCTGATTGATGCGTCCGATCGGCATCTGGAACACCAGCACGCCAACCTTCTCGCCTTCAGCGAAAAGCGGCGTCGAAATAAAGCTTGCCGGAGCGCCATGGCTGGGCGAATAGGGTTCGAAATCAAAGAAATGCAATGATTCAGCCGTGTTCGACGCCGCCGCGGCCCTGAACGCATTGCCGAGATCGGTTCCCCGATACTCGCCATTGTTCAGGTTGGTCGCGTAATCGAGCTCCTTGAACACTGTGTAGACGAGATTGCCCTCAAGATCGAAGAGGAAAATATCGTAATAGCCACGCTCGTTGAGAAACTTGCGGAACCACGGGTGATACTTGGCGTGCAGCGCGTGGTAGTAGGCACCGCCCGGGGCAAAGTCGAGTTTCTCTTTTTCACCCGTGGGGTGAGGGTTTTCATCGATATACGCGGTCTGCAGCGTTTCCTGCGGATTGCCGGTGAGAAGGTTCCAGGCTGATGCGAAGTCGCGCACCGCTTCCTGCGCGAACGGGCTCGCCGCAATGGACCGAACATCCTGCTCGATCGAGTGCAGATACTGCTCCAAAGCCTGCGCCCGGTTGGCTAGAATCGCATTCAGTTTCGACATATCGCCTTCATGTGCGGTAACTGTCGTTGTCCTGACGCTTGAGATGCCAACCCCAAGGGCGACGGCAACGGCTGCAATAGCGATAAGCAACGGAATCTTCACCGCGATGCTCATGTGCGTGATCTTCTTCAACATTGTGCAATTCCCCTCGACTAGTCCGGTCGATCAGTTGGTACAAGAGTGCCAGTTCTGGTACAAAAGACCCAAGTTATGAGCCGAATATTGCCCCATTTGGGGTTAATTTAGTGTTGCAGGCGCACACGCGCCGGAATTCCACAGCACAACCCGAGTAAATTCGTTTGTGCACTGCCGACTTCGAAAGCCGGTTTGTCGCCGCCTGCGCATTTGCGCCAGTTTTGCCAGCATCTGGGCGTGGCACGGGGATTGCTTCTTCCGGGTCAAACGGCTCACGAGGAAAATTATGGCACACTTTAAGACAGGCAATACCGCTGCTGCGGCGAAGATCAGGGCAGGCGATGTCTATCAGATGTCTGTTCGCTTACTGGCGCGTCATGGCCCTGCCGCATGCGATGTTGCCGCTTTCGCCAAGGTCGAACAATCGATCCGCGGCGATGCCGAGCGCAGCGCCGCGTGGAAGGCCGTCGAATCGACCGTTGGCGACATGATCGCCCGGCGTCTCGGTGTCACCGGCATCACCATTCACTGACATGCCGGTTACGGGTCCCAGAGCGGGCGCGGCGAACGAAATCTTAAACACTCGCGTGTATAGCTCGGGTCATTACGGGCAGAGGTTGTCTCTCTAGAACCCGGGGAAAGATCGCGCCGGAAATCCGAGCGCGGCCGACAACAGGGAATTCGTTCGACATGTCTGTAGCAAGACAGTCACTCGCGCTGTCGCAGCTTGGTTCGATCGCTGAAAAGCTGCGTGGCACAGGCCATGGCGCACAGGCGCAACGCGGTGCGCTGTTCGCGTTCGGCATTCGCATTGCCAGCGCGGCGCTTGCCTATCTTTCGCAAATACTCCTGGCGCGCTGGATCGGCGCCTTTGAATTTGGCATTTTCGCCTATGTATGGGTGTTCGTGCTGCTACTCGGCGGCCTCTCGACCATCGGGCTCAATACCTCCGTGCTGCGTTTTTTGCCCGAATACCGCGAAGCCGGAAAATGGCCTTTGTTCAGGGGGTTTGTGCTGGGCAGTCGCCTCATTTCCGTGGCTGTCGCAACGCTTGTTCTTGCCGTCGGCGCGGTTACGACCGTGGCCTTGCACGGCACAATCGAAGATTACTATCTGGTCCCGCTCGTGCTCGTCTTCTTCTGTCTGCCGGGCTATGCGCTCGTTGATGTGCAGGACGGTATTTCGCGGGCGGAATCCTGGATCGATCTGGCACTCATTCCGCCGTATATCCAGCGCCCGCTGCTGTTGCTGGTGTTTCTGGCCGGTGCCATGTGGGCGGGATTTGAAGCGAACGCGGTGACCGCGCTGGGAGCAGCGCTTGCGTCCACCTACGTAACCGCGGTGACGCAGTTCATCATGTTGAACAAACGCATCGATGAACGGGCAGGGTCTGGCCGCCGTGAGTACGATGTGCCGCTGTGGTTTGCGGTATCGGTACCGATATTGTTGATGCACGGCTTTTATCAGCTCATGCAGCATGTCGATATTTTGATCCTCAACACATTCGTCACGCCGCAGGACATCGCGGTCTACTATGCCGCGATCAAGACGACGAGCCTTGTGGCCTTTGTGCACTTTGCGGTTACCGCGGCATTCAGCAGCCGGTTTGCGGAGTATTTCAGTGCCGGCCGCCACGGTGATCTTTCCGCTCATATGCGCCAGGCCGTACAGTGGTGCTTTTGGCCTTCACTTGCCGCCAGCTTCGCTATTCTGGCGATGGGCATTCCGCTGTTGTGGCTGTTTGGCCCGGAGTTCACGGCCGGCTACCCGATCATGTTCGTGTTCGCCCTCGGGTTGATCGTTCGCGCGTCGCTCGGGCCCGCGGAAACCCTCCTCACCGTGCTCGGCCAGCAGAAAATATGCGCCGTGGTCATGAGCATTGCGCTTGCCGCCAATGTTGTCTTGAACTTCGCCCTCATTCCCCGGTTTGGCCCGCTGGGCGCGGCATATGCAACGCTCGGTGCGATCATTCTTGAATCGCTTTTCCTCTACTGCATCATTCGTCAGCGGCTCGGGTTGCACGCGTTCGTTTTCGGCGCGCCCGAACTGAGGCCCGGACCCGGCAGCGATGCGGAAGGTGGAGCGGGATAATGCGCCGCACAGATCATGAAACGGCACATTCGGGGGGCCTCGCCTCGATGGTTCACGACAGGGTAGCCGTCTCCGGGAGGGCTGCCGCCGCAAGACCGTTGTTATACGCGCAACCCGCAACGCCCAGCGCTACGGCGGCAAGCGTTGAAACGGTCCGTGACGCCGCCGACTTTCACGCCCTGCTCACGGACTGGCATGCGCTCGCCGGCGCCGCGCTGGAACCGGCGCCCACCAGCGAACCTGTGTGGGCGGTTGCGGCGATGAACAACCTCATGACCGGTGGGCCTGCGGTGGAAGCCTGTTTCGTCTGGCGTCACAACAGTGAAGCCGGCGTCGCTGGGAACCGAGTCCTGATCGGCGTCTTCCTGCACCGGCAGAACGCCATGCTGCACGGCCTGCCGTTGCGCATCGCCTCGCGGTGGCAACATCTTTTCTGTTTTCTCGGTACGCCGCTCCTGCACCGTACCCACGCGGATGAGGCCATTGAAACCTATCTGGACTATTTGGAAGATCAGGGGGCAAGAGCATATTTCCTGCCGGAGCTGCCGCTCAGCGGGGCCGTCGCCGATGCGTTCAACCGGGTCGTCGGGCGCTCGGGGCGCGCCGACGCTGTTCTCTCGACCTATGAGCGCGCCGCTTACAAGATCGACGGGCCGGTGGAGGCGTATCTGACGGCGCACCTGTCGCGCAAGCGGCGCAAGGAGTTCCGGCGACTGCGCACGCGCCTTGCGGAAACCGGTGAGCTGACATTCGAAAGCCGTGCGAGCGGATCGCCGCTTGAGGATTGGACTTCACAGTTCTATGCGCTGGAGAAGTCCGGCTGGAAGGGCCGCTCGGGCACCGCGATCGCGAACAAACCGGAATGGCATCGCTTCTTCGATGAGGCTTTGCGCGGGCAGGATGCGGCCGGCGATCTCCTGTTCTGGCGGCTGCTGCTGAACGGTGAGCCCGTCGCGATGCTGTTTGCCGTGCGGCGCGGCAAAACCGTCTGGCTTGCCAAGATTACCTATGACGAAGCCTGCGCGCGGTTTTCGCCCGGCTCCCTGATCATATTTGACGTGATGGAGCACCTGACCGCCGAAGGTGGGGTCGAGACGATAGATTCGTGCGCGCTGCCCGATCACCCGATGATCAACCATATCTGGCGCGACGGGGTTTCGTTTCACGACAGAGTAATTGCCGCGCGCACGACCCCGCGCTGGATGTTCAACGCCATCGTCGCGCATGAAACCGCGTGGCGCCGCGCCCGGGCGCTGGCCAAACGTTACTACATCAACATCAAGAACAGGCTCAAGGGAGGCTCAAAATGACCGCCTTAATCACCATGCCGGAAAATCAGATGCGCGATAAGTTTCCCAATGCGCCGTTCCGCGCCCGTCACGACCTCTCCGGCCATCCGCTGTTTGCGCTGCCGCGCCTGATCGAGCTTGCCCGCTCGATGGACAGGGACCGGATCGAGTACTGCTCGGGTGATGTTGAGCCGAACCAGGATCCCAGCACGGTGCCGGGCATCGACCTTTCAATCGAAGAAACCATCCGGCGCATTGAGGATTGTCAAGCGTGGATGGTGATCAAAAACGTCGAGCACGATCCCGAATACCAGCAATTCCTCAAGAGCTGCCTCGCGGATGTGGCCCGCGCCGCGGGACCGGATGCGGAGTCGCTCGAGGATTTTCAGGGATTCATTTTCGTCTCGTCGGCAAATTCGACGACCCCGTTCCATGTCGATGCTGAACAGAATGTGCTGCTGCAGATCAGAGGCGACAAGTATCTGCATGTCTTCGAAAACGAGGACCGCGATCTGGTCAGCGAGGAAGATCTGGAAATCTCGCCCAGCAAACACCGCAATCAGGAATACCGCGCTGAGTTCGAACGCCGCGCCGAAGTCTTCGAAATGGCGGAAGGCGACGCTGTGTTTTTACCCTATATGTGGCCGCACTGGGTGCGTACCGGAGAGCGCTACACAGTCTCCATCGCGGTGACCTGGAAGACACCCAGCGTCAAGCGCCTCAACAAGATCCGTTTCATGAATGCCACGTTGCGCAAGCTTGGCATGCCGCAACGCGCGCCCGGGTCGGTACCTGTGCTCGACGGCATCAAGGTTGCCGCTTACGATGCGGCCCGGTTCGTCATTGAGCCGCTGCGGCGGTCGGAACGCTCGCGCCGGTTGGTGCGCCAGGTCCTGTTTGGCCGCAAAGCGAACTACTACTACACCGAAAGCCAGTAACCGGCAGCCCTGCTCCGGTCCCCGGTACTTTTTCGCGTCTTTTTCACGCCATGTTGTTCGTGTGTAGGGTGTTGCGTACGCCTTTACGGACGATTCACCGAACGGCGTCACAATGCGTGCGTGAGTAAGAGGGCAGGCCAGATGAACCGGGCCACGAGACGAAGTATCTCGCTGCGGGAAGTGATGAGTGTTGCGACGGCAACCGCCGTGGCGGTGAGCTGCGTTGTCTTTGCTGTGGGTTTCACGGGCCGCCCGGCGCCCGCGGCACAATCGGACACCGAGGCGACGACGGAGATCGTGCGTCAGGACCCTGCCTGGGCGTTCAACTGCGAGCGCGCTGCCGATGGTTCCGAACACAGCTGCCAGATCTCGCAGTATGTGTCGGTGCGCGAAACCGGTCAGAGGATCGTTTCCGTCGTTGTGCAACGCGACGCCGATACCGCGACCGTTCACATGCTGCTTGCCCTGCCGCACAAAATTCATCTCCCCTCCGGCGTCGGCCTGAGTGTCGATGAGGGAACTCAGGCTCTTTTTGAAATCGAAACCTGCGATGAGCGTGCCTGTTACGCGACGATGGTCATCAATGACACATTTGTCGGGCATATGGCCTCGGGCGCAACGCTCGCAGTGACGTTCAAGAACCTTATGCAAAAGCCCGTCACCGTTCCGGTGCCGCTCGGCGGGTTTGAACCGGCCTTCGAGCTGCTGCCGCGCTGACGGCCAGTTCCCTTTTTCCCGGTGAACCGGATATGAATGGCCCGTTCCGCGCCGGTTCAGGGCGCTTCTGTCAATCTGCCTCCCACAGTCCCCGCAAAGGCATTCGTAAAGCCGGCGCGGGCAGCCACGGGAGACGACGATGTACATCACCACTGACGAACATCTCTTGGAGATCGACGACAACGTGAGCTTTGAGCTGCACGAGGTGCTTCACATGCTGGGCCGCATCGAGGCTGCCGATGCTGCCGAAAGTTTGATGTTCGACGATCCAGACGACATGGATGCGGCTGCGGACGGCTTCGACTATTGAGCGTTTCTCGCCTTGAGCATGAGGCTTGCGAACTCCGAAAAGCCGTGGCCGCCGGGCTCCGATGTGACCCAGGCGGGTGGCGATGCGAGCCGGTCGGCAAACGCCTTGATATTGGAAACGCCGATGGCATTCGGGAAGAACGCAAACATAGGTTCGTCATTCGGCGAGTCGCCAAGAAAGATCACCTCGCGCGGACTTGCTTCCGCATCGAACGAAAACACGTCGTTCAGGAACCGCCGCGCCATGAAGAGTTTGTCATGGTCGCCATACCAGCCATTGACATGAATTGAGCTGATTTTTGCCGTTGCGCCGTTTTCCTCGAACAGCTGCTTGATCCGTGTCACGGCTTCGCGCGGTAATGCTGGCACGTCTTCTGAAAAATCTATCGCCAGATCGATTTCGCGGTAGGCTTGATCCGCCGATATCGCGCAACCGGGAACCTCCGTCAGAATGAGTTCGCCGAGCTCCGCGAGCTTCGCGCCGTCCTTCCGCCTTTGACCGGCATCGCGCGCGTAAACGCGTTCCATAATCCGTTGTGTTTCGTCGTAACGGAAGTAGAACGCACCGTTTTCCCCGACCACACCTTCCACGGGCCACATGCGTGCAATGTGATCGCACCATCCAGCCGGCCGGCCCGTAATCGGAATGATCGCAAGACCTGCATCGCGCAGTGCTTCAAGGCCGCCATAGGCGGCGGCCGGCAGGCGGCCTTCATGGGTCAGCGTGTCGTCGATATCGCACAGCACGAATCGCGCGGCACGCAGGTCGGCAACCGGTATTTCGGATATGTGTCGCATCGCCCCCGTTATGCCGTGGCGCGCAGTTCGGCGATATGGCTGAGTGCGCCGTTGAGTTCTGTCTCTATGGTTTCGAAATCGCCATCCAGCGCATCGTTGCCCGTGCGGGCGCGTTCTTCAAGTGCGGCACATGCAGTGCCGACGCGTTTTGCACCGACATTGAAACTCATCGATTTGAGCGCATGTGCGGCGGACGCAATATCTTCGCGCGCCGGCGCGTCGGCGTGCATCAGTTCTGCCAGCCCGCGCAAGGCATCGGGAGCATGCGTTTCATAGAGCCCGAATACGCGCTCGATCAGGTCGCCGCCATCATCGCCTTGCATCTCAAGCAGCATGTCGAGGACGGTTGTATCGATCACCGGCATGTCGGTATCGGTGTCCGCATTTTCGCCGGGAGTTTCAGCAACATCGGACGGCGTGGGCGTTGTGTCTGGCTGTAGTTGGTCTTCGGGCTGCGCGGTGGGCGCGACGATCTGGCCTTGCGGCGCCCAGTTTGCGATGCACTCAGCCAATGCCTTGAGCGTAAAGGGCTTGGAGACATAATCGTCCATGCCGCAACGGCGCCACATATCGGCATCGGCGCCGGCAACATGGGCTGTGAGCGCGACAATGGGCACGCGTCGGCCGTCCGTTTCGCGTTCGCGGATCGCCCGTGTTGCGGCAAACCCGTCCATCACCGGCATCGAGCAATCCATCAGGACCATGTCGTAACGCGATTTGCTGCTTGCCTCGAGCGCTTGCGCGCCGTCTCCCACCACGTCCGGTGTAATCTTGAGCTTCGCCAGCGCTTCGATGATGACCTCGCGGTTGACGGCGCTGTCATCGGCCACCAGCACGTTGAGGTTCGGGAAAGTCGGCATCTGTGCCGCCGATCCCTGCCGCCGCCGGGTTGCTTCGCGCCCGAGCGGCTTGCCGGCATGCAGCCGTGCAATCAGCTCGCGCATGTCAGCGCGAGATACCGGGCGCATTAAAAGGTCATGGGCGCGGCCGGAGTTGAGCAGGCCATCGCTGGACCCGTCGCCAAGCTCTGTAACGCACACGAGAATCGGCCTGCTGACGCCCGCGCTATCAAGCGTCTTGAGAATGTTTGGCGCTGCGAATACGGTATCGGTGTCTATTGCGCGCTCGCCCAGCGCTTCAGGCGCACGCAGTTCGACGGCGATACCGGCGTTGCGGAGATAGCGTGCAATGGTTCCAGGCGTTGCAGCGCCGGCAACCGCCACGATGGCGGTGGAGCACTGCGTTGCCGCCGTGGTTGCCTCCGGCGCGCCTGCAGCGGCAACGCCGCGCGTTTCGAAGCTGAAACTGAACGTTGAGCCCTCGCCTTCGGTGCTGGTGACCGAAAGATCGCCGCCCATGGCGCCAACGAGCCGCTTGCAGATCGCAAGGCCAAGACCGGTGCCGCCATACTTGCGGGTGGTCGACTGGTCGGCCTGGCTGAAGGCGGAGAAAATCGTGCCAAGCTTTTCCTGTGCGATACCGATGCCTGAATCCTGTACCGCGAATTCCAGCGCGATCTTGCCATCGTCCCGGCTGCGCAGGGCCGATGCTCTTGCGGTGATTGTCACATGGCCGGATTCGGTAAATTTCAACGCGTTGTTGACGAGATTGCTCACCACCTGATTGAGGCGCACCGGGTCGCCCTCGATGAGGTCGGGCACATCGCTTGCCACATAGCCTGCAAGATCGACGCCTTTGCCGGACGCGCGCTCCCAGAACAGGCTGAGCACGTCGTCGATCACGTTCGCCGGATCGAATTGAATGCACTCGAGTTCGAGGTGGCCGGACTCGATCTTGGAGAAATCGAGAATGTCATTGATGATCGACAGAAGGCTCTGGCCGGATTTGACAATCACTTCCGCATAGCGCTGCTGGCGCGGCACGAGATCGGCGCTCGCCAGAAGTTCCGCCATAACCAGCATGCCGTTCATGGGCGTGCGGATTTCATGGCTCATGGTGGCGAGGAACTCGGACTTTGCGACATTTGCGGATTCGGCGGAGTCTTTGGCAAGGCGCAGATCGTGGGTGCGTTCCTCGACCTTCACTTCCAGCTGCGAGCGGTGTTCGGCAAGGCGCATGTCGCGCGCCTGGATTTGCGTCAGCATGTCGTTGAAGGCGTCGACCATCAGCCCGGTTTCATCGTCGCTTTCACGGCTCACCTGGCGTGAAAAATCCTGTGTTTCGCGCACATCCGACATGGCGGCGGTCAGGCTTCTGATCGGCTCGGTAATGCGGCGCTGCATGCGCCACGCCAGGGCGATGCCGATCAGCGCCGCGATTGCCGCGGCGGCAAGCGCGTTGACGAGACTTTCGATCAGCCGTTCGCGCAGTTCGGACGCATCGCCGACGATGACCAACCGGCCGATCGGACGCCCGCTCTTCACCACGGGAACGGCAACATGGACGGTGGGGTCGGAGATCAGCAGAAGCGCTGACGAGCTGCGTTTCTCGGACGTGTCGAGCGAGCCTTGCAGCATTACCGCCGTTCCGATTTCGGCGAATCTGCGGCCTTGCAGATCTTCCACCCGCACGAAAGTGATGTTTGGAATGTGCGCAATCGCGCGCAGCTTCTGAAGCGCCGTGCCGCGCGAGTTGGCCTCAAGATCGTCGGCGACGGCTGAGGCGAACATGTTCGCCGTGCCCTGCAGCTCCGCGCGTTTTGCTTCGGCAAACCGGTTCGTTTCGCGCCATGCCGATGCAATGGTCGCGATCGCAATGGCGAGGAGAACCGCACCGGTGATGACCAGTGCAAATCGTCTGCGGATCGAGGTGCGGGCCTTGTTCATACGCGCGTGCGGTTTGCGCTTTCCGGTTACGTCGCCGAGTGTACTCCAGTGGTACGCCAACATGGTTAATGACCCCCTTCCATTCGGTGCCTGCGCAATGCAGTTCCGCGTAAACGCAGATTTAACCGGAATCCTGCTAACGCTCTACCGGCAGACAACAGGAGTTGATGCGCGTGCACGCGGATATGACAGCCAGGAGGGCTGACGTTCCGGCGGGGACGGAACCTCAAGCCAGCATCCTCGTGGTCGATGACGATCCCACGATGCTCGAACTGGCAAGTGTGTTCCTGCGCCAGGAAGGTCACTTTGTTTCGACCGCGCCCGATGGCAGCGCGGCGTGGGACGTATTGGTGTCCCAGAGCTACGATCTCGCGATCGTCGACCTGCAGATGCCGCGCACGAACGGGTTTGAGCTTATCAAGCTGATGCGCGACCACCCCGCTCACCGCGATACCCCGGTTATCGTCATTACCAGTCTGTCCGACACAGCCTCAATCGAGCGCGCTTTTGCTGCCGGTGCGACCACGTTCGTCACGAAACCGGTCAATTGGCCGCTGTTCTCCCACGAAGTGCACTATGTTCTGCGCGCCAGCGCGGCTGAAGACGGGTTGCGCCGCGCGCGTGATGAAGCACAGGCGATCAACAATCGCAAAGACGGCCTTCTGTCGATCATGAGCCATGAGCTGCGCACGCCTCTGAACGCAATCATCGGCTTTGCCGAGGTGCTTCAGGCTCATCCCGAGGGCCCGCTGGGGGCAAAGTCCTACGAAGACTACGTTGCGGAGATTCTCGGCGGCGGCAGGCGGCTTCTCGCCACACTCAACGATATGTTCCTCTACTCCAGCGTCCTGTCGAAGGACACCGAGTTGCGCGAGGGCGACTATCCGCTGTCGAGCCTCGCGTCCGAATTCGATGGTGCCATGCATGACCGTGCGCGCGAACACGGTGTTCGGCTCAAACTCTCGGGATTCGATGAGGCGGTGGGGCTGAGGTGCGATCTGCACCTACTGGGCAGAGCGCTCGCCAATCTCGTCGACAACGCGATCAAATTCTCGCCCTCGGACGGTACGGTGAGTGTCGAAGCGAACATTTCGATGGACGGCAAACTGGTGATAAGCGTGCGCGATGAGGGGCCGGGCATGAGCGAGGAGGACATCGCCAGATATCTGGCGCCTTTCATGCAATCCGATATGTCGTTGTGCCGTTCCGTTGAAGGTCTCGGCCTCGGACTGACGATAGCGGGCACACTCGTCCGGCTGCACGGGGCAGAGCTGTTATTCGACGTGCGCGCGCAAGGCGGAACCATCGCCCGCGTTTTGCTGCCGCAATCGAGGCTCCAGCACAAACACCATCCAGAATTCGCAAGCTCCCCTGCGCGACGTGCTTAACGGGCACTTTACCAGTTCTCTAAAACAAATGTTTTTGTTTTGCCTTTAGGGTCATTCGTACCAAGGCGCCCTAGAACTGTGGCGCGATACCGAAAAGGTAAGGCTCATGAAGAATTTCTGGGCGAATGCCGGGGGACAGGTTGCGATCGTTTTTACTCTGGTCGTGCCCATTTTGATGGGCGGACTGGGGCTTGCCGTGGATTACACGGCCTGGACCGCGCAGGACCGCAAACTGCAGGGTGTCGCGGATGCCGCGGCACTGGCGGCTGCGCGCGAACTCTATCTCGCCAATGCCAGCGACAGTCAGATTGAAGCCGTGGCCAGGTCTGTAGCCATGGCTCAGGTGGCAAATGCTGGAGGCAGCACGACCGGCCTTAGCGTTAAGGCGCGTTTGATTGATGGCAGAAGCGCCGTCGAAGTCGGCGTTAGCCAGCAGCGCGTAACTTACTTTGCGGATTTTCTCGCGACCAGTCTGCCGAACATATCCGCTGATGCCGTTGCGCGCGCGGTCGGCGGGGGCAGGCTTTGCGTACTCGCTCTGGATGAAGCGGCGTCAACCGCCGTCTCGTTGAGGCAGGAGGCGCAAATCAATGCAGCAACATGCGCGGTTGTTTCCAATTCAACCAGCAGCTCGGGAGTGGATGTCGCGAACAAGGCACTGATAGCTGCTGAACTGATTTGCTCCGCCGGAGGGGTCGATGGCTCAAACTCAGCTTTTATTCCAGGCGCCACGACGGACTGTCCACCAATTCCAGATCCCCTCTCGGACCGGCCCGCGCCGACGTACAGCGGGTGCGACTATACCAATTACACGAACCCGAAGGGCGTGAAGGGCCTGCAAATTCTCTATCCGGGCGTTTATTGCGGCGGAATTCGAATAGCCGGTGGCGACTTCGTCTTGGAATCGGGCATCTATGTCATCGAAAACGGAGAATTTTGGATCGGCTCAGGTGCGGTGTTGAACGGAGAGAATGTCGGATTCTATCTCGCGGGGAACAAAACGATATTTTATCTTGAAAGTAATTCGGTTGTGAATCTGACGGCGCCAAAAGATGGTCCCATGGCGGGCATTTTGTTCTTTGAAGACCGAAGTGCGCCAGCAAATCGGACGCATGAGATTTCGAGCAATAAAGCTTCAATTTTGCTTGGGACATTCTATCTGTCGCGGGGCATACTGAGCGTTAGCTCCAATGCGCCAGTGGCGGAGGGTTCAGCCTGGACCGCGATCATCGCAAACCGCATCGCACTGTCCGCCAAACCCAACCTGGTGTTGAACACCGGCTACGGTCAGACTGACATTCCGGTGCCGTCGGGCGTCAATCGAACCGGTAGCAACATCATTCTGGAGCGCTAACGACGATGGGTCGAATGTGAACCACGGGTCGCCGGCGCCCCCCAGACCTATTTTTGAGCATCCGCAACCGAATTGCGCAGCGTGCCGACGCCCTCAAGGGTGATTTCAACAACATCGCCGGGCTGCAGGGCAGCCGAACCACCTGGCGTGCCGGTGTAGATCACATCGCCCGGCTCCAGCGTCATTTCAGCGCTGATTGCTGCAACGATCTCCGCAACACCATGCACCATGCGCCGCGTTGAGCGGTGCTGCACACGTTCCCCGTTGACATGCGTCGTGAGCGTCAGATTGTCGTAATCGAGCCCCGGCACGATCCACGGACCAAGCGGCGCGTACGTGTCCATGCTCTTGGCACGCAGCACATGGAACGGTGTTTGCGGTAGGCCATGCGCGGTGACGTCATTGCCGATGGTCACGCCGAACACGTGGCCGAGCGCTTCGTCCCTTGAGACTTCGCGCGCCCGCGTGCCGATGACGATCACCATCTCGCCTTCGAAATGCGGTTCATGGGCGGCGTCCGCGATGATGATTTCGGCACCGTGCGGGATCACGGCGCTCGGCAGTTTTGCGAACAGTGCCGGTGGGTCTGAGGCCGTGAAGCCCTCGCGGGCAGCGTAATTGAAGGCAAGGCCGATGACTTTGGATGGCACGACGGGCGGCAGGAGTTGTACTGCCTCGAGTGGAATGCTGCGCCCGGTTTCCTGCGCGCCGTCCAGAAAATCGCCATCGAGTTCGAAGATCGTATCCGAGACCAGAACGCCGAAATAGTCGGCGCCGTCGAAATGGAAGCGCAGATACTTGCGTGGCTGGTCGTCGAAGGCCCGCGCCGCCCCCGCTCCGATGAGCAGTGCAAGCAGGCAGGCACAAATGGCGGCGCGGGCGTTCATACGCGCATTTCTAATGCAAAATCGATTTGAGATCGAACGTGCCGCGTTTGCCGATCGCCTTGAAGTTCTCCTCCAGCCAGGCTCCCGCCGCGTCGCGGCCGATGTCGCGCATATGGGTGAGGAATGCCCATTCCGCGTTGAGCTTGCTGGTGGCGGAAAGCTCCGATAGTTCGCCGTCGCCGCCGATCTTGTGCATGCGCACGCGCATGTAGGTGTCCGCGTCGAGTTTGCCCTCGTCGATGAGCCGGGATACGAACTCTATGGCGCGCAGTTCCTTGACCAGCGCGGCATTGAACGAAATCTCGTTCATGCGGTTCAGAATATCGCGCGCCGAGCGCGGCGTTTCCTTGCGTTCCATCGGATTGATTTGAATCAGGATTATGTCCGGTGTCGCCGTCTCGTAGAAGAACGGATAAAGCGCCGGATTGCCGATATAGCCGCCATCCCAGTAAGGCACGCCATCGATCTCTACCGCCTGAAAGATATACGGCAGACAGGCTGACGCCATCACCGCATCGGCGCTGATCTCGGCGTTCTCGAACACCTTGACGCGGCCGGTGTGAACATTGGTGGCGGAGACGAAGAGGCGGATGTCGGTGCAGCAGCGCACGCGCTCAAAGTCGATCTGCCCCTCGAGCAGCGTTTTCAGCGGATTGATGTTGAGGGGATTGAAGTCGTAGGGCGAGACCATGCGGCTGATCAGGTCGAACATCAAAACGCCCGGCGAATAATCAAGGCTCCAGTTGCCCATGATCATGTCGAGCGGCGTGCGCTGGATCGGGCTTGTCCGGGCCGCCTCGCTCACCGCGTGCCAGAAGTCGTGCAACGCCTCGCGCGCACCATCGCCCTTTCCCTGCATATAACCATCGGCGATCACCACCGCGTTCATGGCGCCGGCACTGGTGCCGGAAATCGCATCTACCGTGAGCCTGCCGTCCTCAAGCAGGCGGTCGATCACACCCCACGCAAAGGCGCCATGCGCGCCGCCGCCCTGAAGCGCCAGATTGACCGGGCGGGTCTTGCGTTCGGCGCTCATTGCCCCTGCCTCATTGCCCCGGCATTCATTGTGATGTCCAGCCTCCGTCGATCGGCAGCACGGCACCGGTAATAGAGGCGGCCGCATCGGAACACAGGAATGCCGCGAAACTGCCGACCTGTTCCACGGTCACGAATTCCTTGGTCGGCTGGGCGGCGAGCAGAACGTCGCGCTTCACTTCGTCTTCGGTGATGCCGCGCGCTTTCGCGGTGTCGGGGATCTGGCTTTCAACGAGCGGCGTCAGCACATAGCCCGGGCAGATCGTGTTGACCGTCACACCGTGGGCTGCGACTTCAAGCGCCACCGTCTTCGTCAGCCCGGCAATACCGTGTTTGGCGGAGACATAGGCCGCCTTGAACGGCGAGGCGACAAGCGCATGCGCGGAGCCGGTATTGATGATGCGGCCCCAGCCGCGCTCCTTCATCGCCGGCACCGCCGCCCGCATGGCATGAAACGGCGCGGTCAGGTTGATCGCGATAATGGCGTCCCACTTGGCAACCGGAAAATCCTCGACCGGCGACACATGCTGGATGCCCGCGTTGTTGACGAGAATGTCGGCACTGCCGAACCGCGCCTGCGTGTCGTGTACAAGATCCTCGATCTCTTCAGGCTTGAGCATGTTGGCGCCGTGAAAACCAACCTTTGCGCTCGTCTGGCTTTCAAGCTCGGCGCGGGTCTTTTCAATAATGTCCGCATCGCCAAGCCCGTTCAGCATGACGTTTGCACCGGCCTCGGCCAGCGACGTGGCGATCGCCAGTCCGATGCCGCTTGTGGAGCCCGTAACGATGGCGGTTTTGCCTTCAAGCATGGAGTGTGTTCCGTGGTTTTTGATGTTGCATTGCACCATTTCGCTGTTGCGGGTGCGAAAATCAAGTCAAATTCGCGTGCTTGCCTCCACCGCACGCGTTATCGGTAGGCAACAGTGAAAGGAACCGGGCCATGAAACTTGAAGACTATGCGGCCGAAGTGGCGGCTGTCGCCGGCGTTGTGCCGGGGCAGCCGATCTCCAACGAGAAGCTTGCCTATCTGGCGCTTGGGCTTGCCGGCGAGGCGGGCGAAGTGGCCGATGAAATCAAGAAGGTGCTGCGCGACGGCAAAACCGATCTTACCGAAGCCGCCGATGAGCTAGGCGATGTGATCTTTTACTGGTCGTGCCTGTGCGTGCATTTCGGCCGCGACCCGGCGGAAGTGCTGCGTCAAAGTGCCGAGAAGGTGCACCGCAAGCTCGGCGGGCGCCGGATTGTCGATTGACGCTTACAGCAGCGGCCGCGGTGCCGTCACCGCCCCCCAAAGCAGCATGACGCCGAGCAACACGATGGCGAGTGCACCAAGGATCGAAAGCGTGCGGAGTATGCGCCCGGCCCAGGGACTGTCTGCGCCAAGCAGCGCTGTGGACAGGTTTTTCGCATAGACCGTGAGGACGGCAATCGCCGACACGGTAATGAATGTGCCGAACGACATGGCGAACGTGGCGCCGATGCCGGCAACGTAGAGCCCCACGGCATTTGCGAAGACAAGCACCAGAACCGCCCCGGAACACGGCCGGATGCCGACCGCAAAGGCGATGGACGCGGCTTTACGGAGCGACCACGCATCACCGATCTGGACCGGCGCCGGCATATGTGCATGCCCATGCCCATCTTCGTGCCCGTGCCCGTGCCCGTGCCCGTGCCCGTGCCCGTGCCCGTATTCATGCGTGTGTTCATGGTGTTGGCCGTGCCCATGACCACGCACCGCCGTCCACAGCATGTAGAGTCCGATGGCGCAGATCAGGGCGTAGGAGGCGTTCTCCATGTAAGGCACGATGGATTTGGCGGTCCGCCCCGCCGTTGTCACGACAAGCAGCGCACCGGTCACCAGGACGATGGCGCTTACCGCCTGCAGGACCGAGGCCGCGAGGGCAAGCATGATGCCGCGTTTGACCTGGCGCTCGTCGGCAAGAAGGTAGGCGGATATCACCGCCTTGCCGTGGCCCGGGCCGGCGGCATGAAACACGCCGTACAGGAAGCTCAAGAGCACGAGCGACCATGCAGCTGCGAGGGAATTCTGTTCCTTGACCTCGCGGATTGCCTTGCCAAGCGCGCGGTAGAACTCCTGTTGCTTGATGCGGATATAGGCAGTGAGTCGTGTCCACCAGTTGACGTTTCGCGGCACGGCGGTTTCGTTCGGTGCGAACAGGCTGCCCGACGACGATTGCGCCACGATGAGGGCGCGGTCCGTATCGGCGCTCGCCGCCACTGAAACTGACGGTATCCATGCAGCAAGCAGGGCCGCGCAGGCCAGGACGAAAACGACATGCCTCATGACGGTGGCTGTGCCACTCCGCAGTCAAGCCGCACCGTATCGGCGTAAAGCGCCCCGACCTCCGATGCATCGGCATAGGCCTGGTAGATTTCTTCGGGCGTCTGGCTGGCGTCCTGGCCGGCGGACGATTTGACCAGCAGTAGGCCGCACGCCTCCGGCATGGCGCCGATTGCCGTAATCGCCTCCGCATTGGCGTACTCGATCGAGATATAGAACGAGGGGTCGTACATCCGGTAGGTGACCGCCTGTTTTGCCGGATCGACCGGCGTGGCAAGGGGCAGGCGCATATGCAGCGTGTAGAGGCCGTTTGCGAACCGCGATCCGTACTCGGTAACCTCTCCGAATTCGGCTTGCGCACCGTTCACTTCGAACTTCGTGAAATAGCTGTACTCGGCCAGCGCCGTCACGTTCTCCGCCGCAACCGGCTGGATTTCTTCCGGCTCATAGGTGCCGTTGCCATTGGCATCGAGCCCTTCAACCGCCACGACCGAATAGAACTCGTCGAACTCCCATTCAATGTTGAGCGCCACAATCCGGCCCTCCGCATCGAACACGACGTCTGAATAGGCATAGATCCATACATGCGGATGAGCTGCCGCCGGGTGCGCGCAGAGCCCCGCGCCGGCGGCGATGGCAGCGCCGGCAAGCGTTTTCCACGCGGTGCGCATCGTCAAGCGCATTTCGAATCACCTCTACTGAAAGTCGAAAAATCCGCAGGCACTCTATACCGCGGTTTGTTAAGAGCAAATAGCGGCGGGAACATGATGCAGGAAGGGGTCTTACGCCGCCTCGCCGGTAGCCGTTGCAACTGACGCATCCTGTCACCTCTATCCCCGACAATTCCGGTCCAGGCCCTTCCCGCGCTGTTTGGCTTGTCCTACTGTGCACCGGTACGGCTCCTCCATCGGCTCTCAGAGGATTTCCCATGACCGCGCTTTCCAAGGGCGACCACGTCTATCTGATTGACGGCTCGGGCTACATCTTCCGCGCCTACCACGCCCTGCCGCCTCTCACACGCAAGTCGGACGGGCTGCCGACCGGTGCCGTTCATGGCTTCTGCAACATGCTCTACAAGCTCTTGAGCGAACCGATCGAGGGGCGCAAGCCGACCCATCTCGCGGTCATATTCGATTACTCGGGGCGCTCGTTCCGCAACGATATCTATCCGCAATACAAGGCACACCGGCCGCCCGCGCCGGAAGACCTCGTTCCCCAGTTCGGCCTCATCCGCGATGCGGTGCGCGCCTTCAACGTGCCCTCCGTTGAGATGGAGGGCTATGAGGCTGACGATCTGATTGCGACCTATGCGCGCCTGGCCGAAGCCCAGGGCGCCGACGTCACCGTCATCTCGTCCGACAAGGACCTGATGCAGCTCGTCAGCGATCTTGTGCTCATGTACGACACCATGAAGAACCGTGCCGTCGATGCCGATGCGGTGGTTGAGAAATTCGGCGTCGGGCCGGACAAGGTCATCGAGGTGCAGGCGCTCGCCGGCGACAGTGTCGATAACGTGCCCGGCGTGCCCGGTATCGGCGTCAAGACCGGCGCGCAGCTCATAACCGAATATGGCGATCTCGACACGCTGCTTGAGCGCGCCGGCGAGATCAAGCAGAACAAACGCCGTGAAAATCTCATCGAGTTCGCCGAACAGGCACGCCTGTCGCGCGAGCTCGTTACGCTCAAGACGGACGTGGCTGTGGAAGAGGATCTGGCAAGCTTTGCCGTCGAACCCCCCGATCCCGCGAAGCTCGTCGGCTTCCTGAAAGCCATGGAGTTCACGACCCTGACCCGCCGCATGGCGGAGGTCTACGACGCCGATGCCGATGCTATCGACGCAGGCAGTGTTGAGGTCAAGGGCTGGGAAGCCGAAGCCGCGCCGCAAGCGCCTTCAGGCGGAGAAGGCGCCAGCACGCCTCAGGCAATGGTTGCGGGCGTGGCGGCGGAAATTGCCAAAGTGCCGTTCGACGCTGAACGCTATGAAACCGTCAACACGGTAGAACGCCTCGCCGAATGGACCGCGCTTGCCGCGGCCAAAGGCGTGGTTGCCGTCGACACCGAAACCACATCGCTCGATGCAATGCAGGCCGAACTCGTCGGCGTCTCGCTATCGCTCGAGCCCGGCGAGGCCTGCTATATTCCACTTGCCCATAAGGGTGCCGACGATCTCGGGCTCGATGGCGACATCGGCCCGCAGATCCCGCTCGACGACGCCATTGCGCTGCTGAAACCGCTGCTTGAAGACCCGGGCGTCCTCAAGATCGCGCAGAACCTCAAATACGACTGGCTCGTTCTGGTGCGCTACGGCATCGAGGTGGCGCCCTTCGACGACACCATGCTGCTCTCCTATGCTCTTGATACCGGCCTTGGCGGTCACGGCATGGATGAGCTGTCGACACGCCATCTCGGGCACACGCCGATCCCGTTCAAGGAAGTCGCGGGCTCCGGCAAGTCGAAGATCACTTTCGACCGGGTGCCGATCAACAAGGCGACCGCCTATGCCGCGGAGGATGCCGATGTCACTCTCAGGCTGTGGCACATCCTTAAACCCCGGCTCGTGGCGGAAGGCATGGCAACGCTCTATGAGCGTCTGGAGCGCCCCATGGTGCCGGTGCTCGCGCGCATGGAACGCGAGGGCATTACCGTCGACCGCACGGTGCTCGCGAGCCTGTCGGGCACCTTTGCCAAGGGCATGGAGAAACTCGTTACGGAGATCCACCAGCTTGCCGGCGAAGAGTTCAATATCGGCTCGCCCAAGCAGCTCGGCGAAATCCTGTTCGACAAGATGGGCATTGAGGGCGGCAAGAAAACCAAAACCGGCGCCTGGGGCACCGGCGCCGACGTGCTCGAAGCGCTGGCCGGCCAGGGCCACGACCTGCCGGTGCGCGTGCTTGCCTGGCGCCAGCTCTCAAAGCTGCGCTCGACCTACACCGACGCGCTGCCGGAGTTCATCAATCCCGACACGGGCCGCGTGCACACCTCGTATGCACTCGCCTCGACATCCACTGGCCGGTTGTCGTCGACCGACCCCAATCTTCAGAACATCCCCGTGCGTACCGAAGAGGGCCGTCGCATCCGCACCGCCTTCGTCGCGCCTCAAGGCACGAAGTTGATAAGCGCCGATTACAGCCAGATCGAACTGCGCGTGCTCGCCCATATCGCCGACATCGCTTCGCTCAAACAGGCGTTTGCCGACGGTCTCGATATTCACGCCATGACCGCAAGCGAAATGTTCGGCGTGCCGGTTGACGGCATGGACCCGATGGTGCGCCGCCGCGCCAAGGCCATCAACTTCGGCATTATCTACGGCATTTCCGCCTTCGGGCTCGCCAACCAGCTGCAGATCCCGCGCGGCGAGGCGAAGGACTATATCGACACCTATTTCACGCGTTTCCCCGGCATTCGCACATATATGGAAGACACGAAGGAAACGGCGCGCCGACTGGGCTACGTGGAAACCGTTTTCGGACGCCGCGCGCACTACCCGAAGATCAATTCCAAAAACCCCAACGAGCGCGCCTTCATGGAACGCGCCGCCATCAATGCGCCGATCCAGGGCTCGGCCGCCGACATCATCCGCCGCGCCATGATGCGCATGCACGAGGCTCTGGAGACGGCGGGCCTGTCGGCGCGCATGCTCCTGCAGGTGCACGATGAACTGATCTTCGAAGCGCCCGACGCGGAGGTCGACAAGACCATCGATGTAGCGGTGCGCATTATGGAACAGGCACCGGAGCCGGTGCTCAAACTCGCCGTGCCGCTGCAGGTCGACGCCCGCGCCGCCTCCAACTGGGACGAAGCGCATTGAGGCGAGGCGGTTTTGAATTCAATGTTTTGGCGTGTCTGGCCGCACTCATTGTCGCCCCGGGTATTGCCCCAGGTATAGCATTGGCCACTGTCGGGTCGCTTGAAGCCGACCGAACGTTCAAACAGGAGATCGCCCGCTGCGAGGCCGGGGTCGGCACGGGTGAGGAGCAATGTGCCTGCGCGGCAACAGCATTCCAGCTTTATAAGACCGCAATCTCGGAAATGCCGTTCAGCGAAACCGACGACCACTACGTCTTTCACTCCGCCGAAGAACGCACCGCCCACTACCTGACCGCCTGGTCGCGCTATGCCGGGCACCTTGGCTGCGGCGGCCCTGACGCCGGCACCAATTGACGCCGGCACCAATTGACGTGGGCGCCAATTGTGGCATGCGCCGCGAGTGTCATAAGGTCACGTCGGATTTTGCCGCGGTACCCTTGCCAATCGGCTATCATCTTTGCCGAACCACAGGCGTTTCGGCGACCGCAGGGGCCAACGAGATACAGGTGCTGTGGGGTCATGAGCGATAAGATCAAGCTCCATACTCAAGGGGTTAGCGACGATTGGAGCGTGGCTGACGGAGACCGCACTTCCAAGCTGCGCGGGTTGCTTGGTGAAGATCAGGTCTTGAGTGCGTTGCGGCATGTCGCGGCTCTCGATCCCCCTGTTGGGCATGATTGCGTTTCGCCGCGCGCGATAGTCGAACTCGCGGACGGTCCTGTAAGTTTCACCGGACGACCTGGGGCACTTTTCTGCGACCGCGCTGGCGCGGACGTCACCGCGAACGACGCGGCGGCGTATGTCTTCGGACATATCTCCCTGGAAGATCTCAAGGCGCTGAGCATTGCGGTTGCGCCGCCACCGCCTGCCGGCACGGCAGCGAGCACTGCCGACGGCCCCGCCAAGCCGTCAAGACTCTACAAAGCTGCCGGCGTTCTCGGAGAAATTGCCGGCACTGCCATGAGCGGCGGTGCGATGGCCGGTGTGGAAACCGCAGGGGTCGCGATTGCTGAATCGGTGAGCGGGAAGAGGGCGCCGGAGCACGAACACGGCCGGGAGCGCCCCGCAGTGGGCCGGGTGCGGCGACGTTTTACATGGCGCCAGTATGTCTCCTTCGTACTGGCGGGCTGTTTTCTCGCGGCGGGCCTCGTCAGTGCCGTAGGGGCGATATCGGTGGCGGCTCGGGGCGGCGCCTCGGACGATATTGCGTTTGCCGCCGTCACATCGGGACTGCTCATGTTTATCGGGCTCGTCTGGATCTACGCATCCATCAGGCAGGCCCCGCGCATGGACGAAAAGGGCAACTGGATCGATGCCGATGGCAATGTCATACTCGGCGTTGGTCTGGCGCATATCATGAACCTGCAAGACCATGAACCCTCTGACGATGGAGACTATGGCGGCGATTAAAATCCACCAAATTTTAAGACCAGGGAAACTTCGACAGTGTCCATGGCGTCGGCAGACGCAAGCCGGTCTTGACGCAGATCAACGCTTGTACCCGGCATGGGACCGATCCTGCGCTGGTATTCCATCCCCGTGAGCGGGGAGCACGAGCCGGCGAGGAACTGCCGGGATATGTCAGAGACCGCACGACAGAACGCCGAGAATGAAATCTCGCCGGAGGGGCTCCCGCACGGTGATGTCGCTCAGCGCGTAATTGCCATCGTTGCCGCGCTCGCGGACGAGCTTCAGCCAAGAAATCGTCAGGTGTCCGTGACGGCCGACACCAATCTCGACCGGGAACTCGGCTTCGACAGCCTGTCGCGGGCGGAATTGCTGCTGCGCATCGACCGCGATTTCAAGGTTCAGTTGCCCGAGCGCCTGTTGGTCGAGGCCGAAACGCCGCGCGATCTGATCGCGGCGCTGTCTGGTGCCGAGGCGCCAATGACCGAGCCGGCTGACGCCATCGATCTGCGGGACCAGGCACCCGTCGCAGAGCCGACAAAAGCACAAACCCTGATCGACGTTATCGACTTCCACGCCGACCGGCATGGCGAACGGCCACACATTCTGCTGCGCGACCGCGGGGCGCACGAGCAAGTCATTACTTACGCCGCCTTGCGCGGCAGGGCGATGGCAGTCGCGGCCGGGCTGCTCGACGGCGGCTGCACATCGGGCGACCGCGTCGCCATCATGCTGCCCACGAGTGCCGCCTTCTTTGAGGCGTTTTTCGGCATTGTGATGGCTGGGTGCGTTCCAGTGCCTATCTATCCACCGCTTCGCATGTCGCAGCTTGAGGATCATCTGAAGCGCCAAGCCGGAATTCTCGGTAATGCCGGGGCCACCGTGGTAATCACCGAAGAGCGCATTCGCGCCGTCGCATCGATGCTCGGCGGGCTCGTTGAAAGCCTCGGCCGCGTCGCAACGGTAGACGAATTGAGCCGTTATGAGCCGCTTGCAGCACCGATGCCGGTTAGCGCCATCGACACCGCGCTGATCCAGTACACTTCCGGCAGCACCGGCGATCCCAAGGGCGTTGTTTTGAGCCATGCCAACCTGCTTGCGAATATCCGTGCTATGGGCGCGGCGGCACAGGTGACCCCCAGCGACGTCTTCGTCAGTTGGCTGCCGCTCTACCACGATATGGGGCTCATCGGCGCCTGGCTCGGCAGCCTCTATTTTGCATGTACCGCCAACATTCTCTCGCCGCTAACGTTTCTCGCCGACCCGAGGGCTTGGCTGAAGGCCATTGCGCGCCATCGCGCGACGCTTTCAGCCTCGCCCAATTTCGGCTTCGAGCTTTGTTTGAAGCGGATCGAGGATGCAGACATCACCGGTCTCGACCTGAGCTCCCTGCGCATGGTGGTGAACGGCGCCGAGCCCATCGCGCCGCATACGCTGAAAGCTTTTTCCAAACGTTTCGCGAAGTTCGGCCTGAAGCCCGGTGTGGTGGCGCCGGTTTACGGTCTGGCGGAAACCTCTGTTGGTCTGGCGTTCTCGCCGCCGGGGCGTCTGCCTGAGATCGACCGCATCGACCGTGCCGCAATGTCGCGCACCGGTGAGGCGCGCCCGGCTGCCGCCGGCGATACTGCGGCGCTTGAGTTCGTCGGCTGCGGCTCCGCGCTGCCGGGCCATGAGGTGCGCATAGTCGATGATGCCGGGCGCGAACTTCCCGACCGCCGGCAGGGCCGGCTCGAGTTCCGCGGGCCGTCCACCACTTCAGGCTATTTTCACAACGCGGAGAAGACGCGTGCGCTGATCGACGGCGACTGGCTCGACAGTGGCGATCTTGCCTATGTCGTGGGCGGCGAAATCTTCATCACAGGGCGCATTAAGGACATCATCATCCGGGCCGGCCGCAACATCTATCCGCACGAGCTTGAAGAGCGCGTTGGAGATCTTGAGAATGTGCGCAAGGGAAGCGTCGTCGTGTTTCCGAGCACGGACCGACGGACCGGTACCGAGCGCCTCGTGGTTGTGGCGGAAACCAGGCAGAACGACGAGGCGGCGCGCGAGCAGATTCGCACCGCCGTGGCGGACGCTGCGCTTGAGATCCTCGACCTGCCGCCCGATGATATCGTGGTTGCGCCGCCGCATACCGTACCGAAGACGTCGAGCGGCAAAATCAGGCGCAACGCTGCACGCATGCTGTACGAGACCGGCACGCTTGCACCGGACCGCCGGGTGCTCTTCTGGCAACTGTTCCGTCTCTCCTTTAGCTCCGCCGGAGGCCGAATTCTGCGACTTGTCCGGCGTGCCGGTGCATCGCTTTATGCCGGATACTGGTGGGGCATGCTGTGCCTGATCGCCACTGTCGTATGGCCGCTTGTCGTCGCGCTGCCGGCTCGCCGATGGCGCCACGCCACTGTCGGCGCACTTGCCAGGCTGTTTTTGCGAACAACCGGCACGCGCCTTCATGTCGAAGGGCGCGAAAACATTCCGGCGCGCAACGTGGTGATCGTCACCAACCATGCAAGCTACCTCGATAGCCTTGTGCTTTGTGCGGCAATCTCCGGCATGTTCTCTTTCGTGGCCAAGCGAGAGCTCGCCTCGCAATGGGTTGCAGGACCGTTCCTGCGCCGCCTTGGAAGCTTGTTTGTGCGTCGCGATAACCGGCAAGGCGGCGTCGCCGACACCAAGGTAGGTATCGACGCGGCGCGGCGCGGCGAACGTCTGGTTTGGTTTGCCGAAGGCACTCTGCACCGCCAGCCGGGCCTGATGGATTTCCACCTCGGGCCCTTTCTGACCGCGGTCGAGGCCGGCGTGCCGGTGCTGCCCCTGGCGATCAGGGGGACGCGGTCGGTGTTGCGCGGTGGTCAGTGGTTTCCACGTCGCGGGGCGATCGAGGTGCGGATCGCTGCAGCGATCGAGCCGCAAGGCGAGGAATTTGCATCGGCGATCGAACTGCGCGACCGTTCACGCCGGGCAGTCCTGGAGCGTTGCGGCGAACCGGATCTTGCGGGCCGCAGGTGATTGGATACTCAGCAATTCTGCATGCACTTACCGTCGCCCCGAATTGATTGTCAGACCCTCCCAGGTCAATTGTCAGTTTCTTTGGTAAATCCGCGCGTCATTGCCGATTACTCATTCGATCACCGCATGGTGTCCGCCGCGGCGTCGGTCGCCGGCGGCATCCATGGTTCCGTCGGCGCCGCGCTGCACAGCGTGCACACCGCCGAAGAACAGGTTTGGTTCGGCCCAGGCGCGGTGATCGGCAAAGTCCCGTTTCAGGCCCTCGATGTCATCGGTTTCAAACTGCGCTTCGAAGTCGAGATGGCCGCGCTCGAAATGCAAACGCGGCGCGCTGACGAGTTGCTGCAGACTTGCCCCGTTACCGGCCGCAGCCCGGGCCAGCGACAGGAACATTGCCGAGCGGATGCGGTTCGATCCGCCGCTGCCGAGTGCCAATAGTGTGTCGCCGCCTGTCATCACCGTCGGCGCCATGTTGGAGGCGAGCCTCTCGCCTTTGCGCCACGCATGAAAGCCGGCCGGGTTGAGGTCTTCCTCACCCAGCATGTTGTTGAGCATGAACCCGAAGCCGCCGGCAATGTGACCGTTGCCCTCGCCATTCGACACGGTCGCCGCAGCCGCGTTGCCATCTCCATCGATCACACTGATATGCGTCGTGCCGCGCTGGGCCGAGCCTCCGGTGGGCACCGGTATCAAATCGATGCCGATGCCGGCAAGCATCGCGGCCGCATCGCCATTGTGTTCAATGCGCGCCGCTTCAGCCGATGCCAGTGCCGATGCCAGTGTTGAAGTGCCTGCTCCTCCGGCTTCCGAATAGGCCTGCAATGCCCGGGCGATGAAGGCACCGCCAAGAGACGGCGGCGGATTGAGGAAAACCGTTTGCCCGGAAAAGTCGACTTCGAGCGGTGTGCGGCGTGCCACCGCGTAGTTTAGGAAATCCTCCTCGCGCAAGTGGCCGCTGCCGGACTGATCGGCGCTCAGGGCCGGCACCGCGACGTCCCGGTAAAACGCCAAGCCGCCCTCGCCGAGCCGGGTGAAGAAGTCGCCAAGTTCGGGATTTGCATAGGTATCGCCGGTTGCGAGTAGCTTGCCGCGCGGCGAGAACAGCGCCCGGCTTGAGGACGTCGCATCGAGAATGGGCCGTACCACCTCTGAAAGGAACGCCTGAAACGGCGTCATCGCAATCCCTGAGCGGGAGGCGTTGATCGCGGGCTCGATCAGCCGCGACATGGGCAGACGCCCAAGATCGCCATGCACGGCATAAAGACCGGGCACGTATCCCGGTGCCGCCGACGCGCCGTGGCCGATGTGAAACTCCTGGGTTACTGGCCCGAAATCGGCATGGATGGCGTGAAACTCGATGTCGGATTCCGGCCGCTTCCGGCGCGGTGTAACGGCAAAGAAGTCGTACAGTGTAGTCGCCCCGGTTGCACCGTCGTGCGCCATCACGAATCCGCCGCCGCCCGGTGAGGCCAGAACGGGCTCGCAGACGCAGGCCATCCACAGACCTGAGATCACCGCGTCGAAGGCGTTGCCGCCATCGGCAAGCACGCCCGCCGCCGCCTCTACCGTGAGGGTATGTCCCGCTGCAACCGCGCCCTTGGTCATCCGGTCCCGTTCCGCTGCCCGCTCCCAAGTGCGACAATGCCCCAGAGCCAAGCCCGGGGCCAGCCCCGGTGCCGGGCTAGAACATAAGCGTTCACGGGATCATGCAAGCCGGCTTATTCCGCCGCGGCGCGGATTGCCGGTGCTGCCGCCTTTACGTCGGCGCCCACATGGGATTCGAACTTTTCGAAATTGTCGATGAACATCTGCACCAGCGCGCGTGCTTGTTCGTCGTAGGCCTCACCATCGGACCAGGTCTCGCGCGGGTTGAGAATGTGCGGGTCTATGCCGTTGACCGCCACCGGCACTTCGAAGCCGAAGTAAGGGTCCTTGCGCATTTCAGCCGAAGCCAGGCTGCCATCGAGCGCGGCGTTGAGCAGCTCACGCGTTGCCTTGATCGGCATGCGTTCGCCGACCCCGTAGGCGCCACCCGACCAACCGGTATTGACCAGCCAGCAGGCAACGCCGTGGCGCGAAATCAGATCGCGCAGCAACTTGCCGTAAACGCTTGGATGGCGCGGCATGAAGGGAGCGCCGAAGCAGGTGGAAAATGTCGCCTGTGTGCCGGCCACACCTTTCTCGGTGCCGGCCACTTTCGCGGTGTAGCCGGACAGGAAGTGGTACATCGCCTGAGACGGACTGAGTCTGGCGATTGGCGGCAGAACGCCGAAGGCATCCGCGGTCAGCATCACGATGTTCTTCGGATGTCCTGCCTGGCCGGTTTCGCTGGCATTTGGAATGTAATCCATCGGATAGGCGACGCGGCCGTTTTCGGTCAGGGAGCCATCGTCGAAATCAGGTCTGCCGGTTTCGCCGTCGACCACGACGTTCTCCAGAACCGCACCCCAGCGTTGCGTCGTGGCATAGATTTCCGGCTCCGCTTCCGCCGACAGTTTGATGGTTTTGGCGTAGCAGCCACCTTCGAAATTGAATATGCCGTTCTCCGACCAGCCATGTTCATCGTCGCCGATGAGCGTGCGTGCGGCATCGGATGACAGGGTCGTCTTGCCGGTCCCTGACAGGCCGAAGAACACCGCGGCACTTCCATCGGCGCCGACATTGGCCGAACAGTGCATCGGCATGACGCCTTTTTCAGGCAGGAGATAGTTGAGGGTCGTGAACACCGACTTTTTCGTCTCGCCGGCATACTCCGTGTTGGCGATAAGAATCTGGCGGTTGCTGAAATCGCACGCGATGGCGGTTTCCGAACGAACCCCGTGGCGCTCCGCATCGGCCTTGAAGCTTGGCTGGTTGATGATGTGGAGTTCCGGTTCGAAACTCTCAAGTTCATCCGCGGCTGGAACACGCAGCAGATAGCGGATGAAGAGGGCGTGCCAGGCGAATTCCGTTACGACACGCACGGCGATGCGGTGTTCCGGGTCGGCGCCGCCGAAAAGGTCCTGTACGAAAACCTCTCGGCCATTGGCGTGTTCCAGAAAATCGCTTCTGAAAAGCGCGAAATGCTCCGTAGAGATTGCCGCGTTGTTATCCCACCAAACAGTGTCTTCGGTGTTGCCGTCGCGCAGCACGAATTTGTCCCGGGCCGAGCGTCCGGTGTGCTGTCCGGTGGTGACGGCAAGTGCGCCGCTGTCTGTCACACGGCCCTCGCCGCGGGCGACCGCGAGGTCGTAAAGGTCCTTGGTGGATGTATTCCAATGTGCGACCGAGAGGTCGCGCACCCCGGTTCGTTCCAGACCAATGCGGCTGATGTCCCGCCCCAGTAGTATCACAACTCGTATCTCCGTTCGCCGCGCCTGGCGCCTCTTGCGTGCCTGCCAAACGGACGGCGGTCCCCTGAAAATCCCGCGCCGGCAATCTCCCCGCAGATTACTGCAAATGCGTCGTCTTTGCCGCAAAAACTGCCGCGAAACCTAACCGGCATAGCGCTCCGGTCTGGCGAAACCTAGGCAAACGGCTCTGCAGGGGCAAGTGTCATAAGGTCTTACGATGTGAAAAACAGGCCGAATCCGGTGAAAAGCAGTGGATTGACCGCCTGTTCTAGGAAGGGCCGGAGCGTCTTGCCGCATCCGTCATCGACTTGAAGGTAACCCGGGTTGCTGCAGGATCGTTGAGTCGCCTTGGAAAATCACGACGGGCGCCCTGCGCGCCATTGTGCAGATCGAAACCGTCTGCATCGCAGCCGCACAGCTGCCAGCGACCCCGTGACGCAGCCGGGAGTTTCCCGCCAAGCAGGGCAACAGCATCCGCGTGATCCTTGTTCATGTGATCAACGATGGAGGCTTCCGCCCCAGCAAAGGCTCGTGCTGTCTCGCCCGGCACCAGGACGGGGTCCGCTGCAACCGTGAATATGCGGCCGAACCCGTTGACGAAATGCACGTGGTCGACGCTTACGGCATACATCTTGAAATCGGAGAACCCGGCATAGCCGGCAGCTTCGGGGTGCCGCGCCAGGAATCGCTGCCGGTCGGCTTCGTTTGCGGTGATTTTCGCCGTACCGATATAGGTGATGCGTGGCCCCTCAAGCGGGTCAGACTGATCCCCGGTACGGTCGAAAAGCACCGAAACGCGCCCGTTGGTTGCGATATTCGAGCTGTGGCGCGCGAGATCGGACAGTAACAATAGCGGTGCGCCGGACTGATTGAAGGCGATGCTCACAAGTGATGCCAGTGGAGCGCCGAATTCTTCATCATGCGTTGCCAGAGCCGCCTTGGTTGCGTGCCGGGCGAGGCGGCAGGCATCGCTCAGACCGTTTGCATCTTCCGCGTCCGGGCTTGCTTTTCCGTCCGTACTTTCGTTCATGGCAGAGTAATTCTCCGGTGCGTTTGTGACGGCGCCGCGCGACGGGTTTCACGGCGACATTGAATAGTTTACAGGGCCTGCCCGCAATTCTTTGGATAAGTCCCGGCATTCAAGATACAATTGTTGCCACAATTTGCCCCAGTTCAACGCTTAAAGCGCCGTAAGGGACTGTATAATGGGAAAAAAAATGCCAACGATTGCGCTTGTAGATGACGATCGCCACATCCTGACATCTGTCAGCATGGCGCTCGAAGCCGAGGGGTACAGAACGCAGACTTATACCGACGGGGCATCGGCGCTTGCCGCCCTGGCGGATGCGCCGCCGGACATTGCGATACTCGACATCAAGATGCCGCGCATGGACGGCATGGAGCTGTTGCGTCGGTTGCGTCAGAAGTCTGAATTGCCCGTCATTTTCCTGACATCGAAAGACGAAGAGATCGACGAACTGTTCGGGCTCAAGATGGGGGCCGACGATTTCATTCGCAAACCGTTCTCCCAGCGTCTTTTAGTCGAACGCGTCAAGGCGGTACTGCGCCGGGCACAGCCCCGCGAGGCGTCCGCCGCCGGCGATGTCGAAACCAAGGTTATCGAGCGCGGCAAGCTGCTCATGGACCCCGAGCGTCATGCCTGCACCTGGGAAGACCTGCCGGTTACGCTGACGGTCACCGAATTCCTTATTCTTCAGGCGCTGGCGCAGCGGCCGGGTATCGTCAAGAGCCGGGATTCGCTCATGGACGCCGCCTATGACGACCAGGTTTATGTCGACGACCGCACGATTGACAGCCACATCAAGCGGTTGCGCAAGAAGTTCAAGGCGGTCGACAATGCGTTCGACGCGATTGAAACCCTTTACGGTGTCGGCTACAGGTTCAGAGAAGCCTGACGCCGCTCATCATAGCGGGCGGCGCGCGTTTCACAGAGCTTGGTATGAGAACCGGTTTCGCGGCCCACTGACTACGGCAGGCCTGGCGCTATAGAGCGCCGGGCACTTGTGTCGGGACCGCTCTGCCGCAAACCCCGATTGGGTCCTGACCCTAGATGGTAGCAGATACGGAGCATGATCGCAGTGGCGACACCGGCAAACGCCTCGGTGCTTCCCATCTGTTGACTGCGCATTATCCCCGCGTGCGGCAATGGTTTTCCTGGGTCAACATCCGCAGCCTGACCGCCCGTATTGTCATCGTCAATATTATCGGTCTGATCATCTTGACGGCCGGCATCCTCTATCTCAGTCAGTTCCGCAAGGGTCTGATCACCGCGCGTTACGAATCGATGCTGACGCAGGCCGAGATCATTGCCGCGGCGATCGCCGGTTCGGTCACCCTCGATACCGATGCAATATCGATCGATCCCGAACGCATTCTCGACCTGCAGCTTGGCGAAGAGATCGTGCCGGCGGAAGAAGAGGTGGATTCGCTCGCCTTCCCGATCAATCCCGAACGCACCACGCCGTTCCTCCTGCGCATTACACGCCATGCCCATCTGCATGCCCGCGTTTACGACCGCGACAGCGCGCTCATCGTCGATTCCGACAATATAAGCGGCCACTTCGACGTGCTGGTCTTCGATCTCGAGCCGATCGTCGAAGAGGAGCCGCCGTTTTACCGGCGCCTGTGGACGCGTATCCACGACTGGCTGTTCAGCCGCGGCCTGCCGGTTCAGCCCACGGTGCAGGCCGACAATGCCGGTATGTTTCCGGAGGTCGGCGAGGCCCTGTCTGGCCGCTATGCACGTGCTGTCAGGATCAATTCGAAAAACGAGATCATTGTCAGCGTTGCCGTCCCCATCCGCCGCCTCAACACCATTCTCGGAGCCCTCATTCTGTCCACCGAGGCGGGTGACATCGACGGCATTGTGCGCGCCGAGCGCTGGGCGATCATCCAGGTGTTTCTGGTCGCGCTGTTTGTCACCGTGCTGATTGCCGTGCTTCTGGCGGGAACCATTGCAACGCCCGTTCGGCGTCTTGCCGATGCCGCGGAAAGGGTTCGCAGGGGCGTTCAAAAACGTGTTGAAATACCCGACTTTACCGGTCGCCATGATGAAATCGGCCACCTGTCAGGTGCTCTGCGCGACATGACGACGGCGCTCTACAACCGCATGGAATCGATTGAACAGTTTGCCGCCGACGTGGCGCATGAGCTGAAAAATCCGCTGACCTCCATGCGCAGTGCCGTTGAAACACTGCCCAAGGTCAAGGATGACGAAGCGCGCGAGCGGCTGATCGAAATCGTTCAGGACGATGTCCGCCGTCTGGACCGTCTGATCTCGGATATTTCCGACGCTTCCCGGCTTGATGCGGAACTGGCGCGCGATGAGGCGGAACCGTGTGACATGGCGACGTTGCTTGAAACCGTTGTTGCCGTCGGCAACGAAATGCATCGCGACGGCGAAGCTGCCGTGGAGCTGAAAATGGAGGCACAGGGGCAGGGGAAAGAGGGGCGCGACGCGTACTGGCTTCTCGGGCACGACAGCAGGCTGGGACAGGTGGTGCGCAATCTTGTGGACAATGCGCGTTCATTCTCGCCACCGGGCGGCACCGTCCGCGTCTCCGCTCGCCGTCTCGCCGGCGATATCGAAATCATCGTCGATGACGATGGCCCCGGCATTCCCGCTGACAACCTTGAGCGGGTTTTTGAGCGATTCTATACGGACCGCCCGGGCCCGTTCGGGAGGAACTCGGGGCTCGGTCTGAGTATCTCAAAACAGATCATAGAAGCGCATGGCGGGCGGATCTGGGCTGAGAACCGGTTTGCGCCGGGTGCTCGCACCGCCGATCAGGAACCGTCCGGCGCCCGCTTTATCGTCCACCTGCCGGTGGCACCGCACAACGCGCGCCGCCGCTAGGGCAGTACCGGCTGGCCATGAGAAATCCGCAATCCGACCGGCCCACCTGTCTCCATGCGACGTGTGTCGATATTTCGGGCCATGGCGTTTTGCTGCTCGGGAATTCCGGTTCCGGCAAGTCCGACCTGGCCCTGCGCCTGATCGATCAAGGTGGCAATGGCACCGGCGAGAGCGGACTGCCGGTACGACTGGTCGCAGACGATCAGGTCATTTTGCGCGCCGATGCGCAATCACTGATGGCGCGTGCGCCGGCGGAGATCGCCGGGCGCCTTGAGGTCCGCGGCGCCGGCATCATCGCCGTGCCGCATACCGATGAGGTCGCGGTGAGGCTCGCCGTCGAACTTGCCGGCCGTGACCAAGAGATTGAACGGGTGCCTGACTTCACAACTCAAAGACGGCGCTGGCAGGGTGTTTCGATCCCGCTTGTGCGGCTGCGGGCATTTGAGGCATCCGCGCCGGCAAAGATTCGCGCGACACTTGTTGCTGTCGTGCACTCGGGCTTTGCAAATCATTTTCACACTGTGCAAGACGGCGCAGACGAGGAAACTTGAACTCGCCGGGACTTGCGGCAATGATGCAGACGAAACGGAACTTGCCCGCGCCGCCCGGCCGGGCGGTGTATGATCCGAGGCCTGCTGGCGCCGCGATGCGCCGACGGATACGCCTCCTTACCGATGGAACTGACATATGATCGGACTGGTTCTTGTGACCCACGGGCGCCTCGCTGCGGAATTCCGCGCAGCCATGGAACATGTGGTCGGTCCACAGGACAACATGGAAGCCATATCCATCGGACCCGATGACGATATGGAACAGCGCCGGACGGATATTCTGACCGCCATAGAACGCGCCGACACGGGCAACGGCGTAATCCTGCTGACTGACATGTTCGGCGGCACGCCGTCGAATCTGGCGATTTCGGTCATGGACAATGCCAATGTCGAGGTCATTGCAGGCGTCAATCTGCCGATGCTCATAAAGCTCGCCAGCGTGCGTTCCGAGGCCTCGCTGGAAGACGCCATAGCCCAGGCCCAGGATGCCGGCCGGAAATACATCAACGTGGCCAGCATGGTGCTGTCCGGTGAAGAGACCTGACAGGCCAGGCGATGCGTGCTCCATCTGAGCGGGTCGGCCATGTCTGCCGATAACTTCCGTGAACTCACGATTGCCAATGCCAAGGGCCTGCACGCGCGCGCGGCGGCGAAATTCGTCAGATGCGCCGAACAGTTCAATGCCGATGTGACAGTGACCCGCGACGGTCAGAGCGTGCCGGGTACATCCATTATGGGATTGTTGATGCTCGCGGCGTCCTGCGGCTCGACCATCCTGGTGGAAGCCGTGGGCAGCGAGGCTGAGCCGGCACTTGAAGCCCTGGACGCCCTCGTCGCCTCGAAATTCGGCGAAGATCAGGTCGAATAAAAATATAAAGTTTTCTTTATATGATTGTTGCGCGCCGGCCCAAGCATTGATATATGGACGCGGCCACACCCGCGCGTCGGGCCGAGGGCGGACCTTTCCAGACAGAAACAGGATTATTCGATGAGTGCGTTCACCGATTACAAGGTAGCCGACATCTCGCTTGCCGACTGGGGTCGCAAGGAGATGGATATTGCCGAAACCGAGATGCCGGGCCTCATGGCGCTGCGCGAAGAATTCGGCGCCGCACAGCCGCTGAAGGGCGCCCGCATTGTCGGTTGCCTGCATATGACGATCCAGACGGCCGTGCTGATCGAAACGCTGAGTGCGCTTGGCGCCGAAGTGAGATGGTCAAGCTGCAATATCTTTTCCACGCAGGACCATGCCGCCGCCGCCATCGCGGCATCGGGCGTTCCGGTTTTCGCCTGGAAGGGCGAAACCGAAGAAGAATACAACTGGTGCATCGACCAGACTATTGAAGGCCCTGACGGCTGGGTGCCCAACATGCTGCTCGACGATGGCGGCGATCTGACGGTCATCATGCACGAACAGCATGGCGGCTTGATGCAGGATGTCAAAGGGCTGTCGGAAGAAACCACAACCGGCGTACACCGTCTCTACGAGATGGAAAAGGCAGGGAAGCTCATGGTTCCCGCCATCAACGTCAATGACAGCGTCACCAAATCGAAGTTCGACAACCGCTATGGCTGCCGCGAGTCGCTGGTCGACGGCATCCGCCGCGCCACCGATGTCATGATGGCCGGCAAGGTCGCGGTCGTGTGCGGCTACGGCGATGTCGGCAAGGGTTCGGCGCAGTCGCTGCGCGGCTCGGGTGCCCGCGTTGTCGTCACCGAAATCGATCCGATCTGCGCGCTTCAGGCGGCAATGGACGGCTACGATGTTCAGCGCCTCGACGACGTTGTTTCGACCGCTGATATCTTCGTTACCGCGACCGGCAACAAGGATGTCATTTCGATCGATCACATGCGCGCCATGAAGGACATGGCGATCGTTTGCAACATCGGTCATTTCGACAATGAAATTCAGGTCGAAGCGCTGCGCAATTACCAGTGGCACAATGTCAAGCCGCAGGTCGACATGATCGAGTTCGCGGACAAGAAGCGCATGCTGCTGCTCTCCGAAGGCCGCCTCGTCAACCTCGGCAACGCCACCGGACACCCAAGCTATGTCATGTCGGCGTCGTTCACCAATCAGGTGCTGGCGCAGATCGAGCTGTGGAACAATCACGCCGGCTACGAAAACAAGGTCTACGTGCTGCCCAAGCATCTCGACGAGAAAGTGGCGCGGCTTCATCTGGCAAAACTCGGCGCCAATCTGACGGAGCTTTCAACCGAACAGGCCGATTACATCTCTGTTGCCAAGGACGGCCCCTACAAGCCCGACTACTACCGTTACTGATCGATACCAGACATCACCGATTGTGCATGGCGCCGCTCTCCGATCTCGGGGGGCGGCGTTTTGCGTGTGGATCGCGGTGCGTCAGGCGGAAATTGGGGATTTATCCGTTGCGCGCTGTGGGCAGTGGATTCTTTTGCCTGTATATCTTGAAGCGGGTGCGGGCGTGAGTGATTCGCAGTGCTTGGCCGCTTCGGCGCCGCACGGTTGGTTTTGCAATCAGTATCAGGGGTCACGAGGGGAAGGGTCGCGGCACAATGTTGGCTGGCCGACGGCGTTCAGGAGTCCGGACATGGCATGTGCGTGCATGCGTCGTGGCGGTTCTGTTCTCCGCATTTTGCGGCCCCGCATTTGCCGTTGAGAGCCCCTCCGGCGGGTTTTCGCCGGGGCTGCCACTGTCGCCATTTTCCATCGTATTGTTCGTTGCCTGCGCCCTGTTGTCGGCTGCCGCCGCGTGGGCGTGGCTGTCGCGCGCCGCCGCCACCCGCACGGCCCGGCGTGAAACCGCCCGTGCGCTTGAGTTCGAAGCGCGCCTTAACGATGCCGAAGCATTAATCGCCAGCGAACCTCACCTTTTGTTCCTGTGGAATGGAAATACCGCACAACCCGACCGTGTCGGCGGCGCCCTGCCCGACATGCGCGGTGTGCCCGAACTGCGCGAAGACCAGTCGAATTTCGCCAAATGGCTTGAAGTCTCCTCTGCCGAAACCCTGTCACAGGGACTTGCCGCGTTGAAGCGTGAAGGAACGCCTTTCAATTTCGTGGTGCGCAGCCGTGCCGGCGACCTGCTGGAAGCCGATGGCCGGGCAGCCGGCGGACTGGCCACGCTGAGACTGAGGCGTCTCACCGGCGAGCGCCTTGAAATGTCGCAGCTCGCCCAGAAGTACCGCGCACTGGAGCATGAGGTCGCCATGCTCACCGGCATACTCGATCAGGCTCCCATGCCCGTCTGGGTGCGCAATCATGATCGCCAGATCAGTTGGGCGAACCGCGCCTACCTCTCCGCCGTCGAGGCCAGCGACATTGAATCCGTTGTCGAGAACAAGCTCGAACTTCTGGAGCCGGCGGTGCGCGGACGCGCATTCGAAGAACTTGTGTCTTCGTCCGTATCGCGCCAGCGCGCGCATGCCGTTGTCATGGGCGCGCGCAAGAACCTCGACGTCATCGATGTCGCGTTTGAAGGCGGCACGGCGGGTTTCGCCATCGACATGACCAATCTGGAAGAGGCCCAGAATGAATTGCGCCGTCATATTCAGGCCCATGCCAGCACGCTCGACAAGTTGGCCACCGCCGTGGCGATCTTTGGCGCCGATCAGAAACTGCGGTTCTATAATGCCGCTTATGGCGCGCTGTGGTCGCTCGACAACGACTGGCTCAACGAGCAGCCGGCCGATAGCGAAATCCTCGACCGGCTGCGCGAGACAAGGTGTTTGCCCGAACAGGCGGACTACCGCGCCTGGAAGGCCCGCCAGCTTGAAGCCTATACCCGCGTCGAGCCGCACGAAGACTGGTGGCACCTCCCCGACGGCCAGACGCTGCGCGTCGTGTCGGAGCAGCATCCCTTCGGCGGCGTGACCTATCTCTATGAAAACGTCACCGAACGCCTTGATCTCGAAAGCCGCTACAACGAGCTGATCAGCGTTCAGGGTGAAACCCTCGACAACCTGCATGAAGGCGTTGCGCTGTTTGGCAGCGACGGCACCCTCAAGCTCTTCAATTCAGCTTTTGTGTCGCTGTGGCAGTTCGACCGGGCGATGCTCGGTGAACATCCGCACGTGGAGCAGATCATCGCCGCGTGTTCGGCGCTGCACGACAATGATGTTTTCTGGGACAAGGTTAAATTCGCGGTGACGTCGCTTGGCACCGAGCGCGCCTCGCTCGCCCACAAGATCGAACGTGCCGATGGCACCACGCTGGCCTTCGCCAGCGTGCCGCTTCCCGATGGCGCAACGCTTCTGACATTCGGCGATATTACCGATTCCACGCGCATCGAGCGGGCCCTGCGCGAACGCGCCGAGGCGCTTGAAGCCGCCGATCAGCTGAAGTCGGAGTTCATCTCCAATGTTTCCTATGAGCTGCGCACGCCGCTCACCAACATCATCGGATTTGCCGAAGGCCTCTCGGTCGGCCTTGCCGGGCCTCTGAACGAACGCCAGGGCGAGTATGTCGGCGACATCCGTTCGTCGAGCAACGTTTTGCTGCGTGTCATCGACGCCATCCTCGACCTTGCCACCATCGACGCCGGCGCCATGGAACTCAAACTCCAGGATGTCGAGATATCAGAGACGCTTGCCGCATCGACCGAACTCGTTCAAGACCGGGTCAACGCGAGCGGACACGTGCTTGAAGTCGAGGCGGCGGACGACATCGGGACGTTGGTGGCGGATGAAAAGCGCATCCGTCAGGTGCTTTATCATCTGCTGTCGAACGCCATCGGGTTCAGCGAACCAGGCAGCACCATCAAGTTGGGCGCCACGGCGCGGGCGGATGACGTCCTGTTGTGGGTGCGCGATCCCGGCCGCGGCATCGAGCCTGAAATGCGCGACAAGATATTCGACCGGTTTCTGTCGCGCCCCTCCGGTGCGCAGCATCGCGGGCCGGGACTTGGCCTGTCGCTGGTCAAGAGCTTCGTCGAACTGCATGGCGGTGCGGTGGAACTCGATTCAACGCCCAATGAGGGCACGACCTTTACCTGCGTTTTGCCCAGAAACGGGCCGCTACCGGTCGAAAGTGATCTGGCCGGCGAAACGCGAGCTGAAGAAAAGCGCGGCAATGCCGATGGGCAACTGCCGGAAACCGCAGCGTCCGCCTGAGACAGCCATCACATTTGAGGGGAAGATGCAGGTGCGGACGGATCGGCGATGACGCATCAATGGCAGATGAAACTTGACGGCGAACCGGCCTCGCTCTCGCTGGGTGCGATGCTGGCGCTGTTTGCCGCCCGCAGTGACGTGATCGCCCTGCATGGCGATCTCGGTGCCGGCAAGTCCACGGTTGCGCGCGCCTTGATCCGCGCGCTTGCGCGCGATGATGACGGGTTTGAGGTGCCGAGTCCCACGTTCACGCTGGTGCAGGCCTACGATTTTACCCGCGTGCCGGTGTCGCATTTCGATTTCTACCGTATTGAGTCGGCAAGCGAGATCGAAGAGCTTGGCTGGGACGATGCACTTGAAACAGGCTTGACCGTCATTGAATGGCCCGACCGGTTGGGGCCGCGGCTTCCCCCCGACCGGCTCGATGTGGAGCTTGCCGATGCTGATGGTGGCCGCGCCCGTCAGGCGACATTGCGCGGCCATGGATGCTGGGAAAAGCGCCTTGAGCGAATGAAGCGCATCGCGGAGTTTGTGGCAGGCACGGCATTTGCGAACTGCACGCGCACGTTCCTGCAGGGCGATGCATCGGCGCGGCGCTACGAGCGCCTCATCTGCCCTGGCGGCGGCAACGCGATATTGATGGACATGCCCGCGCAACCCAACGGCCCGGTGATGTCGAACGGCAGGACTTACGGCCAGATCGTCCATTTGGCCGAAGGCGTGAAACCGTTTGCGGCGATGACATGGGCCCTGCGGGAAGCAGGGCTGAACGCGCCTGAACTGCACAGCCACGACCTGGCAAGCGGCCTGCTCGTGATCGCGGATTTTGGCGACCGTGTCTTCGGCACGCTGCCGCCGGCGGGCGAGGAGGTCGAAACAGCCTACGAGGTTGCCTGCGATATCCTCGTAAAACTGGCGAATACGGATTGCGCATCGTCGATCCCGCTACGCGATGGCTCCATGCATGAGATTGCCGATTATGACGCAACCGCTCTCCATACCGAAACCGCGTTACTCACGGAGTGGTTCTGGCCGCATCTCGGCCTTGATACGCTTGCCGCAGCGGCACGTGATGAGTTCGCCGCCCTTTGGGACGAACTGTTCGCGGCTATTTCTCCGCACCCCACCGTGTGGGTGCTCAGGGACTATCACTCGCCCAACCTCATGTGGCTGCCGCGCGAGGCCGGTGTATCGCGGATTGGCCTGCTCGACTACCAGGATGCCGTCATGGGTTCGCCGGCCTATGATCTCGCTTCGCTGCTGCAGGATGCGCGCATCGATGTGAGCGCTGCGCGCGAGGAAAAGTTTCTGCGCTATTATCTCAAAGGCCGGGCACGTGCCGATGCAGGCTTCGACGAACTCGCTTTTCTGCGCGACTACGCCATTCTCGGCGCGCAGCGCGCCACTAAAATCCTCGGCATCTTTGCCCGCCTGAATGCCCGTGACGGCAAGCCCCATTACCTGAAACATCTGCCGCGCGTGTCGGAATATCTCGAACGCAATCTTGTCCACCCCGATCTTGCCGCTCTCAAGCAATGGTTTGGCACGCATCTGCCTCACGACGTGCGGGCGGCGTCATGACCGCTACCACCGGCATGGTTCTGGCGGCGGGACTTGGCACCCGCATGCGCCCGATCACCGAGCACACGCCCAAACCGCTGGTTGAGGTCGGTGGCAGGAGCCTTCTCGATCGCGCCATCGATCAGCTTGTGCAGGCCGGCGTCCGCACCATCGTCGTCAATGTTCATTATCTGGCGGAGCAGATCGAACAGCATCTCAGCGGACGCGGTGACGCAGAGTTCAATATCTCCGATGAGCGCGACATGTTGCTCGACACAGGCGGCGGCATTGCCAAAGCCCTGGGTGTGCTGGGGCCGGACCCGTTCTACGTATCGAATGGTGACTCGCTGTGGTTCGACGGACCGGAACCTTTGCTGGAAGCCCTAAATTTGCACTGGCGGGATGCGGAAATGGATTGCCTTCTGGCTCTCGCTTCGAAGGACTCACTTGGCTATGACGGAGCGGGCGATTTCACTTGCGATTGTTCCGGCAGGCTTCGCCGCGCCACATCAGGTGAGAGCGAGGCATTGGTCAATACCGGCATCTACCTGGTGCACCCAAGACTTTTCGCCAAGGCGCCTCAGGAGCCCTTTTCGATGAACCTTTTGTGGGATCGGGCCACAGAGGCCGGCCGCCTGTTTGGCCAGGTGGTTGAAGGCACCTGGATGCATATCGGTACACCTGAAGCGCTCGATGAAGCTAATAGTCTGCTAAAACGATCCTGAGCCGCGGCAATAGCAGATCCCGGGGACGGCAATGATATCTAAGCCAAGCTCGCGCGTTTTTACCGTGCCCCCGGGCGTGCCCTTCCTGCGCGCCCTTGCGCAGGCCCTGTGCGCCGGCGGGTTTCCGCACGTGAGCCTGCCGCCGCCCGATCCGGTCGCGCTTGCAGGATACCGTGTGCTGCTGCCGACGCGGCGCGCGTCGCGCGCCTTCATGCAGACCTTCGTCGATATCGCACCGGCCGATGCGCTGCTCCTGCCGCACATCGCGCCCTTAGGCGACGTGGATGAGGACGAGCTCTCGCTTCTGGGTGAAGTGTCGGCCGGCGGAAGCGATGCAGCCGAGCTGCCCCTGGCGATATCGCCGCTGGAGCGGCGCCTGCTCCTGACCCGCTTCATTCTGGAATGGGAACGCGGGCGTCAGGCCGAAACCGGCGAGGCGCGCCTGCATTCTCCCGCCCAGGCGTCCTATCTTGCTAACGAACTCGCCCGCCTGATCGATGCGGTCGAGACCGAGCAGGCCGACTGGAGCGCTCTGGAAGCCCTGGTCGATGGAGAGTTCTCCGCCCATTGGGGCGAAATCCTTGATTTTCTTGATGTTCTGCGCCGCCGCCTGCCGCACGAACTGGAGGCCCGCGGACTGCTCAATCCCATGGCGCGCCGCAATCTTGCGCTTAAGGCAAGCGCCGACCGGCTGCGCTCAAGCGGCGACAAGACACCGATCGTCGCTGCCGGGTCGACCGGCAGCATCCCGGCAACCGCGGAACTCTTGAAAACCATAGCAGGCCTTGAAAACGGGGCCGTGGTGCTGCCGGGCCTTGACCGCTCGATGGGTGAGCGCAGCTGGCACGAAGTTGGCCCCGACCATCCGCAATACGGCATGAGGCAACTGTTGGAGCGCCTCGGCATTTCTCGCGACGATGTCGCCGTGTTGCCCGGTGTGGAAGAAGACGCCGGGCGCGAGGCCCGCACACGGATGTTGGCGGAGGTTATGCGGCCGGCGGGTGCAACCGATGTCTGGCGCGATCAGGTCGCGGCAAACGACGCGATCGGCGGCATGCACACGGTAACCGCGCCGACCCAGCGCGAAGAAGCGCTCGCCATCGCGCTTATCCTGCGCGATGTCCTGGAAGTACCAGGGCGCACTGGCGCCCTCGTAACGCCGGACCGCCGGCTGGCGCGCCGCGTCTCTTCGGAGCTGCGGCGCTGGAACATCGTCATTGACGACACCGCCGGTGAGCCGCTGCAGGGCACGCCCCAGGGCAGCCTTGCCCGAGTCGTTGCCGAGGCGGCGGAGAGCGGCTGGGCGCCGGTCCATCTGCTGGCCCTCCTCAAACACCCGCTTGCCCATTTTGGCCGCGAACGCGGAGAAGTTCTCAAGCTCACGCAACTTCTTGAACTCGCCGCGCTGCGCGGCGCGGTGGCGCCACAGGGCTTCACCGCCCTTGCAAGCGCCCTGGCCCGTACACGCCAAAGCCTCGATACCGAAGGCTACCGCCTGCCTCGTGCGGTGCAGGCCATGACGGCGGACGATTGGGAACATGTCGGCGGGTTTGTCGATAAGCTGAGCGCCGTGCTGCAACCCTTCGCGGACGCGCTCGCCACGTCCAAAGCGCTGGGCACCGCCGCTCTCATCACCGCGCACGCCGAAGTGCTTGAAGCGATCACTCTTGCGCCCGCTGCCGACGTGCCACTGGTCTGGCAGGACGAGGGCGGCGAGGCATTGGCGGAGTTGTTTTCAGCACTGCTCGAGGCCCGCGATCTGGTCCCGGAGTTGAGCGTCGCGGACTACGGGCCGTTTTTTGCCGGCCTCATGCAGGGCCGCCTGGTGCGCACTCGAAATCCCGGCCACCCGCGCGTTCAAATCCTCGGCCTTCTGGAGGCACGGCTCCTGCAGGCCGACGTCATGGTGCTGGGCGGACTGAACGAGGGCGTGTGGCCGCAAATCTCCGCCGCCGACCCTTTTCTCAACCGCCCCATGCGCCGCGATTTCGGGTTGGAGCCGCCCGAACGCCGCATCGGGCTGGCCGCCCATGACTTCGTGCAGGGCCTGAATGGGGCGAAGGTTTATCTGACATGGTCGGAGAAGATCGATGGCGCGCCGGTGGGACCGTCCAGATGGATCCTGCGCCTGCAGGTCTTGATGGGTTCCGGGGAGGCAATAGCCGACCGGCGCTGGATCGCCTGGGCGCTCGGCCTCGATCATGTCGAAGAGGCAACGCCTGTGCGGAGGCCGATGCCAAGGCCCGATGTCGGCAAGCGCCCGCGCGCCTTGAGCGTTACGCGCATTGAGGAATGGGTGCGCGATCCCTATGCCGCCTATGCACGCCACATTTTGCAACTTAAGCCCGTTGACCGTCTTGCCGGCGATCCGGGCGCCGCCGACCGCGGGACGCTGATCCACGACATATTGCACCGCTATGCGCTGGAAAGTTTCCCCAATCCGCCCGCTGAGCCGTTGGAACGCCTTCTGGACCTTGGCCGGGCTGAGTTCGCGGACTATCTCGAGTTCCCTGAAGTGGCGGCGTTCTGGTGGGCGCGGTTTGAACGCATCGCCGAATGGCTCATCGAGAGCGGTGCGTTTGACGTTGAAGGCGTCAATGCCCGCGTCGCCGAGATATCCGGCCGCGCCGTTATCGATGCGCCCGCGGGGCCGTTCAAGCTGACGGCAAGGGCCGACCGGATCGACGTCACTGACGATGCCGCCATCATATTCGATTACAAGACGGGCGCTGCACCGAGCCAGAAGCAAATGATGAGCGGGCTCGCGCCGCAAATGCCGCTGGAGGCGGCGATCGCCCTTCGCGGCGGCTTCAAGGATGTTGCCGCCGACAGTGTGTCCGATCTGGTTTATCTGCGCCTCACCGGTGGCGCGACACCGGGCGAGCGCCGTGGGCTCTTGCGCGCCGACGCCAATGAACTGGCGCAAGCCGCCTATGAGGGTCTTGCCCGCTGGATCGCGCGGTTCGACGATGCCGATACACCCTATGTGCCGCGTGCCGTACCGGAATTCGAGTATCGCGCCGGCGACTTCGACCATCTGTCTCGTCACCGCGAATGGACGCGTACAGGCGATCAGGGAGGCGAGATGTGAGCCACGAGCCGGTACGCATCGCCACCGAACGCCAGCGCGCGGCGTCCGATCCTACCGCCTCTGCGTGGGTTTCGGCCAATGCAGGCTCCGGCAAGACGCGGGTGCTGGCAGAACGCGTGGTGCGTTTTCTGCTCGATGGCACGGCGCCGGAACGCATCTTGTGCCTGACTTTCACGAAGGCCGCGGCGGCGGAAATGGAAAGTCGCATATTTGCCATGCTGGGCGGCTGGGTGTTGCTCGACGATGAAACGCTCAGCGAAAGGCTTCATGCGGTTTCCGGGCGGGCACGGTTTGCACCGGAGTTTCTGGCGCGTGCCCGCCGGCTCTTTGCCGAGGCGCTTGAAACTCCCGGCGGCCTCAAGATTCAGACAATCCATGCGTTCTGCGAAAGTCTGCTGCACCGGTTTCCCCTGGAGGCCGATGTGCCGCCGGGGTTTGAAGTGCTCGACGACCAGCGTCGCGGTGAACTCATGGGAGAACTGCGCGGCGCCGTGCTGTTCGACGCCGCGCAGAATGACGGCGCGCTGGCAAGTGCATTGCGCCAGGTGGTGGCGCATGTGCAGGCGGCGGATTTCGACGCGATCCTGAATGAAATTCTGGGCAAGCGGGCCGAATTGCGTGCCGCATTCGAGCGCTTTGGCGATGCGGAAGGGATCATGGCGGCGCTGTGTGAGGTGCACGGCCTGGAGGCGGGAGCAACGCCGGCGAGTATTGCTGCCGAGGTCGCTGGCGACACGTTCGACCGTGCCGAATTTGAAGCGGTGGAGGCACAGCTGGGGACCGGATCGGCCAATGATGTCAAAGCCGCCGGGCGCATTCGCCACCTCCTCGATGCCGCCACGGAACGGACGCGGCTCGACGCGCTGTTCGATGTGTTTCTCACCAAAACCGACCGCACGCCGATTGCCAAGCCCGTGACCAAAGGCGTTCAGGAGCGCCATCCCGACCTCCTTGCCTGGTTCGAAGCCTGGCAGGAAACTGCGGCATTTGCGCTTCAGCGATACCGTGCCGCCAGCACCTGTGTGGCAACCGCTGCCCTCCTGCGGCTGGCGGAGACGATTGTCCGGCGTTACGAGGACGAAAAGCGGACACGCGGGCTGCTGGATTATGACGGCCTGATCGCGAAGTCGGTCGACCTTCTCGAAGGAACCGATGCGGCCTGGGTTCTCTATCGCCTCGACGGCGGCCTCGATCACATTCTGGTGGATGAGGCGCAGGACACAAGCCCGGAGCAGTGGCGGGTCATCGGCCACTTGAGCGAAGAGTTTTTCGTTGGCGTTGGCGCGCGCGACGACGTCGTACGCACCGTCTTCGCGGTTGGCGACGACAAGCAGTCGATCTTCAGTTTTCAGGGCGCGGACCCGAAAGAATTCGAAGCCATGCGCCGACACTTCAAGGCGCAGGCTGATAACGCGCAAGCCCTCTTCGACACCGTTCCGCTGACCGTATCCTTTCGCTCGGTTCCGGTCATTCTGCGCGCCGTCGATCTCGTTTTTTCGGGCAAGGCGGGCGAGGGGCTCACACTCTCCGATATCCCGCCGCATGTTGCCTCGCGCACCGGACAGCCGGGCCGCGTGGAGATCTGGCCGACCGTGAAACCGGAAGAGGTGGATGACGTCGTGCGCTGGGATGCGCCGCTCGATCTCGACGGCCAGCAAAGCCCGCGCCGCCGGCTGGCGCGCAAGATTGCCGACACCATTGCCGGCTGGTTTGCACCGCCGAGCGAAGAACTGGGCGCTCTCAAGCGCCCCATCGAGCCTGGCGACATCCTCATTCTGGTGCGCCGGCGCGATGCCTTCGTGGACGCCATGGTGTCGGAACTGAAGCGCCGTGAAATCCCCGTCGCCGGTGCCGACCGGTTGTTGCTCGGCAGCCATATCGCGGTCATGGATCTGATTTCACTCAGCCGTTTCGTATTGCTGGAGGAAGACGATCTGGCATTGGCGGAAGTGCTGAAGAGCCCGCTTGTCACAAAAGCCGACGGCACGCCTGTGGACGATGACGACCTCCTGACCATTGCCTATGATCGGCCGGGAAATCTTTGGCATGCGCTGACCCGTGCCGCGCGCGCCGACCCACAGCTGGCACCCGTTGTCGAGCTGCTTCGGAGTTGGCGGGGGCTGGCCGGATGGCAACGGCCGTTCGAGTTCTACAGCGCCGTCCTCGGCGGATCTGCCGGACGGCACACGCCATCGGGGCGAAAGCGTTTCGTCGAGCGCCTCGGCACGGAGGCGCACGACCCCCTCGATGAGTTCCTCGGTCAGGCCCTGCAATATGAGCGCGACGGGGCGCCGAGCCTTGAAGGGTTCGTGCAATGGATCACCTCATCGGACACGCAGATCCGCCGCGACATGGAGCACGGCAAGAACGAAGTCCGCATCATGACGGTGCATGGCGCCAAGGGACTGGAGGCAGGTGTTGTGTTCCTGCCGGACACCTGCACCGTGCCGGAAGGCCGTATGGACCCGAAGGTCATGGCGCTTAACGTCGAAGATCGGACCGGCGCGCCGGTCGCCCTGCCGTGCTGGCGCATGGGAGCAGCGTTCGAAACACAACCGATTGCAGACGCGCGGGCCGGCTGGCGCACCCGGGTCATGGAGGAAAACAACCGGTTGCTCTATGTCGCCATGACCCGCGCCAAGGACCGGCTTTATGTGTGCGGTTACGACGGCAAGCGGGCACGCCCGGCGGGCTGCTGGTACGATCTGATTACCAGAGCCCTGAAGCCGGCCTGCCGCGAAGTCCCCGACGAGAACGGTGAAACCATGCTGCTTCGCATGGAAGACGAAGATGCAAATCAGTTGGGCGGCGACGATGCGATGGCGGACCTTCGCTATGCACCGCAAGAGCCGCCCGATTGGGCGCACGGCCCTCCCGCCGAAGAACCCCCGGCGGCGGCGTTTCTTGCCCCCTCAAAGCTCGAATTCGACGCATCGGAGGGGGGTGCTGTACGGCAAAGTGACGACCAGCCTGTATTGTCGCCGCTTCAGGGCAGCGATGAACAGCGGTTCCGCCGCGGCCGGCTCATTCACACACTGCTGCAACTCCTGCCCGATATCCCCGCGCAGGAGCGCTTGGCGCGCGGCAGGGGCTATCTGAGCCAGCCTGGACATGCGCTGGAAGTCACGGCGCGCGAGGAAATTCTAAGCGCCGCCCTGAGCGTTCTCGACGATCCGGCCATTGCCTGGCTGTTCGGTTCCGGCAGCCGGTCGGAAGTACCGCTTGCCGCGCATCTTCCGGTGCGTGATACGGAGGGTCGCGAAATTGTGATATCGGGTCAGATCGACCGCATCGCCGTGCGCGACGATGCCGTCATGATTGTCGATTACAAGACCAACCGTCCCGCACCCGTGTCTCTGGAAAGCGTTCCGGACGTCTATCTCCGTCAAATGGCGGCTTACCGTCTTGCCCTGCGGTCAATTTACCCGGGCCGCGACGTGAAGGCGGGTCTTTTATGGACGGACGGCCCGCGGTTTATGGAAATTCCGGATAATCTGCTCAGTGCCGCCCTGCCTTTGTAGGTTCGAGTGCCATTTTGTGTTGAGAAATTGCGGTCCGCCGCGGGGGCACGCTCAAGCGCCCTTGACCTTGCGCACCCGCATACCTACGTTTCGCTACGAGAGTGCCGCACCGGGGGCAGGAGCATGTCCGGGTGCGGCACAATTTCGCATAGGGCCGGCAAAGCCCGGCGTCGGAAAGGATTGAACATGGCAACGCAACCGATATCAGATGCTTCCTTTCAGGAGGATGTTCTGGATTCCTCCGAACCCGTTGTTGTCGACTTCTGGGCGGAGTGGTGCGGCCCATGCAAGCAGATCGGCCCGGCATTGGAGGAAATCTCCAATGAGCTTGGAACCAAAGTCAAAGTCACGAAGATCAACATTGACGATAACCCGCAAACGCCCAGCAAATACGGCGTGCGCGGCATCCCGACACTGATGATTTTCAAGGGCGGCGAAGTCGCTTCCGTTCAGGTCGGCGCCTTGCCAAAGGGCAAGATTGTCGAATGGATCGAAGGCTCGATCTGACCCCTGTGAAACTGACTGGCTTAAGATGTGGGCGGATCCGGCGGATCCGCCTTTCTCATATGCGCCAGAACCGCAGTGGCCCGTCATATCAAGGGCGGCAATTATTGACCCGTTTCACCGGGATGATTTTACCCTCCGGCAAGGCGCGTACTGCGCCGCGGTACAGTTACCGTAAGCAGTATGCAACGCTGCTGGAGGGCAAAAGCACCCGGCCTGCGGTGGGCCACCCCGGCTCGTCGACCACGTTGCGGGCCTTGTCCGATACACCGCATCGCACTGCGGCCCGCGCCTCGTCGAGCGTGCCGGAATGGCTCATGAAATGGGTCAATAATTGCCGCCCTTGGTATCAGACCACTTCGGCGTTTTCGATGGCGAGAACATGACCGGCAAAATAGAGCGAGCCGCATATCAGCACGCGCGGCGGTGTTGCGGTGCTCTGTGCCGCCGCACGCAGGGCTGCATTAATGCTCGTGGCCGCTTCGCTGTCGAAGCCAAGCGCTGCGGCAATGTTTGCGAGATCCTCCGCGGGCACGGCATTTTCCTCATCCGGGATGGTCACCGTGATGATCTTCTGGGCGAGGCCTTCGAACGGTGACAGATAGCCCGCTGCATCCTTCGAATTGATCATGCCGAGGATCAGCACAAGCGGCCGCGACACGCGTTCTTCAAGGTCCGCAAGACTTGCGGAAACGGCCGCACCCGCGGCTGGGTTATGCCCCCCGTCGAGCCAGAGTTCGCTGTCCGCGGGCAGCGCGCCGAGGAGCGCGTCACTTGAAAGACGCGAAAGTCGTGCCGGCCACTCGGCCTGTGAGAGGGCCTGTTCGATATGCGCCGCATCTACTGGCGCAATGGTCTGCGTGCGCAACGCCGCTATGGCCGTTCCGGCATTGTCGATCTGGAATCGGCCGGTAAGCCGGGGCAGCGGCAGGTCAAGCAGCCCCGCCTCGTCCTGATAGACGAGCCGGCCATGCTGTTCGAAGGCATGCCAGTCCTGGCTGCCGACAAGAAGCTGTGCACGCTGCCGCGCGGCGGAACGTTCGATAACGCCGAAGGCTTCGTCCATTTGCGGCGCGACGATGCACGTCGTGCCGCATTTCAGGATACCGGCTTTTTCTCCCGCAATATCTGCAAGCGTATCGCCTAGGAACTGTTGGTGATCGAGCGAAATGGACGTGAGGATCGTGAGGTGCGGTTCGGCGATCAGATTGGTTGCATCGAGGCGGCCGCCGAGCCCGGTTTCCAGGAGCACAACATCTGCGGGATGGCGTGCGAAGCCCAGGAACGCCGCCGCCGTGGTGATTTCAAAGAAGGTGATCGGCGCACCGCCATTGGCGCTTTCGCATTCTTCCAGAAGCGCGGAAAGTTCCGCCTCTTCGATAAGCTCGCCGCCGCCCGGTCGTCCAAGCCTGATGCGCTCGTGAAAACGCACGAGATGCGGTGAGCTGTAAACATGCACGCGCAATCCGGCTGCCTCGAATGCGGCGCGCAGAAATGCGATGACCGACCCCTTGCCATTGGTTCCCGCCACATGAATAACCGGCGCGAGCTGTTCGTGCGGATTGCCGAGGCGCGCGAGCAGGTGCTCTATCCGCTCAAGCGAAAGGTCGATCATCTTGGGGTGAAGCGAAAGCAAACGCTTCAAAATGGCGTCGCTGCGGGCCATGTGAGGGTTCCGGTTGAGTTCACGACCTAGTTCGAGGGTTCGGTTTGGTCCGCCACGGGTTGCCCAGGTACGGGTTCTGCGGCCGCTTCTGGGTCCGGTGCGGCCTCCTCGGGTTTCGGCGCGGATTCCCGCTTCTTCGCTTTGGGCAGGGCCGGTGCATGCATCAGCATGCGTGCGATGCCGCTCAGCGTGTCGCGCAGGTCGTGACGGTGCACGACAATGTCGACCATTCCGTGTTCGAGCAGATATTCGGAGCGCTGGAAGCCTTCGGGAAGCTTCTCGCGGATCGTCTGTTCGATGACACGAGGGCCGGCAAAGCCGATCAGCGCGCCCGGTTCCGCCACATGCACGTCGCCGAGCATGGCATAAGATGCGGTGACCCCGCCCGTGGTCGGGTGTGTGAGCACGACAATGTAAGGCAGCTTCGCTTCGCGCAGCTCCTGCACCGCGACCGTGGTGCGCGGCATCTGCATGAGCGACAGAATACCTTCCTGCATGCGCGCGCCACCGGCGGCCGCAAAAAGGATGAACGGAGAAGCCTTTTCAACGGCGGCGCGCATTCCGGTAATGAGCGCTTCGCCCGCCGCCATGCCAAGTGACCCGCCGAGAAACGCGAAATCCTGGACCGCCGATACAATCGCAAGACCGTCGAGCTTGCCATGGCCTACCAGAACCGCGTCATCCATGCCGGTCTTGGCGCGAGCCTCCTTGAGCCGCTCCGTGTAGCGTCTCTCATCGCGGAACTTCAGCGGATCGACCGGCACTTCCGGCACGTCGATGGTCTCATACTCGCCGTCATCGAACAGCAGCTTGAAGCGGGTCGTGGCGTCGACGCGCATGTGGAAGTCGCTGCCGGGGATGACAAACTGGTTTGCCTCCAGGTCGCGGTGAAACACCATCTGACCGGTTTCGGGGCACTTGACCCACATGTTGTCCGGCAATTCGCGCTTGGCCAGAAGCCCGCGAATCTTCGGTCGCACAACATTTTTAATCCAGTTCACGGGAAAGCCGTCCCTTCGCCTTCGCCCCGGGGCTCTAGTTTCCGGACCCGGCGGCGCGAATGCCTTCCGCCAGATCGCTCACAAGACCGGTTACATTCGCCGAAATGCTGTCTGCCGCGGCGTCAACCTCGATCCCGTCGCGGATCAGATTGACCAGCGCCGAGCCGACCACGACGCCATCCGCGATTGCCGCGATCGCCTGGGCCTGATCCGGCGTTCTGACGCCAAATCCAACCGCAATGGGAAGATCGGTTTTCGCCTTGATCCTTTCAACCTGCACCTTGACCTTTTCGGTGTCCGGCGCGCCGGCTCCGGTAATCCCGGCAATAGAAACATAGTAGACGAAACCGCTGGTGTTCGCGAGAACGGCGGGCAACCGCTTGTCGTCGGTGGTCGGGGTTGCAAGGCGAATGAAGTTTATGCCCGCGTCGAGAGCCGGCAGACACAGTTCGTCGTCCGTTTCCGGTGGCAGATCGACGACGATCAAGCCGTCGACGCCGGCTTCCAGCGCGTCGGCCAGGAAACGATCCACGCCATAGCAATAGATCGGATTGTAGTAACCCATCAGCACGATCGGCGTATCATGGTCGCCGGCCCGGAAATCGCGCACCATCTGCAGTGTCTTGATCATGTTCTGCCCGGCTTTGAGGGCGCGTTGCGATGACGCCTGAATGGCCGGTCCGTCCGCCATCGGATCGGTAAAGGGCATGCCGAACTCGATTACGTCGGCGCCCGCGGTGGGCAGTTGCTTGAGGATCTTCAGAGATGTCGCGTAGTCAGGATCGCCGGCGGTGAGGAAGGTGACGAGCGCGGCGCGGCCCTCATCGCGGAGTTTGTCGAAGCGTATCTTGAGGCGTGTGGTGGGGTTGGCATTCATTCTGACATCTCCACGCCAAGATGACCGGCGACGGCGAACACGTCCTTGTCGCCGCGTCCGCACATATTCATGACCATGAGATGGTCGCCGGGTCTATCCGGTGCGATTTTTGAGACATAGGCAAGCGCATGCGAAGGCTCCAGCGCCGGGATGATGCCCTCAAGTTTGGTGCAGAGCTGAAACGCGTCAAGCGCCTCGCTGTCCGTTGCGGAAACATAAGTCACGCGGCCGCTGTCTCTCAGCCAGGAATGTTCCGGCCCGATGCCTGGATAGTCGAGACCGGCCGAGATTGAATGGCCTTCGATGATCTGTCCGTCATCGTCCTGTAGTAGGTAAGTGCGGTTGCCATGCAAGACACCCGGGCGCCCGCCATTGAGCGATGCGGCGTGGTCTGGCGTATCGACGCCGAGTCCACCGGCTTCAACACCGATAATCTCAACGTCCTTGTCGTCGAGGAACGGATGAAACAGGCCCATGGCATTGGAGCCACCGCCGATGCAGGCGACAAGACTGTCGGGCAGGCGGCCTTCGGCACGCATCATCTGTTCGCGCGTTTCATTACCGATCACCGACTGGAAATCGCGCACCATGGCGGGATAGGGATGCGGGCCAGCCACTGTGCCGATGATGTAGAAAGTCGATTCCACATTGGTCACCCAGTCGCGCAGGGCTTCGTTCATTGCATCCTTCAAGGTGCCGGAACCGGATGTGACGGGTACCACTTCCGCGCCCAGAAGTTTCATGCGGAAGACATTGGGTTTCTGGCGCTCGATATCCGTCTCGCCCATATAGACGACGCACGGCAGGCCGAACCGCGCAGCCACGGTGGCAACCGCCACGCCGTGCTGTCCAGCGCCGGTTTCGGCAATGATGCGTTCCTTGCCCATGCGCCGCGCCAGCAGAATCTGGCCCATACAGTTGTTGATCTTGTGCGAGCCGGTGTGGTTGAGCTCGTCGCGCTTGAAATAGATCTTGGCGCCGCCGAAATGCTCCGTCAGCCGTTCGGCGAAATAGAGCGGGCTCGGCCGGCCGACATAGTGATCGAGCAGGCCATCGAGTTCGCGCCGATACTCAGGATCGGCCTTGGCGGTCTCGTACGCCTCTTCCAGGGACAAGATCAGCGGCATCAGGGTTTCCGCTACAAAACGCCCGCCATAGATGCCGAACAGGCCGCGCTCGTCGGGGCCGGTCCGGTAGGAATTTGGCGCATTTGCAGTCACTGACGTCGTCTCCCTTGGATCACTCGCAACTCTGAGCGCCTGTTCTAACCTTCACGCCTTGCGGCCTCAATGAAATTTGCGATAAGTCGTGAATCCTTCGCGCCCGGTGCCGTTTCGACGCCGGACGAAACATCCACGACCGGCGCACCGGTGACCGCAATGGCTTTCGCGACATTGCCGGCATCAAGGCCGCCGGACAGCATGAACGGCGTTTTCGAAGCGTGATCCTTGAGCAGCGTCCAGTCAAACGCGACGCCGTTGCCGCCTGGAAGCGCCATGGAATCACCGGGCGCTGCCTTCGAATCAAACAGCAGCAGATCAGCGCAATCGCGGTACTCGTCGGCAAGCTGAACATCTTCTTCGCCGCGAACCTTGATGGCCTTAATCACGCCGACACCGAATTTGCGCGAAATTTCCTCGATCCGCCGTGCGGTTTCAGAACCGTGTGCCTGCACAAAATCCGGCCGCAGGGCGGCGGCGATGCTGTCGAGAAGGTGGTCGCTGGCATCGACCGTTACGGCAACCTTCTGTGCCCGGTCTTCGACTATTTCTGCGAGTTCGCGGGCGGTGTCGAGGTCTATGTTGCGGGGGCTTGGGCCGTAGAACATAAAGCCAGTATAGGCAGCGCCGCAGTCCAGCGCCGTCATCAGGGTCTCGCGCTCAGAAAGCCCGCAAATCTTTACGTCGGTCATATCAAACCCGCGATGCCGCTTCCGCAGCGGTGAGTTCGGCGTTGATCGCACGTGCCGCCGCGACCGGATCGTCGGCTCGCGTGATCGGCCGACCGATCACCAGAACATCGGCGCCGTTCTTGCGCGCCCAGGCCGGAGTGGCGATGCGTTTCTGGTCGCTGGCGTCGACCGATGCCGGCCTGATGCCCGGCACTACGGTGAGGAAATCCGGCCCGCAGGCCTGCCTGATGGCTTTGAGGTCATGGCTTGAGCAAACGACGCCATCGAGGCCGGCCGTGCGTGCAAGTTGCGCCAGGTTTTGCACATGCGCCTGCGTCGCATCGTTGCCATCGGCCCGGTAACCGAGCGCGTTCAGGTCGTCCGCATCAAGGCTCGTGAGCAGGGTTACGGCGATAACCTTTGTTGCGCCAGAGCCACCCCGCAGAGTATCTGCGGCGGCGCGCATCATGGCACTGCCGCCTTGTGCGTGCACGTTGATGACGGCCGGGGCGAGCGAGGCAAGCGCGCCGAGCCCGCCGGCAACCGTGTTCGGGATGTCGTGCAGTTTCAGATCAAGAAACACAGGCTGCCCCGACGCTGCAACGCGTGCATATCCCTCGCGGCCGTGCGCATAAAAAAACTCCATGCCGATCTTTACGCCGCCGACGTGGCCGTGCAGCTCGTGCGCCAGTGCCACTGCCCATTCCAAGTCGGTCGTGTCCAGCGCGCAGAATATCGGATTGTCAAACGCCATCGCCATCCGTTCCAGAGGAGTAAGGGTCGGCTTCCAATCTTCGGAATGCCCGGGCGGGTTATAGAGCAATCAGATGCCCGTGTGGAGCCCGGAACGCAAGTCGTTCTACCCGCTGCAACCGCAGCCCAACACGGCGGTGCCTTTGGTTTCGCCGATTTCTATCACTTCCCAGCCATCGCCGTAGAAAAATGTCCCGTAAAGAACAATTTCCATCTTCCCGTTGCCGTCGAGGTCGATAACGGAGACCACCGTGTTCTCCCACAATAGGCTCGGAAAATCGCTGGTTTCATCCGTGAATTCCTCCGCCAGGGACCTGAACTGACCACTGGCGCCGTCTTTCAGAAGAATGAGGGCATACTCGCCGCGTTGCTGGCTGCCGCGTTGCGAGTTGATGGCATTGATCAGAATTTCGGGCTTGCCGTCACCGTTGGCATCGAAACGCATGGCTTGCGACAGTTCGACGCCGGAATAGATGAAACCGCTCTCGTCCAGATAGACGCGGATATCGAGGCGCAGGTCCTCAAGCTCGGCACCGGTAATATGCGTCACCGGAGCAACGTATTCCGCGATCACGTCTTGAGTGCCAAGCACTGCGGTCTGCATGATGCCGGTGTCGCGCTCGTCGATTGAGAGTTCCTGTTCGAACTGATCCTCGCAATCGGCGTCGGGAGGGACGGCGCGCGCGCCTCCCACCGCTACGGCGGTGGCAAGGGGGCCGTCAAGACCGACAAGCGTGTAGTCCTGGCCATGGGTCATCACGTCGACCAGCCGGCTGGCGGCGACGATTTCACCTCCGATCGATCCGCCGAGCACACAGCTTACCCCTTCGGGCGTAACACCGATGGCGACCACCCGGTCGCTGTCGCCCGCATGCAACGCCGTTCCGGCTCCCAGTAGAAGGGGGGTCGCAAAAACGGCGGCCGCGGCAAGCCGCCGGACAAACGAACAACGCACCGGCGTGGCTTGCGACACTTCCAGCTGTGGGCGCTGTGCGGTCATAAGGAAGGCCTCAGTTAGGTGGCGGCAGTGCTTCGCTTTGCGAGGCGAGACGCCGTTTGAGGGTTTCGTGGTCCTGCCGTGCGCGCATCGTATCGGCTCGGGCCTGCCGTGCCGCACGGCGCCATTTTCCCTGCGACAGCCACGATGCGACACCACCGAAAACGAGCCCGACAAAGCCTGCCGCCAGTAACAGAACGAACAACGGCAACTCAATGGCAAAGAACGGTTCGGCCGTGGAGAACGGATCGGCGGAGAATTTCACCGCATCACGGTTGGCAACCGAGATGGCGATAACAACAAGCGCAATCGGCAACCCGAACAGCCAGTGTATCAATCGCTTCACTGTCGAATACCCTTGCGATTCCGCCCTAGCGAACTGTTGTGCTTAAGCGGCGGGTGCGAGTTCAAATGAGCTGCCCGCCGACCGCTCCAAAATCAGTCGTCGTCGCCGTTGTCGTTGAGGCGCTCGCGCAGTTCCTTGCCCGTCTTGAAAAACGGCACCCGTTTCGCGTTGACGAATACGGGCTCGCCGGTACGCGGATTACGGCCCGTCCGTGCCGGGCGCTCCTTTACGGAAAACGCACCGAAGCCGCGCAGTTCCACGCGGTCGCCACGCGCCAGCGCTCCGCCAATTTCTCCAAATACGGTGTTAATGATGCGCTCAACGTCGCGCTGGTAAAGATGTGGATTCTCTTCCGAGATCTTCTGAATGAGTTCTGATTTTATCATATTTGCCGCTCCCCCCGACCTCGATTAGCCCAAAGCCGGCCGAATTCACGGCTCAGGGTGCCAAACCGATATCAGGCCGTCAAGACTAAGTCTTTCTAGAGACGACATTTTTTCACCCGTACCGATAAGGTCAGCCAGACCGGCAAGGCCCACCTGGCGCAACGTCCAGGCGATCGCAAGTTCGCCGAGCCCGAGTTGTTCGATGCTGTCGCGGCGCCAGTCGACGACTTTCAGCGTGTCAGCAATCCCGTGCGTTTCCTGCAGCCAGGCAACGGCTGTACGTTCACCGCCGATTGCGTCTATTAGGTTTGCCTCAAGCGCCTGGCGTCCGGTGTATACCCGCCCGTCTGAAAGCTGCGCGGCACGGTCTGCATCGAACGGCCGGCGCTCCGCCACCAGGCCGACGAACCAGGCATGCGAGTCGCGCACCATTTCGCTCGTCACCTCAAGTGCTTCCGGCGGCGTCGGCGTAAATGGATTGGGCTCCGCCTTGAGGATATCGCTTTTGATCTGCTCGACGTCTACGCCAAGCTTCTCCAAAAGCTGGGAGAAGTTGGCCCATTGGAAAATCACGCCGATGGAACCGGTGATCGAATTGCCGCGCGCCACGATGTGGTCGGCGCCAAGCGCGGCGATGTAACCGCCCGAGGCCGCCACATCGCCCATCACCGCCACTACCGGCTTGACTGTCGCCAGCCGGCGGATTGCGGCAAACAGCGCTTCTGAGCCCGCCGTCGTGCCGCCCGGGCTGTTGATATGAAGGATGACGGCTTTCGCGCCTTTGGCGTCCTTGATGCTGTCGAACAGGTTCTGCTGCTCGCGATCATCGAGAATGATGCCGCTCACCGACACGCGCGCAATGTGATCGCCGAGCCGGAACAGGGAAAGTTCGTCAACGTAGCTGACCGCAATGCCGACCACCGCAATGAACGCGAATGCCAGGGCAAGAAGACGCCAGCGGCCAACGCGGCGCTTCATTCGCCGCCTGTCCGCCAGCATGTCCGCTTCAAGCGCCATGGTTCAATCGATTCCGTCTGCACCCGGCAGTAGCCGGACCGCGCGAGCGCGGCTCAGGCTTTGTCGTCCTCGCCCGCTTCGGCTTCCTCGCCGGACGGGGCATCTCCAGCGGCATCGCCGCCGTCACCGGCATCGCTCTCGTCGCCGGCATCGCTCTCGTCACCGGCATCGCTCTCGTCGCCGGCATCGCTCTCGTCGCCGGCATCACTGTCGTCGCCGGCATCGCTGTCGTCGCCGGCATTTGCGTCTTCCGGCTCCGCGTCGCCCTGGGCACTTTTCAGGGCAGCACCGAGAATGTCGCCAAGCGATGCGCCGCTATCGGTCGACCCGTACTGGGCAACCGCCTCTTTTTCCTCTGCGATTTCAAGCGCTTTGATGGAAACCGAGACGCGGCGCGATGACTTGTCGATTTGCGTAACGCGGGCGTCGACCTTGTCGCCGGTGGCAAATCGCTCCGGGCGCTGCTCGGAACGGTCACGGCTGAGGTCGGAGCGGCGAATGAAGGCCGCCATGTCGGTATCGCCGATGGTGACTTCCAGGCCGTTGTCCTTGACCGACACGACTTCACAAGTGACTACGGAGCCCTTGCGCACTGCGCCAAGCGATTCCATCGGATCGCCGCCGAGCTGCTTAATGCCGAGGCTGATGAGTTCTTTCTCGGTGTCGACTTCAAGCACCTGGGCTTTCACGACATCGCTCTTCTTGTACTCCTGGATCACCTCTTCGCCGGGTCGGTTCCAGTCGAGATCGGAGAGGTGAACCATGCCGTCCACTTCGCCGTCGAGACCGATGAACAGGCCGAATTCGGTGATGTTCTTGATGGCGCCTTCGACCTGCGTGCCGACCGGGAACTTGTCGGCAAAGCTCAGCCACGGATTGTCCATGCATTGCTTGAGGCCGAGCGAAATACGCCGCTTGACCGGATCGACGTCAAGCACCATGACTTCCACTTCCTGGCTGGTCGACACGATCTTGTCGGGCATGAGGTTTTTCTTGGTCCAGCTCATTTCCGACACGTGCACGAGGCCCTCGATACCGTCCTCGAGCTCCACGAATGCACCGTATTCGGTGATGTTGGTGACGGTGCCCTTGACCTTCATGCTCTTCGGATACTTCGCTTCCACACCATCCCACGGATCGGCTTCGAGCTGTTTCATGCCGAGGCTGATGCGCTGCGTCTCCGGGTTGATCTTGATGATCTGCACGTTGACCGTCTGGCCGATGGAGAGGACGTCGCTCGGATTGTTGACGCGACGCCACGCGATATCGGTGACGTGCAGGAGGCCGTCAATGCCGCCGAGGTCAACGAACGCGCCATAGTCGGTAATATTTTTGACCATGCCTTCGACGACCTGGCCTTCAGTGAGATTTTGAACCAGTTCGCTGCGCTGCTCGGCGCGGGTTTCTTCCAGTACTGCCCGGCGCGAGACGACAATGTTACCGCGCCGCTTGTCCATCTTGAGGATCTGGAAGGGCTGCGGAATGTTCATCAAAGGTGTGACGTCGCGGATCGGACGGATATCGACCTGACTGCCCGGCAGAAACGCCACGGCGCCGTCGAGGTCAACCGTGAAGCCGCCCTTGACGCGACCGAAAATGATGCCTTCAACGCGCTCATTTGCTTCAAACGAGGTCTCGAGGCGTGCCCAGCTTTCTTCGCGTCTGGCCTTCTCGCGGCTCAGGACCGCTTCGCCCATCGCGTTCTCGATGCGCTCGAGGTAAACTTCGACCTCGTCGCCGACGCCAAGCTCGACATCCGAACCGGGGGTCTGGAATTCTTTGAGCGACACACGCCCTTCCGTCTTGAGCCCCACGTCGATGATCGCGAAATCGGCTTCCACCGAAACGATCGTGCCGGCCACCACGGTGCCTTCAAGGGCCTCGCCGCCGGCAATCGTTTCTTCAAGGAGCGCGGCAAAATCTTCAGTTGTCGGATTGAGTGAGCTCGTTGCGGGCTCTGTCATGTAAACCACCTACAGTATCAGGCTTGCCCACGGTAATGTCCGCAGGACGTCCCACGCCGAAGAGCGCGCGGCCCTTGCGCGGGCGGCACGAATTCCGGTTGTGGGCTTTCCATGTATCCAATTCCGTGCGGGGCTATTTTGCAGACACCGTTGCGGAACGCGAAAATGGGGCAGATCCTTTGCTGCCACCCTTAGGTTTCGTTATGGCGTTCGATGATATCGACTGCCGCACGAAACGCCGCTTCTATATCCAACTTCGAAGTGTCTAGCAAGTGCGCATCATCGGCCGGTTTCAACGGCGCCTGCGCGCGTTCGCGATCACGCGCGTCGCGTTCTCGCAGATCACGCAGCACATTGTCGTAATTCGCGGTCTGTCCGCGCTCGGAGAGTTCGCGGTACCGCCGCTCCGCGCGCACCTCCGGTTCGGCCTGAACGAAGAGTTTCACATCGGCATCCGGACACACCACAGTGCCGATGTCACGACCGTCGAGCACCGCGCCGGAACCGGTGCGGGCGATGCGCCGCTGTGTATCGAGAAGTGCCTGGCGGACGGCGGGTTGCGCGGCGACCACCGATGCGGCCTGACCGATATCGTCGCGGCGCAGGGTTGCCTCATCGATCGAACCGGGCACGACATCCCGCGCCGCCGCCGCGGCGGCCGCCTCATCCGCCGGATTGCCGCCCGCCGCAAGCAGTGATGCGGCAACCGCCCTGTAGAGCGATCCGGTATCGAGATAGGTGAGGCCGAACTTCTGCGCAATGCGCCGTGCGAGTGTGCCTTTTCCCGAAGCCGCCGGTCCGTCGATGGCGATGATCATGAACGCGCCTCCGGGTCCGCGGAAATTTGTGCGCCGGCGTTCCGCAACAAGGTTTCGAAATCGGGAAAGCTTGTGGCGATCATCGTCGCATCGTCGACGGTAATGGGACTTTCAGCCGCCAGTCCAAGGGTCAGAAAGGCCATCGCGATACGGTGATCCATATGCGTAGCCACTGTTGCGCCGCCCGGCACCGTGCCGCCGTCGACAATGAGATCGTCGCCTTCGATCCTGTGGGCGACGCCTGCCGCCGCAAGTCCCGTCGCGACGGCGGCAAGCCGATCCGATTCCTTGACCCTGAGTTCGGCGAGCCCGCGCATGCGCGTTGTGCCCGCCGCACAGGCCGCCGCAACCGCGAGCACGGGATACTCGTCAATCATCGACGGCGCCCGTTCGGGCGGCACGTCGACACCCCTCAGTTTGCTTGAACGCACAACGAGATCGGCAATCTCTTCACCACCCGCGTCGCGCCGGTTGACGGAGTTTATATCGGCGCCCATGTCGATGAGCGTTCTCACAAGCCCGTCGCGCGTCGGGTTGAGCATGACATCGCAGAGCGTCAGCTCAGAATCTGGCGTGATCAGCGCGGCAACGATTGCAAACGCCGCCGAGCTCGGATCGGCGGGCACCTGCACGGCCCGCGGCGAAAGTTCCACATGTCCCTTGACCGAGATCTGGACGGCCCCGCGCTCCAGGGTTTGCGAGCGGATATCGGCTCCAAAACCTTTCAGCATGCGCTCTGTGTGATCGCGGGTCGGCTTGGGCTCGATGACGGAGGTGATGCCGGGCGTATTGAGGCCGGCGAGCAGGATCGCCGTTTTGACCTGAGCCGATGCGACGGGAAGCGTATAGGTGATCGGCACCGGCGCTTCCGCGCCTTTCATAATGCCGGGCAGCCTGTCGGCGGTTTCGCCATCGCTCTGCCATTGGGCGCCCATTCGCTGAAGCGGCGCCAGCACCCGCCCCATGGGCCGGCCTGAAAGCGAAGCGTCTCCTGTGAGCCGGGCAGTTACAGGCTGGCTTGCCAGAACACCCATCATGAGACGCACACCGGTGCCCGCATTGCCGAAATCGAGCGGGGCACGGGGATCCTGGAACCCGCCCACCCCGGTCCCGTGGACGTGCCATGTACCGTCATCGCCGCGCTCGATGCTGGCGCCAAGAGCCTTGAGTGCGTCGGCGGTTGCAAGCACATCATCGCCCTCAAGCAGTCCCGTGATTGTCGTCTCGCCAACGCTTAAGGCCCCGAGGATCAGCGCGCGATGCGAAATCGACTTGTCGCCCGGTACGCGGATATTACCGGCAAGGCCCCGCGAGCGGCACGCCGTCAGGGGAGATTTGGTGTGAACGCTCAATGCAGAACTCTGCTGGGGTTTGCGGTGAAACAGGAAGCGCTGCCCCGCACAGGCCGCCTTGGCGTGCGGAGTAGCCGGGCGGTCCTAGCACAGCCCTTTTGGGCTGTCACGGCGCCGCTCGGGGGCTTGCGGCGTTCCGCAATAGCGCGCGCCCGGCCGGAGCCGGATTTCGGCTTCGTGTTTTAGCCTTTGACAGCGCTAGAGCGTCATGGCATGGGATGCGCGAATTTCTCTGAACCGCAGGAAGGTGAATCGTGGTGCATCCGGAACTTGGAACCAAGCGCACTTGCACGAGTTGCGGCGCAAGATTCTACGATCTTGGCAAGAGCCCGGCGACGTGTCCGAAGTGCGAGGCTGTGTTCATTCCCGAAACTCTGCTGCCCTCAAAGGACCGCTCGCCCGCGTCGGCGCCCGCGCCGGCGCCCAAGCCGGCTGAGAAACCGGCCGAGCCGGAAAAGGAAGAGGAAAAGGCCGACGAAGGCGTCGAGATTGTGTCTCTGGCCGATGTCGAGGCGGACGAAGCCGACGACGAAGACGATGAGACTGCCGCCATCAAGGATGTCGACCTCGGCGGCGATGATGATGTCGAGGACGATGACGCGCCAGATGACACGTTCCTTGAAACCGATGACGATGACCCTGAATCCGACGTTACCGGTCTGATCGGCGGCGTCGCCGGTGGCGGCAAGGAAGACACCTGACGTCCGGGCGTCGTGCGGCGCGCGGCATCAGGTTTTCCTTGATCGAGGCGTCTGCCCGCCCTAAAAGTTCAACCGCCGCGGCCCAACGCGGCGGCACATAAAGTGGGGCCATAGCTCAGTTGGGAGAGCGCTTGAATGGCATTCAAGAGGTCGTCGGTTCGATTCCGTCTGGCTCCACCAATATTTTCAATGACTTAGCATTTTCAGAAAATTGAGAAAATACCACTGGGGTTCCAACGGACGCTGTTTTCCCTCCATTTCGCCGGTATCGGCACGGCTCGCCAAAACCCGGAATTGGAGGGTGTACCCCTGCCAAAGTTGTTAATCCTGCTAAACGAAATGCCGTGAGCAGCGGTGAACTGTTGCGAACGGTCACGGCTTGCCCTGTACGGGTGTGAATGCTAACCCGCGAACGGCAACCCGGAGCCCAAAGGGTGGCTAATCTGGCTAATTGGATAAACTGCGAGCGGTTCGCAAACGCAGCGCTGCAATGTGAAAAGGTATCGCGGGACTAGTGTTGTGAGGGACGAACAAAAAAAGCGGCCCGCTAGCGAGCCGCTAAGATAGGTCAAGCTGCAAGAGATTTACTAACTGTTTCTCTTCTGTCCCCAGGAGTTGTCGTACGCCTTCCTGTCGGCGTTTGCGTTTGAGTCGAACGTTCGACCCCGGGGAGGACTGTATGTTCCGCTGCCCTCAGCGTCTCCGGAACCTTTGTTTGCGTAGTGCTCGTCTCGATCTTTGCGTTCACCCATAATTTGGGCTCCCTTTCGGTTTTGTGAAACCACCGCAGCCCTCCTATAGATATGTGAACACAACAATCAGGTTCAAGGAGCAAGCCTGTTGTAGGACCCCGCTGAAGAGTAGGGAACCAAAGAAGCCGGTCAACGCAATGTATGGGCAAATCCGGAATTATTCCGGAATTACAGATCGGATACAGAAATCCGTATAATTGACGTTTTGGCTGGTGAAGGCTTCATATCGGCAATTATTGCCGTTTTCTCTTATGTGGAATTATTCGACATTTGCCGGGCGCGGTGTCCGTCATGGCCATACGCTGTCGGCCCGAAGGGTATACGTGTCGCACGAACCCCTTTACCGGTGAGGTGTTGCCATCATGGCAATACCTTCGCGGCTCTTACGAGAGTGCCGGGCGCGGTGGAGAGGGTTGGTGCTGACTGTATGGGGCATTCGTCGTCGGACATGGCTGTGGATCATAGCTCATCCAAATTGACTAAATCGTGATCTGTCCTAGCGGGTGGGGCGGTTGGGTTGGTGTGTAATCGGTGTCATCGTGCGATCGATCTTTCTGCAACACACAGGATCAAACAGCCTCAAGACCGAAATTTGCCCAATCTCACAAAAGGACAGAGTTCAAAATGTCACAAGCCAGATTTTCGCATACCTGTGGCACGGCACTGCTAGTTTCAACGCTTGTCATACTAATGGCGTTTGCACTTCCGACTTATGCCAATGCCCGAAACAAGGTCATTCTGTTTGGTGTTACGCACTATGAGCACCTTGATGCCAATCTGCCAAACGCCGAGGATGACGCGCGCTTGATGACCAAACTGTTTATCGAGATGGGTTTCGACGTTTCAACCATGTACAATACCGGCGCGCGTTTGACGCGTCGGGGAATTCGCAGCGCGATTGAGCTTATGCTCCCTGATATCGAAGCGGGCAAAAACAGTACAGTAATACTGTATTTTGCAGGGCACGGCGTGCGAGTGAATGGAAAAAACTACCTAATGACTGCGGACACGGAGCCCTTTGAGTCCCTTGAGAATATCGAGTATACGGGCATTGAAGTTGGTGAATTGATTGAGCAGTTTGTATCTGCCGGGGTGACAAACACCGTCCTGTTTCTGGATGCATGCAGAAACGATCCCTTCAATGCGCAGGAGTGGTCGGATGGACGCGGTCTCGCCCGACTAGACTTGGCGTATATTCCCGAGCCAGAGGTGAGTGACGAAGGATTGCAGGTTTCTGCAGGAGTAGCTGTTTCCTATTCCACTCAGCCCGGTGAGTACGCAAGTGATGGACTGCCGGGCGAGAATAGTCCGTATGCCCTAGCGATTGAGCAAACATTCCGGAAGTACGGGCGCGACCTGACTGTCAGTCAGCTTATGAGGGAGGTAGAGGCAAGGGTTGTAACGGCAACTAACGGTTCGCAACGTCCCTGGACGCAGTCAAGAATACTGCAGGATGTTCCACTTTCTCAGTGGTGATACGGACGGGCGGGGTGTTTGGATACGGATAGGGAAGGCAGTTGATGAACTGCTGAATGAACAGCAGGGCGGAGTGGTGCATTGAGTATGAACTGGTTGACGATTGCAGTAGCGGCTTATGCCGCAGTCGTCGCGTCTGCGGCCTTAGCGCTTGAGGTAAGGCGCTGGTTCGAATCTGGCGCACGCCTCAAGATCAGCTGTATGCCAAACGCGAAGACAATCAATGTGCCGGGAACTGAAGGAGCCGCTTTTCTTATTGCGAGTGTCGCAAATCGCGGAAACGCGCCCACGACAATTACGCACTTTGCGCTCTATGAGTATAAGAACTGGTTTGATCGACTTCGTTCAAAGCCCGCATGGACTGCGGTGATCGTGAATCCAGCGCCGCCCGGCGCGCTCGTTGGGTTGCCCTGTGTCCTCCAGCCGGGGGAGGTGTGGACAGGTATAGAGGTGGACCCCATTCATGAGACAGCTTGGCGGCTTTGCTAAGGTGGATTGGGGTTTCGTCTATGCCGCCAGCTTCTCGTTGATTGATTGCATCATGTATGCCTCACCGGGTGTTGCGCCGTCGAGGGCGGAATGCGG
>JAJFHE010000022.1 GCA_021775755.1 Hyphomicrobiales bacterium | reverse complement strand
CCGCATTCCGCCCTCGACGGCGCAACACCCGGTGAGGCATACATGATGCAATCAATCAACGAGAAGCTGGCGGCATAGACGAAACCCCAATCCACCTTAGCAAAGCCGCCAAGCTGTCTCATGAATGGGGTCCACCTCTATCTCCGCATAAACACAAACCACAAATTTGGAACGTAGCTGTTTTTGGAGGCCAGTAAAACTGAGGGATTTCTTTCGCGTTTGGTTGAGCGTATGTGAATGTTCAGTTTCTTGTGTTGGCCTTAAAGTGCGTGCCATAATGTCATCCCAATCATTTATACATTCCGACGTCTTCGACAGCCGCCAGGCGTGGGCGCGGCTGGCGGTGTCGGTGGTGCTCAGCACCGTCGGCGGGATCGGGCTGTGGTCCGTCGTGGTGGCGCTGCCGGTCATCGAGACCGAGTTCGGCATCGACCGGGGCGCGGCATCGCTGCCGTATTTCGTGACGCTGGTGGGCGCCGCGCTTGGCGGTGTGTTCATGGGCCGGCTGGCCGACCGTTTCGGAATTACCGTGCCGCTGATCGTCGGTGCGGTGATGCTCTGCCTCGGCTATTTCGCGGCGGCCATGGCGCAGAACCTCTGGCAGTATCTTGTGGCGCAGGCGCTGCTTATCGGCGCATTCGGCAGTTCCGTCACTTTCGGTCCGCTGGTCGCCGATGTTTCGCTGTGGTTCGTCAAACGCCGTGGTATTGCCGTCGCCATTGTGTCTAGCGGCAACTACCTGGCCGGCACGGTCTGGCCACCGTTCCTGCAATACGGGTTTGAGACGGCGGGCTGGCGCACAACACATATGGTTGTCGGCGTCGTCTGCATTGTTGCCATGGTGCCGCTGGCCTTGTTGTTGCGCCGGCGCGCACCGCTTGAAGAGCCGGCGTCCGCACCGGGTTCGCGGGCGGGCGTCGCGACGGCCGGCGGTTCCGGCATGTCGCCGCGTGCCGTTCAGGTTCTGCTGATGATCGCCGGGCTTGCCTGTTGCATCGCCATGGCCATGCCGCAGGTGCACATGGTCGCCTATTGCGGCGATCTCGGTTATGGCGCGCAGCACGGCGCGCAACTGCTCTCGCTGATGCTGGGGTTCGGCGTGGTGAGCCGGCTGCTGTCGGGCCTTATCGCCGACAAGATCGGCGGGCTCGGCACACTGATCCTCGGCTCGACGCTGCAGTGTCTGGCGCTCGTCTTCTATCTGCCGTTCGACGGGCTCGCTTCGCTCTATATCGTGTCGATCCTGTTCGGTCTGGCGCAGGGAGGTATCGTGCCGAGCTACACACTTGTCGTGCGCGACTACTTTCCCGCCCGCGAGGCGGCCGAGCGGATCTCCCTGGTAATCATGGCAACGGTGTTCGGCATGGCGGTGGGCGGCTGGATGTCGGGCGAGATCTACGACCTCACCGGTTCCTATCAGGCGGCGTTCCTCAACGGCATTGCATGGAACCTTCTCAACATGTCGATTGCGGCGTGGTTCCTGTTCGGGCGCGTGCGGGCGGCGCGGGCGGTGGTGTGAGCAAACGATCCGCGGAATGGAATGCGCTCCCGGCCTCCACTCGCCGGGTCCGTACTCCCTGTCATCTTTGACGTAAATCAACACATAGCCGGTTCACGCGCATATGTTTGGCGCACCTGGCGGGGGGTTGAATACTCAACCCTAGGAAACTTCATGACTGTCAAACAGAGATTGATCGTTGCGGCGGGCACGCTGTTCGTGGCCGTGTTTTCACTGAGTACCGTTGCGTCGGCGTCGCCGGTGGGACGTTTGTTCAGCGTCAACGAAGCTGTTGCGCAGATCGGCGCCAGCAACAACGCGGATGGGCTGCAACTGGCCGATGGCGATGAACGCGGCTATACGCGGCGCGAGGAACGCAGACGCCGCCGGGGCAACAGCAACGCGCGCCCTGGAAGGCGCTCGCCAGGAGTTTCCGGGCCGAGTGTCCGAACCCCGCGCGGCAACGCCCGGCGTCGTGGCAACCGGGGAAACCGGTCGCGACGGCACACCCGGCGCAACCGGCGCAGCCCGACCGTCTATTTCGACTTCTACGATCCGTATCCTACCTACGGATGGCCATATTCGGAGCCCTACTACGAACCCTATCACTACGAACCCAGCTACACGCCCCGTGGAAGTGTCGGGCGGTGTGGCCATTGGCATGACGAGTGCGTCGAAAACTGGGGCGCGGCCAACCCCGATTACCGCGGCTGCATGAGATATCACGGTTGTCTGTAGTCCACGGGCGGGCGGTTGGAGTTTTGTCCGGCACTGGACAATTTGAGATCTGGTGCCGGCTACAGGACTCGAACCTGTGAACCCTTTGCTACGAACGGCCAAAAGCTGCACTTGACAACGAAGGCAACCTTTCCAACGCCACGAAATGTGCGGTGTCGGTAAGGTGGTCCAAAAGAACGGGCAAGCCGCGCCGGTCGCCGGCAATGAAGTACGGGCGGTGTAGGATGCATGGAGGCAAGCCTACCGGCGCTCCGAAGGGCAACCAGAATGCCTGGAAGCACGGTCGATACTCGTCTGAGATGAAGGCACTCAGGTTGCTTGCGGGAGATCTGGTGGAAGAAGCGAGAGACGCAATGCGTTGAGGTTGCTTGCCCCGCTTAGCTTCTCCTATCCTTCTTACAGAAATACGAAGCGACGTGGGGTGGCATCGAACACTACGACAGCGCAGCAGGGTCGCTTGGCATCAAACGCCTATTTGTTCGCTATGCACCACGATTGAGATTAGGACCCCTCGAATGCCGCGCCATCCTTCATGTTGAGGATGGCGGTCGTGGATTCTGATCCATGTTGAGCGGTTTTAGCGGCTGCCGTCTGGGCAGCCCTTGCGGCCAAAATGCGATCCACGGTCGAACGGGCAGGCGTCCGACGTGTTGGGCACACCATCACCATCGGTGTCTCGGTCGCAGGCATCGCCTTCGCCGTCTCCGTCGAGATCGCGCTGCTCGGGATTATGGGCGCGCGGGCAATTGTCCTGCGTGTTTGCCAGCCGGTCGTCGTCCATGTCCTGGTCGCAAGCGTCGCCCTCGCGGTCGCCGTCGGTATTGAACTGACCGGGATTTACGCGTTCGCGACAATTGTCGGCGCCATCGGGTATGCCGTCGCGGTCGCCGTCGGAATCGAGGTTTATAGCGCAAGTACCGCGCAGGCAGGTGAAACCCAGCGCACAATCGTCGCCCTGTCGGCATTGTGGAACCTGGCACTGGCCCGTGCTGCGATCACAGATTTCGTTGCCGGAGCAGTCTTCGCTCCGTGAGCAGAAGCCCTGCTCCTGGCAAAGGCCATTGACGCATTTGTTCCCGCTGCCGCATTGGCTGTCGGTATCGCAATACTGCAGGTTGCCCTGCCTCGCCAAGTGGAGCTCCCAATCGCCGCTTGTAGGCATGGTGTCCTCGCCACGGCTGTCGCAATAGATTTCAAGGGTTCGGGGCCGCACCATCGTCACGGCCGGGCAACTGCCGTTGCCGCTCACCTTTTCGATCTGGATCGCAAAGTTTGGAATGACGGCCCTGCGATTTTGCGCTCCTGATGAAAGGGACCGCACCCGCCGGCATATCTCAGTCTTGATCTGGCCGAGGAGTCGGTTGCGGCCAAGGTCGTGAAACAATCCGGTGATGCCGCTCCCCGAGCGGCTGCTATCGGACAGCACGCCACGGTTTTCCCGGCAATTGTGTTGGACATTTTGGTCGTAGATCAGGGCGGCGGTGCAATTGCGCGCCCGTGCATTGAGGCTGTTGTTCGCCTTTCTGCGTGAGGGCCTCCGCGCCCAGGCCGTGAACTGGGCGCCTTCGATTTCAATCGTCTGGTCCTGAACGCCGACGATTGTGACCCGGAACAAGCATTTGCGGAAAGTGGCCGACGCCGCCGGAGAAAACTGCGCGAACAGAACCGCAGTGGCGATCAGAAGGACAGACAATGGCAGCCGACCCCGCATGACTACCGACATCTCCAAGAGGAATTGGCACTTACGCATGATAGTCGCACAGGCTGCACCTCGCCCCAAGCCTGCGGCGGGATGGCACAGCGTCGCGCCGTATACGAATGAATTCGAGCGCGAGTTTTGAATTAGACGCAATCAAACGCCATGGTGCCGGCTACAGGACTCGAACCTGTGACCCCTTGATTACATACTTTGCGATCCGCTCTTTCTGTGAAGTTCAAACGTGCCCTCAAGGGAGGGAATGCCGGATTTTGTTGAACGAAGCTCATGATCGCGGTGTGACTGCCCGATGACAATTGATCACTAGCATCGCACAAAGCCTGCTCTATCGTACCTGCCGGGCAGGGTCATGCAGCCCGATCAGCACTTCAAAGCAACCCAGGAGTATCTCAAGCAGGCCAACAAACTGACCCGCACCATCACCCAGCTCATCGACACCCTCAACAAGCACCGTGGAAAGGGCCAGCAGAAGGTCACTGTCGAACACGTTCATGTCCATGAAGGAGGACAAGCCATTGTCGGAAACGTTGAACACAAGGGTGCGGGGGTAAGAAAAAACCAGCAGGACAAGCTCATGCAAAGTCCGTTGAACATGCACCACAGCCCACGGTGCGGTGCGAGGTCCAAAAGAACGGGCAAGCCGTGCCGCTCACCGGCAATGAAAAACGGGCGGTGTAGGATGCATGGGGGCAAGTCTACCGGTGCGCCGAAGGGCAACAGGAATGCCTGGAAGCACGGTCGCCACTCAATCTGAGATGAGGGCCATCAGGTTGCTTGCGGGGAATCTGGTTGAAGAGGCGAGAGGCGCGATGCGTTGAGGTCGCGCTAGCCGCTAGATTCCTCAATCCTTCTTGCAGAAGTACAGAGCAATGTAGGGCGGCATGTTGTTGTGGGGCTGGCCTCCTTCGGACGCAGATGTGACATTTGAGCTAGCATCAATTTGGACCCAGGCATTGTCTGCATCATGAACGCTGCTAATCAAGGGTACGCTATGGGTTCCATTCCTATCGGAATTGTACCACCAGAAAACAGTGTTGCCGTCTGATCCATGCCGGTGCACAGCCAGTTCGGCTTTACTCAACCTGTGCTGACGATGGCCGTCTTCTGTAAACGGTTCAATCTGATCTAACTCAAAGCCCAGAGGATCATTCTCTACATGTCGGCCAACGCCCACGATGAACCTTCCGTCCGCCTCTGTGTAACGGGTCCAGCCGCCTGGACATGGATCGTCCGACGTTGATCCTGGAACAATGTTTTCTGGTCGTTCCATCGCGAATGCCACAACAGCATTTGACGGGAAAACAGCAGATGGAAGTTCAGTGGATTCACTTTGTATCGCTGCTTCGAGCTCTCTGATTCGGCTCAACAAACAGGTAACAACGGCGTTTATCTGGTCTTCGCCCGACTGGTACCAAACAGCATCTATTTCATACCGCTCATCGACATCATCCAATGCACAGGTGGCGGCATCTGCTGGTGCACTAAGAGAAAGGCTAGCCAGAATAACTATGCCATAGATTCCAAGCAGTTTTTTCATGTGGGAGCCCCCCTACAGTTGTGAAAAAAGCGCCAACGCGGCAATGATTAGGCATGCAACAATCGACCATCTCAATAAATTTGCACCAATCAGTTTTCTAATTGTCTCGATTACCGATCTAACACCTTCTGGACTATCAATGTCGTTGTTTGGGTCGGCTCCAGGCCTGCAAACGCCAACGTTGTCCCCCAGTGGAAGGCACTCCTTTAGAAAGTTGACAATCGTTAGATATCGCTCGTCCTGAGTGGAGGTGAATTTGCAGATTTCTGAGTGATTGAAGTCTTGGGCGATGGGGATGACGTTAGGGAGACTTGGATCCGCGCTGACATGGTCGACAATTTTTTGACCCGCCATTCTCTTTGTCTCATAGAGCGCCAGGTGCTTCACGTCTTGGTTCTGTTCCGCCCAGCTTTTGTAGAGCTTGTGCAAACTTTCGATTGCTGCAGTTCCAGTCTTGAGGTCTTGCATTGACTTGCTTGTTAGTGAGTCGGGAAGAATGTCATTGACCAACTCCGCCAGTCTTGCGCCTCGATGCGGTGTAGCAAGAAATGCGCTGCCACGCATATTCCTTAAGAGCTCATGTTGTGAAGGATTTGCTGCTGCAGCCGACTGAGCGAAAATCACTATCTGTTTCGCGAGAAGCCCACCCATGCTGTGGCAGACAAACACGAATGGCAAATCCTGCAACGCGGGCCGCAAAAGGAGACTGTTTAGGACGCCAGTAGCTCGTTCATGGATGTACTGCGAATGACCTACAAATCCTGAATCATAACCAATGGAGTAAACGCGTAGGCGCGGAAAATCATCTGCAAGCCACCTGGGCCAAAAGTCTCTATCCGCAGATGTTAGCGTCCACGTATTCACAGCGTGTCCACCGAGGCCATGCAAAAAAATTGCAGCTGCAATCGGCTCGTCGCCCCCTGGCGAGACCGTATCCATCTCGATGGTCACAAGTGCCCCCTCTTATGAAACCTTAGCGCCAGTGTAACTTGGACGCCAGAGACTTCAATCACTCTCTACAGCGAATTGAATGCCGCATTTCAAATAGGGAAGTGTCCGTGCGGGTGGATTTGTCAGTCTATAAAAGGCAAGGCCCATCCATCCAGCCGGGCAGAACAAATTGCCAGCTCGAATAAGTGCACCAAAACGAGGGAGTGATTTAGGCTGAAGCGTCTCGGCAATGAACAGAACTCGTTTCAACGGATCTTCATTCAACTTGCTGACTGTGCTGGCAAATTCGAAGAAGCGCTCGCTATTCGTGTGAGGCGACGTGTCGGCTTTCTTCGTGACAGCGCTTCTATGTCTGAGCGGATCGTATACACGAATGTTGCAGCTCGCTCATCTACGCAGGACCTCTCCGTCAAGGCAGTTCCCAGCCGCTCACCGCCGTTCACGGCATTTCGGTTAGCAGGATTAGCAGTATTGCAGGGGTACGCCCTCGAACTCCGGGTTTTGGGGGAGGGTGCTGATCCCGACGTAATCGGGGCAAAACAGCGCCCGTTGGAACCCCAGTGGAACCCCAAGGGTGTTTTCTCAGTTTTCCGATAACGCTAAGTCATTGATTTTGCTGGTGCCGGCTACAGGACTCGAACCTGTGACCCCTTGATTACAAATCAAGTGCTCTACCAACTGAGCTAAGCCGGCGCGCGGTGAGTGCGACCGTTCTTAGCGGTGGCGGCGAAGTTGCGCAATAGGGCTATGCGCGCTGCCCGGCGTCCGGCAATCCCGGCAGCCGGGCAGCGTTTGCGACGGGTATTGTCCGCCCTAGAAGTTCTGCGGGTTGCCCGGCACGAGGATGCCGTTGCCGTGGATCCGACCGTCGCGGTACATGGTCATGGCCGGACCATCGACAAGCACGTCCCAGCAGCGCTCGGGGCTATCGCCATAGGTGAAGCACATGGCGCCTTCCGTAACGCGCCACTTGCCGCTGTAGCCGTCGGCGCGGATGCTGCCGTCGGGCGCATAGTATTCGGCAAATCCGTTGTCGAGCATGGACCCCTGATAGGTCCTGTCGCTCACCGCCGCTTCGATATCGGCCATCGACGACATCTCAACGGCGTGGGCGGACGTTAGCGCCATGGCGGATACGAGAGCCGCTGCGGCGATTGCGCGGGTCATGCCTGCGCCTGATTGTGGTGTGTTCATACTGGTTTTCCTCATGTTTGGTTTGGCGTGGACTGCGGTCGCGGGTCTGTGCCGGCAACGCCTGACGCAGATAGCAACCGGCGTCGCCCGGCGACTTGCCGCAAATTGCTCATTTGAGGAGAGGAGAGCCGCGGAAGTGACCGGGATTGCTGTTTTGGGTGAATTGCTCGCAAAGCGGTTAATTCAACGCTTAGCGCGCAAACGTGAACGGGTGTGGGTGGTGCTGTGGACCCAGAGACCCTATATTGAATGTAACGGAGGGGGGTCGCGCTGACAGAGAGGATGCGTAATGAAAGGCCTTAAACTTTCTCTTGTGGCCGCGGCTTTCGCGTTGGTTGCCAGTTTCGGCGTTATCGGGGTTTCCGATAGTGCCTATGCGGACGGCAACCGGGGCTATGGTTATGGCGGCGGACACAGCTACGGGCACGGCTATCACGGCCGCCGCTACGGCAATCGGCGGCGTTATCGCGGGCGCCGGCGCCACCACGGCTATTACGGCGGTGGCTACGGCTATCGCCCGTATGGCTACAACAGCCATCGGCGTTATCGCAGGCATCGCCGCCGGCCGTATTTTGGCTTTGGCGGGCACGGGTTCGGGTTCCATTTCGGATACTAGATCCTTGCGAACATGTTTCGAAGGAGGTCGGGCTTTCCCGGCCTTTTTCGTTTTGTTTCAGAGGTTTGCGATGGCGGGCGCGGAATTTGGTTCAGCGCGATGCCGCGATGTGAAGCGCGAGCGCCGCGGCGTTCGACACATTCAGGCTCTTGATGGGGCCTGGAAGATCGAGGCGGGCGAGGTGATCGCAGTGACGCGCGGTAAGTTCGCGGAGTCCCTTGCCTTCGGCGCCCAGCACCAGTGCCGCCGGCGGCAAAATGGAGATAGCATCAAGCGATACCTCCGCAGCGCCGTCGAGGCCGATGCGCTGATACCCAAGATCGGCCATTTCTCCGAGCGCGCGCGCAAGGTTGGTCACGCGAATCACGGCAACATGTTCGACGGCTCCGCTTGCCGCCTTGGCGATAAGGCCTGAAATCTGCGGCGCATTGCGCGCCGTCATGACGATGGCCTCGGCTCCGAACGCGGCGGCGCTGCGCAAAATGGCGCCCACATTATGCGGATCTGTGACCTGATCGAGCACGACGAGAGGCCCCGACTGCCTGAGATCTTCAAGAGACCGGTCGGGCAGGGGGGCGGCTTCCAGCACCAGCCCCTGATGCACGGCCTGATCACCGACTTTGCGGGCAAGGTCGTGAGGTTTGGCCGTTTCCAGCGCGATTCCGCTCGTTTCGATGGCCTGGCGGTGGCGTTTGGCGGCGTTGTCGGTGGCCCACAGCCGCACCGGGCGGCGTTGCGGATTGGCCAGCGCGGAGAGCACCGCATGGGCACCGTAAATGAGCCCGGCGCCCTGGTGTGGCCGGCCGGGAGAGGGGGGTGACTTGCGGTGCGTCATAAGAGGGCTTATATTCTTGCTGGAGAATAAGTAAATACATGACAGATCCGGTGGAGGCGCCCCGGCGGGCCGAGTACCTTCTCCGGAACTGATTTTTTGTACTTTTTTGGTGATTTACAGTTGACAGCGGGCGCTCCCCTTCACATAAAGCACGCGCGCGAATCCTGGTGCATGGCTCCGGGGCTGTTTTCGTGTGCCGTTACTGTAATTGCGAACAAGGAGGGGTGCCCGAGCGGCTAAAGGGGACGGGCTGTAAACCCGTTGGCGAAAGCCTACGTTGGTTCGAATCCAACCCCCTCCACCAATATCCTTCGCAATGGCTGAGGAAATGGCCCAGGAAACTGGCATGCGGGTGTAGCTCAACGGTAGAGCAACAGCCTTCCAAGCTGAAGACGGGGGTTCGATTCCCCTCACCCGCTCCAGACCCCAAGGAGCAGCCGGTGCGGGAGCAAGGATGTAACCGGGGCGGGCAGCGCCGGTGTTGAAAGATCAAGCGCCTCGAACAGGGGCCTTAAAGATGCCTCGCGGTTCGGACAGACGGCAACGGCCGTGAACCGCAAGAGAATTGAATAGACAAGGAACATAGACGCGATGGGCAAAGAGAAGTTTGAGCGGACTAAGCCGCACTGCAACATCGGAACGATCGGTCACGTTGACCACGGCAAGACGACGCTGACTGCAGCGATCACGAAGGTTCTTGCCGAGAGCGGCGGCGCGACGTTTGCGGCCT
>JAJFHE010000021.1 GCA_021775755.1 Hyphomicrobiales bacterium | reverse complement strand
CCGCATTCCGCCCTCGACGGCGCAACACCCGGTGAGGCATACATGATGCAATCAATCAACGAGAAGCTGGCGGCATAGACGAAACCCCAATCCACCTTAGCAAAGCCGCCAAGCTGTCTCATGAATGGGGTCCACCTCTATGTATCGATAGTTCTCCGGCAGTCCCGGCCCTGAGAGGCGCAATGCAGCTCCCTTGTGCCGGCGAATTAGGTACTGTGTCCCTGCAATTAAGGCCCGGTTCTTCACCGCGTTGCGCGGCCAAAACGACGATGTCTTCTCCGAGATGGCGCGCTGGGCGGGCTTCGACCCGGACAAGGCCCTTATCGCGGTTCGAACGCTTGAAGCCACACCGCAAACCCAGGACGCCATAGGGGCGCCTGATCCAGGACACTTACCCGATCAGCCCGCCATCCGGAACCTCCTGCATGGCGTTCTGGAAACCGTGGTTGAAAACGGCAACTCAAAGGCGGTTCAGGACGCGGAGCTTGGCCGCATCCTCGAGCACCTGCCGTGGCTGCTGCAGGACCCGACGAAGGACCCCAAGCTTGCCGGTCAGATCGCCGAGATCGAGATGCTCGTCGCGCGCGTTCTGGAAAATCCACATGCTGCAAACCGCCGTGAAATTATCGACAAACTCACGGATTTGATGCTGTCCGTGCTTCTGGTCTCGGGTCACATCATGGCCGGACAGGACGCCTATGCGTCGGCCATCGCCGCGTACGAAGCATTTCAGCGGGGCGATACAGCCGAAGGCCTGATGAAATCGCTCGAGGTTATTGTTGATGGCACCGGGGCCGTACCCGGCGTTGGCGATACTGTACGCTTCGGTCGCGGTGTTTTGCGGGTCGGACGCTGGTTCTTCGGCGTGTTGACGGCCCGTCGCCGCGCGGGTGGTTCGAGTGGCAGTCGGCTCAACATGGTTGCGAGCGGCGGCTCGGGGAGCGGGCGGGATCAAGGACCTAGCGATCCAGATGGTGTTCGCGAACAGCCCGAAGGCCTCCTAAGCAATGAAAAAGCAAGCAAGGGCCTTGAGCCGCACCCTCACGATGTAGAGGTGGCTCGCATCAGGAGAAGTGTAGGTGAGCTTGAGGAAGAGATTCTTGCGGAGGCACGCGCGATTGCGGAACATCCAGATTTTACAAAGCTGCGCAAAGCGTTCGAAACCGGACGCGAGGACGTAGTTGTTACAATCAACGGAAGACAAATACGGTACGTACCAGAATTGAATGCGAGTGGAATGTCTGACCTACAAACAGACGGCTTTTTCATCGGTCCAGATGCATTCACGAAATCAGCAGACGAGTGGAAAAAAACGATACTGCAAGAACTACATCGTCTTCACTTTGGCAATCTCAGCGGTGCCAATTCGGGCGAGTTTGCAGAAGTAGCAACTGATTCGGCGGTAGACTTCGTCGAGAGATTTATTGGGAGAATGGACCAATGAAAACGTATGAAGACCGACTTGTTAGTGCTGTGCTTAAGCTTCAGAAAGGAGATGACCACGTAGTTTATTGTCCGAAATGCGGGCAGCTGGAGTACATTGCCAAGGAGATGCGCAGGGCAGACGATCCTGATTTCCTTTTGGGGATGCGTTATCTCTGCCGAGAGTGTGGGGCGTCTGCGGAAACACGCATCGCTGAGCGAAGACCCAGGCAGTCATAACTCAGTACTTCCGAACTTTTGAATCTGTAAACGCGAGTTACGAATTACGGCGGCAGGAATTCCGGAGCCACGATGCATGATTCACTGTAGTCTGATTCAGCTCATTCTCTGTCATTTGGCACACAGTTTTTGCCCACAGTTACACGGAGACAGTCGCGCACGTTAGATAATTAGGTATTGTGTCCCCGCAACTCCTGTAACTACGGTCGTCGGCGTCCCCGATGAGAGGTGGGATGAAGTCCCCGCCGCCGCCATCGTGTCGCCCGGCGGCCTGGAGACCATCGACGCCCTGTGCACGCGCCTCGAGGCGGAACTCGCCCGCTTCAAGCACCCCAAGCATTTCATCGCCATCGAGGCCCTGCCCCGCAATGCCATGGGCAAGGTGGTGGCGGAAGACGTGCGCGCGCTTGTTCTAACCAAGATTGACGGGCACGAGGAGCAGTCTGATTAGTGCACGCGCTATCGCGCAAGGCTTGCGCCCGGTCAAGGAATTCAGATATAGTTACATATGTAACTAATTAGCTCCGGACGCGGACGACCGCGGCGGCGGCGGAATAACAATTGCGACCTGAATGGGAGGTTTTGAGCATGGGTTTTCTAAAGAAATTCGGACTTCTGGGAACGGCGTTCGCCGTGGCGCTCGGCGTCGCACAGGGCGCGGCTCAGGCCCAGGAAACGCTGACCATTTCAAGCTGGATCCCGCCGCATGCGGTGAACAAGGTGATCTTTCCGGCCTGGATCGCGGAGGTTGAGCGCGTCACCGAAGGCCGCGTGACGGGCAAGATCGAATTCGGTCTGGCGCCGCCTCCCGGCCAGATCGACCTGATCGAGGACGGCTCGGCCGATGTGGCGTGGATTTTCCACGGCTACAACCCCGGCCGCTTCGTGACCACAAAGCTCATCGAGGTCCCGGGCCTTGAAGGCGACGCGGAAGCGGCGTCCGTGGCGCACTGGCGCGCCTACGAGAAGTTTCTTGCCCCGGCCAACGAGCATGAAGGCGTGCGTGTCATCGCGCTGATGACGCACGGTCCGGGCCAGGCGCATATGCTCGAGCCGATCACCTCGCTTGCCGATCTCGCCGGCTTGAAGATCCGCATCGGCGGCGGTGTCAGCGCCGATGTCGGCGCGGCGCTTGGCGTTGTCGGTGTGCAGGTGCCCGCACCCAAAGTCTATGAAACGCTCTCGGGCGGCGTCGCGGACGGCGTGTGGATGCCGATGGAAACCAACAAGAGCCTGCGCCTGTTCGAGGTTGCGCCCAACACGATGATCATGCCGGGCGGCCTTTACCGCGGCTCGTTCGCCATCATCATGAGCGACGCAGCGCTCGCCCGCCTGTCGGATGCGGACCGTGACGCAGTGCTGTCGACGACCGGCGAATGGCTGTCGCGGGTTGCAGGACAGGCCTGGGCCGATGCGGATATAGCAGGCGTTGAGAACGCGCAGGCCGTCGGCGTCAACCTCGGTGAGTTTTCCGCGGCCGATCAGGCAACGTTCGCCGAGATCACGACGGAGATCCGCGCCAAGGTTCTCGATGAAGTCACAGCCGCCGGCGTCGATGCCTCGGCCGCGCTGGCCTTCATCGAAGAAACCATGGCGGCTTACGGAAACTGAGCGTGGCATCGGACGGCGCAGAACTTGCCGAACGACTTGAGCGGGCCGGTCATGTGCTGGCCCGCATCGCGCTTTACGCCGGCGCGATAATCCTCTTCGCCATGCTGGCGCTCACCTGTATCGATGTCTTCGGGCGCTACATCCTGAGCGCCCCGGTCAACGGCAAGACGGAACTGACGCGCTTCATGATGGCGGGACTGATTGCCTGCGCGCTGCCCGTCGTCAGCGTGATGGCGGAACACATCGCCGTCGATCTGCTCGACACCTGGTTCACGCGCCGCGCAGCGGCACTGCGCGATCTCATTGTCGATCTCCTCATGTGCGGCTGCCTTCTGGTGTTGGGCGACTGGCTGATCTTTCGCGCCGACCGCCTGATGAAGCGCGGCTATGTGAGCGACTTTCTGCATGTGCCGCTGCATCCGGTCGCCTATTTCATCGCCGCCATGACGCTCGTCACGGCGCTCGCGCTGCTGCTCAAGGTTATCCTGCACAGCCTCTACCTCAAGAACCCGGAACTGCGGTCTGAACCTGAACCGGGTAGCCTTCCAGGCGGCGGCCTCTAAGCCATGGAAATCGCCCTCGTCGGATTTGCCGTTGTCCTCGCCCTTGCTTTCCTGCGGGTGCCGATTGCGTTTTCGATGGGGCTTGTCGGCGTTATCGGATTTGCCGGGCTCAATAACTGGAACTGGAAATCGTCGCTGTCGCCCGCCGCCGGTACGGTGCTCGACACACTGCAGACGGAAAGCCTGTCGGTAATCCCCCTGTTCGTGCTGATGGGTATGCTGGTGAGCCGCGCCGGGCTCGCACAGGAACTTTACCGCGCCTCGAACGCATTTCTCGGCCACCGCCGCGGCGGGCTTTCCATGGCGACCATCGTCGCCTGCGGCGGCTTCAGCGCCATCTGCGGATCAAGCCTTGCGACGGCGGCCACCATGTCGAAGGTGGCGATGCCGGAAATGCGGGCGTTCAATTATACCGATAAGCTTGCCACCGCGTCGATTGCGGCCGGCGGCACGCTTGGCATTCTCATCCCGCCAAGCGTCATTCTCATCATCTACGGCATCATGACGGAACAGAGCATCGACAAGCTGTTTCTGGCCGGCATCATTCCGGGCCTCATCGGCGTCATCTTCTATCTCGGCGCGGTGCAGTGGACGGTGTTCCGCGACCCCGATGCCGGTCCGGCAGGCGCGCGCACCGGCTGGGCCGACCGGCTGCGCTCGCTGAAAAACGTCTGGGGTATCGTGCTCCTCTTCGTGGCCATACTGGGCGGCATCTATGTCGGCATCTACACGACCACGGAAGCCGCCGGTATTGGCGCGGGCGGCGCGCTCCTGATCGCCCTGTCGCGGCGCACGCTCACCTGGGCCGCGCTTGCCGACGCGCTGATCGCAACGATCCGCACGACCGCAACGCTCTTCACCGTGCTGATCGGCGCGCAGATCTTCCAGCGCTTCATCGTGCGCGCCGGCATGCCGGAAGATCTCCTGGCCTTCGTCACCGGCTTTGACGTCTCGCCACTCTTCGTCGTGTTCTTGATCCTGCTCGTCTACATCGTACTCGGCTGCGTGTTCGAGAGCCTGTCCATGCTGCTCCTGACAGTGCCCGTGTTCGCACCGCTGGTTGCCGAACTCGGTCTGTTCTCAGGCTATCCGGAAGCGCAGGCGCAGGAAGTGGCGCTCATCTGGTTCGGCATCATTGTTGTCGTGGTGACGGAGATCAGTCTCATCACACCTCCGGTCGGCCTCAATGTATTCGTGCTGCGCGGCGTGCTCGGCGACGTCACCACCGGCACGATCTTCCGCGGCGTGACGCCGTTCTGGATTGCCGACATCTTCCGGCTTTTGCTGCTCGTGCTCGTGCCGATGCTGGTGCTCATCATCCCGCTTACGATGAAGCCGTTTCATTTTTAGGAGCATCGGCGGCTTCAAGCGGCACAAAGTCCAGAACGTTCTCCTGAAAGAACGGTAGTGCGGCTTCGCCCCCGGGGCCGTGTGCGAGCGCGCCGACTTCATGCGCGGGCGAGCCAAGTGAGCGCTGCATTTTTTCGCAGGCCCAGACGTCCTCGGTCTGAAAGTCGCCGGTTTCAAGGGGATGAACCTTCCAGTGGGAAGATTTAATGCGGCCGCTCTCCTTGTCGTATCCGGGGATGTCTTCCAGCTTGACGTCGCCTGCGAAAAACACCTTTGGCGACCATGCGCGCACCCTCAGAAGGGTCGTGCCGACATCGACCGGCTCCAACGTGGAAATGGAAAACGAGTAGGGATCGGAAACGATCAGGGTTGTCGGAAAGAGGATGTAGACGCCCCCGTAGCCGGTTTTTTCGGCGCCTGCGATCTTCGCGGACCCGTATTTTTCATACTGGTCCTGCACGAATTTGGGCACCCTGTTTTTGTGCCCATCCCGTTCGGTCGAGTACCAGACGAGATGACGGCCTTTCGCCTCCCAGATATTCTTCTCCGGGAACGGACCGCCGAGGGTGTCTTTGTGCAGATAGGCAAGATGGTAGCCGTCGATTGCGTTCTCGTAGAACACCTTCCAGTTACACTTCATTTCGTAGACGATCTCGACGTCAAACTCGCGCAGCGAAGACGACGTAATATCGTGCGGCCAGGCATGATCGGGCAGATCCGCCAGCCAGTCCTCGAAACACTCCGCAGGATGTTCGCTCGGGTGGACGAACACGAGATTGCGGAAAATTCCAATGGATGCAGGCCGCAAGCTGAGATTTGCCTTGTCGATGCCCGGGAAGCAGAGCTCGTGTCGCGGGATACCGCGTAACGCGCCATCGAGGCCGAATGTCCAACTGTGATAGGGGCAGACAATCGTCTTGCCGGCATTGCCGCACCCTTCAAGCAACTCTGTGCCGCGGTGGCGGCAGATGTTGTGGAACGCCTGCAATTCTCCTTCCCTGTTCCGCACCACAAACAGCGGGAAATGGCCCGCCCGCACCGTGCGGTAATCACCGGGTTCGGCGAAGTCGGTAACGGTGCCGGCGAACAACCATGTGTTCGCGAACAGAGCCGCCCGCTCGCGCTCCAGCCATTCGTTGCAGATGTATGCTTGTCGCGGGAGTTTCTGAGTGGGGATTTGAGGCAGGTCGCGCTGCACTGACATTGCTGGCTCCATTTCGACGGGGGCTGCGGTCGCGGGCACCGGTGGGAGGCACCCAATTAATTTTCATATTTGACAATATAAGTTAGCCAGTGTATTTTTTCAATAATGAAAATATACGAAAGAATCGGGAATGGGCCGGCCGAGCGTCAAAGAGCAGCGCACAGAAGAAATCCTCGATGCCTTCGCGCGGTGTGTCGCCCGCTATGGACTGGAAGGTTCGACGCTGGAGCGCATTGCCGAGGAAGCCGGTGTCCAGCGCACGATCCTGCGCCACTACATCGGCAACCGGGAAGCACTTGTTGCCGCGCTTGGTGTGCGCGTTGAACGGGAGTTCACGGCATCCACCGAGGCGCTGTTTGAGTGGCTTCCTGAATACGACCGCATCGAACATCTGGTGGACGCCCTGTTCGAACCGTCATTGGGTACGAGCTCGGAAGACCTTTCTGTCGCGCAAGCACTGATATCGGCCAGTAAACTCTATCCCGACATAGGCGCACGCCTGAAATCCTGGCTGCTCGAATTTGAACGCCTCGTTGCTCAGGAATTGTCTACCCGGTACCAGCGCGCTTCGCCGTCGGCAATTGCGGAGGTTTCGCTTGGCCTCTTGAGCATTTATTTCAGCGTCGATGCGTTCAGCCCACTGCAGCTTCCAGACAGTCATCGCGAGCTCGCCAGTCAAGCAGCATGGCGCCTGATCCGCACGCTGGAGACATAACCCATGAGAACCATTAAATGGTTCACGGCAGCATCCATCGCCGTCCTTGCGATCGCCAGCTACCGCGAGTGGTACTGGGTCTGGGGACTGCTCTTTGTCTACTGGGCCTCGATCAGCGCACGCAGCGGGCAAGCCTTCGTCGTCGAGACCATAGAGAGATCCGGCAACCCGGCTCTGTTCTGGTTGATTGTCACGATGTGGGGCGGATTCGGTGTCTGGTATGTGTGGGCAGACCTTTCCTGGCGCTTCGCCTGGGCAGCGATCTGATGAGCGGCACCCATTCTGTATCGCCGACATCTTGCGGCTTCTGCTTCCCGTGCTTGTACCGATGCCGGTGCTCATCATACCCTTGACGATGAAACCGTTCCGTTTCTGAGAACGGGCAGCAGCATGGTCCCGAGCCGGGCCGGGAAGAGTACGATGTCTTCGCGATCCGTTGTCTGGCCCGAGAAGACCCGGGAACTGCACAATCATCATTTCGATTCGACGATCTGGAACGACTTTGCATTCCGCGACGACGATATCGTTATATCGACCTACGCCAAGGCCGGCACGACATGGATGCAGCAGATCATCGCGCAACTCATTTTCGAAGGCGCGGAAGAACTGGAGGTGGCGGAAATGTCGCCATGGCTCGATCTGCGCGTGCCGCCGAAGGAGGTAAAGCTTCCCGAAGTCGAGGCGCAAACCCACCGGCGCTTCGTCAAGACGCATCTGCCGGTCGACGCACTCGTTTTTTCGCCACGCGCCAAATACATCTACATCGCACGCGACGGGCGCGATGTGGTGTGGAGCCTGTACAACCACCATGCCAATGCCAACGTGGTCTGGTACGACGCCTTGAACAACACGCCGGGCCGCGTCGGACCAGCGATCGAAAAGCCGGTCGCGTCGATCCGGCAGTATTTTCTTGAGTGGCTCGAACGCGACGGCTTCCCGTTCTGGCCATTCTGGGAAAACGTGCACACCTGGTGGGAGATCCGCCATCTTCCCAATGTTCATTTCGTGCATTTCGCCGATCTGAAGCAGGACATGGCTGGAGAAATCCGCAAGATCGCCGCGTTTCTCGAAATCAGCATCGACGAAGACGTCTGGCCCAAGATCCTCAAACACTGCAGCTTCGACCACATGAAGGCCAACGCCTCAAAGAGCGTGCCGCTGGGCGGCGCGTTCTGGGACGCGGGCGCCAGCGTCTTCATTCATAAAGGCCAGAACGGCCGCTGGCGTGACGTATTGAGCGCTGAAGACAGCCGTGCCTATGAAGACCGGGCGGCCGCGGAACTCGGGCCCGACTGCGCCCGCTGGCTGGCGCACGGCGGCGCCCCCGACTGACACGCCGCATTCGTTTTCGTATGCGTCGTATTTCTCCTTTGCCCGCGCGTCAAAAGTCGGCAGGATTGTCGGTAATCGGGATTAAGCCGCGCGGGAGAGAGCCGTCATGAAATCGCATTACCGGGTCGTCGTTATCGGCGGCGGCGTCGTCGGAGCGTCAGTCCTCTATCACCTGGCAAAATTCGGCTGGACCGATGTCGCTCTGGTGGAGCGTTCCGTGCTTACCGCGGGCTCGTCGTGGCATGCCGCCGGCGGCATTCATGCACTCAATGCCGATCCCAACATGGCGGCTCTGCAGGCCTATACCATCGACCTCCTGTCCGAGATCGAGGAAGAGTCCGGTCAGAATATCGGCCTGCACATGACCGGTGGCATCACCGTTGCGTCAGCGCCGGCGCGCTGGGAATGGCTGCAGTCGGCCTACCGCATCTTCCAGACTATCGGCATCGAAGACTGCTATTTGATGACGCCGGACGAGATCAAGGAAAAGTGCCCGATCATGGATGTGTCGGGCGTTATCGGCGGGCTGTGGGCGGACCGCGAAGGCTATGTCGACACCTATGGCACGGTCTATGCCTATGCGGGCGCGGCGCGCAAACGCGGCGCCACGGTGATTGAGAACAACAAGGTGGAGGAACTGAACCAGCGCGCCGACGGCATGTGGGAAGTGGTCACGGAAAACGGCACGATCACCGCCGAGCACGTCGTCAATGCAGGCGGGCTGTGGGCCAAGCAGGTCGGACGCATGGTCGGCCTCGATCTGCCGCTGTCGCCGCTCGAACACCACTATCTCCTCACCGAGACCATCCCGGAGGTCGCGGCGATGGACCACGAAGTACCCATGATGGTGGACCTCGAAGGCTTCACCTACATGCGCCAGGAACACCAGGGCGTTCTGCTCGGGATCTACGAGATCAATCACAAGCACTGGAACATCGACGGCGCGCCCTGGGACTATGGCGTCGAACTCATTCAGGAAGATACCGACCGCATATCCGATGAACTGACGCTCGCATTCGAGCGCTATCCGGCGCTGCAGACGGTAGGCGTGAAAAAATGGGTCAACGGCGCCTTCACGTTTTCACCGGACGGCAATCCGCTGGTCGGTGCCGTTTCCGGCCTCAAGAACTACTGGCTCGCCTGCGGTGTCATGGCGGGCTTTCTGCAGGGCGGCGGCGTCGGCAAATCGCTGGCCGAACTGATGATCCACGGCGAGGCGGAAGCCGACGTCTGGCCGATGGACATCGCGCGCTACGGCGACTTTGCGTCGAACCGCGAGTACATCCGCCAGACCACGGGCCAGTTCTATTCGCGCCGCTTCGTGATGACCTATCCGAACGAACAGCTGCCGGCGGGCAGGCCGTTGAAAAAGTCACCCGCCTATGACGCGATGAGCGCGGCGGGCTGCAAGTGGGGCTGCACCTGGGGCCTTGAGACGCCATTGATGTTCGGCCCCAGGGGTTTTGAGGAAACGCCGACCCTCAAGCGCTCCAACGCCTTCGATATCGTGGCGGAGGAATGCAAGGCCGTTCGCGGCTCTGTCGGGCTTCTCGATATCTCCGGCTTCTCGCGGTTCGAGGTAACCAGCGCCGGCGCTGAGGCCTGGCTCGACCGCGTCATGGCCTCGAAGCTGCCCGGGCCCGGACGCGCCAGACTGGCGCCGATGCTCGGGTCCGACGGCCGCATGAAGGGCGACCTCACGATCTTCAACTGGGGCGATGGCACCTGGTGGATCATGGGGTCCTATTATCTTCGCGCATGGCACATGCGCTGGTTCGCCGACCGGCGTGAAGAATTCTCCGCAAACGACGTGACGGTGCGCGACATTTCCGATGCAACCGTCGGCTTCTCGCTGTCGGGGCCGAAGTCGCGAGACGTTCTGGCAAAGCTCACCCATCAAGATGTCAGCCACACGGCCCTGCCCTTCATGGGCTGCACGGCGCTCGATGTCGGCCTCATGCGGGCCCGCGTCGCGCGGCTGTCGGTATCGGGCGAGCTTGGCTACGAGATCAACTGTTCGGCGGCGGAGCACATCAGCTTGCGCGAGACCCTGCTCGAGGCGGGAGCAGAGTTCGGCATGCGCGAATACGGCTTCTATGCGATGAACTCGCTTCGGCTGGAAAAGAGTTTCGGCATCTGGAGCGCGGAGTTCACGCAAGGCTACACCCCGGGCATGACCGGCATGGACCGCTGGATCGACTGGAACAAGGGCGACTTCGTCGGGCGCGAGGCGGCACTGGCGGAGAAGGACAAGAACACCGCCCCGCAGAAACTCGTAACGCTCGAGATCGACGCGGACGATGCGGACGCATCGGGCTATGAGCCGGTGTGGAAGGGCGGCAAGCGGGTCGGCTTCATCACATCGGGCGGTTACGGCCACCACACGGCCAAGAGCCTCGCCATGGCACTCATCGACGTCGAACATATCGACCAAGGCTCGGACATGACGGCCCACATCGTCGGCGTCGAACGCGGCGCCCGCATCATCGCCGCCAGCCCGTACGATCCCGACGGCGCGGCGATGCGGAAGTGACGGTAGAGGGCGCACGCGTGACCGGCGAACTAACGGCGCGTCTTGAACGCTGCTACTCCGGCGTCGTCCACGATGTCATGCGCACGCGCGGCCTGAGTGACTTCGTGTTGCCGGAAGAGATCAGGCCGCTCATTCCCGACAAATGCCTCGCCGGCCCGGCGTTCACAATCGACGGCATGGCCGGACCCGGCTTCGATCCGCACGAGACGCTCCTGGAATGGACCGGTCTTCTGTCGCGCGCGCCGGCGGGCCATATCTGGGTATCGCAGCCAAATGACCGCGTGGTTGCGCATATGGGCGAACTCTCCGCCGAGACACTCAAGGACAAGGGCGTGCTCGGGGCGATTGCCGACGGCTACATCCGCGACACCAACTTTCTTCTCGAGATGGGATTCCAGGCCTGGGGCCGCGGCTTCAGCCCGCGCGACATCGTCGGCCACTGGAAACCACGCGCCGTCGACACCGACATCACGATCGGCGATGTGACGATTGCGCCCGGCGACTACATGATCGGCGACCGCGACGGTCTGATCCGCATCCCGAAGGCTATCGCCCCCGACATAGTGGGTGAGGCGGAGGCCGCCATTGCGGCGGAAAACAAAGTGCGCACGGCCATCCTGTCCGGCATGGATCCGCAGCAGGCCTATCTGAAGCACGGCAAGTTCTAAGGCGCCTCCAGCCAATTCTCAGGCCCGCCGATTTCGGGCCTGAAATAGGCGATCATGCGGCCGTCAGGGCCAGCTTCTGCGCTCGGGTCCCAGGGGGTTATGCCGTGCAGCGCCAGGCGGTGCACGAGGTAGGCTTCGCCGGGCCGGGCGGGGATTTCAATGCGCTCGCAGGCCCCGAAGATGCGGCGGCGCAGGGCGTGATAGGCTTGCGTTACATCCACCTCGCCCCAGTCTTGCGGAGCCATTCCGTCATAGATTTCGTGGAAGGCGTCGCGGGCAATTTCGTGCGAGCCCTCCCACACAACGAGCGGCGAGGCGCCGGCACCGGCCTCGACCATCGGCACGCCGAGAAGGAAACCGTGATGCTCGCGCAGATGGCGCCGTCGTTCGGGGCCTTCGGCGCGAAGACCGTCGATGTGGGCGGCCGCGCGTTTGATATGGTAGCGGTATGCGGGTTCCGGCTCAGAGGCGGAGGGCTGCGGGTAACCCGGGTAACAGGACGATACCTGCGCCCGGTCCCATTCGAACAGTCCAAGCTCCAGAACCTCGCGCAGGAACGTAACCGCCTCGCCCGCCAACACCGGTCCGCCATCGACGATGCCCGATCTATCATTGGGCAAGGCATGCACGCCGACAAACCAGGTGCCGCCGCAGCGCAGCCATTCGGCGTTTTCGCGATCCGCGACCGCCGCGCGGGCGGCGGGCAAGGCGTGCTCGACCCAGGCCGTCAGTGCCGGGTCGGCCGGGAACCGGCACCAGCCGTTCGCGAAGTAGCTTTCGCGCACTCCCATGCCCGCATCCTGCCTCAGCCGTTGAAGGGCGCCAGACAGCGCACGAGACAGTCGCCGAGCACCGGCGAAATGTAACCGCCTTCCTGCAGGATGACCGTTGGGCGACCGAAGCCTGCGACAGCCGCGCCGATGCGCTCAAAGCCATCGCCGGTAACCTTCAGTGCCGCGTAGGGATCGCTCTCGGAAATGTCGAGGCCGAGCGACAGGATCAGCATATCAGGGGCGAAAGCATCGATGCGCTCGAGCGCGCGCGACAGTGTGTCGAGGAAGAGATCGTCGCCGGAGCCCAGTGCAAGCGGATAGTTGATGTTGAATCCTTCACCCGCCCCTTCGCCGCGCTGGTCTTCATAGCCGAAGTGGAAGGGATAGAAGACCGACGGGTCGCCGTGCAGAGACACGAAGAGAACGTCGTCGCGGTCGTAGAAGATGTCCTGCGTGCCGTTGCCGTGGTGCACGTCGACATCGAGGACGCAAACGCGCGCCATGCCCTGATCTCTCAGGTGCTGCGCAACAATGGCGGCATTGTTCAAAAAGCAAAAACCCGCCGCGTGATCGGCATAGGCGTGGTGGCCGGGCGGGCGGCAGAGCGCGTAGGCGAATTGCTCGCCGTTCGTAACGCGGGCCGTTGTGGTGAGCGCGATATCGGCGGCGGCGCACGCGGCCTCCCACGTGCCGGCGTTGATCGGGCAGGCCATGTCGCCCTGATGGGCGCCGGCGCGCCCGACGATCGAGGTCGGGTAGCCCGCGTCCTTGCCCATCGGAAAGGCGTTCGGGATGATCTCGGGCGCACTGTCGCCAAGCGCCGCCCACTCGGCGTGGCCGTTCTTGAGGAAGTCGAGATAACGCGCCGTGTGCACGGCGGCCAGCGGCGCCTCGCCAAAGGCGTCCGGGCCTGTGAATTCGTAGCCGGCCGCACCCAGAGAACGCTTCAGAATTTCCGCGCGTTCGGGAGTTTCCTTGTTGGGTGAAGGCAGGCCACGAACAACGAAATTCTCAGGCGCATGCAGGGCGTGGCGGTCATCGGCGATTACCGTAATCATTTAGCTGTCTCCCGCACCGCGCACTCAGATATCTTCCAGGGCATTGCCCACCGCGTTGACCGTGTCCTCAATGTCCTGGCTCGTGTGTTCGGTACAGCTCAGGTTGTGGAGGATGGTGTTGCCGGTCATGAAGATGCCGTTCTCGCGAAGGTGCGCGGCGAACTTGCGATACATTCCGAGATCCACATCGGCGCAGAAGTCGCGGTAGTTGGTGATCTCTTCGCGGTCGGTGAACACGGGGTGGAACATCGACCCGACGGACTGCACGACCATGCGGTTCTTGTTGACGGTGCGCGCCACCTCGTTGAGCCGGCTTGTCATCTCGTTGCCGATGGCCTCGATCTTCTTGAACCCGGCATTGTCGTCGCGGGTCATTTCCTCAAGCATGGTCTTGGTAGCGTACAACCCAAGGCGCGGCGCGTTGTGGCTGCCGAAATGCAGCACCTTGCCGTGCTCGATGCTTTCCATGATGTGGTCCGGCCCGGCGATTGCCGCGACCGGGAACCCCTGCCCCAGCGCCTTGCCGTAGGTGACGATGTCGGGCTGCAGATCGTAAAGCTCCATAGCGCCGCCCGGTGCCACGCGGAAACCGGTGACGGTCTCGTCCAGATAGAACAGAACGTCATGCGCGCGGCAGAGTTCCTGCACGTGCTTGAGATAGCCGGGTTTCGGCGGAATGACGCCCATGTTGGACATAACCGCCTCGGTCACGACGCAGGCAATCTCGTGGCCGTGCGCAGCAAGCGCGCGCTCGATGGCGTCTTCGTCGTTCCACACGCAGACCAACGTGTCCTCCCACGACCCCGGCGTCAGGCCGGAACTGTCGGCGATGCGTACCGGGTCGTTCGGGTGGCCGAGCGTGCTTGGAATTTGCGGGTTAGAGCTGACAAGAAGCCCGTCGTACCAGCCATGATAATGACCTTCGAATTTCAGCACCTTGCGCTTGCCGGTGATGCCCCGCGCTATGCGCACGCCGGTCATGCAGGCCTCGGTGCCGGTGTTGGCGAAACGCACCTTGTCGACGTTGGGCAACAGGTTGACCATGAGTTCGGCGGTCTCGACTTCGACCTCAAGGGCGGTGGCAAAATGCGTGCCGCCCTCGACCGCGCTTTGTACGACCTCGACGATTTTCGGGTGCGCGTGTCCGAGCGGCAGACAACCGAAAGACAACTGCCAGTCGATGTATTCGTTGCCATCAACGTCCCAGATGCGTGCGCCTTTGCCTTCGCGCATATAGGGCGGATAGGGCTTGTAGTTGAGCGGTCCGCGCGATCCTGAACTCACGCCCTCGACCAGCACCTTCTGGGCGCGCTCGAACAGTTTGCCGGATTCGCTCGTACTGTATGTCATGTTCGCGTTGCTCCGTGAGGCAGTTGAGTTTACGGGCTGGACCGCAGGAGCGGTGCCGTGCCAAGGCGGTCTTGCGCGCTACCAATACACCTTTCAATGCGCATGGCCAGCGCCAACAGTTTCTCTTCGCTGGATGACGGCGCCATGAGCTGCATGCCGACCGGCATCGCCGCCGAATCGAGGCCGGCGGGCATCGAAAGCGCGCAGATTTTGAGGAGCGAGGGGACATAAGTGTTTCGAACAGCGAGCCTGTTCGCCGCCTCGTAGGGGGCAAGCTCGCGCACGTCATCGACGCGCGGCGGTGTCAGGGGCACGGTCGGCGACACCAGAACATCGACGGTGTTCATTCGCTGCGCGAAAGACGCCGCGGCGCGCTCGAGCCGGCGCACATTGGCAAGATAGTCGACGGCGCTCTGATCGGGACGGTCCGAACCCGAAAGACGCCCGCCTAGCAGCGGGTGCAGGCGTTCGAGCCACTCGGGCAGTTCATTTGAGATGAACGCATAGAATTCCGAGGCGACAACGCCGCCATTGGCGACGACCGCGGTCGCCTCATCGACCTCCGGCAGGTCGAGGTCAATCAGCACGGCGCCGGCGGCCTCGAGTTCGCGGAGCGCGGTTTGCACGGCTTCGGCGATACCCGGCGAACAGGCCTCCCATAAGACATTGCGGCAGATGCCGATGCGCATCCCCGACACGCCCTCGGCCGCGCCCGCTGCGAGATCGTCAAACGCACATTGTGCATCGAGGGCGCAGAACGCAAACGCAGTGTCCTCCACAGTTCGGGCAAGGAGCCCCGGCGTGTCGAGCGTCATTGTGAGCGGGACCATGCCCTCGACCGGCCAGCGGCCGAATGTCAGCTTGAGGCCGACCGTCCCCGTCATCGCGGCGGGCCGTCGCACGGAGCCTGACGTGTCCGTTGCCAGCGCGACATGGGCGGACCCTTCAAGCAGGCTGACACCGGCGCCGCTCGAGGACCCGCCTGCCACACGGTGCACCTCCCGGTCCCACGGGTTACGCGGAATACCCCAGTGGCTCACCATGCCAATGCCGCCATAGGCAAACTCGTCCGTGTGGGTTTTGCCGGTTATCGGCGTGTGTTGGGCGCGAAGGGCGGCTACGAGCGGGCCTTCGTCATCCAAGGGCGGCGGCAGTGCCGCGGCACTGCCGGCGAATGTCTGCGTGCCGCTAAGGCCGAAATTGTCCTTGAGGCTGACTGGAATGCCCTGAAGGTCGCCAAGATCGCGGCCAAGCGAGAAGGCATCCGCCGCCGCACCGGCTGCCACAAGGGCGGCTTCCGGGCGCCAGCACATGTAGGCACCGGCCAAAGCGTCAAGCCTGTCATGCGCATTGATCGCGGCTTCGGTCAGCGCACGGGCATCGCGGCGCCCGTTGCGCATCTCGCCTGCCATCTCCCGCAGCGGGGCCGGGTTGGACATTGGCCTAAGCTCCATGCACTGGTGGCACAACATCAGGATCGCGACCCTAGATCGTTTCACATTCATATGGAATCATTTGATGGCCATGAACGCGAGTGTGAGCCGCCATTGATGTTAATCGGACAACGGTTACGCCTGCTCGAAACCGTGATGCGCTGTATCCCACCGTCACATCGGCGTGATGCGTTTTCATCCATTGCGCTGCTTCGCCGCGTCGCAGTTAACCAGCCCGCGCGGCGGCGCCATGGATTTGTTGTAAAACCTTGAGGGTTGTGCTTTATTCCTGCTTTGCGTCTGAGGAAATTTGGTTTCAGTGCATTAGAATTGCTGTGATCGGCCTTCCTCAAGAAATAAAGCCCGAAGTACAACACGGCATCAAACCGTTTCAGGCATTATGGCAACGAAAAGGCGCGAACAAAACGACCGAAAGCGTGGGCTGAGCCCAAGCGACAGGTTGTGTGTATTGGGGAGATCAACGGAGGAAATTGCCCTGATGACGAAACGTATTCTTTCAACCCTTCTGCTCGGCACCGCACTTAGCGTTGGTGTTGTGGCAACAGCATCGGCCGATGCCACGATTAACTTCGTGTCATGGGGCGGCGCCTACACCAACAGCCAGGTCAAGTCGATGATTGAGCCTTATCAACAGGCCAATCCCGACGTGACCATCAATGTTATCGACTATACGGGCGGTCTCGCACAGATCCGCGCCCAGGTCGAAGCCAACAACATCGAATGGCACATCGTCGACCTGACGCCGCAGAACGCCATTCCGGGCTGCGACGAAGGCCTCTTTGAGGAAATCGACATTGATGGCTTCCCCAATGGGGCTGACGGCACGCCGCCACGCGAGGACTTCATCTCGGGCGGTTTCGAGGAATGCTTCGTCGGCAACATCGTCTATACGACGGTGATGGCCTACAATTCCGAAAAAGTGGACGGCGAGCCGAGTACGGTCGCGGACTTCTGGGACCTGGAACAGTTCCCGGGCAAGCGTGCGCTTCGCAAGGATGCCGGCATCAACCTCGAATGGGGTCTTGAGGCTATGGGCGTTGCGCGTAGCGAAATTTATACCACGCTCGCCACCGACGAAGGCGTCGACCTTGCTTTTGAAGGCCTCGACAAGATCAAGTCCGAAACGATTTGGTGGGAGGCTGGCGCCCAGCCGCCGCAGCTCCTCGCCGATGGCGAAGTGGCGATGGCGTCCGCATGGAACGGCCGTCTCTACAACGCGATCGTTGAAGAGAACCAGCCGATCGTGATTATGTGGGACACGCAGATTTGGGACCTTGACGGCTTTGCCGTGACCAAGGGTTCTCCGAATCTCGACGTCATCATGGACTTCATACATTTCGCGACGTCGTCGGAAGTGCTCGGCGACAGCACGAACTACATCTCGTATGGTCCGATGCGCCAGTCATCGTCTCCGTTCGTTGCTGCGGACATTCTGCCGCATTTGCCGACAGCACCGGACAACTTCGGCAACGCGATCCAGTATGACATTTCCTACTGGGCCGACCACTTGACCGAATTGACCGAACGGTTCAACGCCTGGCTCGCCAAGTAAGCGACGCTCAGACGTAGAAACAAGAACGGGAGCCCGCAGGGGCTCCCGTTTTTTATTGCCTGCATTTGTGACCCGCCTTAGTCGCCTGACGGGGAATTCCGGCGCCGCCGGTTCTCATACCAAGGGCGGCAATTATTGACCCGTTTCACCGGGATGATTTTACCCTCCGGCAAGGCGCGTACTGCGCCGCGGTACAGGTATCGGAAGCAGTACGCAACGTTGCGGGAGGGCAAAAGCACCCGGCCTGCGGTGGGCCAATAATTGCCGCCCTTGGTATCAGTTCGCGCCCTGACCTTTCTCGGTCGCATTCACAAGACACGCCATGTTGCCATAGGGGTGTTTGTTGTCGTGCATCAACTGGTGGGCATATCCGATTTCATCGAAGGAATATGTTGCCGAGAGACACGGATCGATCTTGCGGTCGATGACAAGCTGATTGACCGCGGCCGCCTGCTCATCGTTCGACAAGTGGCTGCCCTGAAAGCGTTTCTGCATCATCCAGTGATAGCGCAGGTCCATGGTGACGTTGTAGCCCGTAGTGCCGGCACAGATCACCACCATGCCGCCCGTGTCACACACGAAGTCCGATGTCGGAAGTGTTGCCTCGCCGGGATGCTCGAATACGATCTTCGGGCTCTTGCGCTCGCCGAGCGCCTCCCAGATCGCCTTGCCGAAACCGCGTGCGCCCTTCATCCATTCGCCCCATTCCTGGGTCGTGGTGTCGGGCATCGGACCCCAGTGGCTGAAATCATTGCGGTTGATGACGCCGGCGGCACCCTTGTCGAGGCAGAACTGTCGCTTGTCCTCATCGGATATGACGGCAACCGGCTTTCCACCCTGAGCCGCTGTGATCTGTAGCGCCAGGGACCCAAGACCGCCCGCCGCGCCCCATACAAGAACCGCATCGCCTTCCTCGATCGTGTTTGGTGTCCAGCCCATCAGCATACGGTACGCGGTCGAGGCACAGAGCAGATAACAGCCCGCCTCTTCCCATGTGAGATGCTTTGGTTTCTTCTGGATCTGATGCGACTGGGCCCGCGCAAACTGGCAGTAGCTGCCGTAGTTCGTCTGATAGCCCCAGATACGCGTGCTTGACGCCAGCATGGGATCGCGGCCGGACAGCACCCAGGGATCGTCCGGCTCCCACCAGCCCGAATGGACTACCACCTCGTCACCGACCTTGACGTCGGTCACGGCGGAACCGACCTGCCAGACGATGCCCGAGCAATCGCTACCACCGGCATGAAAGTCCTCCGGCTCGCCCTTCTTCTGGCGGTCGGCGATAACGTCGACCGGATAGCCAAGGGCTGCCCAGACATTGTTGTAGTTGATGCCGGTTGCCATGACGTAGACCAGAACATCGTCGGGTTTGAGTTCCGGCGTCGGGATGACTTCGCGCTGCCATGCCGTCTTTGGTTCACCGAATCGATCCTGGCGGACCAGAAACGCGTGCATATTTTTCGGCACTTCGCCGAGTGGCGGCATGTCGCCGAGTTCGTATAAGTCCTTTACCGCACTCATATTTCGTCACCCTCCCAAATAGATAATCTGTGTTGCGAAGCCGGCAACACACTCACAATAACTGCCCGTTCGACCGTCCGGGAAACCGCCGCCGGTGTGTGGTGCGCCTGTTATTGCGCGCACTCAAAACGAGATTGCTATATTTGTCAAACAAATTTACATTACTGCCAACCGGATAGGCAGACCCGCATCGGAAGCGCCCACCAAGTTGCGACAACAGACATGAAAATCAGCTACGACATTCAAGTGCCCGAAAGCCTGGCCAAGCAAATCGCGGAGACTATTCGCGACGCCATTGTCGAAGGCCACATCAGCGCCGATGAACGGCTGCCGACGGAATCGGAACTTGCCAAGCGGTTCGGTGTCTCACGCCCGACCATCCGCGAGGCGCTCAAGCGGCTGGCCGCCCAGAACCTCATCCGTTCACGGCGCGGGCCGGCGGGTGGAACCTTCATCAACCGGCCGAGCGCTGAAGACGTGCGGGCCGATCTTGCGAACATGACCGCCCTTCTCGTTTCCATGGAGGAATTCGATCTTTCCGATGTGGCCGAGACGCGGCGCGAGCTTGAGCTTGTGTGCTGCCGCATTGCTTCTGAGCGGTGCGACGACGAACACCTCAAGGTTATGGCTGCTGAAATCACGAGGCAGAGCGATCCGGGCCTGAGCGATGAAGACTTCTGCGCGTCGGATGTGCGGTTTCACCGTGCCCTTGTGGACGCCACCGGCAATCCGGTTTTGCAGTTCCTTATGTCGTCCGTCATCGAGGCGCTGCAGCCGATCGTCAATCTGATGATTTTCCGGTTCCGCAGGCGCAGCGAAATCGTCGATCAGCACCGCCGCATTGTCGATGCCATCGCCGCACGGGATACGGAAGCGGCTATGGGCGCGCTTGATGAGCAGATGCGATATCTGCAAGAACAATATGGCGAAGCTCAGGCATGGTGGAAAGCCCGCCGAGACGCGAAGCCGGAATAAGACAAAGGAAACGGGGCACATGAAACTGCAGGGAAAGAACGCCGTCATCACGGGCGGCGCGTCCGGTTTCGGCGAAGGCATCGCACGGCGATTTGCTGCCGAAGGCGCCGGCGTCGTGATCTCGGACCTGAACGGCGATGCAGGTGCGGCGGTTGCCGCCAGCATCAACGATGACGGTGGCAGGGCGCGCTTCGCGCATGGCGATGTCACGATCAGCGCAGATGTCAAACACATGATCGATACGGCGGTATCGGCGTTCGGCGGACTGGACATTGTCGTCAACAACGCGGGCATGCCACAGCGCAACCAACCGATGATCGATGTCGACGAGGAAACCTATGACCGCATGTTCGATGTCAACTGCAAGAGCGTCTATCTGTCGGCTTTGCACGCGGTACCTGTGCTGCGCGAGCGCGGCGGCGGCGTCATTATCAATACTGCCTCAACAGCGGCACTGCGGCCGCGGCCCGGCCTTACCTGGTACAATGCCTCCAAGGGCGCCGTCGTGGTCATGACGAAATCGATGGCAGTCGAGCTTGCTCCCGATGACATCCGCGTCAATGCGCTTTGCCCGGTGGCCGGCGACACGCCGATGCTCGGCGCTTTTCTGGGCGGCGAAGTTACCAACGAGATGTACGCAAAGTTTGTCGAGACCGTACCGCTCGGCCGCCTGTCGACACCGCGCGACATCGCCAATGTTGCCGCCTTTCTGGCGTCCGACGAGGCCGCATTCCTGACTGGCGTGTGCATCGAGATCGACGGCGGGCGCTGCATTTGAGCGGTTTCCAGCACCTATATCCGCACCCGGCTCCGCGTCCATCTAGATCATAAGCATTTGATTTCACGTGTCATTTCCTAATGCGTAGTGAACACCGCACGCGCAGTTCGGCCCACTATCCGAGATGCCATTTCGCCCTGCGGCAAAAGGGCTGATTTCCAAATCTGTCCGCCGTGCGGATTATGTTCGACTTTGGTCGAAGGCGCTCACTGCGCCGGACCGGTGCCGAAATACGGATTTTGGGGAACATGGCCGCACGGGTCACCATTGCTGTCGCGGACAAAAACGCGCTCGTCCTGTCGGGGCTCGAAAAGCTCCTGGCTGACGACGGCCGCTATGAGTTTGCCGGCGGCGTGCAGAACGGTGCGGAGTTTCTCGAAATGTGCCGCACCGGCAAGTTCGACATCGGCATCACCGGCTGGGTGCTGCCGGACATGACCGGGCAGGAGGTGCTCGAAACGCTCAAGGAATGGGGCTGCGACAAACGCATCATCGTCTTCTCCGGCACCGGCGCCAGCGACGTGCCGCGGCGTGTCATGAAGCTTGGCGGCTATGCCTTCTGCTCCAAAAGCGGCGACCCTGAACGTCTCCTCGATACGGTGAGCGCGGTGTCGGCGGGCAACATGAGCTTCCCTTATTTTGATGTGAAATCGCTCTATGACGATCCGCTCGATCAACTCACATTGCGCGAACGCGAGCTACTCGGCGCACTTGCGGAGGGCTGGACCAATCTGCAGATCGCCAGCCGGTTCGGCATTTCCCACAACACGGTCAAATTCCACCTGAAAAATCTCTACGACAAGCTTCAGGTCAAAAACCGCGCCATGGCGGCCGCGCTGTACGCGTCCCACACGAAGGGCGGGGAATAACGCTTCCGTCCATCGCCTTGAGGGCAGGATGGCCTTGAGGGCAGGATGGCCTTGAGGGTAGGAATGCCCCTACCCGAAACGATCTCAGCCACCGACCAATAAGATTTCCGGACCTCCCCGCAACGGGTGTGGGTCGCATCGGGTGTTCATGAAACTCTGTGAACTGCGGATGGGAAGGACGCCGGTTGGCTTAACCCCTGAAAAATAGCGCAAGCTTTCCGGTGTTCCGGGGCCCCATCCGCAAACCTTTCACCGGCGCCCGGCCAAGCTGGCGGGACGCTGAGACAAACGGGGCAAAGCCCGGAATTCACGATTGCGCCGGCCGCCGCACGGCAAGGCGCTGCAGGAGGAAACTGACAATGGCTGGCACGACACACCTCTTCATTCCCGGCCCGACCAACATCCCCGAGAACGTGCGCCAATCGATGAACCTCGCAATGGAGGATATGCGTGCACCCGATTTTCCCGAATTCACCCTGCCGCTGTTTGAAGATCTGAAAAAGGTGTTCAGCCTCACCGACGGCCGGGTGTTCCTGTTCCCGTCTTCGGGCACAGGCGCCTGGGAAGCGGCGATCACCAATGTACTTTCTCCCGGCGACCGCGTGCTGATTTCCCGCTTCGGGCAGTTTTCGCATCTTTGGGTCGATATGTGCGAGCGCCTCGGCCTCGATGTGGACGTGATCGATGTGCCGTGGGGCGAAGGCGTACCGGTGCGTGAATACGCCAAGCGGCTTGCGGCGGACACCGAAGGCAAGATCAAGGCGGTCTTTGCCTGCCATAACGAAACCGCTACCGGCGTCTGCTCCGACATTGCGGAAATACGCGCCGTGCTCGACGAGGCCTACCATCCCGCACTGCTGTTCGTCGACGGTGTCAGCTCGGTGGCGAGCGTCGATTTCCGTATGGACGAATGGGGTGTCGATCTCGCGGTGTCGGGTTCGCAGAAAGGCTTTATGCTGCCGGCCGGTCTCGGCATTCTTGCGGTCAGCCAGAAGGCACTCGATGCCTCGAAGTTCTCGCAGTACCGCAAGTGCTACTTCGATTTTGCCGACATGATCGCGACGAACGATCAGGGGTATTTTCCCTATACACCGGCAACGCAGCTGCTGCGCGGCCTGCGCACGTCGCTCGACACATTGTTTGCCGAAGGGTTGGGCAATGTCTACGCACGTCACAACCACATCGCCGAAGGCGTGCGCCAGGCCGTTCAGGGCTGGGGTCTGGAATTGTGCGCCGCCGACCCGAAATGGTACTCCGATACGGTATCGGCGATCTGCGTTCCCGATGGCTTCGACAGTGCCAACGTCGTGAAAACGGCCTATCACCGCTATCAGCTGTCGCTCGGCGTCGGACTGTCCAAGGTCGCGGGCAAAGTGTTCCGCATCGGCCACCTGGGCAGCACCAATGAAGTCATGGTGCTTGCCGCCATCGCCGGCGCGGAAATGGCGATGCGCGATGTAGGTATCCCGATAGAAGCGGGATCCGGCGTTGCCGCCGCACAGGAATTCTACCGCCTCAACAACCGCATTGAACTCGCCCGCGCCAGCTGACGGCTCTCCTCCCCGCAATTGCCGCCGCGAGACAACAAGAAACCGACTGGAACCGCCATGAGCCACACGATTTACAAGCCGGTTGCCACGAGACTGCAGCGCAGTGAACTCGCGGTGCCGGGATCCAACCCGACGATGATCGAGAAGGCTGCCCAGAGCGGCGCCGACTTCGTTTTCCTCGATCTCGAGGACGCCGTCGCACCGCCTGAAAAGGAACAGGCGCGGCGCAATGTTATCCAGGCACTCAACGACATTGACTGGGTCGCCGCCGGCAAGACCGTTTCGGTGCGTATCAACGGTCTCGACACACACTACATGTACCGCGATATGGTCGATGTAGTGGAACAGGCGGGCCAGTTCGTCGACACGATCTTGGTGCCGAAGGTCGGTGTGCCGTCGGATCTCTACCTCGTGGAAGCGCTCTTGAACCAGATCGAGATGGCCAAGCGGTTCGAACGCCAGATCGGGCTTGAAGCGCTGATCGAGACGGCACTCGGTATGGCCAATGTCGAGGCCATTGCGCAAGCCAGCCCGCGTCTTGAAGCAATGCATTTCGGCGTTGCCGACTACGCTGCCTATAATCGCGCGCGCACGACCAACATCGGCGGCCTCAACCCGCACTACCCGGGCGACCAGTGGCACAGCGCACTTTCGCGCATGACCGTTGCATGCCGTGCCTACGGTCTCAGGCCCATCGACGGGCCGTTCGGCGATTTCAACGATCCTGAAGGCTATCTCGACGCGGCAAACCGCGCGGCGGCCCTTGGGATCGAGGGTAAATGGGCGATCCACCCCTCGCAGATAGAGTTGGCGAACGAGGTATTCTCACCGCCCGAGGTCGAAGTGACCCGCGCGAAACGGATACTGGTTGCGCTAGAGGAAGCGGAGGCCGCAGGCCGGGGCGCGGCGGACCTCGACGGCAAAATGATCGATGCGGCATCGGCGCGCATGGCGCAGAATGTCATCGACATGAACAACGCGATCGCCGCGGGACAATAAGGCTTAAGGACAGGTTGCATGGACATTCACGAGTATCAGGCGAAGGAACTCCTGACGGGCTTTGGCATTCAGGTGCCGCGTGGCGGACTGGCCTACAGTCCTGAACAGGCAACGTACCGGGCACGCGAAATCGGCGGCTCCAAGTGGGTGGTCAAGGCGCAGATCCATTCCGGCGCCCGCGGCAAGGCGGGCGGCGTTCAGATGTGCAGCAACGACCGCGAAATCTGGGACACCGCGGAAACTCTGCTCGGTTCCCGACTGGTGACGCACCAGACCGGTCCGCGCGGCAAGGTCGTTTACCGCCTTTATGTGGAAGAAGCCCTCGACATCAAGCAGGAGCTCTATGTCGGCTTCGTTCTCGACCGCAAGAGCGAGCGCATCATGGTGGTGGCCTCGGCCGCCGGCGGAATGGAGATCGAAGACATCACCGCCGACCGTCCGGATACGCTGATGGGTGTGACGATCGAACCGGCTGTCGGCATGCAGGAATTTCAGGCCCGTGAAATTGCGTTCGGGCTCGGCCTTGAAAGTTCCCTCATCGGAGAGGCCGCGAGGACCCTGCTTGGTTGTTACAAGGCGTTCGAGGAACTCGATGCGAGCATGGTCGAAATCAACCCGTTGGTCGTTACCGGCGACAACCGGTTAATTGCACTCGATGCCAAGATGAGCTTTGACGACAATGCGCTTTTCCGCGTGCCGCAGGTTTCGGAACTGCGTGACAAGTCGCAGGAGGATCCACGCGAAACCTATGCGGCGGACCGGGGCCTGAGTTATGTCGGGCTGGAAGGTGAAATCGGCTGCATCATAAACGGCGCGGGCCTCGCCATGGCGACGCTCGATATGATCAAGCTGGAAGGCGGCGAGCCCGCCAACTTCCTCGACATCGGCGGAGGCGCCTCGCCTGAACGTGTCGTCAAGGCATTCAAGGCGGTGCTCGCTGACGACAAGGTTCAAGCATTGCTGGTCAATGTCTTCGCCGGCATCAACCGCTGCGACTGGGTCGCCGAAGGTGTCGTAAAGGCCTGTCACGAAACGGATGTAAATGTCCCGGTGGTGGTCCGGCTCGCGGGCACCCATGTAGAGGAAGGCCGCGCCATACTGCGCGAAAGCGGCCTCGATATCACCATCGCGTCAAGCCTCGCAGAAGCTGCCAAAAGCGCGGTGAGCGCATGGCGGTCCGCAACCAAACACTGAACCCGCCAAGAAACGGGAGGCAACAATGTCCATTCTTCTTGATGCATCGACATCGACCCTGATTCAGGGGTTCACCGGCCGCATCGGCACGTTCCACAGCGCCGAGATGCGCGAGTACGGCACCAAAATTGTCGGCGGCGTGACACCAGGCAAGGGCGGCACGACGCATGACGGGCTGCCGGTGTTCAACACGGTGAAAGGCGCGGTCGATGAGACCGGCGCCGAAGCGAGTATTGTCTTCGTGCCGCCGCCCTTTGCGGCGGATGCGATCATGGAAGCCGCCGATGCCGGAATAAAGCTTTGTATCTGCATTACCGACGGCATTCCGGCACGCGACATGATCCGCGTCAAACGCTACATGCGGCGCTACCGCCAGGACAACCGCATGCGCCTCATCGGACCGAACTGCGCCGGCGTCATATCGCCGGGCAAGGCGATGCTCGGCATCATGCCCGGACACATTTACATGCCCGGCCGCGTCGGCATTGTCGGGCGCTCGGGCACGCTCGGCTACGAGGCGGCTTCGCAGCTCAAATCTTTCGGCATCGGTGTTTCGACAAGTGTCGGCATCGGTGGCGATCCGATCAACGGCAGCTCGTTCAAGGACATCCTGGAGCTGTTCGAGGCCGATCCGGAAACCGATGGCGTCATGATGATCGGCGAAATCGGCGGACCGCAGGAGGCCGAAGCGGCAGAGTATATTCGCGATCACATGTCCAAGCCTGTGGTTGCCTATGTCGCCGGCTTGAGCGCACCCAAGGGCAAACGCATGGGCCATGCGGGCGCCATCATTTCCGCATTCGGGGAATCGGCGCAGGAAAAGGTGGTTATTCTGAAAAGCGCCGATGTCACGATCGCGCCAAACCCGTCGGAACTCGGCTCGACCATGGCGGACATTCTTGCACGACTCGGCAAGGTCGCCTGAATTGTAGGGCGGTTATCCGGCTTTGGAACCACCGCCGCGATGGTCCGACATCTGGACGATTTGTTCGCCGTCTTCACGTTCAATGTCGAGCGCGTCGGGGCGGCCGAGCGAATAATACATCACCCCGTCGCCGGCGACATCCGCGGGCTCATAGAGGTTGCGGAGGTCGACAAGAACCGGCGTTGCCATGCGCGGCCCGAGTAGCGACCAGTCCATCCCCCGGAACTCCGGCCACTCCGTCAGGATCAGCGCCACGTCGGCTCCCGCCAGCGCCTCGGCCGCCGACGCGCAGCACTCGATGCCCGGCATTGCCGCACGGGCATTCTCCATGGCGGCCGGATCGTAGGCACGAATGCGCGCACCGTGTTTCATGAGTTCGGGCAGGATCACCACACTTGCCGCATAACGGATATCATCGGTGTTGCTCTTGAAGGCAAGGCCGAGCACGGCGACCGACTTACCCCACAGGGAGGTGTCTTCCACGCCGAGCCGTTCCCAGGCGTCGGTGCAGTTCTCTGCAATTTTCTTGACCAGCCGGCGGATGTGGTGGGCATTTGAAGCGACAACCGCCTCGACGATGCGCACCGGCGTATCGGCCTCCTGCGCCTGAGCGGCAAGCGCCAGAGTGTCCTTTGGAAAACACGATCCGCCATAGCCCGGCCCCGGCTTGAGGAAGCTCGGTCCAATGCGGGCATCGAGACCGACGGCACGCGCCAGATCGTCAACGTTCGCGCCGATCTGGTCGCAGAGGTCAGCCATCTCGTTGATGAAGGCAACCTTGGTCGCAAGGAAACTGTTGGCGGCATATTTGATCAGTTCAGCGGTTGCCTGATCGGTCATGACGACTGGAATATCGCGCTGTTCGAAGGGCGCATAAAGCGAATGCAGAATATCGCGGGCGGCGGCGTCATCGGTGCCGACGACAATGCGATCGGGTTCGAGGAAATCGCGAATGGCGTTTCCTTCGCGCAGAAATTCCGGATTGCTCGCAATGGCGAAGTCAGCTTTTGGATTTGCGTCCGACATCACCCGGGATATGTAGGCCCCGGTGCCAACCGGCACAGTCGATTTGATGACAACGACGGTGTGGCCTGCAAGCAGGAGCGCGAGATCGCGCGCGGCGGCGGCCACCGACGTGGTGTCGGCCCGCCCGTCCTCGAGCGGCGGCGTGCCGACCGCAATGAAAACGATGTCGCTTGCCGGCACGGCTTCATCCAGAGTGTCTTCAAACCGGAGCCTGCCACATTGCACGTTCCGGCTGACGATTTCCTCCAGACCGGGCTCGAATATCGGCAGACCGCCGGAATTCAGCAAAGCGATCTTTTCGGAATCTATGTCAACGCAGGTCACGTCCCAGCCGAGATCTGCAAAACAGGCTCCGCTGACGAGGCCGACATATCCCGCGCCGAGGATCGAAATTTTCATACCCGTCTCCATTCGCGGCGCACCTTAGCGCACCTGCGGTGGTCCCGATGGACCAGCGACCCTTTCACCTTGTGCTCATACCCCCCCAACGGGGCCCATGTCCAGCCAGGCAGCCCGCCCCGGACACGGCAACGGCACTCGAATGTGGCCGGTTCTGCCCGCTCTGCGCGAAGACGGCTTGCCCCGGAAGAGAGGGATAAGTAACACTCTCAGCCGATATGGCAGAAGAGCTTGGTACATTTGATTTCATCGTCGCAGGTGCAGGATCGGCCGGATGCGTGCTCGCTAACCGGTTGTCGGAGAACCCCGCGCGCAAAGTGCTGCTCATCGAGGCCGGTGGCAGCGATAATCAGTTCTGGATCCATGTCCCCGTCGGCTACCTTTACACGCAGGGCAATCCGCGCACCGACTGGTGTTTTCGAACCGAACCCGACCCCGGCCTCAATGGGCGCGCGCTGAATTATCCCCGCGGCAAGGTGCTGGGCGGCTGTTCGGCGATCAACGGCATGATCTATATTCGCGGCCAGTCGAACGACTACGACCAGTGGCGCCAGATGGGTAACCCGGGCTGGAGCTGGAATGACGTCCTGCCCTATTTCATGAAATCGGAGGACCATTTTGGCGGCCGCGATGCGCATCACGGAACGGGCGGCGAATGGCACGTCAGCGAGCAGCGGCTATCATGGGAAATCCTCGACGCGTTCCGCGACGCCTGCGTGGAGACGGGTATTCCGGAGATCGAGGATTTCAACCGGGGCGATAACGAGGGCGTGTCGTATTTTCAGGTCAACCAGCGCCAGGGCATCCGCTGGACGACCGCGAAGGGATTTCTGCACCCGGCGCGCGGCCGACCAAATCTCACCGTCTTAACGAATACGCACGTGGAGCGCCTGTTGTTTGAGGGCAAACGCGTGCGCGGCCTGCGGGTAAACCGGGCAGGCAAATCGCTGGACATTGTTGCCGCCGCCGAGGTTATCTTGTCGACCGGCGCGGTCGCCTCGCCGCAAATTCTCGAACTCTCGGGCATCGGCGCGCCGGAGGTCCTGACGTCTCATGGCATCGATGTGCATCACGCACTGCCCGGAGTTGGCGAAAATCTGCAAGATCACCTGCAGATCCGCTGTGCCTATAAGGTCTCCAATACGCGCACCCTGAACGAGTGGTCGGGCAGCCTGATCGGCAAGGCGGAAATCGCTCTGAGATATGCACTGTTCCGGTCGGGACCGATGTCGATGGCGCCGAGCCAGCTTGGCGCATTCGCGAGATCAGACCCGTCGCGCGAAACGCCGAACCTTGAATATCACGTACAGCCGCTGAGCCTGGAGAAGTTCGGTGAACCGCTGCATCCGTTTCCAGCTTTCACCGCGTCTGTCTGCAACCTGCGCCCGGAAAGCCGCGGCAGCATTCACATTCGCGACGCCGATCCGCACTCGCCGCCAGTCATTAAACCGAACTACCTGTCAGCACCCGCCGACCGGCAGGTGGCGGCGGACGCGGTCAGACTGACACGGCACATAGTCGGGGCGCGGGCGCTGGCCAAGTACGCGCCCGAAGAATTCAAACCAGGACCAATGATCGTTTCCGATGAAGACCTTGCCCGCGCCGCGGGCGATATCGCGTCAACGATATTTCACCCGGTCAGCACCTGCCGCATGGGCGATGACCCTGGCGCCGTTGTCGATGCGCGCCTGCGGGTGCATGGGATTGAAGGCCTGCGGGTCGTGGATGCCTCGGTGATGCCGACAATTACATCCGGCAATACCAACTCGCCGACCATCATGATCGCGGAAAAGGCCGCCGACATGATCCGCGAGGACTCATACCGAGGGCGGTAACTGTTGCGACGACCTTCGACCGTTTCACGCTCACATGGAAGCGGGCTAGCCGGGGTTGCGAATGCGCGACATAAGTTCGCCGAACTCGTCGTCGGAGCGCGCGGCGCCTTCAGGCGGAGCATCATGAAATCCGTTCGCATGACCGTTGCCATTCGCATGGCCATTGCCGTTTGCCGGAGCCAGATGATGGTCGTTGTGCGCCTCCGCCGTTCCGGGCATAACCGCATCGTCGTTCATGCCAATGGCGCGCCAGCGCGCCACAACGTCATCTACGAAACCATCATCGACAGTATCGGCCGACCAGGCGGTCGAGAACTTCGCCGTATCGCCGCTCGGCAGCGCTTCGCGCGGCAGTTCGGACAGCATGATGCGCGAGGGCAGCGGCACGCCTTCGCCGAAAATGATGGTTTCGCGCTCGCCAAGCGAGGGCACGAAGGCAAGCAGCCCGGCCGAACACTCAGATAATGCGGAGCGGATGATACTCTGATCCAGCTCATTGGAGAGCCGCATCGTCATGACGGTCGAGCACTGCGAGAAGATCGACGGGTCAACATCGCCTGGACGCTGGCTCACGATACACAGTGAAAGGCCGTATTTCCGCCCTTCCTTGGCGATGCGCGAAACGGCCCTTTTGGCCGGTTCGAACCCGAGTGCGTTGTCACGGGGAACATAGCGGTGCGCTTCCTCGCAGACGAACGTCATGGGAACCTTGCCTTCCGACCAGATGGCAAGATCGAAGGCAAGGCGCGCCAGAACGGATACGATCACGTTGACGATTTCACCCGGCAATCCGAGCAACTGGATGACACTGATGGGCTTGCCGTCAACGGGAATGCGGAACAGCCGCTTGAGAATGGAGGGCAGATCGTCCTGAACCGTCAGGTTGGCGAACATGAAATTGTAGCGCGGATCGTTCTTGATCGATTCGATACGGGCCTTCAGGCGTTTGTAAGGACGAAGTTCGCGCTTGTTTTCAAGCAACCCCATGTTCTGGTCGATGAGAGCGATGATGTCGGAAATCCGATAGGGCATCGGCACATCGACGGAAAAACGCGCGCCGAGGCCGCCACCGCGGGCGCGCAGCAGCGGCGAGCGCGTGCCGTTCGTCGCGAACTGATATTTCGCCGTTGGAATCATGTCGCGCAGGATGTCGACTTCATCGGCGTTCTCGACCGGATCGCCAATAAGAATTTCGACGATTTCCTCGAAATTCAAAAGCCAGAACGGCAGGCAGAGTGTGCTCAGATCGATAAGTTCGACAAAGTCACCGAAGCAGTTGCCGTATTCGTTATGCGGATCCAGCAATACGATGTGGGCATTGGGGTGTTTGTGCAGCACCTGACGCAACACCAGGGCGACGGTGCAGGATTTGCCGGTGCCGGTGGAACCGACAATGGCAAAATGCTTGCTCAGCATATCATCGACTTTGAGCACGGCCGGGATCGACATGTCCTGGCGCACACCACCGATCTCGATGGCATCGAAATTGCCAAAATGATAAGCCTTTTCGAGCACAAGATGCGAGGCCGGGGCGACGAGATCCCCAAGGCCGGGATAGATCGATACACCGCGGCGGAAGGTGCGCAGGTAACCGTCATCCTGGCGCGGCAGTTCGCCAACCAGTTCGACCTCGACGACGCGGCCGACGACATTGTCGAGTTCCGTTGCGCGTTCATTCAGCCGCATTGAGGTGATCTGGCAAATCACCACGGCAACATTGGTGTCTACTGTGAGCAAAGTACCGATAAGCGGAGCGGCCTCGCCCGCCTCGTTGCTTCCGCTTTCCTTCAGGAGAACGGTTGCGCGTGCGCCCGTGACGGCAATGATTTCACCGATCGGTCTGCCAAGTTTGGCTGGCGCGACCGGCTCAGCCGATTGTGCTTGTGAATTCATCTGCGTCCCTGTCTTGCGGTATTGCCTGCAAAAGACCGGCCCATTCCCGCTATTTCCCCAAACCCTACAACAGGTGCGCTTAATGTCGAGTTAAGGGGGCAGTTTCCGGCGAATACAACCGGGACCGTCAAGAATTCGAAGCATTGCGGGGGTGTTTTCTTGGAGTTCTGTTGGGTTTTTCTTTGCGGGCAGGCAGCGGATACTCAGCGCTTAGACAGCCATGGCACAAGCCTGTTCATGGCCTCTTCCAGACTGTCGGCGGAGCGCGCGAAACACAGGCGCATGAACCCGTCGCCACCCGGCCCGAAAGCCGGACCGGGTGCGACACCAACCGCGATTTCGTCGATCATACGGCGCGACAGTTCCACCGCGTCTGTGCAACCCTCAACGGAAAAGAACAGATAGAAGGCACCTTCAGGCTCCTGAAACTGCACTCCGGGAACCTGCCGCAACGCGTTGCAGACAATGTCACGTCCGGCCCGCGCCTGTTCCACCTGGGCGGTGAGAAATTCTTCACCTTCTTCCAGAGCCGTGACACTGGCACGCTGCATAAATTGCGCAACCCCGGATGTATTGTACTGAATGATGTTTTCGAGGGTCTGCCCGATAGCCTTCGGCGCAATGGCCCAGCCAATGCGCCAGCCGGTCATCGCCCAGTTCTTTGAGAACGTGTTGACCATCAGGAACTGCTCTTCCTCATCGCAGATGTCGAGGAAAGACGGCGGCAGATTGCCGGGACCGTTGCCAACGCCGAAATTGAAACGCGCATAGACCTCGTCGGCAATCAACCATAGGCCGCGTTTTCGGCAGAAGTCGCGCACCGCGAGGATATCATCCGCGCTCATGTTGATGCCGAGCGGATTTGAGGGCGTGTTCATGACCATGGCGCGCGTGCGCGCGTTGACGGCATCGAACATGCGATCAAGATCCATATTCCAGCGGCCATTGGCGAAACTCAGCGGCACCTCTCTCGGCTGCACGCCGGCGAGACGCAGGGGCGCCGGGTAATTGGTCCAGGCCGGGCTGGCGAGCACAACCTCATCGCCCTTGCCCGCCACTGCCTGAATGACGGTCTGCATGGCCTGCATTCCGGACCCGGTAACGAAGAAGTTCTCCGGATCGAAGGAGCGCGCGTAAAGCCTTGCGTGATAGTCGGCCAGCGCGAGGCGCAGTTCCGGTATGCCGCGCTGGTAAGTATAGAAGGTCTCGCCGGCCTCCATGGAGCGCACCGCGCTTTCATAGATGAAGCGGGGCGTCGGCGTATCGCCCTGCCCGACCCAAAGCGGAATGATGCCCTCACGGTCCCGGCCATAGTTGAAGATCGAAATGATGCCGCTTTCCGGTTCGCGCGATGCTTCAGGACGCAATTTGCTCATCAGTTCAGCCGGGCTGGACATACATTTCCCTCTCAAATCCTGCCACAGGGATGTCGCGCAACGCCGCGACGGTATTGTAGACGTCTGGTGTTCGAGTTGGGACCTTAGCGGCACGCATCGTGGCGTCAACACCGGGTTGCACCGCAGCCCCCGTTCTATATGTACTTCCCGGTACTGCATCTAATGTCGGAGACCACACGGCATGACTCGATCCGTTTCCAACGTGCTTTTCCTGTGCACAGGGAACTCCGCGCGTTCGATCTTCGCGGAAGCCATACTGGCGCGCGAGGGCGCCGACAGGTTCAATTCGTTTTCCGCCGGATCGGCGCCCAAAGGCGAGGTTCATCCGCAAGCCCTGGCACTGCTGGCGCAACTCGGCCACGACACAAGCGGTTTTCGCTCCAAGAGCTGGGACGAACTGGCGGGCGAAGGCGCACCGGCAATGGATTACATTTTCACCGTGTGCGACAACGCCGCAAACGAAATCTGCCCTATATGGCCCGGCCGACCGACCACCGTTCACTGGGGCATCCCCGATCCGGCTGCGGTGACAGGCAGCGACGCGCAAGTGGCCGGCGCCTTTGAAGAAAGTTACCGGCTCCTGTCCGCCCGTATTTCGAGATTCCTCAACCTGCCGCTTGCAGAACTTGATCGTGCATCCGTGCAGAAAACGCTCGACAACATCGCGACCCAGAGCGATACCGAAGCCGGGAATGGGGTGTAAATGATCATGCAGTTTTCTTTGTCCCGCCGTCTGGCGGCGGAAGCACTCGGCACCGGCTTTTTGGTGTGCACGGTGGTCGGCTCGGGCATCATGGCCGATCGCTTGAGCGACGACACCGCCGTCTCGCTGCTCGGCAACACAATTCCCACCGGGGCGATCCTGGTGGTGTTGATCACCATGTTCGGCCCCATTTCGGGCGCCCACTTCAATCCGGCCGTGACAATCGGCTTTGCGCTCAAACGCGCGATCGCGCCGGCCTGCGCCGGCGCCTATATCGCCGCACAAATCTGCGGCGGTCTTGCCGGCACCTGGGCGGCGCACGCGATGTTCGAACTCGACATCGTGCAGGTGTCCACGACCGTGCGCGCCGGTGGTGCGCAGTGGTTTGCCGAGTGGGTCGCAACATTCGGTCTCATGGCGACGATCCTTGCCGGACTGAAGTTCCGTGCAGAGGCAGTCCCCTGGCTCGTCGGGCTCTATATTACCGCCGCCTACTGGTTTACCGCATCGACCTCGTTCGCCAATCCGGCGGTCGCCATTTCGCGCGCGCTGACGGACACGTTCTCGGGCATCCGGCCCATCGACCTGCCCGGATTCGTCATGGCTGAGTGTCTCGGTGCTGCGTGCGCCGTTGCGGTGCTCGCCTGGCTGCTGCGCCACGAACAAGACGGCACCTGAAAGGAATGAAGCGCCGGGGCGTTCGCCCGGCGCCTCAGATGGTCTGTTACTTTTTCAAGAGATCGCGGATCTCTTCCAAAAGCACCTCGTTGCGTGGCGGCTCGACCGGTTCGGCGGGCGCTTCTTCTTCCTCGCGCTTCATCCTGTTCATGGCTTTGACGACCAGGAACATGACCCAGGCGACAATCACGAAGGCGATCACGGCGTTCAGGAACACGCCAATATTCATCGTAACCGCACCGGCCTCTTTGGCAGCCTCGAGGGTGGCGTGGGTATCGCCGCTCAACGTGATGAAAACATTCGTGAAATCAACGTTGCCAAGCAACAGGCCGACAACCGGCATGACAATGTCGCTCACCAGCGATTTAACGATCGTGCCGAACGCGGCGCCAATGATGATGCCGATGGCCATGTCGACGACATTGCCCTTGACGGCGAACTCCTTGAATTCCTTTAACACGGTATGTCTCCCAGTTCGTTTGCGGAAAATCCGCACTGCACTCAGCCCGCCACCCCAGGCGATACTATGTCATCGCACACGCTGATTGAAGTCTGTACGGCGGCTAAATGCTTCTCGAGGTTAAGCACGATCCACTCTCAGTGTGCATAGACAGCAGTTTTGTGCACAGACCGCTTCTCCTTCATATGGAAACGTTTGATGGTGCCAATTCGGCTCATCCGGCAGGGCGCGGGGCAAAGAGCGATGCGGTGTATCCGGCAAGCGCCGCAACGCTGCCGGTGAGCCGATCTGACCCACCGAAGGCCAGTGTCTCGCGCCTTCTGGACTGCGTTAGAACTCCCTCGTGGACGGGAGGTCCACGGCCGGACCCGTGCCTTGCCAGCAAACGCGAAACCCCGGTCAAACGATTCCATATGAAGGAGAAGCGGTCTAATGTACTGTGACCGGCGGATTATTTGGGCGAAAGCAGCGCTTTCATGTTGAACGGCTGGACCATTGTTGCGGTGGCCATAGGCTATCTCGGCTTGTTGTTCGCGATCGCCAGTTGGGGCGACCGGCAGGCTGAAAAGCGCCCCCGCGGCGCCGGCCGGCCGTTCATCTACGCCCTGTCGCTCGGCGTCTATTGCACATCGTGGACATTCTTCGGCTCCGTCGGTCTGGCGGCCAAGTCAGGCCTTGATTTTCTGCCGATCTACATCGGTCCGATCATCATGATTGCCGTGGGCTGGCCGCTGATCCGGCGGATCGCACAGCTTTCGAAAGCCCAGAACATTACGTCAATCGCCGACTTCATCGCCGCGCGGTACGGCAAGAACCAGGGACTGGGGGCGCTTGTTGCCATCATCGCCGTACTCGGCGTTCTGCCCTACATCTCGCTTCAGCTGAAAGCGGTTTCAACATCGCTTGAAACCCTGCTGGCGGATTCGAGCACGTTGTCGTCGTCGCTCCTGAACGTACCCGTGCTCAGCGATCTGGCCCTTATCGTCACCATTACGATGGCTGTCTTCACCATCCTGTTCGGCACCCGCCACATCGACGCCACCGAGCATCAGGACGGGCTCATGGCGGCGATTGCAACGGAATCTGTGGTCAAGCTCGTCTCCTTTCTTATTGTCGGCGGCTTTGTCACTTTCGGCATGTTTTCCGGCATGGGCCTGTTCGATCAGGCCCTGGCTGTGCCGGAAATCAACGAGCTCTTCACAGGCGGCTTCGATGGCGGCCGCTGGCTCACGATGACGCTTTTGAGCATGGTCGCGATCCTGCTGCTGCCGCGGCAGTTTCATGTTGCGATCGTTGAAAATGCGAGCCTCGGCGACATTAAAAAGGCATCGTGGCTGTTTCCGCTCTACCTGGTGGCGATCAACCTGTTCGTAGTGCCGATCGCGCTGGCGGGCCTGATCGTGTTTGAAGGCAACACGACCGATGCCGACATGTTCGTGCTCGCTCTTCCCATGGCGGCGGGCCAGGAACTCGTCACACTGTTCGCCTTCGTCGGCGGGCTTTCCGCAGCCACCGCCATGGTAATCGTTGCAACCATCGCGCTCTCCACCATGGTGTGCAACGATCTGGTCGTGCCGTTGATGCTACGGCATCGCGACATTGACGCGGATCCGCGCGAAGACATGAGCCGGGTGCTGCTTAATATTCGCCGCGGCGCGATATTCGCGATCCTCGTGCTAGCCTACTTCTTCTACCGCATGGTCGGAGACTCCTTCGCCCTCGCCTCCATCGGCCTGTTGTCGTTCGCCGCAATCGCGCAGTTCGCGCCGGCGTTTTTCGGTGGTCTGATCTGGCGGCGCGGCACCGCACGCGGCGCCTTCGCAGGCATTACCGCCGGATTTGCCATGTGGAGCTACACGCTGCTGTTGCCGTCATTCGTCGATTCCGGCTGGCTGTCACCTTCACTCCTCACGGACGGGCCATTCGGTTTCGGGCTGCTGCGTCCGCGCATCCTGTTCAACCTGGCATTCGACCCCCTGACGCACGGGGTGCTGTGGAGCCTGGCAAGCAATATCGGCGCCTATATCGTCTTTTCACTGCTGTCTCAGCCGACGCCGATCGAGCGGATGCAGGCGACGTTCTTCGCGTCGGCCGAGCTGCCGGCGACCTCGGCGGGGTTCAGACTGTGGCGTACACCGGTCACCATCGGAGATCTGATGACGACGGTGGCAAAGTATCTCGGCGAGGAACGAACACGCCGGTCGTTCACGGAGTTCGCGCAGAACCGGCGCATCAATCTCGATGCCGGCACTAACGCCGATGGCCGCTTCCTGCGCTATGCCGAACACCTCCTGGCAAGCGCCGTGGGCGCGGCGTCATCGCGGCTGGTGCTGGCGCTGCTGATCGAGCGCAACGGCCCAAACCGGCGCAGCGCTCTCAAACTGCTCGACGATGCAACCGATGCCATTCAGTACAACCGCGACCTCCTGCAATCGGCGATCGATCACATGCGCCAGGGCATTGGCGTGTTCGACCGAAATCTGGAGTTGATCTGCTGGAACCGTCAGTTCCGGCGCCTGTTGCGTCTGCCGCCTGATGCCGGTCGCGTAGGCGTTCGCCTAGAGGAAATCCTCAGAGCGGTTGCGGGCAACAGTGCATCCAGCGACAGCGAGATCGAAATACTGATCGCCGACCACCTGCAGAAACTTGTGGTCGACAAGGAGCCCTATCAGGAAAGCCTGAACGATGGCGAACTCGTGCTTGAAGTGCGCTCCGACACCATGCCGGACGGCGGCATTGTGGTGACGTTTGCCGACATTACTCAAAGGGTGAACGCCGCCGACGCGTTGCGCGAAGTCAATGAATCACTAGAACGCCGCGTGCACGAACGCACAGCCGAACTCGTTACGCTCAACAACCAGCTCAGCCTTGCAAAATCGAAGGCGGATGCCGCGAACATCGACAAGACGCGGTTTCTTGCAGCGGCAAGTCACGACATCCTACAGCCCCTCAACGCGGCGCGACTCTACACCACCAGCCTTGCAGAACGCGGCGGCGAGCAGCGAGATGGCGACATCGTGCGCAATGTCGATGCCTCGCTTGAATCTGTGGAAGAAATTCTGGTCACGTTGCTCGACATTTCCAAGCTCGACGCCGGTGCCCTGCAGCCTGAAATATCGAACTTCTTCCTGCAGGATCTGTTGCACGGGCTGGAGCTTGAATTCGGCCCTCTGGCGCAGGAAAACAACCTCGACCTCAAGGTCGTTCCCTCAACGCTTGCCGTGCGCTCCGACCGTCGTCTCCTGCGGCGCGTTCTGCAGAACTTCGTGTCGAATGCCATAAAGTACACCGCATCCGGAAAAGTGCTGCTGGGATGCCGCCGCCGCGGCGAGTGCATCATCGTGGAAGTTCACGATACCGGCTGCGGCATTGCCGCCGACGAGCAAGCCCATATCTTCAAGGAGTTTCAGCGGCTGCCCGGCGGTGCCCAGTCAGCGCCGGGGCTGGGGCTCGGGTTGTCCATTGTGGAACGCATCGGTCAGGTGCTGAAGCACCCGGTCTCAGTGCGCTCGACACCGGGCAGCGGCTCGGTGTTCTCCATTGAACTGCCAATTGCCACGGCAAATCCGGTGCCGGCTGAAAGCCTGAGCAGACGCAGCCCGGCGTCAGTGAATGTAAGCGGGCTGACGGTTCTGTGCGTCGACAATGATCCTCAGATCCTGAACGGTATGAAGCTTCTGATGGAAGGTTGGGGTTGCAAGGCTATCGTGGCACAAGGCGCGGAAGATGCGTTTGCAGCACTCAAGCGATCCCAAGGCGCCGTCGACATCGTTGTCGCTGACTATCATCTCGACGACGGAGACGGCTTGTCGTTGATTGAAAGCATTCGCCAGACCACGGGCATGCACACTCCGGCCGTACTGATTACCGCCGACCGCGATGGCGCCCTGCAGCTTAGTGCGCGTGAGCGCGATGTGGTGTTTATGAACAAACCACTGCGGCCGGCGGCCCTGCGCGCGACGCTTTCGCGGGCGCGGATCGAAGTTCAGGCCGCCGAATAATACCAAGGCCCGCGCATTGGACTGTTCTCAGCCCTCGATAGGGCTGTCCCGATACCAGTAATCGCCATCCATTTTGCCGGCCATGATGACCGCCTGCGTGCGGCTGTCGACGTTGAGCTTTTGCAGGATGGCGGAGACATGGGCCTTTACGGTTGCCTCGGAGACGGAGAGTTCATAGGCAATCTGCTTGTTGAGCAGCCCCTGGCTCAGCATCATCAGGACGCGTACCTGCTGCGGCGTTAGCGTCGCGAGCCGCGCCGCAAGCTCCGTCATTTCACCATCGGACGAATCGAAAAGATCCAGATCCGGCGGTACCCAGACATCGCCATTGAGGACTGCGGTGATGGCCTCGTGTATCTGAGCCACCGCCGATGATTTGGGGATAAACCCCGACGCTCCGAAATCGAGGCAGGAACGGATGGCTCGCGGATCTTCGTTGGCGGAAACAACGACGACAGGAACGGAGGCAAATTGCGCCCGCAGGTACATGAGCCCGGAAAACCCTTGAACACCCGGCATTTTCAGATCCAGAAGCACAAGGTCATACTGCTTGTCGTCGTCGAGGATACTGACAGCCTCATCGAGCGAACCGGCCTCCGTGACCGTCAGGTCGTCAATCGCGTCGTTGAGGGCATGACTTAATGCATCGCGAAACAACGGATGATCGTCTGCAATGACGAAACGGTATCCGGACATCAGCTCTTAGCCACCCACCCCTGGTTACCCCCTGAGCATATTGCCGCCGCCGGACACGAACGCATCTCGGAGCCACTGCGCCGGCAAGAGCGTCATCTCCCCAGACAGATCGCTCCTCAAGAAGGCATAGCCTAGAGCATTATCAGCGCATATCAAACCGTTTGATAGCGCCGCCTCAGCGCTCGGTGAAGGCGATGTCAAAGGAGCGGTAGACCGGTTTCAGGAGATAGCGCGTCAACGATTTGGAGCCTGTGACGATCTCCGCGTTAACGACCATGCCGGGCAAAACCATGTGTTGCGTGCCGCCTAGTCCGACATGGTTTCTATCAAGCGATATCACGGCGCGATAGTAGGGATCACCCTCTTCGTTCTCAAAAGTACTCGCAGATATCTGGCTTACGATGCCGCTGATTGTCCCGAAGCGGGCGGGATCGAACGTGGTGATCTTAACATCGGCGGGATCGCCAATGGAGATGTGTCCAATGTCGGTAGGCTCAATGCGCACTTCCGCGACCATTTCCTGCGAGACCGGCACGACCTGCGCCACGACATCGCCCGGCTTTATCACATGACCTATCGCTGTCGGCGCGAGATCCTGCACGATACCTTCAACCGGCGACCGCAACACCAGCCGGTCGACCCTGTCTTCCTGCTTGTTCAGCGATTCCCGCAACTCCGACAATTCGGCGAATGCCTTGGCACGTGCCTCCGCAACGCGATTGTCGAATTCCGAATCAAGCTCCAGCAGATTGATGCGCGCTTCATTGAGCGCTTCCTGTGAACTGTGCAGTTCTCCGCGTCTTGAAATGAGATCCGTGTTGGTGCGCTCGTAATTTCGCCTGGCATCAAGATAGGTGGCCCGCGATGACAGGCCCTGTTCCAACAGCTTTTCGCGGATTTCAACCTGTTCGCGATCGATGGCCAACTGCGTATCAAGGCTCTCCAACTGCGCATGGAAGGCCTGGACCTCCACAAATTTCTGCTCGACACGCGCGATCAGGGCATCCTTTTGCTGAGCCAACTGAAGACGCTCTGCCTGGTACTGCGAAAGCTGATTGGCCGCGAGTGCCGGAAATTGCAGACCCAGTTCTCCGAAGTCGGGCTCGCGCCGGTCCAGGGCGGCCGCCTGGCGTTCGACCTGTAATGCAAGGGATGCAGCGCGCACCCTCACCTGCGCCAGCTCGGAGTTGGCGGCCACGGGCTGAAACCGCACAATCGCCTGACCACTTTCGACGAGGTCGCCCTCGCTGACCAGTATTTCCGAAACGATGCCGCCTTCAAGATGCTGCAACTGCTGCACCGATCCGGCGGGCTCAATTTGCCCGGCCGCCACTGCAAGTTCGCGAATTTCGGTAATCGATGCCCACACCACGCATGCGGCGACAAAGCCGCTGGCAAGGTAAAGCAGCCGAGACGCCATGCCTGGCACATGCCCGTCTTCGAGCACGAAAGGCAGCGTCAACCGGCGGGGCAGATTGTCTTTATGATTGCCGCGCGGCACCAACTCACCCGTCTACACAACTAACAAACGTCCTTAGAATCCGGCTCCGGCAACTCACACCTGCCTAAACCGGATTTCAGGTTAAATGCCTTTGCTTAAGCGTTTGCTAATATGCATTCAAACAACCTACGGTTACGCTCACGCGGCGTTGAGAATGAGCGGTAACACCTGATCGGGCGCACCATCGTGCACGACCTGCCCGCCCTCAACATAAAGAATGCGATCGGCAAGCCGCATGTGGCTCGGGCGGTGCGTCACCATGAGGATGGTGGCATGCCCGCGCAGTGCCTCAAGTTTCTCCATCAACCCTGTTTCGCCGGAGCGGTCGAGATTTGAAGCAGGTTCGTCAAGCAGATAGATCGGTGCGTCTTTCACAAAAGCCCGTGCCAGCATAAGGCGCTGTTTGAGGCCATCGGGCATGTGTCTTTGAAATTCCGATGTGAGCCGCGTGTTGCGCCCCTCCGGCAGGGCCGAGCGATAGTCGCCAACGCGTGCTTCCGCCAGTGCGCGCTCGATCTCGGCATCCGTCGCGGTCGGGTGCGCAAGGCGGATGTTCTGATCAACCGTTCCGTGGAAGAACGTGACACGTTGCGGCACCACGCCAATGGCATTGCGCAACTCGCCGACATTGATCTGACGCACATCCAGCCCGTCGATATGCACCGCGCCGGCCTGTGGCGGATAAAGGCCCGCGGCGATTTTCAGCAATGTCGACTTGCCCGCACCACTATTGCCGGTGACGACAACAATCTGACCCGGAGGGATATCGGCGGTGACACCCATAAGCGCCGGCTCCCCACGCGGCGTGTAGCGGAAGCCGACACGCGAAAACGTAATGGCGCCGAAGAAATTTCTGTAAAACGAGGGCAGTTCACCCGGCACGCGCTCAAGCTTCAGCCGCATCAAGCTGTTGACCTGCTTGAAGGTCTGCACGACCTGCCCGAAGCGGTTAAGGGTGAGAAACGCGGAGTTGATGGGCGCCAGAACACGCCAGATCAGCGCCATGACGGCGATCAGCGCACCGACCGTCATGTCGCCTTCCATGACACGAAGAGTGCCGACCCAGATTGTTGCAACGCCTGCGGCCATGACCAGTGTTTGCGATACGGTCTGCACGGCGAGGCCAAGCTGCTGAGAGCGGAAATGACGGATAATCGACTCGCCGGCAAGTTGGCGGAAGCGTAGCGTCCAGACCTCTTCAGACCGGTTTTCCTGAAGAGCGCCGTGATTTGAAAGCATCTCTATGAGGAAATTCTGCTGGCTGGCGCGCGCCTCTCCCGTGGTGCCGACATGGTGTTTCGTAAGCGGGATCGTGATTGCCGCCATGATGACATAGAGTACGACGAGCCCGACCGCGATCCAGCCAACAACACCGCCGATCAGAATGGTGGCGCCGAGAAATACCAGCATGAACGGCAGATCGAGCACGGTTGAGGCGATTGTTCCAGTGAAGATGTCGCGCACGCCTTCAAACTGCTTGATGCGGGTGATTTGCGAGCCGATGGGCGCGCGCTCGGTCATGCTGACCGGCAAATGGAGAAGCTGCTGGAACGCGGCAGCGCCGAGCAGCGCCTCACATCGCGCACCGATATAGGCAAGGGCCCGCGCCCGGATGCCGCGCAACACGACATCCGCAACGACAATGATCAGTATCCCGGCGAGGAAATAGACAAGCGATGCTTCCGAACGCGCACCGATCACCTTGTCGTAGACGTTCATCGTGTAAACAGGGACCGAGAGGGCGAAGACGTTGATGAGGAAAGTGATGCCCAGCATCTGCCACAACAGCCGCCTGAACTTGCGCACGAGTTGTGACATCCAGCCGTATTTCTGGACGCTGCGACTGCTTTCATCCTGGTCAATCTCGGATATCAGATAGACAGTACCAGCCGTCCCGTCCGCATCGATCAGGACCTCGGCCTGATGCGCGGTATTGTACGTGCGGATCCGGTCGCCGGTCCGCTCGAGCAACGCACTTACAGTGCCGGTATCCCTGTCGACAAAAAGACACGGCAGCATGCCTTCGCCGATGGCATGAAGATTCAATTTTTTGGGCAGCGTTTCATAGTTCAGGCGCGCCAGAACGCTGCGCAATGCGTTGACATCGTCGATGCTTTCAAAATGCGGCAGGGATTCCATGAGATGGCGCGCTTCGCCCCGCCAGCCCAGTGCTTCGAGCAGCGGCTCAAGCGCGGTGCCGAGATCGCCGTTTTCCGTGTGGGTCTGATCCGCGCCGACCGCCAACCGGGCTTCAAGCGCTTCGCGCGCCTTGTGCACTGGATTGGAGGATTTCGAGGAGAGACCGCCGCGGCCCGTCATGACGCTTCCTTCGCAGCTTGGTGCGGTAAGGATTGCCCGGGAGCGGGTTGCTCGGGCACAGGTTGCCCGGAACCGGCCTGTCCGGTGCTTTGCGCCGCCGGCGTTTCGACATAATCGGCCATCGCATCGCGCAACTTGCCGTCCTCAAGCGCGTAAACGCGATCCGCGACCCGCAAGAGCGAAGGACGCTGCGATACGAGAAAAATCGTCATGGAGCCCTTGAGCACTGCAAAACCTTCCCGCAGCAGCCTGTCGGATGACGAGTCGAGGGAAGAATTGCCTTCATCGAACAGCAGAAATTTCGGTTTTCGCGCCAGCGCCCGGGCGATCACTATTCTTTGCAGCATGCCGGCAGGCAATTCATCGCCGATGCCCTCGCTGACCTTCGTGTCGTAGCCTTCCGGCAGGCGGTGAACCTCGGTCTCAAGGCCGATCAGCCTGCATGCCTCGCGGGCGTGATCGATGGCATCTCCGGTGCGGAACATGGTGATGTTCTCTAAGATGGTGCCCTGAAACAGCGAGGCATTCTGCGGAACGATTGCCAGCCAGTCGCACAGCGCCGGGCGCATCGGTCCGGAGATCTCATGGCCGTCGATTTTCACCTCGCCCGCGGTCGGCGACAGTTCTCCCCTGAGCAGTTTGACAAGGGTGGACTTGCCGCTGCCATCACCGCCGCGCAGGCCAATCATCTCGCCGGGTGCGATCGCGAGGTCGAGATCCTTCAGGACGAACGGTTCATCTGTGTCATAGGCAAAGCTTACCTGTTTCAGCTCCACGGACCCGGCGAGAGCGTCAAGCACAGGCAGCTCGCCTTCCGGTGCGGCGGGAAGCTGAAACAACGTCTCAACACGGCCGCGGGCAATCGATATCGTCTGGATCTGCGTCCACAGGCCAAGCCCGCGCAGCAACGGCTGGATTGTGCGGCCGGAAAGCAGGCTGCACGCGGCCAGTACGCCCATGCTCAACTGCCCCTGGATCACCATGTAGGCGCCGACACTCACCACGCCGATCATGGTGAGGTTTGAGAACAGGTTGCCGGTAATCTGTGCCTGATTGCCCAGAAGGATCGTGCCGTAGCTCGCTTCCGCGCCGACCTTTTGCAAACGCTCAAACCGCCTCTGCAGCTGCGGCTCCATGGCCATCAGTTTGACAGTCTGAATGCCGAGCAAAGATTCGATGATGAAGTCATACCGGCGGTCGTCATGCATGGCGCGACTTTCAAGCACCTTGCGCAGCGATACGCCCCGGCGAATGGAATAAGTGCCCAGCACCGCGAACATGGCAATCGGCACCAGCACCAGAAAACCGCCGATGAACGCCATCAGGCCGAGGAAGATAACGATAAAGGGAAGATCGAGCAGCAGCAGGCGCGATTGGCCGCCATAGAATTCGCGCATCGTCTCAAGTGCATTCAGCCGGTCGAGATGCACGGAAGGCACATCTTTCTGCATCAGATGGCCCGGCGCGTGAAGGATACGGCTCACCGCGTCGCTGACCATTTCGAAGTGGTGCCGGGCGGTAACCCAGCCGACCATATAGGCGCGCGCCATTTTCATTGCCGTATCGAGGATCATGACGCCGACCATTCCGAGCACCAGCATCGTCAGGGTCTCTGTTGCCTCGTTCGGCAGAATTCGGTCGTAAACCTGGAGCATCACCATGGGCAGCGCGAGGCCCAGAAGATTGATGAACAGAGAACTGACATAAACCGCTTTGGGCAGCTTCGGCGGCGCCCCCGCCTCACTTTGCGTATTCGGCTTGCCGCGCGGCCTGAACATGCGCGGGAAGCGGGATTTCCCGGATGTGCTTTTAACGCCGGCATCGGCGCGATGTGCCGGATCTGTTTGCGTCCCGACCTGTGCAGCGCGCACTTTACGAATCAGGGCATCAACCGTCGGCGCAGTGGACGACTGCGGGGCAATTGACCCAAGGCTTTGACTTTGCAGGACATTTGTCCCGCCGCCCTGCCCGGTGCCGGTTATATTTTTGTCGTCCGCGGCCACAATTCCACCTTTGCGTGGCTTTTCTCAGTGTAATTGGTAGCGCACAAACGATTATTGATCGGTTAACCATATTTGCGGCAATCGGCGCCGGCTTTTCACGCGTTCGCGAGGCCAAAGGTTAACGGCGGTTAAGCTGGCATGTCCGCAGTGCATATCAGGCATTCCAACTTCGCAATTGTTGCGCCGCACCACGACCCTTATGTTGTTTTTCAGACAACAACGGCGAGGCCATTGATTGGTCCGCCCCGGCGACAGGAGCAAAGAACATGTTTTTGGTGAAAGCAATGACCGCATTCTTCGATGGCATGTCCGGCTGCTTCGGCATGTTCGCTCACAAACGCTAATCGAAACCTCAACAACCTACTACCGACCCTGGAAAGGAGATACGACAATGACCATCATCAGCGATCTGAAAGACTTCGCACAAGGTCTCGCCCGCGGCTTTGGGCTGTTCATCTTCGAGCGGAATCACTTTGCAGGCGTTGCCACCAATCCGAGCCTTGTGAACGGCCGGCACTAAACGGCAAATCGCCGCATCCGGTCATAACCGGAAGCAGAAAAGACCGATCGAAACGGGGCGCCCGGCACAAGCCGGCGCCCCGTTTTCTTTTTCACTGAATCTTTCAGGCAGTGTCGCCGTGGAAATGGAGCGCGATGCGCCGTACATGCGGTCTCGCGCGGTGCTCCCACACATAGACACCTTGCCAGGTGCCGAGCGCCGGCTTTCCATGAATGACCGGAATGGCGAGCGACGTCGATGTCAGCGCCGCCTTGATATGGGCAGGCATATCGTCAGGGCCTTCCGTGTCGTGACGGTAACCGGCGTTCTCTGGCGCGAGGCGGGCGAACGCATCGTTCAGATCAAGCAGCACGGAGGGATCGGCATTCTCCTGAATTGTCAAAGATGCAGACGTGTGCCTGATGAAGAGCGTCAGCAATCCGTTCGCCGCGCCTGCATCGCGCAGCCACGCGGCGACCTCGCCGGTAATTTCGGACAATCCCGGCCCCGGTGTCCTGACTTCCAGCTCACCAAGCCGCTGTTCCATGTCAAAGGACTGAGCTGTCGCGGGGGAGAAGGTTGTCGAAATCGTCCGGTGCGGTCTCGCCTTTCGCCGCAAGCGCGGTTTTGAGGTCAGTTTCCTGCAACATTCCCGACTGCCACGTAGCGACATGGTGCAATGCATCGGCGATCGAATGGTCGCGCCCGTAGTTGAGCATCTCTTTCGTGCCCCACACCGCGAGAGGTGATTTCGCGGCGATTTCGCGCGCGGTGCCCATAACCGCCTCCATCATCTCCTCTTGCGTGTCGAACACCGCGTTCACGAGGCCGATATCGAGCGCACGGGCCGCATCTAGGCGCCGCCCGGTAAAGGCAAGCTCGCGCAGCACGCCTTGCGGGATGATATGGGCGAGCCTTGGATAGGTGCCTACATCGGCGACAATGCCCAGATTGATTTCCTGAATGCAGAAAAACGCATCCGCGGTGCAATAGCGCATGTCGCAGGCGGATATCATGTCGATGCCACCGCCGAGACAACCACCCTGAATGGCGGCGATTACAGGCACGCGCGCCTCTTCAAGCGTCGTCAGGCTTTCCTGCAGCTTACGCACGGTTTGCATGAATGCGGCACGCGCGCGGCCGGTTTCATGGGCCGACATGTCAGGCATCGATGCGAACACGGACAAATCCATGCCGGCACAGAAGTGACGGCCGCTCGATGAAAGAACCATGGCGCGGGCATCGCCTGTGCGGTCGATCTCGCGCACAATGGCTGGGAGCTCCGCCCAGAAAGCGTGTGTCATCGTGTTGAAGGCGTCACCGCGGCTCAGCTGCAGATGAGCAATGTGGTCTGAATTTTCAACCTCGAAGCATTCGTATCCCATTCGGCTCGCTCCAACTGACCGTTTCGCATGCAGGTTCATTAGGTCGTGTACCCACAATTAGCATGCTTGTTATCCACAGGTCGCCCCGGGGCATCGTCAGTTTTCCCCTAGTTCGCCTGATTTCCGCCGTTGTTTCGCCCCGCTGGCGTCGCGATGGGTCCGTAACCCTTGATCCTGAGAGACGCGGGGCCCCCCATTCAGAGGACGGCACATGACACATCGGACACATGGACACCGCCGCCTGTTTTTGGCGACCGTCAGTATTGTTGCCCTGCTTGTTACCGCTTGCGATCAGGAGAGCGGTACCGACGGCCTGATCGGCCAGACACAGAATCAAACGAACGGAACCACCACTGTCGAAACGGGTAAGTTGCGCACCGAGCAGCGCCCTGAAACGGGACCCCTGGAGACATTTGAGACGGCAATGTCGGAAGAGGCCGATGCCCTTGCGCCTTCCAGTCTCACGCGGCAATCCATGCAGCCGGGGGCGTTAGCCGACCACAGCCTGTCTTATGAGCCGACGCCTCCTCCGCAGCCGATGCCACAGGCCGGCGACATCAACCGCGAGCGCTATGAAGAAGTAGACATGAACGGCGTCATGGCCGTTGCCAATCAGCCGGTGTCGACCTTCAGTATAGACGTCGACACGGCATCGTACGGCATCATGCGCCGGTACTTGCGAGACGGCGCGCTGCCGCCGCGCGATGCCATACGGCCCGAAGAGGTCATCAATTATTTCTCGTACGGCTATGCCGCGCCTGAAAACCCCGAGACACCCTTTGCCACGAGCATTGCGGTGACGCCGACACCGTGGAACACCGACACACGGCTGCTCCATATCGGCATCCAGGGCTACGACATCGTGGCCGCGGAGCGGCCCAGTACCAACCTCGTTTTCCTGGTGGACGTGTCGGGCTCGATGAGCGATGTGGACAAACTGCCGCTGCTCAAACGCGCCTTGAAACTGCTGGTCAACGAGATGGGACCCGACGACCGGATTTCCATCGTGACCTATGCCGGACAGGCCGGAACACTATTGGGCGCGACGCCGGGCAATGAACACGCACGCATCGACGCGGCTATCGATTCGCTTGGTGCGGGCGGTTCGACTGCAGGCGCCGCCGGTATTCAGGCAGCCTACAACCTCGCTGAGCAGAGTTTTATTCAGGACGGTGTCAACCGCATCATTCTTGCAACCGACGGCGATTTCAATGTCGGCATCGCGGACCCGGCACGACTTGAAGATTTCGTCTCCGAAAAGCGCGAGACCGACATTTACCTGTCGGTTCTGGGCTTTGGCCGGGGCAATTACCACGATGAAATGATGCAGAAGCTCTCGCAGGCGGGCAACGGAAATGCCGCCTATATCGACACGCTGCAGGAAGCCCGCAAGGTGCTCGTCGACGAAATCGGCTCAACGCTTTTCACCATCGCCGACGACGTCAAGATCCAGGTTGAGTTTAACCCGGCGCGCGTGCGCGAGTACCGGCTGATCGGGTACGAGACCCGGGCACTGCGGCGTGAGGATTTCAACAACGATGCGGTCGACGCCGGCGATATCGGTGCCGGACATACGGTGACGGCGATTTATGAGATCGTTGAGACCGGCAGCGAAGGCGGAATGCTTGATCCGCTGCGCTATCAGCAAACCGAAGACCGGACCGAAGCCGATCTTGAAAGCGAATTTGCTTTCCTTCGCATCCGCTACAAGACACCGACGGAAGATGAGAGCCAATTGATCGAACAGGTCGTCGATAATTCGCATGTGCATGCGGAGTTTGCCGCGGCACCGCAATACGCCCGGTTTGCCGCGTCTGCCGCAGCCTTTGCGCAGAAGCTCAAGGCGGCGCCTTATCTTTCAGAGTTTACCTATGATCAGATTGCCGAAATCGCCGCGTCCGCGCGCGGTGAAGATCCTTTCGGCTACCGTAACGAGTTTCTGCAGCTGATAAGGCTTGCAGAGAGCGCGGATGCCCTGCCCCCGCAGGGCGGTTATGAGGCATCGTGGCTTAAGTAAGTAAGTCGTCCCTAGTAACACGATGCCGGGCCCGTCTTCCTCGCCAGAGGAAGGCGGGCTTACCGCGCGCCCTTCAGATCTCCCTGCATATCAGGTTTCCTCACCAGGTTCGCCGCGCAAGGTTTGCGTGAACGCATAGAAGCGGCGCATCAGGCGCTCCATGAAGCCGATCACGCGATTGAGTTCCTCGTCGCTGGGCAGCGACAACGGAGAGCGGGTTTCTTCTTCCTCATCAAGTTTTGCCGCGCCCTCAAGTTCGGCGAGGCGCGACCTCAAAGTTTCGTTCTCGGATTCCAGGGATGAAATTTCATCGTCCAGAGCACGGCGGTCATCGGCAGCCGACTTGCAGACGAGTTGATCGTCGAGCGCCCGGCACAGCGAAACATGGCCTGTACGCGTGTCGAGCCGCACGATGCCATTGTCGGTTTCCGTCATCTGGTAGCGCGGCGCCTCATCCTGTGCCAGCGCCGGTGCTGCTGCCATTACGCCTGCCGCCGCCAAAGCGGCAACTTTCCATCTGGCGATCGTCATCGCACGTCCTTTCGATTATCCCTCGGCTGGTGCATCCCTTGTCTCTATATAGGGGCAGGCGGGCGCAAGCGGAAGGGGCGGCAACCCGTGTCGGGTTGTCGCTCGTCAATCCAACCGCACTGCGGAATCAGACCGAATAAGGCCCGCGCCCGGAGGCAATCGCATCTTCCAGAAGATCGATGCGGTCCTGACCCCAGAAGACCTCGCCGTTCAGTACATAGAAAGGCGCGCCGAAGCCGCCCATCTCGACCAGAGCGTCGGTGTTGGCGGCGTATTCGGCACCAACTTCATCGCTTTGCGACGCGGCCAGCAGGTCCGCTCCCGACAGCCCGGCGCCGTCCGCAATCGCTGTCAGCTTCGCCGCATCTGAGAGGTCCTGCTCGTTTTCCCAGATGTCCTTGAATGCAGCGCCCATGAAGGCCGCCGGGTTCTGGCCGGCATTCGCTGCCGCAATGACCATGCGGTCGGCGGTTGCGAAGGGAAACGGCCAGTGCGCCGGTTGCAGATTGAAATTCAGGCCGCGCTTTTCACGCCAGCGCTGAAGCTCCAGCATGCGGTAGTCGCGCCGCGACTGCGGCCGGTCCGGCAGACGCGGGGTGCCGGTACGATCGAACACTTCCAGGAGCGCGTTCGGTTTGTAGTTCACCTGGGCGCCGGTGCGCGCGACCGCGTCGTGAAACGCGTCGTGCCCGATATAGGCCCATGGCGAAACTATGGAAAAATAGTAGTCAATCGTTGCGGCCATTCGTCCCCTCCGGTCAGGTCATTTGTTGTGGATGGCGTGTTTATGCTGCAGAACGCCGCGATTGTTCGGGCGGGAAACGGGTATAGAACGTTTCTTCAGAGTTTGCCATCTCGCGCAATAGATTGCTGGTCACAAATCGGTCGCCGAATTTTTCCGCAAACCTGTTGCAGCGCTCCGCGAAGGCGGGGGCTCCAAGCGTGTCGATGTAGCTCAAGGGGCCGCCCGTGTAGGGAGCAAAGCCGAACCCAAAGATGGCGCCGACATCCGCTTCGCGCACATCAGTCAGGACGTTTTCCTCAAAACACCGTGCGGTTTCGAGCGCCTGAATGGTGAGAAAGCGCTGCTTGAGCTCCTCGACATCGACATCGTCCGGCGACAACTGTTCACCGGCAATTTCTGAAAGGCCGGGCCACAGCGATTTTTCGCCGTCCTTTGGATAATCGTAAAAGCCTTTTGCGTTCTTGCGCCCGAAACGTTCACGCTTGGCGACCATCTCATCGAGAATGCCATCCATGGCGTCAGACTGATAGGCGTCTCCAAGATCCGCCTTTGTTGCCTGCATGATTTTCCAGGACAGATCGAGCGCCACCTCATCGTTGAGCGCCAGCGGACCGACCGGCATGCCGGCCATGCGCCCGGCATTCTCGATCATCGCCGCGGGCACGCCTTCGGCCAGCATGTGATGGCCTTCGGCGATATAGGTCTTGACCACGCGGGAGGTAAAAAAGCCGCGCGCATCGTTGACGACGATGGGTGTCTTGCGGATCGCCTGTACATAGTCCAGTGCGCGCGCCAAGGCGGTATCGGACGTCTTGTCGCCCATGATGACTTCCACAAGCTGCATTTTTTCAACCGGTGAAAAGAAATGGATGCCGATGAAATTCTCCGGCCGTGCACTTGCCCCGGCCAGCCCCGTAATCGGAAGCGTTGAAGTGTTGGATGCGAAAATCGAGCTGTCCGCGAGCTGCGCTTCGGCGGCCGCGGTCACTTCGGCCTTGATGTCGCGGTTTTCGAAAACCGCTTCGATCACGAGATCGCATCCCGAAAGATCGGCATAGTCCGCGCTGGGGTTGATGCGCGCCAGCAGCGCGTCTTTATCCGGCTCGCTCGCTTTACCCCGGGCAATCGCCTTGTCCATCGCCGCGGCGGCATGGGCCTTACCTTTCTCCGCCGCTTCCATGTCGCGATCGAGAAGCACCACCTCGATGCCGGCCTTGGCGGAAACGTTCGCAATGCCCGCACCCATCATACCGGCACCCAGAATGCCGAGCTTCTCAACCCGTGACGCCGCAATGTCCGCAGGCCGCCGGGCCAGCTTGTCGAGGGACTGCTTCGACAGGAATAGCGAACGGATCATGTTACCCGATTCAGGGCCGCGCACGAGTTTGGTGAAATAGCGCGCTTCGATCCTGAGTCCGACATCGATCGGCACCAGAAGGCCTTCGTAGACGCACGACATGATGGCGCGCTGGGCCGGGTAGTTGTCGTAGGTTTCCTTGCGATAGAGCGCGTTGGCGACGCTCCAGGTCACCATGCCCTTGGGCGTATAGGGCGTACCGCCGGGCACCTTGAAGCGATCGCGATCCCATGGCTGTACCGCCTCGCCCACTTCAAGCACCCACTGGCGTGCCTTTGATACAATGTCGCCGGCATCGGCGATTTCATGAACGATGCCAAGGTCGGCGGCCTTTTGCGGATCGACGGGCAGCCCGCGCAACATGATCTGAAGCGCTTCGGAGGCGCCGATGAGCCGCGTGAGCCGTTGTGTCCCTCCAGCGCCCGGCAACAGGCCGACCTGGGACTCGGGCAGCCCGAGCTTGATTTTGGGGTCGTTGGCGACAACACGGTGATGGCAGGCCAGGGTCACTTCGAGACCGCCGCCCAAGGCCGTGCCATTGATCGCCGCGGCAAGGGGTTTGCCGCAGGTTTCCAGGCGCCTCAGGATCTGCGAGAAGCCGCGCGAACGTTCAAACAACTCAGCGGTTGCCGCCTTTTCGCCGTCGCGCGCGGCGGTGTCGCGATAATCCTTCGTAAACGCCTGCATCATGGACAGATCGGCGCCGGCGCAAAACGCCGCCTTGCCCGACGTGATGACGGCACCCTTGATGGCATCGTCGCCCTGAAGGCGCTCGATGATCTCGGCAAACTCAGCGATCGTGCCTTCCGTCAGCACGTTCATCGAGCGGCCCGGCATGTCCCAGGTAATCAGCGCGACGCCATCGGCGTCGACTTCAAGCGAGAGGTTTTCCAGTGCCATGGTCCGATCCTCTAATGCACACGCTCGATGACGGTAGCCGTGCCCATACCACCGCCGATGCACAGTGTGATCAGGCCGGTTGAGAGGTCCCGCCGCTCCAGCTCGTCAAGCACCGTTCCGAGCAGAATGGACCCGGTGGCGCCGAGCGGGTGGCCCATGGCGATGGCGCCGCCATTGACGTTGACTTTGTCGTGGTCGAGGCCGAGTTCTTCCATCGACAGCAGCACGACAGAGGCAAAGGCTTCGTTGATTTCGAAAAGATCGATGTCTGCGACCGACATGCCGGCGCGCTCGAGCACCTTGCGCGTTACATGCACGGGCCCGGTCAGCATGATCGAGGGCTCGGTGCCGATATTGGCAAAAGCGCGGATGCGCGCGCGCGGTTTCAGACCGGCGCGCTTGCCCGCTTCTTCGTTGCCGAGCAGCATCGCGGAGGCACCATCGACGATGCCGGACGAATTGCCGGCGTGATGGACATGATTGAGCTTTTCGATTTCCGGATAACGCTGGATCGACACCGCATCGAATCCCGCCTGTTCACCCATCGCGGCGAAGGCTGCTTTAAGTGAAGCGAGCGACTGCATGTCGGTTTTCGGCCGCATGTGTTCGTCGTGATTGAGCAGCTCCAGGCCGTTGACGTCGGTGACCGGCACAACGGAATTGGCAAACCGGCCTTCGTTCCAGGCTTCCGCGGCGCGTTTCTGACTTGCTACGGCATAGGCATCGACATCGTCGCGTGAGAAGCCCCATTTGGTGGCAATGAGATCGGCACCGATGCCCTGAGGCGTGTAATAGGCGTCGATCGCTAGGGCGGGATCGACAGGCCAGGCGCCGCCCGATGCGCCGATGCCGACGCGGCTCATGGATTCAACGCCGCCACCGATCGTCATGTCGTGCTGGTCGGAGATCACTTCCATCGCCGCAAAATTGACCGCGTCGAGCCCCGATGCACAAAACCGCTGAATCTGGATGCCGGCGACGGTTTCGGCGTATTCCGCGTTGAGCACCGCGGCGCGGGCAATATCGCTGCCGGCTTCGCCAACCGGGTCGACGCAGCCGAGCACCACATCATCGACCATGGACGTGTCGAGTTCATTGCGGTCGCGCACCGCGCGAAGGGACTGGGAGGCGAGCTCCAGGGCGGTCACCTCGTGCAGGCTGCCGTCAGGTTTTCCGCGCCCTCTTGGCGTGCGCACATGATCGTAGATGAAACAGTCGGTCATGGAATTCTCCGTTGTGTAGCGGTGTTTGGCCGTTCAGCGGTCGAGGGACCGCGCAATGAGCACTTTCATGATTTCATTGGTGCCGCCGTAAATGCGCTGCACACGTGAATCGCGATACAGCCGGGCAATCGGATATTCGTTCATATAGCCATAGCCGCCGTGCAATTGCAGACATTCGTCGGTTATTTTGCACTGCAGGTCACTCAGCCAGTATTTTGCGATCGAGGCGGTTTCAGTGGAAAGCTGGCCCGCCACAAGCTGGCCGATGCAGTGGTCGAGGAATACCCGACCGATCGTTGCCTCGCCCTTGCATTCGGCAAGTTTCATCTGGGTGTTCTGAAAATCCATGATGCGCTTGCCGAAGGCGTTGCGCTCGCGCACATAGTCGACGGTGAGCTCAAGTGCATATTCGATGGTCGCCATGGACTGGACGCCGATCAACAGCCGCTCCTGGGGAAGCTGTTCCATGAGCTGGTAAAAGCCCTGGCCCTGTTCGGGACCGAGCAGGGCGTCAGCCGGCACCCGCACCTCGTTGAAGAAGAGCTCGGACGTGTCGTTCGACTTGAGGCCGATCTTGTCGAGGTTGCGTCCACGCTCGAAGCCGTCGACCTCGTCGGTCTCGACGACGAACAGCGAGGTTCCGCGCGCACCGGCGGCAGGGTCGGTCTTGGTGACGACGACGATCAGGTTGGCCTGCTGGCCATTGGTGATGAAGGTCTTCTGGCCGTTGATGACATAGTGGTTGCCGTCCTGCTTGGCCGACGTCTTGACGCCCTGCAGATCGGAGCCGGCACCCGGTTCCGACATGGCAATGGCGCCGACAAGATCACCGGATGCCATGCGTGGCAGCCAGCGCTGTTTCTGCTCTTCGGAGCCATATTGCAGAATATAGGGCGCGACGATGGAACTGTGCAGGGCAAAGCCGATGCCGTCGAGACCGAGGCGGCTGCGCTCATGGGCAATGATCGCGTCGTGGGCGAACGTGCCTCCCGCACCGCCATACTCCTCCGGCATTTCCGCACACAGGAGGCCCATGGCCCCGGCCTTGCGCCAGAGGTCGCGATCGATCGCGCCGGCCTCCTCCCAGGCCTCATAATGGGGCACCGCTTCGCGCTCGTAGAATTTGCGCGCGGCATCCGACAGAAGCTCCATGTCTTCCGTCATCCAGTCTGGTTTGGCTACTTCGAGTACGCTCATCCGTTCCGCTCTTGAAGTTGCGCCGCTTCCGGGGAAACGGCGGTTTGGTTGTCCGAAATCCGGCGAGGCTCCGGCGTGCTGTCCCCGCAGGGTGGGCTTGCACGCTCGCGCTCGCGCAACATGCCCTCAATGACTTTCTCAGTGCGTTGCAGGTCCGTTATGGCCTGTTCGATTTCGACCTTTTGAGCCTGAAGCTCGGCGACACGCTGACGCGCCTTGCCGAGACTGACGCGCAACTGCGTTACCTGACCGTCCTTCAGCTGATAAAGATCGAGGATTTCCTTGATATCGGCAAGCGAGAATCCAACGCGCTTGGCGCGCATGATGAGAGCAAGGCGGGCGCGGTCACGATAGCTGAATACGCGCGCCTGCCCGGCCCGCGAGGGCTGCAACAAACCCTTGTCTTCGTAAAACCGCAAGGTGCGGGCGGTTACGCCAAATTCCCGGCGCAACTCGCTCATAGAATAACGTTCCTTGCGGTCGGCAATCGTTTCGGCCACGGCAACGGGCTCCCGCGCATTTCACACACTCTAAGTTTACGTTAACGTAAGCGTGATTCACGGTCAACCTGCAGTCCCTTGCCTTTGTTGTCATGCCGCTTGCCGGGAACGGCACGCGCAGATCGCCGTCAAACAGAACCGCCCCAAGCAGAAAAACCTATGGCGTGCAAAGGGATTAACCGAATTTTTACTAAGAAACTTAACCTTTAGGGGTGCGTAAGTGTCGTCCGACGTTCCGCATTGCTTCGGCGGTGCAGCGCGCGACACACCGGTAGTGAGTATTGGCAGAGAGTGAACCGTGATGAATTCGGCAATGTCTTGGAGTGTAAAAGGCATCGACCCGCAGACACGCGAGGCGGCGAAGACGGCCGCGCGCCGGTCCGGGCAAACCCTTGGCCAGTGGCTCAACCAGACCATCATTGGCAGCGCCGACGACGAACCGGCCTACGAGCCGAGCCATCTGCGCGCGCCCGCTCACAGCCCCCGGCAGCGCGGCTACCCGGACGTTGACGCGCGCGTTGATTATCTCGAACACCAACTCGCCGAAATCACGCACCAGCAGTCGGACACGGCCATCAACCGGCATTACCGCCATGGCATGCATGGCTATTCCGACGACCACTCCATGCAGTTTCTGCTGGAGCGCATTTCGCGCAGCGAAACGGAAACTCTCCAGTCTTTCAAATCGTTACACTCGCGTCTCGATCAGATTACCGAGGCCCTGTCGGACCCGACCCCGCGCAACGGCAGTGAAAAAAGCTCAAGCCACGAGAGCTTCGAGCAGGCGCTTAGCGGTGTCGTCGATCACATCGAAACGACAGACACGGCAACACGCGATGCACTGCGCGATCTGGCCGACAGGCTGGAGGATGTGTCCGTCCGCAGCACCGAGGCAACCAGCGGCCGCGATCATGCGGGCCGCAAAATCCTGGAAGAAGTCGAGCAACAACTGACCGCCCTGACGCAGCGTGTCGACCTGCTTGGAGAAAAGGTCGCGCAGCCGGCGGCCGGCGGCCGCGACAACCGCGTCGACAACATTGTCCAAAGGGTAGAGAACACGGAGAAACAGGCACAGTCCTCCATGGTGGAACTGCGCCGCGCGCTTGAAAAGCGCCTCCACTCGCTCGGCGAACGTGTTGATTCGGTCGCCACCGCCTCACAGCAGGCCGCCAGCAAGGCCGCGCAGACGGCAATCGTTTCCGCACGCAACGATTTCGGTAATATCGAACAGCAGTTGGCACAGCTGCAGGACCGGATTGAGACGAGTTCAGGCGACAGTGCGCAAACGGATGGTGCACTTTCCGATCTGCGCGAAGAGATTTCCACTCTTACCGGCGATGTCGACCTCATCAAACATCATGCAGCTTCCGAGCGCGATCTCCAGACACTGCGCGAAATGCTTGAAAATCTTTCACACACCATGGAGGAAAAATCCGCCAACGGTGCATCGGAGGCAGCGCTTGCGGAAATCGAACACCGCCTCGCCGATCTTGCATTGCGCTTCAACAAAACCCTGGAAAATCCGCCAAGCGACCCGATGCTGGAGAAGCTGGAGCGGCGCATTCACGATATCGACGCCCGCCTCGCCTCGCAGCAGGACGATAACGCAAACGGCGAACTGCTCGCTCACGTCGACCAGAAGCTCTCCTCCCTCGCCAACCGGCTGGGCGCTACCGAACAGGGCTTCAGCGGCATCCAGGACATGGAAAAGAGCATTGCCCAGCTCTTTGAAAGCGTTGAGCAGACCCGCAATCAGGCTGGCGAGGAAGCAAAACGTGCCGTCGGCAAGGTTGCCAAGCAATTGCAGGCGGCACAGGCGGGAACCGCGGCGCCGGATGGCGCGGTGGAGGCTGTCCAGCAGGGCCTTACGGCTCTCAAGGCGAGCGCGGAGAGTGCCGATCAGCGCACACAGGAAACGCTTGAAGCGGTGCACGACACGCTTGAGAAAATCGTTGCCCGGCTGGTGACCCTTGAAAACGCCAAACCGGCCTCCGCCACACCGGCGCAGTCGCCGATGCCCCTGACCTCGGGCGACATGAGCGGCTTGCCGCCACGGCCCGGCGAAACGCTGCCGCAGGATCCTGCGATGCCGGGCATTGGCACGGATACCGGCGGCGAACAAGCCTCCTGGCGTACCGCCATCGACGCAAAATCCGCCAAGGAAATGGAAGACATCCTGGCCGGGGCACCGGCGACGGAGCTGAATGCGCTTGAGCTCGACGCGCCGCAGTCCGCCGCTGCGGAAGCGGACGCGCCTGAGCATGAGAATATTTCCCGGCGCAGCGACTTTATCGCCGCCGCCCGTCGCGCCGCGCAGGTTGCCGCCGAAGAAGAAGGCGTCAGCACGGGCAAGATGTCGCGCTTCCAGGTTCTGCGCCGCAAGAAAAAGACCGCAGAGGACGTGACCGAAGGAGCAAGCGAAGGCGAGCCGCGCAAAAAGCGCCGGCCTCTCATTCTGGCGGCCATCGTGCTGCTGCTTATCGGGGCTGTTTCCGCCTACAATATGCTTGGCAAGACGCGGCCCACAGAGACCAGCGCCCTGGCGCCCGCCCCCCAAATCCAGACCCAGACCCAGACCCAGATCCTGCCGCAAACCACGGTTGAGCCGGAAATGCTCGACATCCCGGTTACACCGACAATGGAAACGCCGCTTGAGGCCACCGGCCCGGCTCCGCAACCGGCGCCGACGGCCGACCTTGAACTGTCGCTGCCACCCGGGCCCGGGACATCTGAAGAGCCAGTCGTTGCCGTCAGCCCGGCCGAACCGCTTCCGCCGCTCGACGCTAGCGTTCCGTTGATCGAACAGCGCGACCCGCTGACCACCGGCAGCGTGCCCCCGGCACCGATCGCTTCGAGCCAGGACATGATCGCGCTCGACCCGATGCTCAGCCCCGGCGGCACCTCGGGATTCTCGCTGGCGCCGGCACCGCCAACCCGGCAGCCGGCGGCGACGGTTGAGAACGGCCCCGCGATACCCAATCAGATTGTTGAACGCACGCCCCTGCCGAACGCCGGCGCAGAGGCGAGCGGCCTGCGCGCGCCCGACGCCGGTGGAGCCAGCGAAGCCGGATTGCCGCCGGCCGAAGTCGGCCCGATATCGCTGCGCCGTGCCGCCGCCTCCGGCGATCCGATCGCGCAGTTCGTCGTCGGCTCGAAATACACCGACGGCGATGGCATCCAGCAGGACTTCCGCCTCGCGGCCATGTGGTATCAGCGCGCCGCGGCGCGTGGCCTTGCACCAGCCCAGTACCGTCTCGCAACCTTCTACGAAAAAGGCCGCGGCGTGCCGCAGGATCTGTCGGCCGCACGCATCTGGTATGAACGCGCCGCCGAAAAAGGCAACCGCACGGCGATGCACAACCTCGCCGTCATCTATGCCGATGGCAGTCGCGGCGAGCCGAACTTCGCCAAGGCGGCCTTATGGTTCCGCAATGCCGCCGAACTCGGCCTGCGCGATAGCCAGTACAATCTCGGTATCCTGCACGAGCGCGGTCTCGGCGTGGAACAGAATGTTGCCCAGGCCTATCAGTGGTTCGCGCTGGCCGCGCGCCAGGGCGACACCGATGCTGAAGCGCGGCTCGGCATCATCGAGGCTCGCCTCACCGCGCAGCAGCTGCTCGACGTAAAGCTTGCTATTGAAGGCTGGCGCCCGCAGGCGAGCGTAGCGGACGCGAACACCGTGACCCCGACAGTCGCCGGCTGGACCAACGGCACGCAGAACAACGCTTCGTCAGCACCGCAGACATCCACGCGGGAGCGGGTTTCGGAGGTACAGTCTCTCCTCAACCGCATCGGTTACGACACTGGCGTGCCCGACGGCATTATCGGTGTGCGCACCCGCGAGGCGATTGTGCGGTTCGAGGCCGAAAACGGCCTAAACCCGACCGGCCGGGTATCACCGCAGTTGGTCGAGCGCCTGCGCGCGAAGGCCGGCTAGCACACTTTCCGGCGTTCCGCTAAAGTCCGGGACCGCCCTCAAGGGAACCCGGATACCGACCGTGCAGACTTCAGATAATAGCTCACCGCCGCTAGCCTACCGGATGGCAAGCTGGGCGGGCATTGCGCCGCTCGTTGGACTTGCTCTTGCGACGTGGATCGCAACAGCCGCCGGCAACACTTCGGATTTTGCCTTCTTTACGATCGCCTATGCCGCCGCCGTACTCGCCTTCATGGGCGGCTCGCGGTGGGGTTATGCGCTCAAGCTGCATGACGGCAAACGCGACATCAGGCGCCTGTTGCGCGCCATGACGCCGCCTCTGGTGGCGTGGGCCGCCATCGTTACGCCGCCGCTTGCCGGGACAGCCATTTTGCTGGCGGCGTTTCTGGTTCAGGCCGTGTGGGACGTGACAAGTGCTCAGTCCGGCCACCTGCCGTCATGGGCGGCGCGGGTGCGCGTCGAAATCGCGGGCTTTGCGGTTCTCGCCCTGCTCATCGTGCTGGCGGAACAGATCTTCATTCCCGGTTGAGGCCTTCAAACGGTTCCCGTGAGGCGGCGTGAGGAAACCGGATAAACGCGGTCGCGCCCGAGCATCCATGCGGTGAACCCTGCTCCGCCGAACACGTCCGCAAAGGGCTGCGTATTGACGTTGAGGCCGCCGGTATAGGCGCCAAAGGCGGGCAGGATCATGCGTGTGCCATCGCACACGAAGCAGCGCCGCCGCAGTCTGCGGCCACGGCTTGCAACCGTCGCAACCGGATGGAGATGGCCCGCGATCTCGCCCGTTGCCGGAGCGGACCGGGGAATGTGACGCAGGAGAAACGGCTCAAGGTCAAGCTCGTCGCACACCCTTCCGCCAAGTGCAGCGGGCGGGTTCGGATCGTGATTGCCGGTGATCCAGACCCAGTCAAGTCCGGCCGTCGCCGCCCGCACCGCGCGGGCATCGTCATCGGCTATGCGCGCGCCCGCGCCATCGTCGTGAAAACTGTCGCCCAGCGCCACAACGCGGGCCGGCGCATAGGCCGATATCACCTGACGCAGCCGCACCAGCGTCGAGCGCGTGTCGTAGGGCGGCAGATGGACCCCGCGGGCGGCGAAGGCCGACCCCTTCTCGAAATGCAGGTCTGCGACTATCAGGGTTTCGTGGGAAGGCAGATAGAGCACACCGCTGACGTCGGGCACGACAGATGCACCACACAGACGGATCGCCGGTGCATTCGCGGTCCCGGCCAGTGCCGTCTCGGTTGTACGCTCAGACAAGGCGCATCGCCTCCTCGATCAGATCGTCGGCTGCTTCGCGCAGCAACTCTTCGCTCGCCTCGCCATAAACAGGTTCGCGTCCGATTTCCAGCATCACCGGAACCGCCAGAGGCGAAACGGCTTCAAGGGATCGATGAATAATATGGCCCTCGATTCGCTTCAACAGCTCGCCAAGCCGGGCAATATCGAGCAATCCAGACGCGGCATCGTCCCAGGCGGCGCGCAGCAGGATGTGATCCGATTCATGTTCGCGCAGAACGTCGTAGATCAAATCGGACGAGACAGTCATCTGTCGGCCGGTTTTTTCGCGCCCCGGGTGGCGGCGCTCGATGAGGCCGGAGATCACCGCGCAATTGCGGAAGGTGCGTTTCATCAGGCTCGATTCGGCAAGCCAGGCTTCAAGGTCGTCGCCGAGCATGTCTTCATCAAAAAGCTCCGGCAGCGCAAGTCGGCCGGTTTCGATCATCAAGCTCAGATCGCGCAGGCCCCAGACCGCCAGCGCATACTCGCTCGCCACGAACCCCATGGGCCGGGCACCGAAACGCTCAAGCCGGCGCGTGAGAAGCATACCCAAAGTCTGGTGGGCGAGCCGCCCTTCGAAGGGGTAACAGACGAGATAGTGTTTGCGGCCGCGCGGGAACGTTTCTATCAGCATACGGTCGGGCGACGGGATGACCGACTTGAAACGCTGCACTGAAAGCCAGTCGCGCACCTGGGAGGGCAGGTTGGCCCAGCCGGTCTGGTCGCCGAGCAATTCGCGCACCCGTTCGGCAAGATAGGTCGAGAGCGGGAACTTGCCGCCCATATAGGCCGGAATTCTCGGCTCCTCGGCCTTGGCGTGGGTTACGTAGGCTTCCGTTTCGTTCAGACCCTCAAAGCGCAGGATGTGGCCGGCGAAAACGAACGTGTCGCCGGGAACGAGTTGGTCGATGAAACCTTCCTCGATTTCGCCGAGATAGCGTCCGCCGCGGCCAAGCGGCGCGGAACGCGCGGTGCGCTTCTTGACGAGACGCACCTTGAGCTTAGGCGCCTCGACAATGGTGCCGACATTCATGCGGTACTGCTGGGCAAATCTTGGATGCGCCAGACGGTATTGGCCCGCTGGCGTGATTTTCAGTTTTGCATAGCGCTCATAGTTGCGCAGCGCGTAACCGCCCGTCGCCACAAAATCGAGCGCCTTCAAAAAGTCTTCACGCTCGAGACCGGCATAGGCATAGGCGCTGCGGATCTCCTCATAAAGATCGCCGGCATCGAAGGGACCGGCGCAGGCCATGCCGAGAATGTGCTGGGCCAGCACGTCGAGTTTGTGGACCATCGGCGGTTGGCTGTCCTGCTTGAGCGCGCGGGCGGCTTCCTGGGCGGCGCGGCACTCCAGCACCTCAAAGCGGTTGGCGGGCACTAGCAGAGCCCGGCTTGGCTCGTCGAGCCGGTGGTTGGCACGGCCGATGCGCTGCAGAAGGCGGCTCGCCCCCTTGGGCGCGCCGACATTGATCACCAGGTCCACATCGCCCCAGTCGATGCCGAGATCGAGGGTAGATGTGCACACGACCGCCTTTAGCTTGCCGTCCGCCATGGCAGCCTCGACCTTGCGGCGCTGACCGACATCGAGCGAGCCGTGATGCAACGCGATGGGCAGCGAAAGCTCGTTCATCGCCCACAGCGACTGAAAGATCATTTCAGCCTGCGAGCGCGTGTTGACGAAAACCAGAGACAGGGCGTTCGCGGCAATGGCGTTGTATATGTCACCCATGGCATAGCGCGCCGAGTGACCGGACCAGGGCAGCCGCTCATCGGAGGCGAGCACGGAAACGTCGGGCACAACGCCCGCCTCGCCATAGACCAGTTCGCTCAATGCGCCGGCCGGCGCCTCGGGCTGCGGCATGAGAAAACCACGCAACGCATCGGGGTCGGCCACCGTTGCGGAGAGGCCGATGCGCCGCGCCCTGGGCGCCAACCGCATAAGGCGGGCAAGACCGAGCGACAGCAGAGCGCCGCGTTTGCTGGGGGCCAGGGCATGAAGCTCATCGAGTACAATGCTTTTCAGATCGCCGAACAGGCGGTCCGCGTTCGGTTGCGAGATCAAAAGCGCCAGCTGTTCCGGTGTTGTCATCAAGATGTCCGGCGGGTCGCGCAGCTGGCGCTGGCGGCGCGACTGGGGCGTATCGCCGGTGCGCGTTTCAACCGAAATCTGGAGATCCATCTCCATGATCGGCTGTTCCAGGTTTCGCGCGACATCAACGGCAAGCGCCTTTAGCGGCGAAATGTAAAGCGTGTGCAGACCGGGGCTGATTTTCGGCCGCGGTCGCACCGCGGCACGCACGGTCAGCTCAACAAGGCTTGGCAAAAAACCGGCCAGCGTCTTGCCACCGCCGGTCGGCGCGATGAGAAGCGACGAACGGCCTTCAAGCGCCAGCTCGAGAAGGCGCAGCTGATGCGCGCGCGGCAACCAGCCACGCCCGGCAAACCAGCGCTCAAACGATGCCGGCAGTACAGGTGCGGCCATGTCCACGGCTGGCGGCGGACCATCTTCCATGCGGGCATCCAGAACCATTCGGACACTATAGGCGCGAACGGCTGCGCCGCGCGAGCGGTGCGGCATGGAAACAGGGTGGCAATCTCAATTTCTCCATCTAGTATGCGCGGCGACCAAACAGGCCGCCACACCGGCGGCATTCAGGCAATGGATATGAACCGCCATGTCAAAATCCTCCAGCACAACGAACGGCGCGTCGCCGCATGATGTCGACGTCGCCATTGTCGGCGCCGGGTTCGGCGGCATGTATCTGCTGCACCGGGCGCGCGAGCTCGGCCTCTCGGCCCGGATCATCGAGGCCGGCAGTGGCGTCGGTGGCACGTGGTACTGGAACCGCTATCCGGGCGCGCGCTGCGATGTTGAAAGCATGGAGTACTCCTACCAGTTCTCTCACGAACTGGAGCAGGAGTGGCACTGGACGGAGCGTTATGCGGCACAGCCGGAGATTCTCACCTACGCCAATCATGTCGCGGACAGGTTCGATCTGCGCCGCGACATTCAGTTCGACACGCGCGTAACCGCCGCCCGCTTCAACGAAGATGCCGGCTCCTGGAGCGTCTTCACCGACGATGGCGCCACCCTTACCGCGGCCCACTGCGTCCTGGCGACAGGCTGTCTTTCGTCGACGAACACGCCTGACTTCAAGGGGCTTGAGAGTTTTGCGGGCGCGACCTACCACACCGGGCAATGGCCGCATGAAGGGGTCGATTTTACCGGCCTCAAGGTGGGCATCATCGGCACAGGATCGTCGGCCATTCAATCGATCCCGCTTATCGCGGAACAGGCTGCACATCTCACGGTGTTCCAGCGCACGCCGAACTTTGCCGTGCCGGCCCATAACGGCCCTCTCGACCCGGAATATGAGCGCTACTTCAAGGCAAACTACGCGAAAATGCGCGCCATCGAGAAGACGACGCGCAACGGAACCCTCTATATCGTTAACGAGCAGTCGGCGCTCGACGCCACAGCGGAAGAGCGCGAGAGCATTTATCAGGAGAAATGGGAGGTCGGCGGCCTCGGTTTCATGGCGTCGTTCAACGACCTCCTGGTGGACAAACAGGCCAATGAAACGGCGGGTGAGTTTATCGCCGGCAAGATACGCAACATCGTCGATGATCCGACGGTGGCGAAACTGTTGACGCCGAAATCCGTCGTCGGCTGCAAACGGCTGTGTGTCGACACCGATTACTACAAAACCTACAACAGGCCTAACGTGTCGCTGGTCGATGTGAGCGAGACAGCGATTGAGGAGATCACACCCGGCGGGCTTACAACCGGCGGCCGTGAGTTCGAGTTCGATGCCATCGTCTTTGCGACCGGCTTTGATGCGATGACCGGTTCGATAAACAAAATCAAAATTCGCGGCCGGAACGATGCCCTGCTTAGTGACAAGTGGGCAGCGGGCCCGCGCGCATATCTCGGCATCGCGACAGCCGGTTTTCCGAACCTCTTCATGGTCACCGGCCCCGGCAGTCCCTCGGTTCTCACCAATATGATGACCTCCATCGAGCATCACGTGGAGTGGATCTCCGATTGCATTGCCTATGCGCGAGCGCAAGGTGCCACAACCGTAGAAGCGACGAGCGAGGCGGAAGAAAGCTGGGTCGGCCGCGTCAACGAACTTGCGGGCCGCACGCTCTATCCGACATGCAATTCCTGGTATCTCGGCGCCAATGTGCCGGGCAAGCCGCGCGTTTTCATGCCCTACCTTGGAAACCCCGACTATCTCGCCAAGACGGCGGACGTCGCCGCCAAGGGCTATGAGGGGTTTGCGCTCACTTGATGCGTTCCTGCCGGAGCACCACTGATGGACTTTACGCTTAGCGAAGAACAGACCGCCCTGCAGGACATGGTGCGGCGGTTTGCGCAATCAGAACTTGCCGACGCGGCACGCACCTGCGAGGCGGACAACGCCCCGGTCGGACCGGAAATTGTCCAACGCTACGCCGAGCTGGGGCTTCTCGGCATCAACCTACCATCGGAATATGGCGGCGGCGGCCAATCGCACCTCGATGCGGTCATCGCGCTTGAGGAACTCGCCAGGATTTCACCGGCGGTTGCATTTCCGGTGTTTGAATCCTGTTTCGGCCCGATCCTCGCCATTGCGCATTTCGCGCCGGAAGGCCTGCGCCACCGTCTTGTGCCGAAAGTCTGTACAGGCGATGCAATCGTTGCCGTATCGATGTCCGAACCCGATGCCGGCAGCGCCCTTACCGATCTCAAGACACGGGCGCAGAAAACCGGCGATGGTTATGTCCTCAACGGCATGAAACGCTGGTGCTCGGGCGCCGGCCATGCGGAGTCCTATCTCGTCTATTGCCGAATGTCGGACACGCCTGGCGCCAAGGGCATCGGCGCACTGGTTGTGGAAAAGGGTGCCGAGGGCTTCAGTTTCGGCGCGCGCGAAGAGCTCATGGGATTTCACGGCATTCCAAGCGCGGACATGTATTTCGACAATGTGCATGTGCCAGCGGAGAATCTTGTTGTCGAGGCCGGCGGGTTCCCTCAGCTGATGGAAGCGTTCGACCTTGAGCGCTGCGGCAACACCACCATGAGTCTGGCGATCGCGCAATCGGCGTTCGACCATGTGCTGACCTATGTGCAGGAGCGCCGGCAGTTCGGCAAACCGCTGGTTGATTTCCAGGCTGTGCAGCTCAATATCGCAGAAATGAAGATGAAGCTCGATGCCTCGCGGCTGTTGCTCTATCGCGCCGTTGTCAACGCGCAGTCGGGCCTGCCGTCGGTCGGCGACAGCTCGATCGCCAAATGTTTCGCCAACGAAATGGTGCGCGAGGTGACCGGCAAGGCAATGCAGCTGATGGGTGGATACGGTTACTCCGCCGCCCACCCGGTCGAGCAGAAAATGCGCGACGGCTGGGGATGGGGCATTGCCGGCGGTGCCATCGACATCCAGAAAACCAATATCGCCGCGGCACTTGTCGGGCGACGCTTCTCGCAGCGGGGGTAAGCGTTTGGCGCCCCCTCCCACGCTGCCGTCTCCCATGCTGCCGCTGGCCGGCATGCGCGTGCTCGATCTGACCACCGTCATCTTCGGGCCCTATACAACGCAGATGCTGGGTGACTTCGGCGCCGACGTGATCAAGATCGAGCCGCCCGGCGGTGACATGACGCGCGACATCGGGTTCGGGCGGAATCCGGGCATGTCGTCGCTCTATCTGGGGTGCAACCGCAACAAGCGCTCGATTGTTCTCGACCTCAAGCGCGACAATGCGAAACAGGCGTTGTGGCGGCTGATCGATGGCGCCGACCTTTTCGTGCATAACGTTCGCCCGCAAAAGATCGCCGGGCTGGGCTTTGATCCCGATGCAGTGCTCAAACGCAATCCGCAAATCATCTATGGCAGCCTGCACGGCTACCGCGAAGAAGGCCCATACGGCGGCATGCCGGCCTATGACGATGTCATTCAGGGGCAGTCGGGGGTTGCTGGAACCTTTGAGGCACGCGACGGCGCGCCGGTTCTGGTGCCGACCATCGTCGCCGACAAGACTGCCGCTCTGCTGGCCAGCACCGGGCTCATGGCGGCCGTTGTGCAACGGCTGCGCACCGGCAAGGGTCTTTATCTCGAGACGGCGATGTTTGAAGGCCTTGTCGGCTACACACTGCTCGAACACCAGCATGGCGCCATTTTCGATCCGCCACTGACCGGCTACGGCTACCCGCGCGTGCTGTCGCCCGGACGCCGCCCCTACGCCACGGCCGATGGTCATATCTGCATGCTCGCCTATACCGACCGGCAGTGGCGGAAATTCTGGGCGCTCGCCGGCAGGCCGGAAATGGCGGACGATGAGCGCTTTTCTTCAATGAACGCCCGCTCCATGAACATCGACGCGCTCTATGAAATCGTCGGCGAGATTCTGACGGCGCGGCCGAGCGCGGAGTGGCTTAAAGATCTGGGAACGGCGGAAATTCCCTGCGGCCCCGTCAACCGGCTGGAAGACCTGCGCGTCGATCCGCATCTGAACGAAACCGGCTTTTTCCGCCCGTACACACATCCAACCGAAGGTGAGATGGAAGCGCTCGATACGGCATTCCGCATCGATGGCGAGGCCCTGCCGGTGCGCGCGCACCAGCCCAATGCCGGGGAACACAGCCGTGAAATCTTGCTGGAAGCAGGCTTCTCCGAAGCTGAAATCGGCGACATCGTGCAGGAGTAACCGCTCATGAAAGTCATGCTTCTGGAAAACGACTGGGGCCCTAAAAACATTCGCGCCGCAGAGCGGCCGGAACCAGAGCCCGGACCGCATGATGTGGTCATTGCCATGGAAGCGGTGTCCATCAACCCGCGCGATCTCATCATGAGCAAGGGCGGGTACGGGCGCATGGGCGGCACGCTGCCGCTGGTCCTCTTGTGCGATGGCGCGGGACGCATCGCGGCAACGGGCGATGAGGTTCGCCATCTCAAACCGGGCGATCTCGTCTGCCCCACATACTCGCGTACATGGCTTTTCGGCACCGCCAGCGCCTCGACACACAAAGGCGCACACGGCGGCCCGCTTGATGGCACGTTGCAGGAGAAAATGCTGGTGCCGGCGGATGCGGTCGTCAAAGCGCCGGCTCATATGTCGGCGGAACAGGCCGCGACCCTTCCCTGCGCCGCGGTAACCGCATGGAACGCGCTTGTCGAACAGGGCGGTATCAAGGCGGGCGACACGGTGCTGCTGCAGGGCACTGGCGGCGTGTCCCTGTTTGCGCTGCAAATCGCCAGGATGCAGGGCGCCGGGACAATCATAACGTCATCGAGCGACGCAAAACTTGAGCGCGCCCGTGACATGGGCGCGGACCACACCATCAACTATCGCGACGTGCCCGACTGGCACAAACAGGCACTCGAACACACCGGCGGCAAAGGCGTCGACCATGTCGTTGAGGTCGGTGGCTCGGGCACGCTTGAAAAGTCGATCGCAGCTGTCCGCCAAAGCGGCACCATATCCGTCATCGGCGTTTTGAGCGGCAACGCGGGCGAGCTCAATCTCGGCCGGATCGTGACACGCAATGTGCGCCTTCAGGGCGTGACGGTGGGGAGCCGCGAAATGCTCGAAAACATGGTGCGTGCCATGGAGTTGCACCGCATCGAACCCACCATCGACGAACAACGGTTCGAATTCGAAGATGTGGGCCGCGCACTCATGTCGCTTCCCGAAGGGCGGCATTTCGGCAAGATCGTCGGCCTAGTCGGGTAAAGTCTTGACCTTCCAGTGACTGGAAGGTCTACATCTCCTTAACAACTTACCCTGAGGCGCCGTCTAAAGGCCGCGCGGGACGAGACCCATGACAGTTTCGACAGTACATCAGCACGCCGCGGCGGGCACATCCGATACCCCGGTTGTCCGCGACCCGGTTTGCGCCATGGAAGTCGAACCGGCCACGGCCGGACACAGCCACGAGCATGAAGGCCACACCTACTACTTCTGCTGTGGCGGCTGTAAGACAAAATTTTCCGGCGCCCCCGACACGTTCATAACCGCCAAAGACCCGGTCTGCGGCATGAACGTCGACCGGGCAAGTGCGCGGTTTGTCAGCTCTCATGCCGGCGCGCGGCACTTTTTCTGCTCACAGGGCTGCAAGACGAAATTCGATGCGCTTCCAGATGATTATCTGGCCGGCGCGGTGCAGACTGAACCGATGCCCGAGGGCACTCTCTACACATGCCCGATGGACCCGGAGATCGTGCAGGAGAGCCCCGGCGACTGCCCCATATGCGGGATGGCTCTGGAACCGATGGGCATACCGCCCCTCGATGCGGGGCCGAACCCGGAGCTCGTCGACTTTACGCGGCGTTTCTGGATCGGTCTGGCGCTGACGCTGCCGGTGTTCATTCTCGCCATGGCGCCGCATATCGGCGTGCCTCTGCACAGTATCATTCCCGCAAGCGCTGCCAACTGGACGCAGTTCGCCCTGTCCGTGCCGGTTGTCCTGTGGTGCGGACTGCCGTTCTTCAAACGCGGCTGGGCGTCGATCGTGAACCGCTCGCCCAACATGTTCACACTGATTGCCATCGGCACCGGTGCTGCATTTGCCTATTCCGTTGCAGCGGTCCTGGCGCCGGACCTGTTCCCGGGAGAGTTCCGCGAGGCTGACGGCTCGGTCGGCGTCTATTTCGAGGCGGCGGCGGTCATCATCGTTCTCGTTCTGCTGGGACAAATGCTGGAGTTGCGGGCGCGTGAGCGAACCGGCGATGCGATCAAGGCTCTGCTGCGTCTCGCACCCGATACCGCCTTGAAAGTCAGTGACGATGACAGCGAAACCGAGATCGGGCTCGACGAGGTTGTGGCAGGCGACCGGCTGCGCGTCCGGCCGGGAGAAAAAATCCCGGTGGACGGTGCCGTTGCGGAAGGACGCTCAAGCGTCGATGAGTCGATGCTGACGGGCGAGCCCATCCCGGTTGAAAAGACCGCCGGAGAGCAGGTCACCGGCGGCACTCTGAACGGGACCGGAAGTTTCATCATGACGGCGGAGCGCGTCGGCGCCGACACCATGCTTGCCCAGATCGTCGACATGGTGGCCTCGGCACAGCGCAGCCGCGCACCGATCCAGAAACTGGCCGACGTGGTCGCCGGGTGGTTCGTGCCGATGGTCGTCGCGGCTGCCATCGCCGCGTTTATCGTCTGGGGCATATGGGGTCCGGCACCGCAGATGAGCTATGCGGTTATCTCTTTCGTCGCGGTGCTGATCATCGCCTGCCCCTGTGCGCTCGGCCTCGCCACGCCGATGTCGATCATGGTGGCCACCGGCAGAGGCGCACAGGCCGGCGTCCTTATCAAAAACGCCGAGGCGCTGGAACGGTTCGCCGATGTCGACACGCTGATTGTCGACAAGACCGGCACCCTGACACAAGGAAGACCAACACTCACCGGGGTCCTGCCCCATGACGGCTTCGACGAAGACGACGTGCTCCGCCTTGCGGCCTCGGTGGAACGCGGCAGCGAGCATCCCCTGGCCGAGGCCATTATCGCCGGCGCCGAGGCCCGCGATCTCATTGTGCCGAAAGCCGAAGAGTTCGAAGCGATTACCGGTATGGGCGTGATGGGCAGGATCGACGGTCAACGGGTCGCGCTCGGCAACGCCGCGCTTCTGAAAAGCCTGAACGTCAACTCCGGGGGCGCCGGACGGCGCGCCGATGGCCTGCGTGACGAAGGTCAGACCGTCATGTTCGTGGTTGCCGGCGACAGGCTCGCCGGCCTTGTCGCCGTTGCGGACCCGGTCAAGGAGACAACAGCGGAAGCGCTTGAAGCGCTGCGCGCCCAGGGACTGACAATAGCCATGGTCACCGGCGACAACGCACGCACCGCTCGTGCGGTGGCGGAGCGCCTCGACATCGACGAAGTACATGCCGACGTTCTGCCCGATGGCAAGGCGGAGATCGTCAAATCCCTGCAGGCTGCCGGCCATAAGGTCGCCATGGCCGGCGACGGCGTCAACGACGCGCCGGCGCTGGCGCAGGCCGATATCGGCATTGCCATGGGAACCGGAGCGGATGTGGCCGTTGAAAGCGCGGGCTTTACGCTCGTCAAAGGCGATCTGCGCGGCATCGTGCGGGCACGGCGGCTGTCGCGCGCGACCATGGCGAATATCCGCCAGAACCTGTTCTTCGCCTTCATCTACAACGCGCTCGGCGTACCGGTTGCCGCCGGCGTGCTCTATCCGGTGTTCGGCCTCATGCTGTCGCCCATGATCGCCGCGGCGGCGATGAGCCTGTCGTCCGTTTCGGTGATCGGCAACGCTCTGAGACTGCGTACCGCGCGTCTCTCCTGACAACGAGCTTCTCAAACGGGGTTTTCCGGCATGGGTCAAAGCAAACTGTACGTCATCGTGATTTGCGTTTCTATTTTTGCCGTCATTGCGGTCTTTGCCTATGGGCGGTTCGGCCAGACGGACAGCACCGCGGCCGAGTTCGTGCAGCCCAATCTGTCGCTCCAGGCGGTGCGCGGCAAAGCTGCATTCGAAAATTCGTGTGCATCCTGTCATGGCGTCAACGCAGTAGGTACCGACAAGGGTCCCCCGTTCCTTCACGCTTTCTACAATCCAGGCCATCATGGCGACGAATCGTTCCGCCGCGCGGTTACCGCGGGCGTGCGCCAGCATCACTGGCCGTACGGCGACATGCCTGCACAGCCGAGCGTCATCGCGGAAGATCTGGAAGACATTATCCGCTACGTGCGCGAACTGCAGTCCGCAAATGGATTTGGCCCCGCGCAGCATTGAGGTTCCACGCGTGCGTCATTTCCGCGTTCAGTGCCGGCACATTTTGTCTTACTGTCACGTTCTCTAAGCTTTGAATGGGGTGACGGTCATGGACAAGGACGAACTCGAACGGTTGCGCGCGAAATACGCCGACAAGCACGGCGGGGAAATATTCGATGAGGGTTTCCGCGCCGTCGCCGATACGATCTTCAATGCATCCGGTTCGCGGCCGCCGCCCTACTCGGGCATTCCGACATTCCTGTCCGCGCCGAGCCACCCCGTCGATCCCGACGCGCCCGATTTCGGCGACCTTCAGGTGGCGATTGTCGGCGTGCCCATGGACCTCGCCGTCACCAACCGCAACGGCTCGCGTTTCGGTCCCCGCGCGGTTCGCACCATCGAGCGCATCGGCCCCTATAACGAAGCCCTGAAATGCGCCCCGGTGGCGGAGCTTAAAGTCGCCGACATCGGCGACGTGCCGTTCCGCTCGCGTTTCAAGCTCGACTGGTGCCACGCGGATATCGAGGCGCATATCGCGCGGATCATCGCCGCGGGAGTGGCGCCTTTGTCGGTCGGCGGAGATCATTCGATCTCGCTGCCCGCCCTGCGTGCCGTGGGCGCCGGCGAACCGGTCGGCATGGTGCATATCGATGCCCATGCGGACACGGCAGGCGCCTTCGACGACGAAAAGTTTCACCATGGCGGACCGTTCCGGCAGGCGGTGCTCGACGGCGTACTCGACCCGAAACGCACGATCCAGATCGGCATTCGCGGCGCCGCCGAGTATCTTTGGGAGTTCTCGTTCGATTCCGGTATGACGGTTGTGCATGCCGATGAAGTGGAAGCGCAAGGGGTCGCGGCGGTCGTCAGGCAGGCCCGCGACGTGATCGGCGACGGACCGGTCTATGTCTCCTTTGACATCGACAGCCTCGACCCGGCATTCGCCCCGGGCACCGGCACGCCCGAGGTCGGCGGCCTCTCGACGCGGCAGGCAATGGACCTGCTGCGCGGCCTGAAAGGCCTGAATGTCGTCGGCGGCGACATGGTGGAAGTTGCGCCGCAATATGACGCCAATACCACGACCGCCCAGGCGGGCGGGCAGATCCTGTTTGAGATCCTCTCGCTGATGGTGTTCAGCCCGTCCATCGGCAACCGCGGCGACTGAGCGCGCACAGTGAACAGCACTTCGCGTACACATCTCGGCAGCGGCCTGGCGCTCTTTTCGGCAATGGTCTTCGCGCTCAACGTTACGACCGTTCCCCTGATCTACGCGGGCGGCGGCAATATCCATGCGGTCAATTTTGTGCGGCCGTTCGTGTTTCTTGCCTGCCTGCTCATCTGGCTGCCGCTGCGCGGCGTATCACTGCGCCTGCCTTCCCTGCAGCAATCAGGCGCCGTTGCGCTCGGCGGGTTTTTATGCATCGAGTTCTACGCCATGCACTCGGCGGTAAAGTACATCCCCGTCGGCCTGGCGATCCTGATCATGTACACCTACCCGATTATCGTTGCGCTTTTGAGTGGTGTACTGGGACGTGGCAGGATCTCAATGCGGTTTGTTTTTGTGTTGTGCTTCGTCTTCATCGGTTTAGCCCTGGCGCTCAGCACACCGGTCGGTGTGCCGGACTGGCGCGGCATCGGACCGGCGGTGCTCGCCGCGCTCGGCATGTGCGGCATCGTTATGATCAGCGAGCGCACCACGAAGGGGCAGGACGATGGCGTCGTCATGTTCTATGTCACGCTGACAGCCTCGGCAGTCATGCTGACGGTGTATCTTTCCGGCATCCCCGTCATCTGGCCCCATACCACGACCGGCCTCACTGCGCTCTTCGTGTCTTCGGCGTGCTATGTTGTGGCGACGTCCTTGCTGTTCGTTTCCATCAGCATGATCGGCCCGGTCAGGTTTGCCGTTATCGACAACACCGCCCCGGTGTGGGCAACGCTTCTGGCTTTGGTTCTGCTCGGCGAACAGCTGGCCCTGACCCAATGGATCGGGATGCTGCTGGTCATCGGCGGTGTCATCGCGGTTCAATTCGTTCAGGCGCCGGCCGCGCGACCGCAAGCGCGCATGCAATCGCTGGATTGATGCAAATGAAAGAACTTTCAGCCGCCACTTGCTATCGTGGCCGCTACACACAACAAAACGGGAATCAGGCGAAATGGATGTGACACAGTTCAGCGAGATCATGTCGCCCGTCATCGACGCGATCAAGGGCCGCCCCGTGGACGGAAAGCTCGAGGCGGCACTCAATACCACGATACCGCCGGACAGTCCGCGGTTCGCGGTAATTGAACAAGCCTGCCACGACGCCATCGCGGCGGGCTGGATGTGTGCAAACGGCGCCGAAGGCCGCCGCTTCGGCCGCGTTATCGAGCCGGCACCTGAGACCCATGACCTGAGCGTCGATGTCGTCGACCTCACTGACATTGTCGGCCCGCACCACCGCCATCCGACCGGAGAGGTGTGCATGGTGATGCCGCAAACCGAGAGCGCCCTGTTCGATGGGCACGGTGCCGGCTGGTGCGTCAATCCACCAGGTTCGGATCACTGTCCAACGGTGACCCGGGGCCGTGCGCTGGTGCTCTATCTCCTGCCCGGCGGCGAGATCGAATTTACCGGGTAGGCTCAAACATCCAGCGTGCGGTTTGCGCGGACCGGCAGCTGTGGTAGAGCAACCGCCGAAGCTAATCCGCACTCGGTATCTCTATGTTTCAGCCGCGGCCGGTTCTGCCGGACATTGCCGGACAGGTTCGCCTGACGCACCGTTCCGTTCTCGCCATCGCTCTGCCGATCATGGCATCGAATGTGTCGGAGCCGTTGATCGGCGTTGTCGACACGGCGATCCTCGGCCAGCTTGGCGATGCCTACTACATCGGAGCCATTGCCGTTGGTGCGATGTTGTTCAGCTTCCTGTTCTGGGCATTCGGCTTCCTGCGCATGGGCACTTCGGGGCTCACGGCGCAGGCCGTAGGCGCCCGCGACGACAATGAACTGCGCGCCGTGCTGGGACGTGCCCTGCTCGTCGGCATCGTTTGCAGCATTGTCCTTATGGTGTTCTCTTCGCTGATTTCGCGGGTCGCATTCAACCTGATCGAGGGCAGCCTCGAGGTTGAAGCACACGCGCGGACCTACTTCGACATCCGCATCTGGAGCGCGCCGGCGGCACTTGCCAACTATGCGTTTCTCGGCTGGTTCATCGGACTGGGCCGGGCGCAAATCGCGTTTGCCCTGCAGATCCTCTTGAACCTCACCAACACGGCGCTCGATGCAATCTTCGTTCTGGGCTTCGACATGGGCGTGGAGGGCGTGGCCTACGGCACCGTCATCGCGCAATTTCTCGCAGCCGGCACGGGGTTGTGGCTCGTTCACCGGGAAGTTTCGGGGCGCGCGGGCGCGTGGAGCTGGCAACGCATTGCAGACACCGTTCAGATCAAGCGCACCATTGCCGTCAACACCGACATTCTGGTGCGCACCCTGTGCCTCATCTTTGCGTTTACCTGGTTCACCGCTCAAGGCGCCAGATCCGGCGATCTGGTGCTTGCCGCCAATGCGGTGCTGTTCAACATGACGATGTTGGTCACCTACATGCTCGACGGTTTTGCATTTGCCGCGGAAACCCTGAGCGGTCAGGCGGCGGGAGCCCGGGACCGGGCGCGGTTTCGTGACGCGGTGCGGTTGTCGAGCCTTTGGGCTGTTGTGGGAGCCGCCTTGATGAGCGCTTCGATCTGGTTGTTCGGGGGCTACGGCATCGATGCGCTGACCGTTAATCCGGAGGTGCGCGAGGCGGCGCGCAGTTACCTCGTCTGGGCAGCGCTCGTGCCCATTACCGGTGTCGCCTGTTTTCAGTTCGACGGCATCTATATCGGCGTCACACGCTCCGCCGAAATGCGCAACATGATGATACTAAGCGTTGCGGTTTACTTCGCCGCCTGGTGGGCGCTTACCGGGCCCTTCGGCAATCACGGGCTGTGGGCGGCGCTTATCGTGTTCTTTGTGGTGAGGGGCTTATCGCTTGGTGCACGGTTTCCCGCGCTTGAGCGCGCCACATTCGCAGCGCCGCGCAGCGGTTGAACCGCATTACAGGATCTCAAGCACCGCTCCGGGCGGGCGGCCAAGGGCTGCCTTGTCGCCGGAGATCACGATGGGTCGTTCGATGAGGATCGGATTGCCGGCCATTGCCACGATGAGCGCCGTATCCGACAGGCTCTGATCGCCAAGTTCCAGCTGTTTGTAGATCGCTTCGCCCTTGCGCAAGATGTCGCGCGGGCTCTTGCCGAGTTTTTCCAGCACCTTGCGCAGTTCGGCTTCGGTGGGCGCATCGCTCAGGTAGTCCACGATCTCCGGTTCAATGCCGCGGTCCTGCAGCAGCGCCAGGGTCTGGCGCGACTTGGAGCACTTCGGGTTATGATAAATGGTAACGCTCATGAAATGCGGATCCTGGCTGTTATGGCGCTTTGGCATAGTCGGCGGCCTTGCTGCCGACCGCGTCTTTTAGAGTGGAATGACCGTCACGTTCAAGTGCAAGCGCCAAGTCTTTTTTGATGCGGGCGACAAGCTCAGGTCCCTGGTAGATGAGTGCGGTGTACAATTGCACGAGGGAGGCGCCGGCCTGGACCTTGGCATAGGCCGCTTCGCCGGTGTCAACGCCGCCGACACCGATCAGCGGAATTCGACCGCCCGTCGCCAGACTGACCTTGGCAAGCATCCGCGTGGAAAGCGCAAACAGGGGCCTGCCCGACAGGCCGCCGGCCTCGCGGGCCTCAGGCGACATAAGGGCCGGTCGCTCCGGTGTCGTGTTGGACACAATGATCCCGTCCACTTCGTGATCGAGGCACACTTCGGCAATATCGGTGATCTCCGCGTCATCGAGATCCGGTGCGATCTTCAAGAGCAACGGCTTCGGCGTCGCGCCACCCGCCTCATCGGCGCGCGCGCGCATGAGGCGCCAGACCAGATCTTCAAGTGGCGCGCGCTCCTGCAGCCCGCGCAGGCCGGGCGTGTTCGGCGATGAGATGTTGACGGTGAAGTAGGTTGCCAGAGCGTAGAAGCGCCGCAGGCCGTCGACATAGTCGGCCGCCTTGTCTTCGGTGTCCTTGTTGGCGCCGATATTGATGCCGAGGATACCGGCGGGACGGCGCGCCAGAAGCCGCTGGTAAACCGCTTCGTGGCCTTCATTGTTGAAGCCGAGCCGGTTTATGACCGCGGCATCGCTTGCGAGACGGAATATCCGCGGTTTGGGATTTCCCGCCTGAGGCAGAGGCGTCACCGTACCGGCTTCGGCGAAGCCGAAACCCATGGCCAGCAGCGCATCGGGGACTTCCCCATTCTTGTCGAAACCGGCTGCCATGCCAAGTGGATTGGGAAACCGCATGCCCCACAGATCAATGCCAAGGACATCGGGATCGCGCTGACGGGCACGCGGGTATATACCGACCTTGAGCGCGGATATCGCAAGGCCATGCGCTTTTTCAGCATCAAGGGCGTGCAGAAAGGGACGCGCCAGAGAGAACACCTGTTTCAGTCCTCCAGATCCGGTATTGCATGGCCATCGGCACCGAGCGGCAGCGGTATGACCGAACGTGCGGCATCAGCGCCGAGTGCGCCGTAAAGATGCGGGAAAAGATCGCCGCCCCGCGACGGTTCCCACTTCAGCGCCTCGCCAAGCATCGGCGCAGCCACAGCGACAAGCACGAGATCGTCGCGGCCGGCAAAGTGCCTTGCCGCGGTGCCGGGGACCTGTGCGGCGGTGGAAAAGTGAATGAAACCGTCACGCGCATCATCGGCCGAGCCGGTGTAGGTGCCGCAAGCCTCAGCCGCGGCCCACTCTTTGGAGCTGCAGATTTTGTAGATTGTCGCGTGTGCGGACATCAAAATTCTCGCTTCGGCGGCGCCGGTGGCACCGCTTGCCCAGAAAAAGCGCGGTTTTACGGGCAAACTCAAGTGAAATGTCGAAGGCGCAATTCTTTCTGGATTTTAGTCCATTTATGGAGTATTTATTCCTAATACCGGGAGCGCCTGTGACAAGAGTCGCATGCCATGTTTACGCATAGAGATATCTGGGACGCCTTGGATGCCCTGGCGTCCCGCCACGATCTGACACCATCGGGACTTGCCCGCAAGGCCGGCCTTGATGCCACGACGTTCAACAAGTCGAAGCGCACGGGCGCTGACGGCCGCAAACGCTGGCCGAACACGGAAAGTGTGTCCAAGGTGCTTGAGGCGACGGGAGCACCGGTCGAAGAGTTCGTCGATCTCCTGATCCAGGGCCGCGGCCTGTCGCAGGGGGTAAAGCGGCTCATTCCGGTTATCGGGCTTGCCCAGGCCGGTGTCGGCGGCATTTTCGACGATGCCGGCTTCAGTGTCGGTGCCGGCTGGGATGAGGTCGAGTTTCCGCACATCAAGGATGAGAACTGCTACGCGCTCGAAATCACCGGGGACAGCATGCTGCCGGTGTTTCGCGATGGCGACACGGTGATCGTCTCGCCGAATTCGGATGTGCGGCGCGGCGACCGGGTGGTCGTCAAGACGACCGAAGGCGAGGTCATGGCAAAACTGCTGGCGCGCCAGACCGCCAACTTCGTCGAACTTGCATCGTTTAATCCCGAACACGAAAACCGCGTGCTCGACATCGAGGAAGTCGAGTGGATGGCGCGCATCGTGTGGGCAAGCCAGTGAAGATTCGCGTGCGTGCCAGTTGAGGAATCATAAACACACGCGGTAAACGCCGCTCCGGAGGATGTCCGGTTAGCACTCACCTTGAGATGTCTTCGCGCGCGCACCGGCACAGGGAAAATGTTCCAGGAACAGAAGTTCGTACTGGGTGTCACGCCAGCCGTATAAGGACAACCAAGGCCTCCCCTTCACTCGCAAAGCGCGTCCCGTGTCCGCTGCCGCTAACGTCTTCGAGCATGACGACATCGCCTTTCTCAAATACTCTAGTTTCCCCGTCGCTCGTCGCCATTTCCGCGACCCCGCTTAGAAAGACGGCAATCTGGCGTGCAGGCGTCGGATGTTGCGGGTCAGACCAGCCAGGCGGCACCTTTGCCATAGAAACGCGCTCTGCTGACCAAGCTTCCGCTAACCCGATGGGTTGTGCGCCCTCAATAAAAGCTGTGTCAGAAAAGGAGATTTCTACATCGTCAAAGTGACTTTCGCCTTTGTCATCGCTGAAGATCCGGGCCAGCTTCATAGGAATGTCCCCTGCGCACTGCGTTGTCGTGTGTTGGCGTAGAGTAGATCGCCTCCAACGGTCTGGCAAATCGGCGGAAGGACGCCTTCGGGTCATTTTTTACTCTTATCCGGTTTGTGAAACTGACGGTGAAAGCGCATTCGTATGCGGACGTTCGGGCGGTCTCGTTACCGGTCACGGCACAATCCTGATTCAAGCTCACAGGAGCTTCAAATCATGCGGTGCGAACTCTGCAACATTGAGTGGTCGATGATCCGTCCCGACTTGCCGCAAAGTCTAGAGAGCATATTTCGATCACACTGAAGCACTTGACCGGTTTTTCGCATTTGCTGGCGAGGCGGACACTGCGCCGTGGTCTGGCCGACCACAAGCAGTGTCCAACACTGTCCAGTAGGCGCGAAAAGCCGGCCTTCGGTGGGCCACATCCGCCCATCGGCGTCGTTCCGGCGCTTGCCCGATGCCCGGCATCGCACTGCGCGCCGCGCCTAACCGAGTGGACGGATGTGGCACCATCAAGTGGTTCAGTGTGATCGAAACATGCTCTAGCAGTGCGCCGCGCATTGACGACCGGCGAGTGCTGAATGACATCTTCTTGGAGTTGCGGCCGGGAGCGCTCCAGACCGTTTCATGTTCTGGAATATGTCTCTCGCAATTCGCGCTTGAGCGTTTTGCCGGCGGCACTGCGCGGGAATTCTTCCAGAACAAGAACATCGTGAACCTTCTGAAACTTGGCGCCGACATTTTCGTTGATCCAGTCGCGCAACTCGCTTGCACTGACCGTCTGTCCGTCCGCCAAGATCACGGCAGCAACCGGTGTTTCACCCCATTTATCGTGCTGGATGCCGAATACGGCGGTTTCGCGCACCGAGGGATGCATGACGATCACCTCTTCAATATCGCGGGGATAGACGTTGATGCCACCTGAAATGATCATGTCCTTCTTGCGGTCGACAAGGTAGAGAAATCCATCCTCGTCGACGTAGCCGAGATCACCGGTAAAGAGCCAGCCGTCGCGGATCGTCTGAGCCGTGAGGTCGTCGCGCTTGTAGTAACCGGGCATGACCATCGGACCGCGCCCGACAATTTCTCCGACCTCACCGCCATTGCAGTCGCGGCCGTCGTCACCAACGATACGCATTTCGAAGAAAGGTGGCGGCACGCCCACGGAACCGGGCTTTGTGGCGAAGTCGGCGCGGTCGAGTATCGTCATGAATCCTTCGGTCAGGCCGTAAAGCTCGTGAAACCTGCCGGGCAACGCCGCTTCGAGACGCTGCTTGTGTTCCAGATGCAGGGGCGATCCGAGCGTCAGGATCATCTCCAGCGTTGCAAGTTTTTCAATAGTGAATTTCGCCGAATTCATCACCGCGATGATCTGCGCCGGCACCATCATGACGTGGGTGACGTTCTCTTCGGCGATGGTTTCGATCAGCCGCTCCTCTTCGAACGCCTCGTGAAGCACGTAGGTGGCGCCGTAAAAGAAGCATGGCAGCATGGTCACGAAAGCGCCGTTGAAGATCAGCGCACCGGTCTGCAGCACAACGCTTTCCGGCGTCATGCGCCAGGCAGCCCCGAACACCATGGCGTACATGGCGCGAATGAAGTGCGTGTGAATGATGCCCTTGGGCTCACCGGTCGTGCCGCTCGAATAGATGATGTTGAAAAGATCGCCGCCCTTGATACCGGCGTCGGGGGGCTCAGTGCGAGATGCGCCTTCAATGAACCGGTCATAGGCGCAGAAGCCTTCCGGTGCCTCGCCGGTGATCAGGTACCGCTCCGTCCGAATGCCCGGGTCCTCTATGCGTACTGCCGCGAGCAATTCCGCCTGCGAGGGGGCGCCGATCACCATGGCGGCGCCGGCACCGTCCAGGAGGCGCGCCAGGGCAGGCGCCTTGAGCAGCGGGCTCAAGGGCACCGCGGCAATACCCGTCTTGGCCGCCGCCCAGTAGAGCACGAGCAATTCAAGACAGTTGGGAAGGACCGTCGCAACCTTGTCCCCCTTGCGCAGTCCGCACGCCAGCAGCGCGTTGGAGAATGCGTTCACCCGGTCGTTGAATTCCAGGTACGTGAGCCGTTCGCCGCCACAGACCACGGCCGTGTGATGTGGGCGGCAGCGCGCGTGCCGGCTGATCAACCGGCCCATATTCACCTCGCCGTAACAGTCGAACATCACCAGGCCGCCTCCAGAATCTCCATAACCTGTCCGGCATGTTCGATCTTGCGCGGATTGGTTTTGACGAAGAGGTTTGCGAGCGCCATTTCGCTGATCTTTTCCAGTTGGCCACGCTCAACGCCGGCGTCGCGCAATGTCGCGGGCTGGCCGAGCTTTGAAATGAGATCGGCGACCGCATCGGCAGCGGATTCGCCCGGCCGTCCCATGGCCTCGGCGATGAGCGCCTGTTGCCCGCCTGTAACGCCGGCGTTCCAGCGCATGACGTGCGGCAGCAGGATGCACGACGTATGCCCGTGCGGCACGCCGCACAGGCCACCGAGCACATGGCCGATGCCGTGCGATGCGCCGTAGCTCACGCGCATGATCGAAGATGACGCAAGCCAGGTGCCATGCAGGCACTCGGCCCGCGAGTCCATGTCGCCCGGGTCGCTTTTCGAGCGCGGCAGAGATTGCGAAAAGAGCTTCAGAGCATGCAGCGACAGCGCATCGCAGAACGTGTTGGCGTTGGTCCCACAGACGGTCTCCACCGCGTGATCGACGGCGCGGATGCCGGTCGAGAGCCACAGCCACTCAGGCGTTGCAAGGGTTGCTTCCGGGTCGAGGATCACGGTGCGTGGGCAGATGTCCGCCCCGAGATAGGGTTCTTTGGCGCCGGAGCGTGTATCGGTCGAGGCGCCAAGGATTGAGAACTCAGCCCCCGACAACGTCGTCGGCACGGCGATCTGACGCACCGGGCTTGGGCCCACATCGGGAAGCCTCGGCCTGCCGTCGGCGCCAATCTGCAGCCTCACGCGGTCCATGTCGTCGATGGTCTCAATTCCTCCAGCGAGGCAAAGCTGAAGAATTTTGACCGTGTCGACGACAGTGCCGCCACCCATGGTGACGATTAGATCCGCGTCCGCCGCCCGCACGGCTTCAGCTGCCGCGATCACCGTCTCGCGCGGCGTATGGGCCGCGCAACCCGTAAAGAGCCCGGCGCAGCGCTCATCTATCGCGTTCTGCACGGCGGTAACCGTCGGTCCGTTGGCGGCGAGGCTTTTGGAGGCGATGATCAACGCGCGCTTCGATCCCAGCCGGTCGAGCTCGGAAACAACAGCATCGGCCGCGGGTTCGCCGAATACGACACGCTCTTGCGGCAGATATGTGTAGAGACCCTTAAGCGGCATTCGCGCGCCCTTCCCTTGTGACTGCGAGGCGCCGATTATAGATAGAGCCCATCAGATGAACAGCGGAGTTAGATATGAGCGAACACGCACCGGCCGCCCTGGAGGTTTCCGGAATCGAGGAACACGCGGGGTCAAGCTATCCGGCACCGTTTGATGCGCCGGTGGCGCCGCGCTTGCGGCGAGTGCTCGGCGAGTTGTTCGGCCTGACCGACTTCGGCGTCAATCTGGTGACCCTGCCGCCAGGCGCCTGGTCATCGCAGCGCCACTGGCACAGCCAAGAGGACGAGTTCGTCTATATCCTTTCCGGCACACCGACTCTGGTGACCGATGACGGCAGGACCGACCTAGCGCCGGGCTTTAGCGCAGGCTTCAAGGCAGGTACCGAAAACGGCCACCACCTCGTCAATGACAGTGACACGGATGCGGTCTATCTCGAGATCGGCAGCCGCAAGGAAGACGACGACGGTCATTACGCGGACATCGATCTGCAAATCCTGGGACGTGCAGGCGGCGGCTGGTTTACGCACCGCGACGGGAAGCCCTATCCAAAGTAAGGCGCGTCAGCCGAGTTCGCCGGCGAGCCCCTTTTCGATCAGCGCGATGGTCTCGTCGATGCCGTAAAGCGCGATGAAGGAGCCGAAGCGCGGGCCCTGACTCTGGCCGAGCAGCACTTCGTAGATGGCGCGGAACCAGTCGCGCAGGTTCTCGAAGGGATGCGCCTTGCCGACTTCGTAAACGGCGTTCTGGATTGCTTCCGCATCGCTTGAGCGGTCGAGCCCGCGCAGTGTTTCCGCCAGTTGCTCAAGCGCGGCGCGTTCAACATCGGTCGGTGCGCGGTAGGTTTTCGTCGGCTTGACGAAATCGTGGAAATACTGGATCGCGTAGTCGACCATGGCGGCCAGAACCGTGTGGGTTTCAGGTGCCACTTCGCCCGCATAATTGCCGATGAAGCCCCAAAGCACATTGGCATCGTGGGCGTTGCTGGCCGAGACCAGGTTGAGCAAAAGTCCGAAGGTGACCGGCACATCGCTCACAGGCGGCTTACCGGCATGAATGTGCCAGACCGGATTGCCGAGCTGTTCCTTGAGTTCCTGTTCGGAGTATTTGCCGAGGAATGTCAGATACTCATCGACGTTTTTCGGAATGACATCGAAAAAGAGCCGCTTGGCCTTGCGCGGGCCCTGATACATGAAGAGCTGCAGGCTTTCCGGCGAGGCGTAGCGTAGCCACTCGTCGATGGTGAGGCCGTTGCCCTTGGACTTTGAGATCTTCTGGGCGTTTTCGTCGAGGAAGAGCTCGTAGTTGAAGCCGTCCGGCGGCGGGCCGCCGAGCGCCTTGCACACCTTGCTTGAAAGCGTGACGGAATCGATCAGGTCCTTGCCCGCCATTTCATAATCGACGCCGAGCGCGAACCAGCGCAATGCCCAATCCGCCTTCCACTGGCATTTGACGTGACCGCCGGTGACGGAGACTTCCGTCTTCCCACCCGTCTCCGGATCGAGATAAACGATGGTGCCGCGCTTCACGTCGCGCTCGACCATCGGCACCTGCAGCACATTGCCGGTGCGCGGACAGACCGGCAGGAAGGGCGAATAGGTCTGGCGGCGTTCGGGCCCAAGGGTCGGGAGAATAATCTCCATGACCTGATCATAGACTTCGAGCATGCGCATCAGCGCTTCATCGAAGCGGCCGGAGGTATAGTAGTCGGTTGAGCTGGCGAACTCGTATTCGAAGTCGAAGCGGTCGAGAAAGGCGCGAAGGCGCGCATTATTGTGGTGCGCGAAGCTTTCATATTCGTCCGAGAAGGGGTCCGGCACGCGGGTCAGCGGCTTGCCGATGAAGGCCGCCATCTTTTCCTTGTTCGGGACATTGTCGGGAACCTTGCGCAGGCCATCCATGTCATCGGAAAAACACAACAGACGGGTCGGCACCTGATCGCCGGTCAGGAGCCGGAAGGCGGTGCGCACCATGGTCGTGCGCGCAACCTCGCCGAATGTTCCGATATGGGGAAGGCCGCTTGGACCGTATCCGGTCTCGAACAGAATATCGTTGCGGTCGACGCCACGCCGTTCCATCCGGGCAAGCAGCTTGCGGGCTTCTTCAAATGGCCACGCCTTGCTCTCCAGTGCGGCTTCGCGAAGCGCCAGATCTTCAAACATTTCAAGTCAGCCATTGCGTTTCAATGTTCGCGGTGTATGCCCGCCACATGGGATGCCGTCAATGGTAGAAGCTTGAAAGAGGGGTACAAGCTTGAAAGAGGGGTACAAACTTCAAAGAGGGTGCCGAATCGCATCGGCGCGTCCTATCTGAGGTGCTGTGGACACACTTATGCCAGAGAGTTCGACGGAAGCAGGAAGACGCGCGCTTGACGCGATCCCGGCGCTTGCCGCGAGCGGCACCGTTGTGATGCGCCGCGATGGCGCGGGGGCAACCGAAGTCTGCGCGCCCGACGAAGCGCTTGAACGGCTTGCCGGCGAACCGCACTTCGTTTGTCATGCTGCCTTCACCATCAGCCGTATGGCGCTTGCCGCCAAGGCATCGAACGAGCTCTCTCGCGCCGCCGCCAACGCACCGCATTTCGATGTGGCGGAGCTCTTCGCCTTTGCGCGCCCGGCGCATGCGGCGCTGCCGACGCCGCGCGGTCTGGCTCGCGCACTCGGGCTGGAGGAAACGGATGCGGCGTCGGACCTGCATGCCATTGCGCGCGCGCTGATTGACGGGCTCGCGGGCTCGGACATCGCACCGAAGCGCGAGACCCTGCAGATCGCGCGCCATCTCAATGCGGCGCACTGGCCGTGGGCGCCCTACATTATCGAAAGCCTGGACGGCGGTGCGGGCGATGCGGGAAGCCTTGGCGCGACCGGCCTCAATGTCTGGGACAGGATCGACGACTGGGAGGATCCAGGCCCAAGACCGCCGGCGGCATCGCATGGCGTTGAAGCAGGCGAAGCGGAAAACCTGTTGCGGCGGCTTCTCGGGGACAGCGCGGAAGAGCGCGATGCCCAGCGCGAATATGCCCGCGAAGTCGCGCGGGTGTTCAAACCGATGGCGCAGGCCGGCGAGAACACCATTCTTCTGGCGGAGGCGGGAACCGGGCTTGGCAAAACACTTGGATATCTCGCACCCTCCGCACTTTGGGCGGAGCGCAATGCCGGCGCGGTGTGGATTTCCACCTACACCAAGAACCTGCAGCGCCAGCTTGAACGCGAGACGCGGCGCATTTACGCCAATGGCCAGGGAAAGACGCGCAAAGTCGTCGTGCGCAAGGGCCGGGAGAACTATCTGTGCCTGCTGAACTTTCAGGAATGGACGGCGCGGCAGGGCGCGGGTTCGCGCCGCGCCGCCCTGTTCTCCGCGCTTGTCGCGCGCTGGGCGCGGGCCACCCGCGACGGCGATATGGTCGGCGGCGATTTTCCTGCCTGGCTGCTGCCGCTGGTTGCCGGCGAGAACACCCAGCGCGGACGCACCGTCACGCCGCTGTCGCTCGGCCTTACCGACCGCCGCGGCGAATGCATCTATTCCGCCTGCCAGCATTACCGCAAATGCTTCATCGAGAAAGTGCAGCGCGATGCGCGGCGCGCCGACCTGGTGATCGCAAACCATGCGCTGGTGATGACCCATGCAGCGCTTGGCGACGCGTTTGAGGATATGGACCTGCCGGCGGGGACGGACGCCATCACGCGCATCATCTTCGATGAGGGCCATCACGTGTTCGATGCGGCGGACAGCGCCTTCTCGGGCCATCTGACAGGCCTTGAGATGGCCGAACTCAGACGCTGGATACGCGGGCCCGAGGCGCGTGGGCGGCGCGGGCGCGGCCTTGCCGACCGCTTGAGCGGCCTCACGAACGACGACCAGCAGGCCGAAGACCTGATGCAGGAAATCATCGACGCGGCGCGCGAACTGCCCTCGCCCGGCTGGATGCAGCGCCTGCATGGCGGCGCACCGGCAAACGCAGCCGAAGCGTTTCTGGCCGAAGTGCGGGTTCAGGTCGAAGCACGCACGCAAGGCCAGACCGGTTACGCGCTCGAAACAGACTGCCGGCCTCTCAATGAGGATGTTTCGGCGACCGTCAGCCCGCTCGACCGGGCGCTTGCGCGGATCGCACAGCCATTGCGCGCGCTTGCCGAAACGCTCAATGCGCGGCTCGACGATGACGCCGATGAACTCGACAGCGTGGAGCGCGGGCGCATCGAGGCGCTGGTGCGCGGCCTGATGCGCCGCGCCGCGCTCATCCTGCCCGGCTGGCAGGACATGCTGCGCACGCTGACCGCGGAGCCTGAAGCCGATTTCAGCGAATGGTTCTCCATCGAAACCGCCTTCGGCCAGGAGATCGATACCGGCCTTCACCGGCACTGGATCGATCCAACGAAGCCGTTTGCAAAGGCGGTTCTTGAAGGCGCCGACGGTGTTCTCATCACGTCCGCCACCCTCAAGGACCGGCCGAAGGATGTGCCGGACGACTGGCAGAATGCGGAAATGCGTACAGGTGCCGCGCATCTCGCGGTCCCGGCGCTGCGCCAGGCTTACGAGTCGCCCTTCGATTACGGCGCCAACGCGCGCCTCATCGTCGTCAACGACGTAAACCGCGACGCCGTCGATCAGGTGGCCGCCGCCTACCGCGAACTGATGCTCGCATCGCGCGGTGGCGCCTTGGGCCTCTTTACCGCGATCCGCCGCCTGCGCGCCGTGCACGAACGGCTGCTCGGCCCTCTGGCGGAAGCCGGCCTGTCATTGTTCGCGCAGCATGTCGACCCGATCGATATCGGCACGCTGGTCGACCTCTTCCGCGAAGACCGCAATTCCTGCCTGCTCGGCACCGACGCGGTGCGCGACGGTGTAGATGTGCCGGGCGACAGCCTGCGTCTCATCGTGCTCGACCGGGTGCCGTGGCCGCAGCCCAATGTGCTGGAGCGGGCGCGGCGCGCGGCGTTCGGTGGCAATGCCTATCAGGATATGATCGTGCGGCTGCGGCTGCGCCAGGCGTTCGGGCGGCTCATCCGGTCTGCCCGCGACCGTGGTGTTTTCGTTGTCCTTGACAGCCGGCTCGCGTCGCGCTTCTCAACCGCATTTCCCGATGCGCTTGAAATTGAGCGCATGGGTCTCGTCGACGCTATTGACGCGGTGCGCGATTTTCTGGACAACACGCCTTGTTGAATCGGCGCAAGACGCTTATTTCAACCGCTTAACGCCACACCCGGGCATCAGGATCAGGAGCTGTCGCATGACGCAAACCATTGGCCACCACCAGGCGCTTATCTACGTCATGGTCACGATCGCCGCCGTCGACCGGCAGATTTCAGACAGCGAGCTGAACCGTATCGGCCAGATCGTCTCGCACCTGCCGGTGTTTCAGGATTTCGATCCGGAACGGCTTGTGCACATCGCGCGCGAGTGCGGTGACATCCTGAGCGAGGAAGACGGCCTCGGAACGGTGCTCTCCCTGGTCGCGGAAGGCCTGCCGAAGAAACTGCACGAAACCGGTTATGCGCTGGCGGTGGAAGTTGCCGCCGTCGACCTCTCCGTAGAGCAGGAGGAACTGCGGTTCCTGCAGATGCTGCGCGATGCCCTCAACATCGACAAGCTGACCCTCGCCGCCATCGAGCGCGGTGCCCGGGCGCGGCACGCGGTGCTCTAAACCACGCTCCCGATAAATCCGCCGATTGTGGCGGCGCAGTCCGTCCAGTTGTCTTCCGCCGTGCGGCCGCTCGCTTTGCGGGGGCTGAGGTCGTGGTTGCCGTCGGGTGCCCAGTGAACGCGCGTTGCCGCGGGCAACCCGTAGCCCGGGACCTCTTCTTTGGTGCCGAACGGATCGCGCTCGCCCTGGCAGATAAGCGCTGGCACCGTGGAGCCGATCAGGTGATCGGTACGAAGCCGATCTGGCTTGCCGGGAGGATGAAACGGGTAGCCAAGGCAGATCAGGCCGGCGACCCGGCCCGCATCGTGTTCGGCTTGCGCAACAAGGCTCGCGATACGTCCGCCCATCGACTTGCCGCCGATGAAAAGCGCCGCACCCGGAGGCGCCGGAGCCTCACCGATGATGCCGGCGAAATAGTCCATAAGCGTCTCCGCGCGCGGTGGCGGCCGCCTTTTGCCGGTCACGCGGCGCTCGGCCATATAGGGAAATTCGAACCTCAGTACCCGAACGTCATGACCGGCGATCAACTGCGCCATGGCGTTCATGAAATTGGAGTCCATCGGCGCTCCGGCACCATGGGCGAACACAAGCGCCGCTGGGGTATTTTCAGGTCCGTCGCTCAGGAAATCAGTCATACATGAAACCACGTCTCTGGTTGTCGCGAGGTTCGAGGGCAACCGCAGAAGGCTATGCTTATTCTCGCCCCGGCACTATCCTTCCAGAGCAAAAATCAAAGGACACTCGGAATCATGATTTCAGCAGACGCGGTCAAATCCGTCGCCATCATCGGCAATGGTCTCATGGGTCAGGGCATCGCTCAGGTCTTCGCGCGCGCCGGCAAGGCCGTGAAGTTGATTGGACGAAACCCAGACAGTCTGGCCCGGGCACTCACCGCCATCAAAGGTAACTTCGATCAGTTCGTTGACCGAGGACTGACCGACGGCGAAGAAGCGGGCGCCTCTCTGTCCCGAATTTCCACCAGCGTGGACTATGGCGATGCGGCGGCAGCGGATCACGTCATCGAGGCGGTGCCGGCGGTTCGCGAGCTGCAGATCGAGGTGTTCTCGAAACTCGATGCGGTTTGCGCCGAAGACATCGTTCTCGGCTCCACCAGCGGCCAGCCGATCAGCCTCATGACAGGCGGCATGAAGCACCCCGAACGCGCCGTTGCCATGCATTTCATTTATCCCGCGCAGCTCATGCCGCTCGTCGAAGTGTGCGGCGGGCCGCAAACCTCGCGCGATGTCGTGACATGGGCGTGCGATGTTCTGAAATCGGCCGGGCAAGTCCCGGCGGTCATGGACAAGGAAGTCGACGGGTTCATCGTCAACCGGCTGCAGTTCGCCATTCTGCGCGAGGCCTGGGCGATGTGGGCAAACGGGGTTGCGTCGGCGGAAGCGATCGACACGTCCATGAAGATGACGCTGGGGCGCCGGTACTCGGACACCGGACCTATCGAATCCGCCGAGCTTGGCGGTCTCGATATCCTGCATGCCTTCGGCGAGTTTCTGTTTCCCGCCATCGACACGAGCACAAAGCCGCCGGAAGAAGTGACGACACTCGTCAACGCGGGAAACTACGGCCTCAAATCCGGCAAGGGCATTTACGACTGGAGCGAACGCGACGGCAAAGCGCTGCTCGCCGCCCGCGCCGACCGGTTGTTCCAGCATCTAGCGGAGGACAAGAAGGGGGCGTAACGGGTCATTGGCATGACTGTTAACGGGCATTCAAGCCACGATCTAAGCTTCTATTCTGGCAACGTGGAGGAAAGTGCACATGCTGCCGACAGCGAAATTCAAGATCGGACGTTCACGGCCTCGGGTCAAAGCGACCACGCCTCTATCGATGCAACATGGCGTTATGTATTCCTTGGCGGTTGCGGCGATAACAGCGATGATGGTTTTTTCGGCGACGCCGGCTTTCGCTGCGGTGGATTGCCCGACGGACACGCCGCGCAGTTCGGAGCTGTGGAACCGCTTTCACGGATTCGTTCAAACCACTTACATGAGCGAACGTGGCCTCGGGAAGTACGAGGAAGCCCTGGTCTACGGGCATGCCCTGGGGCGCGCGGCCGCGGCCGTCCGACAACTCGAAGACCGTGAAGTGGCATTCGCCTGCCTAGAACTGGGTGTCGGCCAGATATTCGGCGGCATCAACGTCCTCTCAGGCGGCCCATCTCATTATCGCGATGTGATGCAGGCGGCAATGGGAATGCGCAATGAAGAGGTCACACGCCTCACCGGCGTGCGCGACTCGAGCCCTCTGGATCACCTCTACGCAACACCCGATAGCGAAACTCCGCAACCGCTGGAAGAGGACACGGCGCTCACAGCCGGGCTTCCTGGACTGGAGGGGCTGGAGGGATCCATTCAGACACCGCCGCGCGGTGAAAGCTGCTCCGGCAACCCGAACTATGTCGGCAATCCCTATATCGTTCACGTACCGACCGACATGAGCTGCCCCACACAGTGGACCTATGGCGGCTATATCAGGCGAAACGGGTCAAAAGTTGCCAAGATTTGCCGCATGTGCCCTTCGGATTCGGTGTTCGTATCAGGCATCGGCTGCTGCAGACCACGCTGACACATGCTCAGGCGTGCATCATTCCGCGCCGTTCCTTGATGACATCCGTGGCCTGTTCGGAGCCGTCGTGGAATGTGCCGAACAGGCGGTCCCAGTGGGTTTCGGAAGAGCCGTAATTGCACTCGCGGTAGCGGTGACGCAGCTGATGGAAGAACTCACCCATGGCAAGCCGGTTCCTGCCCGCGACGAACGGATCCTTAATGCCTGCACGGGCGTTATCGAACCGTTGATCGTCGAGTACCGTGGCCTGCCGGTACGGCGACCACCTCTACACTGGGCACAAGATCCGGAAAGTGGCGGATCAGGCAAAAGCACTTTTTCAATGTTCAACAGGGCAACGTCCGCTTTCTTCTTGCCCGCACGTTTTGTTGCTGCTGGCAGGAGAGATCGGCTGGCCCCGCTGGGGGCATCAGCCCACGTCACGCAGGCGATCTTGTTGGCGAGCGTGATAGCCTCATTCATGGCCGTCCGACGAGCGACTCGCGCGCAGGAAGTACTTTTGTTAGGCTTTCCAGCAGATGGGCGCGTTACCGGCACATTTGGAACGTGTCACTTCTGCCTCGAAGGCAAAGGGAGGGTGCTCAAGCGCCGACAACCATGGGCGTTTCGAAGACGATTCTTCGATGCCGGTTACTCTTGCGCCGTGTGTTAGCACGGCGTCTGGGATTGGTCGTTCTGGCGCTGGTGACCTTGTTGCCGTCCTCCACAGCACTTGCTCAATCGATCGCAATTGACCCACCAACTCCGCACGCCGGGGACACGGTTCGTCTGCACTATCAGTTCACACAGCGTGGCGGCTACAAATACCTGTCCTTCAGCGGCTGCGTTGAGAACAATTACATCTGGGAATGGGTGGTGTCCGATATGGACGGTCAACCGCAAATGTCGGGAGTGCTTGAGTGCACCGCCGCGATTCCGAATTTGAACGACACCCTCACCTCGGCGACGGCGCGGATTGTGGAATCGACTCATCCCGCAGTAGATCACCACACCTATATCATCAATCCTGTGGAAGAAATTCCGGGCCTCCTGCAACTGGACCGGACGTCTTTCCTGCCTAACGAAGTCGTGCCGCTTTCCGTGCGCTACCCAGATTTCCCGGTGAGTCTTTATGTCCGCCGCGACGCTGGGCTGACCCGCGAAGGGGTTTTGGTCGCGCCGTACAACGGTGGCGGATATTCCGTGTTCGAAGAGGCTGGATCCAACTTCGATTTTCATATGCCGCAAACGCCCGGTGATTACGAACTTCAGGTCCGCGACGCTGACGGTTTCGTTCTCGACAGACAAACTATCTCGGTGTTACGGGCGACACCAAGCGTGCCACTGCGGATCGAGAGTGACAATGCGCTCAGGGTCGGCGCTCCTATCCGCATTGTCCCAGAGCTCCCCGATTCCGCGTTATGGAACACGCATACCATGCTCGCCAAGGTCTTGAAGCGTGATGCAACCGGACAGTGGGTGGTTGTTTATTACCACCATATCGGAATAAATCCGGGTCTCCTGACAGGGTCGGCGCAGTCCGGCTCAGATCCACAAAGCCAGTTGGTCGACAGCGCATTTGAATTTGTTATTGGTGACACTTCCGGCCCGGGCCCCTACCGGTTCTTGCTTACCTGGTTAGTGTATTATGACGGCTATAGGAGTGAGGTGTTTGCGGGGGAGAAAAGCTTTCACGTTTTCCCTGCCGAAAAGGAAGAACCCGGTCCGCAAGAGCTAGCATTTGAATTTCCCGATGGGCACGTCTATTTGCAGGGCACGGAGTACGAACTGATCTTGGTCGGGGACGCTAGACCGCACATAGACGGCGACGTCACGGTAAACCTCTATCGCGTAGCAACGATCCAGGAAACAGTTACACCAGTATCGTTTGAAGACCCGGAACCAGTTCATGCCTGGGTGGTCGCCCCACCCGAAGGGGTGATGTTGCCGGCCGATCTGGAGCCTGGTTTCTACAGTGTCGCGGCTCTTGGAGTTCCGGCAATGGATCTGGAGGAAGAGGAGCGTCTGCGGCAGCAGGGCAGCTGGCCGCCACCACCGTATCTGGCCAGCAGCGAGCAGTTCGTCGTGTTGCCGGCACCGGACGCATTCGCCGTGAGCGTGAGCTCAGGTGAGCGGGTAGTGGTCGGTCGCGATGTCGAATTCACGGTTACACTTCCTGAAGGATCGGAGTTCCTGGACGGACATCTGGCGCTTGAGTTCGCTCGCCTGCCGGGTGAGTTCAGAGATTGCAGCATTCTCATGCAGAAACTTGAACATCGCTTTCCCGTTTCGAGCGATGAGCGCACCATCTCTGTCGGCTCTATCGACGACAGAGGGCAAATTTGGCACGCCATGGAGCATGGGCGTTACGAGGCGCGGCTTCTGTTTCACCCTAACCGACTGGCAGCCGTCGGGCCATACCACTATCAGAACTCCTGGGGGGGAGGGCCGACGGTGCTGGCCAGCGCTCCCTTCGACCTACAGCACGAAGCGTTACCCGGGGCGATCGAGTTGCTAACGAGCCAGCCAGAGCCCCGGCCGGTCATTGAAGCGCGGGTGACCCTGCCACCCGATTTCTCGGTGTTTCCGGGAAACCAGCGCAACGCACTTCACCTTGATCTTTATCGGGCTACCGAAGTGGCGGCTTCCGGCGCAGTGCGTCCGCCGCCACAATCCGTGCAAGGATTTACTGTCGATGCCGAAACCGGACGGACGCAGGACATCAAGATGACCGTACATTCGTTCGGTCCGCACGAACTCAGGCTCACGTCTCGCTGCGCCGGTACCGCTGAGTGTCCAATCATCGTCCACGACCGGCTCGCGGTTGACGTCGCGCCTGCAGAACCCGGGGTCCCACTCACCATAGGGCTCGGAGAAGACGATCTCGATGGCATGAACTCAGGGCGGGTGTACCCGGAACACGAGCCGCTTGGAGCGTGCACCGAAGACGAGATCAAATCGGTGACGATTGTGAAGCCGCAAGAGCCACATGACGAGCTTCAAGACGTTGCCGCAGGCGACAGGTTCCGTGTTTTGGTGGAGTTTGAACAGAACCAAAATGCGGACGTCACGAGCATCGAAGTTACTTTGAATTCGCTGAACGACCTTCACGCCATGGTCGGCGAAACCGCGTTTCAAGCGAACCGGATCACGGATCGGTTGTTCATCACGGAAATCGTGAGTGTGGAGGAGCCTGTGCAATGAAAATGGCGTACAGCTGCCGGGGTGCTTCAAGAAGCAAGGTGTGGGAACGCGGTTGCCAGCTCGCACGGGCGCTTAGCGTTTCGTTGTTGCTGATGGTCACGGTTACGGCACACATGTCCAAGGCGTTCGGCTTCGCCGGCGAGGATGTGCTCTGCGGTCGCCCGTGGCATCACGAAGACATCACCAAGCGGGCATTGATGGGGGGAGAACCGGTATACGAGGGCGCAGGATTCGATCCAGCAGCTGCAGACGCCGTCGCCTGGCATGCCGACTACATCGATTCGTATCTCTACAACCCGCTGTTCTGGGCGCAGGGCAGTGTATCGAGTGATGGCATCTCCAGCGATCGCACCAAGGCGGCACTTGTTGGGTTTTCGGAGTTGGCGAAACTCCACTTCGACGACACATTTACCATCGAAGGACTTCGCGCCAACTGGGTGCGCTACGCCGCCGGCACGCTGGCCGGACTTTACTGGGCGGCGATGAGGGAAGGACCGGGAATCGGAGATGTAGGCGCCGCCCATAACATCATCGGTGTGTCCGTGCATGCGGTGCAGGACTTTTACTCTCACTCGAACTGGGTCGATTACCCCTACCGCCGGTGCATGACGTGGCATCAGACGGAGCCGGCCAGAAGGAACGTCAATTCGCCACTTTACAGCGGCGCCTATGAGCGCACACGCTCAGGCGCGCCGCGCCATCACGGAGCCTACTCGATGGCATGCTCATTGCTGCGAGGCGATACAATGGACTCCGTGCTTCAACCGATTTGCGGCGGCCTCTCGCCACTCCAGAATTTCGTAATCTGCGAGGAGTGGCGCCTGTGCCGCAACGCCGGCTCCGTGACCGTCAGTGTCAATCATTGGGTGCCCGAAAATTTGGTACTGCTTGAACCGACTGGAATTGCGCTCGATTCCACCTGGCTATCGCGGGTCCAGGCACCCGAGCGCAGGTTGGTCACCGACGAACTGAATTTCCGTCCGGGAAAGGGAGGCATGTACTTCCCACGATCGCACTGCCAGTCCATCATCGGCACTCACTCTCCACATTCGACCGAGAGTGAACGCTGCGTGGAGAATGAAGAGCGGCCAGAGGTTTGCACATCAGATGCCGATTATGTTTTCGCCGGCGTCAAGGATCTCGCTATCCGCGCCACAATGGAGTGGATCGATTATTTAGATGAGGTCATAGGTCCCTCTCCCGGGCGCGCTGTGGATGCCCGGGCGCTGCCGCCACGCCAGCGCCTTGCATGGTTCTGGTGGGAGCGTGTGAAACGGGAAGGCTCCGCGGCGGGCCTGGCCTCCGTGCAACAATGCTGGCAGGAAGATTTGATTTCTGATCCGGACAAACTGGTCGATGCGGAGCGGACAGGACAGTTCGAGGATCTATGTCGCCTGCCCTACCAGTTCCTTTCTGCCGGCCCCTACCCGGTCGTCAATCCGTCGGCTGTCGATTTGGAGTCTGCGGCAAGTGCCGACGGCTGGTATCTCCGCTTGCGGCTCAGAACCGGAACCACGTCCGGCGACGGAACCGATGCAGACGTGACTGCGGTCGTGTCGCTGCCGAGCGGTGAGACCGAAAGTATCGTTTTGGATCATCTGCCGAAAACCGACCGGCGCGGGACGACAGACAACATTCTGCTCATCTACGACGATTTCGAGGAGGGTGACGACGACACCTACACGATCGGACCGTTCACTGAACGTCCGCAGTCGCTACAGCTGCGCAACGATGCGGCGGGACTGGCGGAGGCGTTGGAGGCGTTGGTCGACGATCTGGCCAACGATATCGTTCAAGCTGCGACCAGCCTTCGGCGCACTATCTTTACCGTAGTCGCGGGAGGTGCCGATTTCGTCGGACGAGCGAAGGATTTCCTAACCGCCCGGCAAATAAGTTCGGCGCTTTCCAGCCGCAATCGTATCGAGCGTACCCTCCTTGTCGATGGCGGCGATCAGGGCGTGTACGAATTCACCTATCAAATCAACGAAGGTACAGCGCCTTTGACACAGCAGGAGCGGGACGACGGATGGATCGTTGTCGAGATCAAGGCGCAACGTCTCAAGATTATCAGGGAGGCGTCGGTGGACCGGCTCTCCTTTGCTGATGAGCCGTTCGTCGTATTTCTGACAGCGCCATATAACGGGCGTACCGAACAGGCAAATGCCTACCTTTCCGACGTGATACCCGCACCTGACGATCCGGACGAGAAACCGGAACCTGGTGGTCCCGCCTCAGATCCTCTCAATGTACATAACTTTCCCCGTCAGACCGGGAGCGGCACCTTCATTCGCTTGCCGCCCCATGGAAGCGTCGTTATGTCGGTTGAGGTTTATGAGCATGACGACGACAAAGCTGTGGATCGCGAACAGCTCAGGCGGACATTTGCGAGCGGTGCCGACCGAGAGACGCGTCAAGATCCCGATCGATTTCTGCACACGCTGGGCAGGCTGTTGGGCGCACCGTGGCGGCTTCAGTATATTGACGTTTTCGCGTTCCACCGCGGCGCGAATGTGCAGGCAGGCGAAGTGTTTCGAAGCCAACTCTTAGGGGAAACGATCGAAGCCGATGGTGAGAGCGACGAGTTTACACTCCAATGGGACGACGTGGTGACGCTCCTTACTGAAGATCAGTCGATTGACAGCTGGACGTCCACCGAGCGGAACCCGTGGCTCCCGCCGCCTGAGGATGCAACTGGCGGGCAGCAGGTGACAGCCAATCCCGGCGGCACACTGACGGCCCAGGTCAGAGGCATATCGGGCCACGCCCGCGTCGGACTATGCAGTCGACAGTACCGATAGCGTTAAAGACCAAACCGATGATGTAGGGACAAGCTTCTCCGCGTTGGCGTAACATTTGTGGAGATCCAGCCCGGTGATCCAGTCACATTTATCAAGCGACAGCGCAGCCTTCACGCCTCAGGCGTGCATCATTCTGCGGCGTTCCTTCATGACATCCGTGGCCTGTTCGGAGCCGTCGTGGAATGTGCCGAACAGGCGGTCCCAGTGGGTTTCGGACGAGCCGTAATTGCACTCGTGGTAGCGGTGATGCAGCTGATGGAAGAACTCGCCCATGGCAAGCCGGTTCCTGCCCGCGACGACCAGCCCCTCAAAACCGGTGTGAGACGTGATCGCCGTTATGATCTGGATCTGCTGGTAATAGATCACATGCACTGGGTGGCAAGCGATCACCCAGTGGACCGCCACGGAAATCAGCCACAGGATGTGCTCGACGGGATGCATCGAACAGCCGGACCACGGGCCGATGTTGGAGTTCCTGTGATGCACCGCATGGGCAAGCCTGTAGAGCGGCGGCCAGTGCAGCAGCCGGTGGATCCAGTAGAACGAAAACGCGGTCCAGAACGGCGCCAGGAGAAACAGCGCCGCAAACCACACCGGATTATCGCTCCACTCGATCATGAAGCCATAACCGTTGGCAAAGCCCCACATGAACGTCACTTCATAGGCGGTCCAAACCGCGACGCAGCTCACGAGACTCCAGTACATGTTGTCCTTCACCTGGCTCCTGAAGCTGAAGGTGCGGTTGTTTTCAGCCAGATCGCGGGCGTCGTATTTAAGCGTCCTGCCCTGTTTGGACAACGAGTAGAGATAAAGATGCAGACCCCCGGCGACGATGAACATCAGCGCGAAGTTACGTATGTAGATTTCCGCGATCCAGTCGAAGGCAAGCGTTTGGCAGCGCTCTAACGCCGGCGTCAGATAGAGCCAGGTGAGAATGGAAAGTCCGACGATCATTCCGCGTTCGGTAAGCGGCAGCCAAAGCCGCACAAACCACTTCGCGGTGCGCACCGGTTCCGGCGGCCAGTTGAAATAGGGCGCGATCTCAATGGGTAATTGCGGATGGTGGTTCCAAGCGGACCTGCCGCTTCGCGAACCAGTTCGCTGAACATCACCGGACATTGAAACCTCCGACGCGATCATTGCTCACACACACGAGAGCCCGAAACACGATTGTGGAAGCCATCGGATAGAGTCAAGCGAAAAGCAAATCCGCAATCGCCGAGCTATACTCACCCAGCCTATGCAAACACCCACCGAGGTCTTCATGCACCGCGACAACATTGAGTTTCTGGACGAACTGCCGCCGGAGGTTGAACAAAAAGTGACACAAGGGCACGAGGAACACGAAACGTTTCACGGCGTTGTCTGCGACTACCAAACATTTTCCATCGTGGCTCACAACGACGATGGCGAGCCGATTGGCGTTCTCAATGCCTATTCAGCCTATGCCGAACTTTATGTCGATGACATCTGGGTCGATGCCCGGCACCGAAAGCAAGGTTACGGAACCCGGCTGTTGCACGCGTTGGAAGAGCGATATGAAGGCAAGGGCTACAACAATATCAATCTCGTCACGAACGGCTTTCAAGCCGCCGGGTTCTACGAAAAGTGCGGATATGAAATCGAGTTCTCGCGGCCCAACGCACACCACCCGAAGCTGACGAAGACGTTCTTCGTGAAATATTTCAACGGTACGCCGCAAACCAAAGGCGTTTTGTGAGCAGACAATGAATGCAGTAGACCTGATCAAACTGCCTTACGACTCTGGCCGGCGGGACTGGCGTTGCGGTCTTGGGCCGGAAAGAGTGCTGCGCCACGGCGCCGTTGAACGGCTCGCGGCCTCTGGGACAGACGCCCGCGTCGTCGATGTCGAAACAAAGGTGAGCTACGACTCCGAAGGCGATCTTATTTTTGAAGCGCAACGGCGCCTCTCCGAAGCGGTTGCAAGGGCATGCGATGCAGGTCGTATGCCGATCGTGCTTTCCGGCAACTGCAACGCTGCGGTTGGTGGTACGAGCGGGGTTGGCGGCACCAGCGGGGTTCGCGGCAAAAAGCTCGGCGTTGTCTGGTTCGATGCGCATGGCGACTTCTGCACGCCCGAGACAACCGACAGTGGATTCCTCGATGGGATGGGTCTAGCCATGTTGACCGGCAGGTGCTGGCGCAACGTGCTTTCAACCGTCCCCGGCTATGTGCCCGTCTCCGAAACCGCAACGGCAATCGTCGGTGCGCGCGATCTCGACCGCTGGGAATCGGAAGATCTGACAGGCTCGGCAATCACGGAAATACGCGTTGGCGACGTGCGCTCAAAGGGTGTCCAAGAGGCGTTCGAGCCGTTTCTCCAGCGGTTGGCCGGCGAGGTCGACCATGTCTATCTGCATATCGATCTCGACGCGCACGACCCGCTCGAAGCGCCCGCCAACCACTACAATGCGCCCAATGGCCTCCGTGCGGAAGAAGTGCGCGAAGCCATCGCCCTGATCGGCAGGCATGTCCGTGTTGCCGGCGGCGGGCTCGCCTCCTATGACCCCTCGTATGACCCGGACGGCCTGACAGCCGAGGTCGCGGTCGGCGTACTGGAAGCGCTGGCCGGGGCATGCCACCAGAGAGCCTGACGATCAGTTTTGCGGTTGGAGCGATGTGAAAAAAACATCCGGCGACTCCAACTCGCTCAATCCGCCACGTTCGATCAGGAGGAATCGGGTCCCTGTGTCGCGTACGAAGGTCCGGTCATGGGACACCAGCACACAGCTTGTGCCCTGCATCTTGATTTCATCGGCAAGAGCTTCCTGTCCGGCAATGTCCACATGACTGGTCGGCTCATCCAGCAGATAGAAGTTCGGAGCCGCAAAGCGCAGAGCCAGAAGAGCAAGCCGCGATCTCTGGCCGAACGACAGTTCTCCGCTCGTACGGCCTTGCTTGTCGTGGGCAATGCCAGCGGAGGCCAGTGCGGAACGGCTGTGCGCATCACCGTGCCCGTGACCGGAGACAAGATCGAACGGGGTTCGGTCCGGCGGCAGGTCCGACAGTTCCTGATCCATGCAACCGACCGCAAGCGTTGGCGTGGCACGGATGCCGGGCGTGTCGGCATCGTCCAGAAGAGCCCGCCGCAACAGGCGCAGGAAAGTCGACTTGCCGGTGCCATTGCGCCCCAACACAACGATCCTGCCGCCCTGAAGCACTTTCAGGTCGGACACCTTGAACAAGACGCGGCCATTGGGCGTGCTGACCGGAAAATCCTGGATTCGGATGAGTGTTTTTGCATGCGTGCGATGGTTCGATAGCCGGATCTCGCCGGAGCGCTCGTGATGTAGCGATTTTACCGTGTCTTCAATCTTTTCGGCCCGCTCGCGCAATTGCTTCTGTTTCTTCAGCAGTAGATCGCTGTGCGAGTTGATGCCGATGTTCTTCAGTTTGGCCGACTGCCGGCGCAGCCGCTGAGCCTGTTTCAGATCGCGCTCCTGCTCTGTCGCGTCGGCGGCATCCGCCTTCGCCAGTTCCTCGCGAGCACGGCTGTAGGGCAGTGCGTACAATCGCGATCTGTCAGGCCGCACAAACAAGGTTCGGTTGGTGACGGCATTGAGAAAACTGCGGTCATGGCTGGCGATGATCACCAACGTGCTGCCCGCCCAGGTCCGCAGCCAGGCTTCAAGCATCAGGATCTTTTCCAGATCCAGGTGGTTGGTGGGTTCGTCCATCAGCAAGATGTCCGGCTCGCTCACCCAGGCCCGGGCCAACAGCATCAATCGCTGCCAACCCCCGCTCAGGGTGGAAACGAGCGCGTCGTGCATTTGCACGGGGACATTGATTGAATCGAGCATCACATCGATGCGCCAGCTTTCGCTTTCGCGCATGTCGCCGCCGAGAGCGTCGAGCACCGCGTCGCGAAGGGTAAGCGCCTGAAACTGCCGCCCGACGTCCTGTGGCACGTATCCGATACGTGCGCCGCGCGAACAAACAAAACCGCCTTGGGTGAAATCGATCTCGCCTGCAAGGCAGTTCAACAGTGTGGTCTTTCCGGCACCATTCTGGGCCACCAGACCGACACGGTCGTCCGGGCCGAACGTCACATTGAGATTCTGGAAGAGTGGGGAGCGCGCAATGAAGCCCGCATCTTTGAGGGAAAGGATTGTCATGGCCGTTTCGCTGATCTTTGCCCCAGGGTCAGCTTATGGGGCGAGGTTCCGATACACCGTCGCAAGCACATCATGCGCGACGGCAGGAGCAGGCCAGACCAATCAGGGAAACGTCGTTGTGCGAGTGTTTCGTTCTGGTCAGCCCTGCAGCAGGTGATGCAGGGCCAAGACAGGGCCACGCGTTCGATGGTGGTAATAGTTCATCATCACACAGCCCTCCTTTGGGTCAGAGTTGAACACAGCCGCAGATTACCACGCGCCTGACGAAATTCAACTCCAAGAGACCGGCACTCGGAAGGCTTGACGTTCAATCGAAGACGGCGTCACATTCGCGCCGGAGAACAATATGCCCGACAGCCTGAACGGTCTCAGCGAATCCACCATCCGGCTCATCTGCTCTGCAGGCGTTTTCGCCGTCATCGCGGTCCTGGAGCTTGCCGCGCCGCGGCGGGCGCTTTTGTTCGGCCGGACAGGCCGGTGGTTTACGAACCTTGCCATTGTCGCGATCGACACGGCGGTGCTGCGTATAGTGTTCCCGGTGCTGGCGGTCGGCGTGGCCGTCTGGGCGAACGAACACGGCTGGGGCGTCCTGCATCTGATCGACCTTCCCGCATGGCTCGCCATCCTCATCGCCGTGCTGCTCCTCGATCTTGCAATCTATGGCCAGCATGTGGCATCGCACGTGGTACCGGTGCTGTGGCGGGTACACCGGATGCATCATGCCGACCGCGATTTCGACGTCACTACCGCGCTCAGGTTTCACCCCATCGAAATCTGTCTCTCCATGTTGTGGAAGTTTTTGGTGGTCATCGCACTGGGCGCCGATCCGTTGGCTGTTGTCATATTTGAGATCGTGCTCAACGCAACAGCGATGTTCAATCACGGCAATTTCCGCCTGCCCCTGCCGTTCGACCGGCTGGTGCGGCTCATCATCGTCACGCCGGACATGCACCGGGTGCATCATTCCGTCGTGGCGCGGGAAACAAACTCGAATTACGGCTTCAACCTGTCAGTATGGGACCGCCTCTTCCGCACGTACATCCCGCAGCCGGCCGCCGGCCACGACGAGATGACGATAGGACTGCCGCAGTTTCAGGACGCTGCGCCGACGCGCCTTGTCTGGAACCTGACGGTGCCGTTCACCACAAACGGCCAAGATCGGGAGGACGCCTCGTGAGCAGCCTATCGGAGGAGCGTTCCGACCCCTTTGTCGACCGCAACCGGCCTGAACTGCCCCTCGAACCGGTGCGGGCGTTCGCCGCCAGCACCTACGGTTTGTCAGGCGAGTTTCTTCAGCTCCCGAGCGAGCGCGACCAGAACTACCGCATCACGGGTGAAAGCGGTGCCTGCCACGTCCTGAAAATCTCCGCCGCCGACGAACTTAACGAAACCATCGCGCGGCAGATCGCGTTCCTCGAACATCTAAGACTGAGCGACCCGGAAGTTTCCGTCCCCCGTGTGGTCGAGACCACAGGTGGCGCACCGATGTCGTCGATTGCCGCACCGACCGGCGAGCATCATGTTGCGCATTGCCTGACCTATCTTCCCGGCCGTCAGATTGAGCAGTTGCCGCTGAGCCGCGCCCTGCTGAACAGCATCGGCACATCGCTTGCGCACATGAACCGTGCGGCACGGGGCTTTCACCCAGGCGGAATCGTCGCCGATCTGCCCTGGCATATCCATTCGCTGCCCAGGCTTGCGCCCTGTCTTGGGCATGTCAGGGGCAAGGAACTGCACACGAAGCTGACGGATATTGTTACGCACTTCGAAACATCCGTACAGCCGGTGTTGCGGCATATGCGGTCACAGACCATTCATCAGGACGTCAACGCACCCAACATCCTGCTCGATCCTGAGAACCCCGACACGGTTTCAGGCATCATCGACTTCGGCGATATGGTTCACACCACCGTGATCTGCGATATCGCCGTGTCCGGTGCCGATCTTTGTGCCGGCGCCGATATGGTGCCGCAGGTGTGCGAGATTGCATCGGCCTTTGATGTGGTGCTGCCGCTGGAGGCGGAAGAGGTCGATCTCCTGTACGACCTGATGTGCGCGCGGGTTGCGGCAACTTTGCTGATTATCGCCGTGCGCAACGATGGCCCATCGCCCGACGGATACATGGCGGACCAGCGCGGCTCGTATGAAGACCGCCTCGAGGTGCTGCTGACGCTTGGCCGCGAGCAAACATGCCGGGCGCTGCGCCGAGCCTGCGGTTTTCCGGTAAGAGTGCCCGGCCGCGCGCCCGACGCAATTTCGGATATGATCGAGCGGCGGCACAAATCTCTGGGCTCGGCACTCAGCCTGTCCTATGGCGACAATCCGGTGCATGTGGAAGCGGGTGAAGGTATCTGGCTGCTCGAAGCCGATGGCACGCGCCTTCTCGATTGCTACAACAACGTGCCGCATGTGGGGCATGCGCATCCTCATGTGGCGCGCGCAGTAGCACGACAGACTTCGGCGCTCAACACCAACACACGCTATCTGTTCGGAGCCGTGCTTGACTACGCCGAACGTCTTGCCGCACTTGCGCCTGCTCCGCTTGACACCTGCACGTTCGTCAACTCGGGAAGCGAGGCAAACGACATCGCCTACCGCATGGCGCGGTACGCGACCGGAAACTCCGGCGTCATCGTGACCGACTACGCCTGGCACGGCATTACGGCAGCGACCGCACCTTTCGCACCGCATGGCCGCATTCAGGGCATTGACGCCTCGCACATCGCCACGATCGTAGCGCCCGACCCCTATCGCGGCCCTTACAAGGCCGGCGACGGGGATCTTGCGGCACTTTATGCCGCCGACGCGGAGCGCGCGGTTGCCGAACTTGAGGCATCGGGCCATGGCGTCGCCGCCTTCATGATCGACAGCGCGTTTACAAGCGATGGCGTTCCCGACGTGCCGGAGGGCTATCTGAAGCGCGTCGTCGACACGGTGCGTGCCGCCGGTGGCGTGATCATTGCCGATGAGGTTCAATGCGGGCTGGGGCGCATCGGCACGCATTTCTGGGGCTTCGATGCGCATGGCATCGCGCCCGACATGATCACGCTCGGCAAGCCGGTCGGCAATGGCTACCCGCTCGGTGTGGTTATTTCAGTGGGCAGCCTGCGCGACGCCTTCGGCAACGCGACCGACTATTTCTCGACATTCGGTGGCAACCCCGTGGCCTGCGCCGCCGGCGCCGCGGTGCTGGACGTCATCGAGCGCGAAGACTTGCAGGAAAATGCCCGCCTGACCGGCGAATATAAACGCCACCGCCTCGCCGACCTTGCCCAGCGCCATGCGCTTATCGGTGATGTGCGCGGCACCGGACTGCTCACCATGGTGGAACTGGTTCGCGACCGGGCGACACGTGAGCCGGCGGCGCGCGAAACGTCCGAAATCCTCAAACACGTGCGCGGCGAACACGTGCTGGTGGGCAGTGAAGGCCCGCATTCGAATGTCCTGAAAATCCGCCCACCCATGGTGTTTTCCCGCGACAACGCCGATCAACTCGTCGATGTACTCGACCGCGTTCTGAGAGATCTGCCTCAGTAAAGATCGAGCGGGAAGTGCTTGCGGTAAATGCGGTCGTAGATACCGGATATCTTGACGCGGTCGAGCGCGTAGTTGAGCGCATCGGCAAGCGCCTTGTTGCCGAGGGCCACGGCGATGCCGGCGCCCATGCCGAAAAAACGCGCTTCGGAATAGGCGCCATCCGCAAACCGGCAGCAGGCGCGCGATATGGTTCCGTTCAGCCAGAACATGAGACCTGCGGCATCGCCGAACAGTGCGTCGATTTCGCCGGTCCGCAACGCCTCTCGAGCACTGTCGTCATCGTCGAAACCGACGATCTCGGTGGTTGAGAAAAACGTCTCCAGAAACACTGCATGGGCCGTGCCGGTGCGCACGCCGACACGTTTGTCGGCAAGCGACTCAGGCACCGCCGTCTCGAGGCGGTCCTGCTTGCGCACCACAAAGCGGGCGGGGGAACGGAAGTAAGGATAGGTGAAATCGACACTGCGCCGATTGCGCTCACTGATTGCCATGGACGCGATCACCGCATCGGCGGAGCGATCCTGCAAGGCGGGGATCAGCGCGTCCCACTCCTGCGCCGCGATGCGGCAACGAACGCGCAGAGCCGCGCACAGCGCCTTGGCGAGATCCACATTGAATCCAACGAGATTGCCCTGTTGATCGCGATAGTTGAACGGCGGATAGTCGGCTTCGGTAAGGAACACAATTCCCTCGATAGCGCTGACATCGGGCCGCTCAAGATGCTCGGAGCGATGCCAGAAAAACGGCACCAGCGACTGCACACCGGGTTGTGCGGCTTCATCGCCGCTTTGCGCCCCAAGTGGAGAAACGCTTGCGCCCACCGCTACGGCGGTGCCCACGAGCACGAGCGCACAAATCCCGGCGCGGACGTACCCGCCCACAAGGTCCAAAGTCCCTGTCGCCCATCGCACCCTATGCCGCATTATCCGTATCCCGGTTCAGATCACCCGCCCAGACTTGAGACTGCATAGAGTATTTTCACGCATTTTGGAATTGGGCTGGACTCAAAATTTGGAGAAGAGAGTGCCAGCCCATGGTGACGAAAGTTGGGGCAGATGAAAGGGCGCACAGCACGATGGCTGGGCATCCTGCCGAACGCGCTTAAATTCGTCCATCGATGTCGAATTATCGCAAAAGGCGGCATGACAACCGCACACTATGAACGCGGCGCAATATCTCCGGAGAAAGCATTTGTGAGCGAGAGCCACTGCAACGGAACGGTATACGAAATCGATGGACCCGAGGACTCGCCGGTTATCGTGCTGATCCATGGACTTGGCCTTAACCGGCATGTCTGGCGCCAGCACCTGCCGGCACTTTGCACACGCTACCAGGTAGTGACCTACGATCTCTTCGGCCACGGCGGCAGCACACCGCCGCCGTCAGCGCCCTCACTTTCAATGTGGTCTGACCAATTGCTCAAGCTTCTGGATGATCTCGCCATCGGCCGCTGCGCCGTTGCCGGATTTTCGCTCGGCGGCATGATCAACCGGCGCTTTGCCATGGACCATCCTGAGCGTCTATCGGCGCTTGCCATTTTCAACTCTCCGCATGAGCGCGGAGAGGAAGCCCAGAGACTGGTGGAAAAACGCGCCACCGACAGTGCAGCGGGCGGACCGGCGGCAACGCTGAACGCCACGATCGAGCGCTGGTTCACGCCTGAATTCCGTGACGGTGCAAGCGATGTCATCGCCGAAGTGCGGCGGTGGGTGCTGGCAAATGACCCCGAGGTCTATGCCGCGTGCCGGCTTGTGCTCGCCGAAGGCGTTATCGAACTCATCCGCCCCGATCCCCCTATTACCCTTCCCACGCTGGTCATGACGGCAGAGAACGACAGCGGCAGCACGCCGGCCATGTCGCAGGCCATCGCGTCCGAGATTCCGGGTGCGGAAACCATCATCGTGCCGCACTTGCAGCACATGGCACTGGTCGAGGCGCCGTCGCGCTTCACCGGGCCGTTGATGCGGTTCCTTGACGACGTTCCGGAATGAGACCAAGCACAGTGCAACACTCGCTCAGGAATCAGTCGTTGCGCCGGTAAGCGGAGAGAAACTTATGCCTAAATTGTCGGGCGGCCAGGCCGCCATTGAAGCTCTCAAGGCGGAGAAGGTCGAGCATGTGTTCGGCCTCATCGGTTCGGCGACAATGGAGATGTTCGATGCGCTCTACGATGCGAAGAGCATCAATTTCATCGGTGTGCACGACGAACGTACCGGAACCCATATGGCCGATGGCTACGCGCGCGCATCTGGCAGCGCGGGCGTCATCCTTGCAGGACAGAACGGGCCCGGCGCGACAAACCTCGTGACCGGTCTCGGTCAGGCGGCGGCAGCCTATTCGCCGATTGTTTCCATCGCCGGGGCGCTGTCTACGGAGCATGTCTACCGCGATGCGTTTCAGGAGGTCGATCAGCAGGCATTGTTTCAACCGGTAACGAAGAAAACCTGGACCGTGACGCAAACGGGCCGCGTACCGGAAATGTTTCGCGAGGCGTTTCGGGTCGCCATGGCGCCAAGGCGCGGGCCGGTGCAGATCAACCTGCCGCGCGACGTGCTGTCGGGGACGGCGGAGTTTCCCCCGTTTCAGGAGCCGCAGGCCTATCGCTGCCATAGCGTGCCGGCCGGGGCGGCGGATGCCATCGAGCAGGCCGCCGGCCTACTGCGGTCCGCCGAGCGCCCGGTGATCGTCGCCGGTGGCGGCATCAAGAATACCGGCGGACACAAGGCGGCGCTGGCGCTTGCCGAAGCGCTCAATGCGCCGGTCGTCACCGCACCCGGCCACGGCGATGCCCTGCCCTTCGGCCATCCGCTCAATGCCGGTCAGATGGGCCCTCGCGGCAATGAGGTGGCCTCGCGGCTTGCCAAGGAAGCCGATGTTATCCTCGCGCTGGGTACTCGGCTCGGCTTCAACTCGACTTTCTACTCCTACGACAACATCAACGAAGCAGCCGAGATCATTCAGGTCGAGCTGGAACCGACGGCCATCGGGCGCTATTTCCCGGTTACCGTCGGCATCTGGGCGGATGCGCCGACGGCGGCGGGCCAGTTACGCGATTCACTTGGCAAAATGAAGTCACGCGCAAAGGTCGATGCCTGGACGGAAAAATACAAAAAAGAGCGCGCGGCGTATCTCGCCAAACGCGATTCGGACGCTTCGCGCGAGGAGCAACCGATCCAACCCTCGGGCCTCTTCAAGGCGTTGCGCGACTGCCTGCCGAAAAACGCCGCCGTTACCATGGATGCGGGCACCTTGTGCCTGCAGGCCACCGATGCGCTCAACTACTGGGAACCGCCGTGCCTCTTCACACCGCTTGATTTCGGCCTTGTCGGATTCTCGTTCGCCTGCGGCCTCGGCGTCAAGGTGGCGCGGCCCGACCGCGCCGTCGTCTCTCTCATGGGCGACGGTGGCTTCGGTATGACGATTTCCGAACTCTCCACCGCTGTCGATCACGGCATCAACACAGTGACTGTCGTCATGAACAATCAGTGCTGGGGGGCGGAAAAAGCCTATCAGCGCGACTTCTTCGGCGAGCGTTATATCGGCGCCGACGTCTCGAGCCCACCCTTCGACAAGGCGGCTGAACTCTACGGCGCCAGGGGTTTCCGCGTCGAGCGACTCTCCGATGTCGGTGATGCGGTGGCGGCAGCGCTTGAGTGCGGCAAACCGGCGGTGGTCGACGTCGCCGTCGACCCGGCAGCGCTCTACAGCTTCCGCCGTGACAGCTTCAAACACAGAGGGGGATGACCGCCATGGCTTCGAGCGAACAGGACTATCCCCACACCCGCGACCACAAGGACAAGGGCGACTGGAACCCGGTCTGGGACAAAATACGCGAGCTCGATCCGGAGTTTCTGGAAACCTATCTGGCGTTCCGCTCCGTGCCGCATCGCGAAGGGCCGCTGCCGCAGAAGTACAAGGAACTGATCATGATCGCGATCAACGCGGCAACGACGCACCTCTATGCGCCCGGTGTCAGACGCCACATACAGAACGCGCTCAAAGCCGGCGCGACAAAGGAAGAGATCCTTGAAACCATCCAACTCACAACCGTCATGGGCATCCACTCGTGCAATCTTGCCGTGCCGATCCTGATGGAGGAAGTTGAGAAGCTGGACGATTGAACGGAGAATTTCAGTGGTACCGCAAGAAAACGCACAATGGACGCCGCACCGGATCGATGCGGTGACGGCGCTGATCGATGACAATTTTCGGCAGTCGCGCGACGACATAGGCGCATTCGCAATCGAAGAGCTCAAGCCCATGTACGCCACGGTGCGCATGCCGATTTCGGCGTTATCTATCCGCCCGGGCGGCAGCGTATCGGGGCCGACCATGGTCAAGCTCGCCGACATTTCAGCCTATATCGCTATCCTGAGCGAACGCGGGCCCCGCGCCATCGATGCGGTGACGGCAACGCTGACGATAAACTTCCTCGCCCGCCCCGCTCCCGCCGACCTGATCGGCAAAGCGCGGCTATTGCGGCTCGGGCGCCGGCTCGCCATGTGCGAATGCGAAATCTATTCCGATGGCGCGGCGGACATGGTGGCGCACTCGACGCTCTCCTATGCCATGCCGCTCGGTTAGACCGAAAACTTCCCGATGCTCCGAAAGTCAACTTCCGGCACGGTACCGCTCGGCATGAGCGCGGAAATGGTGAACCAGGATGTCGCTGGAGTTTGAACCAGCGAGGATCCTCCGGCGCTTGCCGTCACCGTCGAACAACAGCAAAGTGACGTTACTGACACCATGAGCCGATGCAAGCGTGCGGCCCTGCGCATTGGTAATGTCAGCCACCAGGAACTGCAATTCGCTCTCGTCGAACTCGCGCATGGCGCTGCGGGCTTCGCGCTGCAGGGCGACGCAACTGGCGCAGTTCGGATCGTGAATCTGAACGACGGCGGGCACGCCATTGCCAACGCGCGAAAGATCGTGCTCGGCTATTGTCGCGGTTACTTCGTCAACCAGATACCAGCCCGCCGCGCCGGCCGCGGCACAGAGCAGGCCCCAGTTCCGAAGCCTGGCAAGAGTTTCCCGTCTCGTCGGTTGTCGGCGGTTCGCCGGCCCTGCAGCGTTGTTCCGGGCAGATTTGCCGAGGGCATGTCTGGGTTTTTTCTTTTGACGTTTCATCGGCAGCGCACACCTCCAGGCCAGAACTTACCCGGATTGCCGGCTGCCTTTCTGTGCCTCAGGTCACAAATTTGCCGGAAGTGAAGGAGTTGAATTGCGGGTGTTATCTCTGGCGGCGCATGCGTGAATAGCTTAGTTACGCTGCAAATGTTTTTGACGCCGACCCGGATCGCGAAGCAGCAAGACAATGAGACTGAAAGCCGGCATATGGGTTGATGCCTATTTGCGCCGTTGCGCGGGCGAGGGATTGGCCGTCTACCTTGAGCGTCGCGGTGATGCCGACGCGGGCGCGATTTTTATCAAGGTCGATTATCTGAACGGTGAGATCATGGTCTATGCGCCTGCCGTCAGCGCATTCGATGCCGATCATGACGACCGGCAATGGCGGCAATTGACCGGGCCGGACCCCGTCGGCGAGGGCGAGGCCGCGCAGGCGATCGAACGTCAGGCGAGCTTCGATCCGGACATCTGGGTGATCGTCGTTGAGGACAGGACCGGCGCTGCCCTGCTCGATGAAAACATGATCACGGAGGTTTAGGCCGGTTCTGGAACCGTCGCCGTCTTGGTGTTGAACTTACCGTCCGGGGCTGTATCGGGAGTAAAATGCATGTTTGAACCAAAGAACATTGTTACGTCGGCAGCGGAAGTTAAGGAGATTCTCGGCGCCGACTTTCCCAGCCAGGTCAGCAAGGTGATCGATCACATTGATGACCATTGCCGAACCTGGATCGAGCGGTCTCCGTTTGTCGTGATTTCCAGCGCCAACGCCTCCGGCGCAATGGATGTGTCGCCCAAGGGCGATCCACCGGGTTTTGTGAAGGTTCTGGACGAGAAAACGCTCGCTATTCCGGACCGGCTCGGAAACCATCGTGGCGATACGTTCATGAACGTTCTGGAAAACCCCAGGGTCGGGCTGATGTTCGTGGTGCCCAATCGCACTGAAGTCGTTCGTGTCAGCGGCAGCGCTCAAGTTATCATGGACCCCGACGTGCTCGGCGCCATGGCGGTGAACGGAAAGCTGCCAGATCTGGCGCTGCTTGTGCGGGTTGAAGAGGCGATGTTTCATTGCGGCAAGTCGATGGTGCGTTCGCGCATGTGGAAGCCGGATCGCTGGGACTCCATCGAGGGACTGCCGTCCTACGCCCAGGCTCTCAAGGACCATGGCGACATGCCCGATCGGATCGAAGACCTGCAGGAAATGGTTGAGCGCAACGAGGCCCAGCGTCTCTACTAGACGCCTAGCGGTGAGAGGCTGGCATACCGATGTCGCCGGTAAAACGGAGCGAGCGAGGGTGGCGTAACCCGCGCCTGAAAAATCGCAGAAACCTGCCAACTTTTTAACCTGCTACACGCGGCTATGCAGGCTGAATGCGTAGCAGTTTGCGACGCCTTATTGCGTCCACTCCCTTTTCTTCCGAGGCTGCCTGTATGGCCACGGAAATGAAGGTGTTCCCGGATGTCCGTTGTTGCATAAAGTCCGGTCGTCTCCGGTCAATCCCCGCCATGGGGATTAAGTGCCGATTGCAGACATTCGGCTACTTTCTTGCAACCGTCATTCCGTCTCTGCAGAAGGATCAAGCAGTATACGCGGGCCGGTGCCCGATGCGGCAAATCGGTCGTCTGGATTATGGAGTGCGCAGCTCTTAAGTGACAGGCAGCCGCATCCAATACATGCCGTGAGATTTTCCCGCATGCGCTGCAGCTGCTCGATGCGCGCATCGAGATTGGCACGCCACTTTCTGGACAGCCGCTCCCAATCCCGCTTGTTCGGCGTTCTTCCCTCGGGAAGTTCCGCCAGAGCCTCTCCAATTTCATTGAGTGTAAGACCAAGCGATTGAGCAACCCTGATCACCGAGATCTGCCGAAGCGCAGTCCGATGATAGAGCCGCTGATTGCCCGCCGAGCGGACCGAAGAGATCAGCCCGCGCTCCTCGTAGAAGCGCAACGTCGAAGTCGCGAGGCCACATCGTCGAGCGGCTTCCCCGATTGTCAGAACAGCTGTGCTTTTCGCCATTGCTTGCCTCACTCATTGAGAGTCCAAAACAACCCCTTGACTTCAAGTTAACTTGAACTTGTATCGTCCTCAATGCACCGGTCAACAGATGGAGAGATGAAATGTTACAGATCTTTGCAGCCTCAATGTTGCTCGCTTCACGTTTGGAGCCATTTGATAGGCCTCATCACGAAATTCCGCGCCAATGTTTCGATGAAGCCCGCCCATATCGCCGGACTCGGCGTTCGGCATCATGGTGGCAGATCAAAAATGCCCAGTCCTAAGCGCGTGCAATAAGCGGGGTGTTTAGACGGGTGGACTCGTAATGACAGGGAACGCTGACATGGGTAATGACATTGAAACAACCTCGGTCAGCTGGAAAGAAGTGCTGACCCGTCACCATGGGCCGGCCTTGGTTCTGGTCTGCATGGGCGTCTGGCTTCACGCCGCCGAGAGCTTGCTCGTCGCAACGATGATGCCAGCGATCATCGCGGAGATCGGCGGCGCGGAACAGGTTGCGTGGACGATTGCGCTTTACGAGATCGGATCGATCGTCGCGGGCGCGACGGGTGGTCTGCTCGCACTCCGTCACGGAATTCGGCTGCCAATGGGCACCGCTGCGCTCATGTACGCCGCAGGAAGCGCTATTGCCGCATTGGCGCCGTCAATGGAAGTGCTTTTGCTGGGGCGCGTACTGCAGGGTCTTGGCGGTGGCGGCCTGATGGCGCTCTCGTTCATTGCGGTCGGGGTGTTGTTCCCGAAACGCCTGACTGCGCGGGTCATGGCGGCGATCACGACGCTTTGGGGCGTGTCGTCCCTGTTCGGTCCACTCATCGGGGGCCTGTTTGTCGAGTTCTCGACTTGGCGCTACGGCTTCTGGTTTTTTACGCTGCAGGCGCTGGCCCTGGCCCTGTGGATTGGGGTTGGCGTGAGGCTTGGGGAGAAGTCTCCCCATGAGCGCGGCGGGCAACGGCTGCCCGTCCTGCGGCTCTTGTTTCTGACAGGTGGCGTCATGTTGATTGCTTATGCGGGAATTGACATCGAGGCGGTTCGGACATCCGCGTTGATCGCGGGCGGAATTGTCTCTCTGGCCATCTTTCTATGGCTCGACGGGCGAGGTGAAGACAATCGGCTGCTGCCGCGGCGGCCATTCAGTTTGACAGCACCAGCGAGCGCCGCGCTCACCATGATTCTGTGTTTCGCGGCGGCAACTGTCGCGATTGTCGCGTACGGACCGCTGCTGATGATCAGCCTGCACGGCATTTCGGCGCTGAGCGCCGGATACATCATTGCTGCTGCCTCGTTTAGCTGGACGATTGCCGCCGTTATTGTCTCCGGCGCGCCGGATCGGTATGACCCGAAATTTATCGCCGCGGGCATGCTTTTGATAGCTGTTAGCGTCGTAGGATATTGTTTCGCCGTCCCGCACGGCCCGGTCTGGCTCATCGTGATTTTTGCTATTGTGCAGGGCGTCGGATTCGGCTTGGCCTGGACGTTTACTCTGCGTCAGGCAGCCAGCCTGGCACCGGCTGACGATAAGGAGCGGATCGCGGGCGCGTTGCCCACAGCCCAGCGGCTCGGCTATGCACTGGGTGCAGCCGTCATCGGTGTTGTGGCCAACGCAGCCGGATTCGCCGATGCGGCGGATCGAGCCGAAATTGCGCGTGCCGGTATGATCATATTCGCAGCTTGCGTGCCAATCGCCGCCCTCGGATTGTTCGCCATGCTTCGCTTCGTATCGGCTAAGCGGCAATCCGCACGTACGGTCGTTGCGACCGGATCATGACTTCCGATAAGGGTCTTTATCTACCGTTCTGAGTCCGGCGGCGCGACTTCCGCTCCGCCTCCAAGTTCGGACATTCCGGACCAATCGCGCCCCCAACGTCCACCTTGGCGCCGAAAACGGAAGTGCGCCAGCACCGGTCGGAACGGAGATTTTGTGCCACGTGTGGATACGGTCGGCCCAAGTTCGCGAAGCCCGCGGAGTGCCAAAGTCGGGCATTTGCGGGTTCACTGATCCGTGCACCCCCCAGCCACATTTCAACATTTGAGCGAGGAGTGGATCAACCGCCGTCGCCAAATATCATGCCCCAAAGCGTGCGCAGTCTCCGCGAAGCGTTCTCGCGATGGGTCTGGAACCGAGCATGATCCGTTTGCGCAGCGTAAGGGTCAACTTCGACCGACCAGAGCGCGGTCGCTTCATTGGGAATGAGGGAATACCGAACATCGATGATCGAATTGGAATTTGCCGGATCCTGGCTAATGTAGCCATCACTGAACCGGCGAAAGCGCTCAATGTCTATTGCCTGCTGCGATTGAGGCTCCAGCCAGGGTAGGTCCCGCGCAACGTCGAGCCTGGACACGGATGCACCTTCATAGACCCTCGGCGCGACGCCCGCACGGACCGCATCGACATAGTACCGGCCATCTGCTTCATAGAGAGTTTTCCAGACCAGAATGTTGCCGAAGCTTGGCTTGACCTCCAGGCGGACGGGCGCGTGCCCTCTGCTTTGCGCGATATCGCGCGCCATCTCCAGGGCGCCGTGCTGCTGCACCGAACCCAGGGCCAGATAGACCCCGGCCCACACAAGGGCGCATCGCGCAAATACCGGTTTGCGTCGCAGTGCCGATATCACAACAAGACCGGCAAGCGGCAGGGTGAACAATGGATCGACAACGGAAACGATCTTCCACGCAAACCGTTCATCACTGAACGGCCAGAGCAACATCGTGCCGTAGGATGTCGCGGCGTCCAGCAAGGCATGTGTCGCGTAGCCGAGCGTGCAGAACAGAGCCGTCTGACGAAACCCGAGCTTCCAGCGCCGCCCCAGTATCCATTGGAGCACTAATGCCGAGAGCACCCCGCCGACTGGGATGAAGGCCAATGAGTGAGTGAATTGGCGATGATACTCCAAGAATAGCAACGGGTCGGTGGAAGACCGCAACAGGACATCTAGATCCGCCGCCATTCCTGACAGAAACCCCAGCGCTCCGGCGAAGCGGACATGGGACTTTTTGCGCGTTGCTTGTGGAAGTGCCGCGCCAAGGGCGCCTTGTGTCAATGGGTCCATGTCTGCCGTTCGTTCATCGTGTTTGCGACGAGTTTATCAGCCGGGGGCTTCACGCAAAAGTGCGGCGCTGCACACCCGATGCGGATATCTCGGCGATCATGTAGGTATGATTGGGCTTCCGGTCTTGCCGCGACATCGAACGTTTGGAGTGCGTTTTTCGAACGGCTACACTTGGCGCACCGCGGAAGTGGTGTTGCTCAGACCAGCTATGCGCTCCGGGTCGGATATCCCCTTTTCCAGTCTGTCAACCGGATCTTTTTGAACCGTCCACTAAAACCGGGGAAGACCAATTAGCGGCGGTACGGAGACCCCGCCGAACACGTCCGCTAAGCGCCCGAAAGCAGTCGTCAGGGCGCGGAACTTCCGCAGTTGAGGGTTAAGCGGACTCAACTCGCATGGGCCCAACACTTCCGCTGAGTGCCATAAACGGCCAATCGGACACCGGACAATCCGATTTACGTTTATGCCGCTTTTCGGTCTTCACGAAGCCACACAACCCTATAGAACCCGCGTCATAAGCAGATAGTCCCCGCCATAGCGAATTTTGTTATGTCCAACGACCGGTTGGCGTGCGCGTTCCTTATACCCAAGCGTTTCATAAAGCCTGACTGCACCCTGGTTCTCCGCGAAAACATTGAGGCTCGTTTCTTTGAAGCCTTTGGCTTTTGCAGCCGACTCCGCCTCGGCAATCAGGCGTTTGCCAATGCCGGAGCCCCGAAACTCAGTGTAGACTGCCACTGCCATGATGTAATAGCTGCCGTCGGCGTGCATATGTTCGAACGGCTCATACAGATACACGCGATCTTCGGACACAAGCGGGTCGGCTGGGTCCTCTCCCATAGCATCCATTGGAAATGCGTGTATTGAACCCAGCACCCTCTCTTCATTCTCGGCAACCGAGCAGTTCGCGAAAGCCGTAGTCACGTTCGGACGTGAGAACAGATGCTCGACGATCAAATCGGCTCCGCGCCCTGGGATGGCTCCTTCATAAACAGCCTCTGCCAAGCCGCCCGTCGCTTCCATAAAGGCGTAGGCCAAATGAGGGATGTCAGCGACTTGTGCGGGTCTTACTGAAATACTCATGTTGGTTGCTTCTCAGTTTTCACAATTCATCTTGGTCTCATTGGATCGAGGCTCTGTCTCGGCGCTGGAACGCGATCCAATAAGAACTTATTGAGCCAGAAGTCGCAAAGGGTCAATTTTCGCCGTCGCGCGCGACCGGTGTGCAGATCCGCTTCGCATCCGAATTCGGTCATCGGTAGTCGGTGAACTGGAGCGGGCGATGGGGATCGAACCCACGACATTCAGCTTGGGAAGCTGACGCTCTACCACTGAGCTACGCCCGCGTGAGGTCGATACTAGACCGTTTCTCGTTCATATGGAATCGCTTGACTGGTGTTTCGCGTCTGCTGGCAAGGCACGGGTCCCGCCGTGGACTTCCCGTCCACAAGGGAGTCGTTAGTACCAAGGGCGCGAAACATCGGCCTTCGGTGGGCCAAAGCGGCCCACCGGCTGCGTTGCGGCGCTTGCCCGATACACCGCATCGCGCTTCGCGCCGCGCCTTGCCGGATGAGCCGGTTTGGCCCATCAAACGTTCCATATGAACGAGAAGCGGTCTGGAACACCTGAGGGCGCTGGAGAACAACCATGTGCCCGGCCTCCCACGGATTGCGGGGCCCGGATGGGACGCCCATCCATGTTTGGCTTTCGCTCTATGTGCCAATAATATCCAGGCCGCCTGCTTCCCGCCGCCCCCCCCCGCCAGCTTGACCGGCGTTGTAACGCCCAGCCGTAGATCAGAAATACGGCAAATCCGTCAGTTTCGCGGAAATTTGATTGCCGTCCTTTGCAAGCTCAACGCTCTCGCCGGGGGAACACGCCTGGGAAATCAGAGCAAATCCGATGTTGCGCTCAAGGCGCCGCGACCAGACGCCATTGGTCATGTCTCCTACCTTTCGGCCGTTCTGCAAGATGTCATACCAGGTCGCATGGGACGGCTGCGGCGCGTCGCCGTCGAGCACGATGCCAAGCTGATGACGCGCAGGACCTTCCGCCTTGATGCGGCGCAGCGCACCTATGCCGACAACATCGTCGGGCACGTCGAGGTCGACATACCTGCCCATGCGCACTTCGAACGGATTGGTGCCGTCGTCCGTATCGCCGCCCCATGACAGGAGGCCGCTTTCGATACGTTCGCAGGAGTTGGGATTGCCGGGGCCGATATCCCAGGGAGAACCGGCCTCGCGCACGATGTTCCAAAGATCGGTGCCGCGCGTACCATCCATCAGATAAAGCTCAAAGCCGCCCTGTTTCGACCAGCCAGAGCGCGCCAGCATGAGCGGAATGCCCTCGATTTCCACCTCGCGGAACCAAAAATACTTCAACTCGCGCACCCAGTCGCCGAATACGGCGGCAACGACGTCTTCGGCTTTCGGGCCCTGCACCGCCAGGGGTGAGACATCCGGTTCGACGATCGTCACATCGAGGCCGCGTTCGGCGGCAATGGCGCGCGACCAGAACAGGATGTTTGAGTCCGCGATTGAGAACCAGAACCGCCGATCGTCGAGCTTGAGCAGGATCGGATCGTTGATCACCGTGCCGGCATGATTACACAGCGCCACGTACTTGCCCTGGCCTTCGGCGCATTTCGTCAGGTCGCGCGGCGACAAGATCTGCGCAAGTCTGGCGGCGTCGCGGCCGGTCAGTTCAACCTGGCGCTCTACACCGACGTCCCACAGGGAAACCCCGTTCAGGAGGCGCCAGTATTCCGCTTCGGGATCGCCGAAACCGGTCGGCATCAGCATTTGATTGTAGGGGTAGAATCCGGTCACACCCTCCTTGACCGTGGCCTCGAAGAACGGCGAGCGGCGCAGGCGTGTGGTGGGAGAGATTTCGAACATGGCGGTAGGCGCCCATATACAATGAAAAGCTGCGGCGCCTGCTATACAAGCCCAAGCCGCCGGCAACAATGCCTGTTCACACCATCCAAACTCTCCGCCAGGCGCGAGCCACCCCTAGCCCCGGCGCGATTCGATCCACCGGCCAACCGCGATTCCGAGTTCGTTTTCGCAACGCTGCGCGACATCGTGCGTGAAGCGGGCGAGTTCAGCCACGGTCTGCCCCGTCTCCAGCGGTGTCGTAGCGGCAAATTTTTGCCAGCCGGACGATGCTTCAAACCCGCCATCGCCAAGGCGCAGGGAAAATATGTTCGGCTCCTCGTCGTCGGCGGATTCAAACCTGAAGCCACACTCTTCGTCCTCGCGCGAGGCGAGCCACTTCGCCACCACAGCGGCGAACTCAACGACGCAGAGACGCTCCGCTTCGACGAACAGGCGCTCGCCCAGGCAGATGCGCAGGTCGGCTTCGATGTTGGTGAACGCATAGACCGCGTTTGAAATAGCGGTTTCCGGTGGATCGAGATGCAGCTTCTCAAATTCAAGCCGCAAGGTCGGATGGTCTTTCGCCACGGGCATGATTAGCTCCGCTTCAGCTCCAGTTTGCGTTACAGGGCACCAAGGTGGCAAAGGCCGTAAGAAGCCGCGGCACATTCATCTATTTCTCGCGAGCCCTCGAGTGTGCGTCAGGCAAGCCGCAAAGAACAGGTGTCACATGATGCAATCACGGGGCACACTGCACCACACCGTAATTGGAAGGAATGCGCATATGATCGTTAAAACCTATGAAGGGCTCGCGGGTACCAAGAACGAAACCGAACTCAAGGGGGGCCGGGCGGTGACACGGCGTTTCCTGCTCGAAGAAGACGGCGTCGGCTTTACACTCTCCGACATTCGCTTCGGCCCCGGCGAAGGCACGCAGCTCTGGTACAAAAACCATATCGAGGCAAATTACATCATCGAGGGCGAAGGCATTCTTGAGGAACTCGATACCGGCATCACCCATGAACTGAAACCCGGCGTTATGTACTGCCTCGACAAGCACGACCGGCACCGCATCATTTCCAAAACACCGATGCGCGTGATCTGCGTATTCAACCCGCCGTTGAAGGGTGGCGAAGTGCATGACGCTGAAGGGTCCTATCCGGCGGGCTGACACTGCAGCCCCGGCGCCGCGCGATGCGCACTGGATACCGTGTACGGAATTTCAAGAGGGGAACCTGGAAATCCGCCGAAATGTGACACTTGTCTGCACAACCATAAACTTGTTGTGAGGAGGCCCGAATATCTTCCGCTCACGAAGAATTCTGTTAGGTTGCGGCGCGATGAGTGATGCAATGACCCACCCCTGCGCCCCGGTGCGCCCGATTGCTCCGGCGAAGTTTTCCAACCCCGATGTGACGGCGAAGGGCGAGGCGCGAGCACGCGTCGCGCTGACGCAGCTGCGCACGCTTTGGATCAACACCGGCACGCTGTGCAACATCGAGTGCGCGCACTGCTATATCGAATCGAGCCCGACCAACGATGCGCTTGTTTACTTTGCCGCGGCGGAGGCGAGAGCCCTATTTGAAGAGATAGAAACGCTGGGGTTCGCGACCACGGAAATCGGTTTCACCGGCGGCGAGCCCTTCATGAACCCCGACATGCTCGCCATGACGGAAGATGCGCTCGCCCGCGGATTTGAGGTCCTGATCCTTACCAACGCCATGCAGCCCATGCAACGGCCGCGCATCAAGGCGGGCCTCTTGTCGCTGCGAGAGCGGTTTGGCGACCGGCTGCGTCTGCGCGTCAGCCTCGACCACTATTCGAAAGCTCTGCACGAGCTTGAGCGCGGCCCGAACACCTGGCAACGCACCATTGACGGCCTTGACTGGCTCGCCGAGCACGGGTTTCACGTCTCGGTGTGCGGCCGCACGCGGTGGAACGAAACCGAGGCCGAATCGCGCCTTGGGTTTGCCCGCCTGTTCGCTGGCCACTGCTACCCGATCGACATGCACGATCCCGCACGCCTTATGTTGCTGCCGGAAATGGACGAAGAAGCGGACGTGCCGGAAATCACCACGGCGTGCTGGGGCATTCTCGATGTCGACCCGCAGGAAATGATGTGCGCCACCAGCCGCATGGCCGTGAAGCGCAAGGGCGCGGACAAGCCCGTTGTGCTGCCCTGCACCCTCCTGCCTTTCGATGAGGCCTTCGAGATGGGAGAGACGATTGCCGCATCGGTCGAAGCCGACGGCGGCATGTTCGACCGCGGCCGCGTCAAGCTCAACCACCCGCACTGCGCCAAGTTCTGCGTGCTCGGCGGCGGCAGCTGTTCGCTGCACTCGGACGACGAATAAACGGATCAGTCAGTACGGCGCTGACGGGTCGAAGGGGCGGAAGTGCTTTGAGAGTTTGAGGCCCTGGCTTTGATAGTTCGAGCCGATGCCGCCGCCGTAGACTTCGTCCGGCGTTTCGGTGAGGTGCTCATAGACAAGCCGGCCGATAATCTGGCCATCTTCCAGAATGAACGGCACTTCGTGGCTGCGCACTTCAAGCACGGCGCGCGACCCCTCGCCATTGCCTGACGCATGACCGAAGCCCGGGTCGAAGAAGCCTGCGTAATGCACCCGGAATTCACCGACAAGCGGGTTGAAGGGAACCATCTCCGCGGCGTAAGTCGGCGGCACCCGCACGGCCTCCTTGGAGGCGAGAATGTAGAACTGGTCGGGATCGAGAACGAGTTCGCCGCGTTTCCAGATCGGTTCCCAGAAGTCGAGCACATCGCAGGCGCCCTTGCGGTCGACATCGATCAGGCCCGAGTGGCGCTTGGCGCGAAAGCCGACCGGCTGGTCGGCGCCGCCGGTCAGATCGACGGAGAGCGCAATGCCGTTGTCGATATTGGGGGCGCCCGACGACACCAGCGGTTCGCGCGCATGCAGGGCGCGGATGAGATCGTCGGAGTGGGTAGGCTCGCCGCGGCGGAAGCGGATCTGGGAAAGCCGCGATCCGGTACGCACCAGGACGGAAAAGGTGCGTGGCGAGATTTCCGCAAACAGCTGGCCGGCATAACCGGCCGGGATTGTGTCGAATTCATGGGCGCCATCCGCAATCACGCGGGTAAAGACGTCGAGGCGTCCGGTTGAACTTTTCGGATTTGCCGCCGCCGACAGGCCATCATCGAGCTGAAGCGCTTCGAGCAACGGAACAATGTAGACGCAGCCGGTTTCAAGCACCGCACCATTTGCGAGGTCGATCTCGTGCAGGGAGAGATTGCGCAGGCGTTCCGACATGGTTTGCTGCGGCCCGGGCAGAAAGCTCGCGCGCACCCGGTAGGCAACCGTGCCGAGGCGCAGATCAAGGCTCGCGGGCTGCACCTGATCGGGCGCAAATTCCAGCGGCGCGGCTATCGCGCTGCGCTTGATCATGGCATGGATGTCGTGCGCGGGAAGTATGCCGTCGCGCGCGCCGGGCACGCCATCGGGTTTGCGCAATTCTACCGCACCGTTCACTTTGTCCTCGCTTCGCTCGCAGGAGGTCACCTTACCGTTCATAGCGGATCACCGGTCCCGCCCGCAATGGCATGGGCGGGATCGTCCACAGCAACGCAAAGCTAACAATTCCGCCGAAGCGCTTTTTGCAATAGACTCTGAACCTCAGAGCAACAACGAACCGGACATCATGTACGATCAGACCACGCGCTCCATCACGGTGACCGTCGAGCCCGCATTTCTCGATGAGCAGTCTTCGGCGGATGAAAACTATTTCGTGTGGGCCTACACGGTGCGCATCGCCAATAACGGCGCGGAATCCGTGCAGCTTCTCACGCGGCACTGGCAGATCACCGATGCAACAGGTCACACCGAGGAAGTCCGCGGCGACGGCGTTGTCGGCGAGCAACCTGTGCTCGAACCCGGCGATGAGTTCGAATACACCAGCGGTGCGCCGCTGGTAACCGAGTCCGGCTTCATGGTCGGCAGCTACGGCATGCGTACATCGGGAGGCGAAGTGTTCGACGTTGCCATTCCAGCCTTTGCACTCGACAACCCGCAAGCTTATGTGCGGGTGCACTAAAACAATCCGGGCGCAGGACATCGCACTGACATCTAGAGTCCGTTTGATGAATTCAGAGTCACTTTGATGGACCAAATCAGTTCGACCGGTAAGGCGGGGCGCGCAGCGCGATGCGGGGCATCGGGCAAGCGGCGCAACGCTGCCGGCGGACTGATTTGGCCCACCAAAGGCCGGGTCGTCTTGCCGCGTGGCGGCGTTGCGCTTCTTATGAGATGTCCCGCATCGCATTGCGAAGCGCGCCTGACCACGCAGCAGGGCAAGCCGGTCAAAGCGGCTCCGAATTCATCAAATGGGCTCTAGGATCGGGAAACGTGTTTGATATCCGGCCCATATTGCTTGTCGTGGGGATTTTGCTCACGACGCTCGGTTGCTCGATGCTGCTGCCGGCGCTGCTCGATCTCACCCTTAACAATTCCGACTGGATCGTGTTTGCCGCATCCGCCGGGCTGACGCTTTTCGTTGGCATTGCGCTGGCGCTCGTGACCTGGGGGCGAACCGCAAAGCTGACCGTCAAGCAGGCTTTCGTGCTGACCACCGCCACCTGGATCGCACTCAGTGCGTTCGCGGCCCTGCCCCTGTCGCTCAGCGAACTCGACCTCTCCTATACGGACGCTTTCTTCGAGGCGATGTCGGGTCTCACCACCACCGGCGCGACGGTGATCGAAGGGCTCGACCGGGCGCCGCCCGGGCTGTTGCTGTGGCGTGGCATTCTGCAGTGGCTCGGCGGCATCGGCATCATCGTCATGGCGGTTGCGGTTCTGCCCATGCTGCAGATCGGCGGCATGCAACTCTTCCGCATGGAATCGTCCGATACGTCGGAAAAAATCCTGCCGCGCGCGACCCAGATCGCGGGCTCCATCGCCACGCTCTATTTCCTGCTCACCGGCGCCTGTGCGGTGGCCTATTTCCTCGCCGGCATGAGGCTCTTCGATGCGGTCGTGCATTCGATGACGACCATCGCAACGGGCGGCTTTTCCAACTACGACCAGTCGATCCGCGCCTTCGGAAGCCCGATGGTCGATACTGTCGCCTCGGTGTTCATGATCGTCGGCAGCCTGCCGTTTGTGCTTTATCTGCAGGCGACCCGGGGCAATGCACGGCCATTGTTCAACGATTCACAAGTGCGGTTCTTTGCCGTGCTTCTCGTCATTTTGATCGCCATCGCCTGGGCCTACCAGATCCAGATGACGGAGGCCGATGGCACCACGGCGCTGCGCTATGCCACCTTCAATGTCATTTCAATCGTTACCGGCACCGGCTACGCGACGACGGACTACACGCAATGGGGTTCGTTTGCGGTCGTGTTCTTCTTCTGCGCCATGTTCATCGGCGGCTGCGCCGGGTCGACGTCGTGCGGCATCAAGATCTTCCGGTTCCAGGTCGTGCTGGAAATGCTGAAAGCCCATCTCCTGCGCATACTCTATCCGCATGGCGTTTTTGTGCCGCGCTACAACGGCAAGACGCTGACCGACAATGTGACGGCGGCGGTCTTGAGTTTCTTCGTGCTGTTTTTCCTGTGTTTCATTGCCATCGCGCTGGTGCTCAATCTCATCGGGCTCGACAACATTACCGCCATGTCGGCGGCGGCAAGCGCGATGGCCAATGTCGGGCCGGGACTTGGCAGCATAATCGGCCCGGACGGCAACTATGGCGACCTTCCCGGCGAGGCGAAGTGGATCCTGTCCTTCGCCATGCTGCTCGGGCGGCTTGAGATTTTTGCCGTGCTCGTGCTCTTCTCTCCGCTGTTCTGGCGCCAGTAACATGTTCCGCGCTGGCGTCCATCGGCGACACATCGCTTACCTAACCGGGAGACCGCTTGCATGACCGGTGCCACAATCGGCCCAAGAGACATGATTGCCCGGCTGGTCGGCTTCGACACGACAAGCCGGCTTTCGAACCTTCCGCTCATCGACTTCGTCCGCAACTATCTCGCCGATTTCAGCATCGACAGCACGCTCGTGCATTCGCACGACGGCGCCAAGGCCAATCTCTACGCCACGATCGGTCCCCTCAAGGAAGACGGTATCGTGCTGTCAGGCCATACCGATACGGTGCCGGTCGACGGCCAGGACTGGTCGAGCGATCCGTTCACTATTTCAGAGCGCGACGACAGGCTTTACGGCCGTGGTACCTGCGACATGAAAGGTTTCATCGCGATTGCGCTCGCCATGGTGCCGGAGTTCGCCGCGCGGCCGCTGACATCGCCCATTCACCTTGCGTTTTCGTTCGACGAGGAAGTCGGCTGCCTTGGCGCACGCTCGCTCATAGAACACATGGTTGAGCACCTGCCGCGCCCGAAGATCGCGATCATCGGCGAGCCGACAAACATGACAGTGGTCAACGCACACAAGGACTACCAGGGCTTTATCACCGACATAACCGGACTGGAGGCGCACTCAAGCGCCACCCATCTCGGCGCCAATGCGATCATGGCGGCGAGTGAGTATATCGGCGAGCTGACCCGCATCCGCGAAGAAATGGAAGCCCGCGGCGATCCATCCGGCCGGTTCGATCCGCCCCACACAACCGTCCATGTCGGCACCATCGATGGCGGGACGGCGGTCAATATCGTGCCGAGACACTGCGGCGTGCACTGGGAGTGCCGCGGACTGCCCGATCTCGACCGCGAAGAAATCCCATCGCGGCTCGACGCGTTTTCGCGCACGCATATCCTGCCGAAGATGCGAGCCGTGTCCGCGGACTGCCGCGTCGAAACGGCTTGCACCAACGTGGTGCCGCCGTTGGTGCCGCAGCCAGGCTGCGCGGCGGAACGGCTGGCGCTCAGACTGGCGCGCCAGAACGACACCTATGCGGTGAGCTACGGCACGGAAGCGGGCATGTTTCAGGAAGCGGGCATGTCGGCCGTCATCTGCGGGCCGGGCAGCATCGAGCAGGCGCATAAGCCCGACGAGTATCTGGCGCTCGACCAGATCACGCAGTGCGCGCTCTTCATGGAACGGCTCGTGTCAGAGTTGCGATGAGTGGTTTTCTTCCGGCGTTCCGGTGAGCGTTCCACGGGGGAATTCGTAGACCGCGTTGCAGAACTCGCACGTCACGACAATCTTGCCATCCTTGACCATGTCGTCGAGATCATCGGCGGTAAAGCTGTCGAGCATGTCGCACACCCGATCGCGCGAACACGAGCAATGGCGTTCGATGGCAATGGGTGTAAAGGCGCGCACGCCGTCCTCGTGGTAAAGCCGGTATAACAATCGCTCGGCGGCAAGAGTCGGGTCCAGCAATTCATGATCTTCCGCGGTGCGCAGCAATATCCTCGCGCGCGTCCAGCGATCGTCCTCTTCCAGGTCCGGCACGATCATGTCGTCGGGGACATCGCCTGAATCGACCGACATGGCGCTGGGCAGTCCATCGTCGGGCAGGTGTTGCACGACAATACCGCCGGCCCGCCATGTTGTGCCACCCGCCGCTTCGCCGCCGACCAACTGGCCGGCACTCAACACCACTTCCGTAGGGATCTGCTCGGACTGCAAAAAGTATGCGTTGGCGGCATCGGCGAGCCCGCCATCAAGCGGAACGATACCCTGGTAGCGGTCGCTGGCGCTGCCGCGGTCGATGGTCATGGCGAGATAGCCGGTTCCCAGAAGGTCCTTCTGTTCGATGCGCTCGCCGTCCGCTTCCAGAGCCGCAACGCCGTCGCGGTCGAAATGCGCATAGGCGCGCACGTGGCCCGGAGTTGAGAAATCCACGACGATCATATCGACCGGCCCGTCGGATTTGGTCTGCAGTATGAATTTGCCCTCGAACTTGAGCGATGTGCCGAGCATGGCCGTGAGCGCCACCGCCTCGGCCACAAGGCTCGACACGGCCTCGGGATATTCGTGCCGGTTCAGTATATCGTCGACCACCGGACCGAACCGTGCCACGCGGCCGCGCACGCCCAGCGCTTCCACCTGAAACGGCAGAACACTGTCATCGGGAGCACCGCCCGACGGCCATTCGACGTGTGTGTGTTCACTCTGAGACACGATGGTCAGTCTTTCGCTAAGCGGGATCCAGATTCGGCAGCGACGGTGAGCTCTAACCGCCGAGGCACCATCCGAGGATGGCCTTTTGAGCGTGCAGGCGATTTTCCGCCTCGTCGAAAACGACGGACTGCGGGCCGTCAATCACTTCCGCACTCACCTCCCGGCCACGGTAGGCCGGCAGGCAATGCATAAATATAGCATCATCGCGGGCGCATTTCATGAGGTCCGCATCCACGCGATAGGGCGTGAGCAGCCGGGTGCGCCGTTCGACATCGCTATCACCCATCGATACCCAGGCATCGGTCACCACGCAATGAGCCCCGTCGGCGGCATCGGCGGGGGCGTCCATCTGCGCAATGCGGGAATTCAGGTTGCGCGCCCAGGCAAGTTCGTCTTCGGGCAGCGAAAACTCCGCAGGACACGCAATGCGAAACTCGAACCCGAGCCTTGCGGCCGCATGCAGCCATGAACGAGCGACATTATTGGCGTCGCCGCTCCATGCAACGACCGCGTCTTCAAGCCGCCCGGTGTGCTCCTTCAGCGTCATCAGATCGGCCATGATCTGGCAGGGATGGGAACGCGGCGTCAGTCCATTGATCACCGGCACCGATCCCAGTTCGGCAAGTTCAACGACACTTTCATGGCTGCCCGAGCGGATCATGATGGCATCGACCATGCGCGACAGAACACGCGCGGTGTCCGACACCGTCTCGCCACGGCCAAGCTGCAGCTCCGCACTGGAGAGCATCAGCGTATCGCCGCCCATCTGGCGCATCGCCACATCGAACGAAACGCGGGTGCGGGTCGAGGGTTTTTCGAATATCAGGGCAATCAGCCTGTCTTTTAACGGCTCACCCGGCTCGCGGGCGCCCTTCGGCGCGCCAGCGCGTGCCTGCTTCATGGCAAGAGCGTTGTCCACGACGGCGCGCAATTGCTCCGTTGAAAGGTCGCAAATGTCCAGAAAATGCCGGATGTCTTTAGACTGCGTCATGCCGCTCAGGCTCCGCGTCAGGAGTGTTCTGGGTGTTTCAGGCGCTATTCGCCGTTTTCTCAAGCGCCACGCAAGCGGCGGAGATTTTCGAAACGGCCTCGTCAAGCTCGGCCTCGGAGATTATCAGCGGCGGCAGCAGACGAACCACATTTTCACCGGCACCAACGGTGAGCATGTGCTCATCGGCAAGCGCACCGACGAGATCGGTATTGGCGATCTTGCACTTGATGCCAAGCATCAGTCCCTGCCCGCGCACGCCTTCGATGATCGCTGGATGTTCATCGGCCAGCATCGCAAGCTTCTGGCTCAGCTGCACGGCACGCTTTTGCACGGTGTCGAGAAGGCCGTCTTCCAGGGCCACGTCGAGAACCGCATGGCCGACCGCCATGGCGAGCGGGTTGCCGCGGCACGTCGGGCCGGGAGGGCCCGGGGTCATGC
>JAJFHE010000003.1 GCA_021775755.1 Hyphomicrobiales bacterium | reverse complement strand
CATGGCCTCTCGACCTTTGGGTGTCAGACGGGCATTATTGTGGATGTTCATTCGGTCCTCTCGGGAATCATTGACGTTCGGCAACATCAGTGTCTCTCGGTTGGGCTGAATGGACAACGTCCTGATAGTTCACAACTAGCGCAGGACTTGCAACACCGCCTGGACGACTTCGCGGTGCATGGGCCGGTTGCTGTCGATCGTAAAGTGGCCGATAGATGTGCCGTAGGTCTGTGCGTCCTGATCTATATCGATGTTCACGATCCGAGCACGCACGGCATCCGGTGTATCGGTCGATCCGATGAGGCGTGCTCCATCCACGTAGTAATTGAGGTACCGCCGCACATTTGCCGTCAGCCTCGTTCGAGGCGTCGGATCGAGGGTCACGACAAGGTCTATGGGGACGTTCTTTTCGGCGAGGTTGCTCGCCACTGCCAGTGCCGCATTTGCTCCCCAAGAGTGGCCGATGATTATGAGGGGCCGGACACCGGGCCGCTCGGCGGTGCTTCCGGCGAGGATTTCCTGTTCGACGAGCGAAGAATTCACATGATTGACGATGGTAATCTTGATGCCGAGCGCCTTGAGGTCGTCGGCGAGTTCATCAAGACCCGTTGAGAACACATTCAGGAAGCCCCGGATCAGGTAGACGTGGGTTTCGCTGTCGGCCCGGGCCGTGCCGGCGCCGCAAACCATACCCAGGCTGAGCAACACCGTCAGGAACACTGCACGCAGTTTTATGATCCACCCAACTCTTACAGACATTGCCGATTGTGCCTCCCTCCCTGTCACAAACGCTGTGCTTTTTAGCACCATTTTTAGGTCCCATAAACCTCTCGCAGGCCCTTCTTACCAAGTTTTAGATTGAACGTGTGCGAACGAGACCAATGCAGATGCGCGAGTGCCGGGCAAGCGCGTCCGAGCGCGTTGGAGGCTCGCCCAGGACGGGCGCCGCGTCCGCCTGGAAGGGTCGGATTGGCTCCGTCAAGCGGTGCATTATGGGGGAAGGGTTTTAGGGACCCTTGGTTATGCACTGTCGGCAGACCGGGCCGGGATTGTAGGGATGGTGCGGATCGAGCACACCGCTTTCGCCGTCTTCGGCGTCGTTCGGGTCGGTGCCGCCGGGAGGTGGATTGTCGCCGCCGCCTTCAACGTTCTGGCCAATCTGGTACTGACCCGGTTCTTCAACCAGGACACAGTCGTCTTCGTTGACGCGGTTCTGATCGACGCCCTGGCCCTGGACGCTGTCGTTCGGCCGTACCGGGCAGATGTAGAGTTTGCCCTGAAGGAGAGTGACCAAGGTGCGCAGAGCATCTACGATGCCCTTGAAAATCGTCCCGCGCACACCGATGGTCGCCGTTGGGGTGCGGATCGTATAGGACTCCGGCCGGGCCGAGCCGGTGATGAAACGGAACGTGCCGCGGCTGACATTCAGAATGATCTGACCGGTGCCAGCGTTCGGGTTGTAGACGAACTCGTCGAGAACGACGTCTGAATTCGGGCCGATATTAAAGATCGTCTCGTCAAGGAACATCAACTGGGCGCTGCCGCCGGCGCCGGAGCTGATTTGTTCGTTGTGAAATACGGAATCGCCTGTGTTAAGCGCCGCTGAACGTGTGCCGAGTGTGCCGCTCACCTGGTTCTCGACCGAAGACGCGACGCCTATTTCGTCCGCTGCGGCGCCCGATGCAAGCGCAAGGACCGATAGCGCGCAGGCTGCGCACACGGAGCGTTTGGCGAACTTTTTGATCATCTTATGCCGTACCTCGCATGAGGGTCAGAACCGCTTGATGCCGCTGGCGGAAATCGTGTGGTTGATAAAGTCCTCGGTGCCGTCGTTTGAGAAGTTCTGTTCAAACCGGTAGCGCATGCGGACATCGCAACCCGGGCAGATGACATTGCGGAACAGGGCTTCGGCTTCGGGGGCAATGTACCAGTCGTGGCGTTCCGTTGCGCCGAGGCGGGTGTTCTGCTCGTAGTCGCGGTAGTAGCCGGTAAAGATCGCACCGAGGCGCACATCGTGGGCGATCAACTGGTAGTAGCCCAGCCGTCCGCCGAACTCGACATAGTCGCCATCGAGGAAGTTGGCCGGCGCGCCGCCACCGGGTGTGCCTGTGCCGGTTGCTTCGCGCATGCGGAAGAAGGGCTGCAGAAGCACCGCGTCCGCGTCGGTCACAATGCCGTTGAACGTCTTGCGTGCATTGGCATCAAGCACGAAGCCGTCATCGGAGGCGTATGTGTTGGCGATGTCGCGGAAAGCGCCGCGAATGTCCAGCCGGTCGATGGCGCCGCCGAGAATGTTTTCAAAGGTCAGCTGCAGAGCGGGTTCCGCATAGAAGTAATCACTGTCGAGGAAGGCGACTTCGGCGCCCGGCGCAACCTGCAGCGTGGTGCCGTTGCCCAGTTCGATCACGGGACCAGTATGGAGGCGCGCGCGCCAGTAGTCGAGCTGATCGATGTCGCCGTGGAAGTTCGCAAAGCCCGTGAGTTCAGAACGCCATTCGCTGTTGAACAAAGGCCGCTGGTCGGTGATGCGCATGCGCACGAAACCCGCGAAGTCATCCGGCTCCGACAGGCCGAAACCGGGCGGCAACTGGCGCGGATTGGTCTCATAAATGCCGCCTGCCTCAACGCGTGTGCGTGTGACGACGGGAATAAGGCTCACTTCGATGCGGCGCAGAGCGGTAGACGCTTCGGGGTGCGAGGGGTCGGCCTCCAGCACCCGCTCATAGGCGGCAAGCGCCTTGCGGTTCTGGCCCGCATCCTCGGCGAGCTGCGCATAGCGCATGTTGAGTTCGATGTTCTGGGGATCGCGCAGTATCTGGCGGAACAGTCTCGACAACTCGTCCGCCGATGCCGGGCCTGCTGACAAGACAAACGCGAGCATGACGAACGCACTGATACTGATGCGCAACACCCCTTCGCGCCACCATTTACTCATGGCCGAATACGCTCCTCGGTCCTTACAACTGTAAGTCGCCCTTGTTGGAAGAAAACATAGTCGCTCGCCATGCCGCTGCCAAGGGGCGGTCGTGTTTCAGCCACGATTCAAGGGTCTGATTTGGTGGATTTTTTGCGTATACGGACGGTGTGTGATGGAAGTGTCACGGTAGAATTGACCTGGATCGATCTTTTGGCCTGGATCGGAGAGTGGAGCGGTCCTCACGGTACGGTCCGAAGTGTCCCCGGCGCGAGGCGCAGCGCAAGCTTGACACCCGCTGCGGGCGGGCCTTATATCGCCTTCGAAATCGCGCGGGCGCAAGCATCCGGACATGTCTCGGATAACGCCTGAATGCCCGCAAGACCTGTGTGGCGGAGTAGCTCAGTTGGTTAGAGCAGCGGAATCATAATCCGCGTGTCGGGAGTTCAAGTCTCTCCTCCGCTACCATTTTTTTTACAACACTATCAAATGCTTGGATGCGGTGTGGTAAACTCTTCCGTGTGCCCGGCTGCTGTTGAGTACCCTCTGAGTACCCAGCGCAGCGGAACCTTTTGCATCGATGCGGAACCGCTTGAGCAAACGTCCATCTCATTATTGCAGAGTATTAACCCAAAATTGTGTGGGCCATTGATGCGCACGTCGTGTCGATTTTTGCGTAGGTTTTTAGCGGCATTGGGCGTCGCCAGGAACACCAAACGATACCCCCCCCTCAATCCAAAAAGGGGGTAGGGAAGTGTGTGCCCCGGCTACATGAGGTCAGCCGTCACACAGACGACACCGCTGCAAACTTCGGCAACGATGCGACGCATGTGCTCCAACAGACATGTCTAGACCGCGAGCCACGTTTTCGCAAACGTTAGCCAGATAAGAACGACTCACCGATGGCGCTACCTTATTTGATGCAGGTAATTGCTGCTTCCTCTTGCGCGTGCCTCAGTACGCGCATGTGCCGCCACTAAAGATTTTGATCGCGCAGCTGTCATGTCATTGGCCCAATGAAGGACTAATTTCCGGTGTCCGTAGCTTTCACAACGGCGTGGATGCTTATGAGCGTGGCGATTGCTGAAAGCGCTTCATTCGTTTGCACCAGCCTGCGCTATGGTGAACAGGAGGGGTTCAAGTACGCCGTTGTGGTCGCTATGTGCGTACGCCAACCTAGTAGTCCACGCGCCATATATCGCACGCAACGCTAGCAAGCTGCTTTTGTCGTTTTTCCACTAGCGATGCCGTCCACTCCTCTTGATCAAACACGAACTTTGAAATCTGCAATGCTTCGGCGGCCCTGTACGCAGACAGCTTTTCGCTGAATTTGCCGTTTGAGACCTGTCTGTTTAGCGAGCTAGATAGAAGCGTAAGATTTCCAATCCGGTGAACGTAGTCACTTGTTTCTTCATCATCGGAACAAAAGCCATCCCAATCATCAGCATCAAACCGTTGTGGCAAAACGTGCTCGAGGTTCATAGTGAATGCGTCTTTGTTCACCACGAGGCCTCGCCCCTCCTCAAGCTTGTCATTGATTCTCCTCAAAATGTAACGTGCCGTGGCGGACTGTCTGACCGACTTTTCTACGAAACTTTCCTTGAACTCGTGATCGCTTGGGTACAGGCTAGCCACTCGCGAATACATGTCGGCCGCTGAGCACTCTTTGTTGTTACGGACAAACACTGCAGCATCTGTGAATGCTCTTTCAATATTTCCTGTCCCCGCACCCATAATAATGCTGTAACGAAATGCAAAAGCCCACACCATTCTTGCGACAGACAAAAATATCTCTGGGTTTTCTTCGACTGTGGCCAATAAGAGAGGGTCGTATTGGTAAACTGAGAAAAGCTTAAGATCCTCCAATATGTCTTGGATTTTGCGCCTAGTTTGCGTGTCATACATAGTCCACAGATTCGACTGGGGATCGTGTAACGCAGCATAAATGCCCGACGAATCTCGCAATATCCGAGAAAACCCTCTAATGCTATTCTTTGTATGATATTTTTGCTTTATTCTTTGGTACAAATCTCTATCTCTGATAACGCCATGGCGAGAGAGCCATAGATGCCTTAAGAATCGCTTGGTTTCTAATTTATCGAGATTGCCGCTCATTTCCTGCCAATTGTTTTGCACTTCTTCCAGCCGATCATCAGAATTGGAGAAAATGTAGTTCTTCAGCAGGTCAGCTACAGAAAGCGCCAACCCTCTGTCATTGAGGGTTTCAAATAACATGTATGCATCGTAATCATCTTTAACTGTTATTCTTATAACTTGAACAATATCATCATAGGAAGTTACTATTTGTTGTATAAAATCATTTATTTGATGACCAGATTCTATTTTGTCTAAAATACTACCATAGAAAAATAAGTAAGAATTTGCTATCAATTTATTAGATTTTCTTTCTGTTCGGCTCTTAGAATCTGCATTTATCGTTTCTAAGTCTGAATTGTTCACGATTTTTTCGGAAAAGTATTGTCTATTGACCCTATTTAGGGTCAGTTTTGGTATCGTGTCGTTGCTTCCATAATCATGTTTTCCAAGAAAATCTGTTGCAAGCTGATGAGCAATGTCAGGATTTAGGCGATCCCTAACAATGTCTCGTAGTGCACATATGAGTATTGACAATGTTGTAAGCCGTTGCTGCCCGTCAATCACTAAATATGCATTAGAGTCGCTATCATTAATAACAATTGATCCTATAAAATAGCTTTCCCTATCATCTTCGAACGCGATAAAAAGATCGTTCCATAGTTGCTCTACCTGTTCAATAGTCCAACTGTAATCTCTTTGGAAATCAGGAACGACATATGATTTTCCGTCGCGTAGGATGCTGCCGACGTAACAGGCACCTGTGTCAATGCTAGACATCTTGCTCCTCGGGATCTTGCAAAAGCGACTACGAAGTGTCTACTATCGAGGATTGCATGTAGAGCTCATCGCTGCAACGCATTCGACGTGCTGCGGATTACATGATCAGTTAAATCTTACCGCAAACAGTACCGAAATTGTTCAAGATTTGGCGCTGCAACAAGGTTAGGGAAGTTGTGAACCAGTATAAAGTTGCCAAGCCTTGCTGCCCAGCGCGCCGAGGCGGTTTGGGAATTCGCTCACCGAAAGTCGATCTGTCCGATGCTCTGGTAATACACTGTGATGGAGTCATCCTTACCACGTAGGACTCTTTGCGCGTATTTCGCATCGCTACGCAGTCGCAGTGCTCGGCATTAAACGAAATACGCGGCGCTGAGCCGGCGGTGCATGTCTTGTTTAACGAAAGTGAGAGCCATTTTGCCAGACTTGGCTCTAAATGCTGTTCGCGTGTGAACTTGCGCCCTAGAAAACGCGCTGACCACGCTAGCGAAGCATATTCGTTAAACGTACACCATTGATAGCTGTTGGCTCGGATCTCAATGTCATCGGCGGGTACATGATTGGGAAGTATCGATCGGAGACGCTACTCCAAAATTTGATGTGGCGTCGCTCCGCTTCTCGCCAATCCGCGTGTCCGGGAACTCTCTCCAAAACGAAAATCAATGGCGCTTCCTCCATTTTGAGAAGTGACCTAATCCACACACAAACGTTTGTTCCTCTGCCCTCAATTGCTGCTTCAATATGTTCGTTGAGTCGCAATTCCCGTCGCTTATGAGTTTTGCCGATGTACCGCAGTCGATGATTACTCGGGTCAAGTAGGCCATATATCAAGTTTCGAGATGGGCGCGAAGTTTTCACTCTAATTTCCTTGGCTCCGATCCTTGCTAAAGTGATTGATCAGGCCTTTTGCGCGCCGCTGTCGCGGCGGCGCATTATGCTCAAAGATTTGGACGTCATTTGTAAGGCAGCTTGGTAGCGTTGCTAAGGTGGATCAGGGCGTCATCCATGCCACCAGTGCCTCCTGTGTTGATCGCATGATGTATGTCTCGTTGGACGACGCGATGACAATGTTTTCTAGTTGCGATTGGCCCCCAATTCTTGATCAGCCAAACTAAATATCGCATCATGTATTGGCGCAGTGGTTGCGGTTAGCTCCGTTTACATACCCCACTTCTCGCGCCCGAGAAGTTTAGTGTTCGCATGCAACGCATCGCTTTGCGGTAGTTGGGACGGGGTGCGACGCTATTGGGCTATTAAAACTATTTTGTATGCGGACTATTGAGCTGCGATCGGACCCATTCAAAATGGCTGCCATCATCCTCAGCTTCAGGATTATCAAAGTATCCGCTTCGTTCCAGCATAATGCTCTCTATTGCAGATCGCTCTGCAAACAATTCGATTCGTTTATTGTTTAGCCGTGCATCAATGCGTGCAAACGAAACCCAAATCACTATATTACAAAGTAACACAATTTCAGTAATTCCAACATTTAGTCCATATAATGGATTGTATTCTCGATATATGGAAACAATTGTAAACATTGAGACTATGAAAAATATAAAATGCAACAATATTGTCCAATCGTTAGATTTGAAAACATATTTTAACTGATAGTTTATTGTACAAACATTTTCCCGCAAAGTGTCAACTTCGCTGTTTCTGTACATCTCATAATAGTGTCGCTTTTCCGTTTTCATGGCCAATCACCAATAAGAGCATTACGTTTGTAGAAATTAGCGACTATCACTGAAGAATCCAACGGTCAAAACAAGATATTGTAAGAAGTCTGTCATGAAATGACCCCTGAGCACAAGTCGAGGATCACGGCGTAGCCGTACGCAGTACACACGTCCATACTTCAACCTACACAGTCAGCACTAATTTCTCGAACACGATCAACGCATAGGGCTTAAAGTCGTGCCAACTCTGCTGCGATTTTTAACCGCGATGGTGCGGTTGATCGGTGTCTATCGCTGGTAACACGTCAGCGTACGGCTTTCGCCGTGGAAGTGCTAAAGTACGCTAGTTCTTACTTTCATCCGATCAGAACACCATGGAAAATCTCGCAAATCCATTACGGCTCTATACTCGAACGGACGTTCTATTAAGGCCATGTCCTGTACCAGCCATGTCGGGCGGATATGCGTGGTTCTTTAAAGAAATTCCCCGTGATGTGCCACTCAATGGATGTATCGATGTCGACAACATGGTTCTTTTGTATGTTGGCATATCACCGGACAAAATTGCAAAACCGAACAGCAAGCAGAACCTGCGTAAGCGAATAACCAACCACTATCGGGGCAACGCTGCAGGTTCGACGCTACGCAGAACGCTTGGAGTTCTTCTTGCGTGCGAAAGCGGATATCCACTCCGTAGAGTTGGTAGTGGCAAGAGAATGACCTTCACGCACGCTGGCGAACAGTACCTCGACCGATGGATGGAAAAAAACGCATTAGTATGTTGGCTGGCTCATGCTGAGCCGTGGAAAATGGAACAACAATTGCTGCATGAGCTGTCGTGTCCACTGAATATCAAGGACAACTTACATCATCCGTTTTCGAGCGTGCTCAAGAAACTCAGAACGGACGCAATCCAACGTGCGAGGCAACTGCCCATTGCTGACGAACGGGGCCAATCGCGACGCGAGTAACCATATGTAGGCGTATCTTCAGTACGCTCGACAGTTTGCGAACAGAACCTTTTCAAGCACATACAAACCCGCGCGGCCGTGCCGTGGGGTCGTCTGTTGCCTACGTGGTACGGGGAGTGCCGTAGACTACATTGACATCGAATTTCCGGGAGGAGTTACCTCAATACTGGTACGGTCGATTGGGGCGGATACTAGTGTCTTTGCGTTTTCCTACATCGCCATCACCGTTACCAACGCAGGTCGATAGGTTCTCGCTCAGCACGCAATGCCCAGGCTTCAGCTTCATCAACGTGTATGCGATTGACCATGCCGACCTTAATCATCGCCGGTGCATGCCCCTTAGCCTTCATGCGGTAGAACGTGCTCTTACTCAATCCGTACACTCGGCAAAATTCGGTGATGCTCATAGTCTTGGCGGTGTTCATCGACTGCATGAGGGACATCAGACGGAACTGCGGATTAGCCGACGCTGCTCGGTACCGAGGGTCGCTTCGGTAAGCGATGCCGCAGTAATAGTTCTTGCCATTCGACTTTATGCGTTCATAACCGAGCGCGATCAGCGTGCGTGATAGCTCGAGACGTGTGGTAAGCGGGATTTCGTTCGCCAAGCAGAACTCGCAGCACAACTCTAGTGCTCTGGTCGCTGAAAGTCGGGCGGCTCGGTCTGGTACTCGGCGGAGCATGGTGTCAGCCCATAGCACTACCGAGTTCATTCTTATGATTGCGCGTGAACTGATCATTAGTTTGAACTTGCCGTGTTCACTTGTGCCTAACTGACACTTCGAGCCGTCGCAACCACGCCGCGGGCGTGCGGGGTCTATCCCGTCGCACTACGTTTCTTACGATGCTTGTTGCTGTTCGCGGTAGGCAGCGCAACGACGTTACTGTGAGTTCCATCCGTGTCGGTTGCCGCCGGTGCTTCCGGCAACATCATGGCTTGAACTAAAGGGTGATAGACGACAATGCCGTCGTCGCGCTGGCCCATAACGCCGGCGTCGAACAGTTCGTCGGTGATTGCTTTCTTCGGCGAGATGCCGCTCGCACGCGAGACTTCGGACATGGCAACAATGCCTGTTCGACCGGTTAGATGCCGGTATGACAGCAACGCCAGGACGAACCGCATTGCACCCGGTGACAGACGGGGCAGGTTTCTCAGCACGGCGCTGTCAGCGGGCATTTGGTTGAGTTGTACGACGTTACGCACTGTGTTGCTCCTTCGCGTCGATTGCGGCCGGAACTTCGGTGAGCGGATCAGAGTGCGCCAATGCTATGGCGTCGTTCACCACACGCTGTTGTTCACTTGTAAGGGCTCCACTATCCCGGAGTTCGTATAGAGCGGCTGTTAGAGTTTCGACCTTATTTTCCGCAACCCTTCGCGCCGTATACTCTCGATGCGCTTCAGCCTGGTACTCCGCCCGCGTCTTCTTTTTCTTCCTGCCCTTCTTTGTGGCACGCTCTCGCTCGGCGGGTGCTTCTGCTGCGTCAATGTCGGTGTGGAACTCGATGCTGCTTCCTTCAACACGTAGCGCGTCTGCTGCAGCGATCACGCCTCGGCGTATGCCTGACCGCGTACTAGCGATCATGCGAATGTTGAGCACGACGCGTCGACGACTACGGTCAAGTTTTTTGTACTCGCGAATGAAGCCAAGCCGTACCAGATTCCCGATCGCACGCCTAATGTCAGCGGGGTCGTACGTCTTAGAAGCGTTCAGCCGTTTCAAGAAAAATTCGACATCTGCGTCCGGACAATCCCGCAAACTTTGTTCAATGTTTTCCCGCAGCACATCGGGTTCGTTTAGTGCCATTCCCTGCTCTCGAAGGTCGAGAATAGTGAAAACCTTGGTGACGATGACACTTTCCGGAACTGTCGCCCACACGAGCTTACCGTTTGAATGCGCGACGGTCATGAGTTCACCTGTTTCCTGAAGACCAGGAAATTCAAGCTTGTCGCTGAAGTCGGTCAGTCGTAGTAGCGCTCGAAGCGTGTATCTCTCAGCAGGCGGGCGATAGGCAAACTGTTGGAAGTCGAGCGCTAAGTCGAAGGCAAACCGATCGCGAGGTTCCTGTGGCAGTAGGTACCGAATTTGATCCTTTCGATACCCCAGTGCCCCGCTCGCAAACTTTTTCGGCTCGCCCTTAGGACGAGGCACGATTGTCGGGAGGCGGCCAGGTGGCAGGTCGAAAGGAAGATCCATCAGCACCTCCCTCGAAGTGTGGAAATATTCCACACTAGGCACGAGGCCGCAAAGGCATAAATGGTATTGATTTCAATGGTTTGTGGGGAGTATGCCTTGTGCCAGTTTCCGTATATAGTCTGGGTATATATACGAAAACAGGGTGCGGACCAAAACGCCTTAAGCCATTGACATATATGTATAAATGGTAGATTTGACGAATACACTTGTGTGGAAATATTCCACACTTCGGGCTGGCCGTTCGCAAGGGCCTGTAGGCGGTCCGTCAGCGCGTCGAGTGGCGCCGACACCTTCGACCATCTACGCCCATGAGCCGCGTATGGGGCCTCCTGTGCCGCTCCCACGGGGGGGCTGTGTGAGTGATGACGAGCCACACGAATGCTTTTCACCGGCCCTGGTCGACATGCTGTGTCGACCCGCTCACGGAGGTCTATGGCGACGTTTGCTGCGTTTCGCATTGCTCTAGTTCCGCTGTCCGACGCCGGTACTCATCAATGATCCGCTGCGCTTTCGCAGGGTCGCCGTGATAGCGCTCGTGATAGACGGCCATCACGATGTCGACAGGGTCGCTGCCGTGAATGCAGGTACGGAGTTTTCGTGGGCGTCGGCGATGTGCCCGCATTAGCTGTTGCATGGTCATTGGTCCTATCCCTCAGCCGTCAGTCACGGTGTTCGTGCGTGTCTGCTCGCGAAGCCACTGCCTCACGTCACCCGCTCGGTAGAGCACACGCCCACCAAGTTTTAGGAAGGGCGGACCGCAGCCCTCGTGTCGCCACCGGGTGTGCGTTTGTGCTGCCATGCCGGTGTACAAGCCGATCGCCTTTGCAGTTATCAGGATATCGTCGTCCGACGGCAAAGGTAGTGTTTGGTATTTCGTTACTACTTTCATGTGCGTTTCCATCAGAGCGGGGTATGTCCAGCACTCTGACGGAAGGTGGCGCGGTTAGGGAGGGAGATATTAGATGCCGCTGTTCAGTAGCATTTGGAGTTTCCGATACGATTTTCGGAACTGCTGGGGCTGATTTGCGACGACTGAAACGGCTACTTGATGAAGCGCCTTTTCGAGTGGATCGCGACAGTCATTAAGGTAACGTTTGACGTGGTCGGGTTCGCTAACCGCACTCTTCCATCTAGGTTTCAACAGAGCCCAGGCTTCATTGAATGAAAGGCCATTCGCTATAAGGAAATGCAGGATTGGGAAGTCGGCAGTGGCTGGCGAAGGCGGCGGACCGGTGCGAGGAGTTGTAGGCGGCAAGTCTACGTTATTGCGCACGAGTTCAACGTACATCCGACCCATACGACTGTTCCGCCATATAACGTCATCCGGTAAGGCACCTGTGGCTTCGACGTGCTTGCGCAGCATCTCCTCATAATCGATCGCATCGTTGAGAAAGGCCTCGCCTACGCTGTCCAACAAAATATCGGAACATACTCTCCGTGCTGTGTTCGACTTGCTCATCAGCGTATCCAAATGCAAAATCTATGAAGCATCGCGCTTCGGGCGGTGCTCTTCAAAGTTGATTATCCCGGCGGAAAACGCCGAGGTAGCTTCGTACAACTCGTCATCGCGATGGTGCGCATACTTCAACGTTGTCAGGTAACTCTTGTGGCCGACCAGCTTCATGATAACGGGGTTCGATATGCCCATTGACACGAGACCCGAAACGAAGTTGTGCCGCAGACCATGTGGCGGGAACGGCTTGATGCCAGCGCGCTTGATTATGCGATCCCATGCACGGCGGTAATGCACGATGGGTTGTCCCGGCTTGTTGCCCGCAACGATGTACGGATTGCCATCAACACGCGGCGTGCTGCGCAACACATCAATGCTTTGATCGTTTAGGACGACTGTCTGCGGCTCACCTACCTTTGTGTCCCTTATCAACAGCGTACGACGATAAAGGTTCAAGTCTTCCCAATGAGAGTTTTGTAGTTCACCCATGCGCCTACCGGTGAACATGGCGAGCAGGAACAACGCACGCGTGAAGGGGTTCTCGTCGTCATTGCACGCCGATATGAATCGTATGCATTCATCTTCGCTCAGGCGGGTGTCGCGGGGCGATGGTTCTGGAAACAGCTTTAGATGTTGCGCAGGCGACTTATCCAAAAGCCCGAACTTCACTGCATCGTTGAGCATTTTCTTGATGAGCGCCGCGCACCTGTTCGCCGTTGAAGGCGATGTTTTCTTCTTGATCGTTATGTGCAGTGAAGTAAGGTCAGCCAGCTTAACTTCCGAGAGCTTCTTTGCCTTTAGTGCGGGCAAAATATGATCTCGTAGCCGCTGACGATCATCCTTGATGCTCTTCTTTCGATGCTGTGCGTCTTCCAGAAATTGTTCGGCAAATTCATCAACCGTAATCTCATTGCGACGCGTACGGCGCTCTTCGGCAGGGTCGTGCCCATCCAATGTCTTAGCGAGCTTTTTCCGTGCAAGATTTCGTGCCTCATGCACAGTGAGTTTGCCGTACTCACCAATGTTGATGCGCTTCTTGGTGCCCGTTGCGTTTCGATAGGTGATGAAGAATGATTTGCGCTTGGACGGGTACACGCGAACCCCGAAGCCGCGCAATTCGTCATCGAAGTGAAGATCAGCTTTGTTGTCGACCTTCTCGTACTTCATACCTTTAATCGCAGATTGGGTGAGTTTCATACTTTGGCCCACATAATGAGTACCCATTGAGTACCCAAGATTTAGGAAGCTATTGGAAGCTCCTAGAATACCACGACAGCTATATATGTCTGAAAAGTAAGGCAAAAGTATGGTTAGGAATTAGGTAGAATATGCGAAATACGGAATCATAATCCGCGTGTCGGGAGTTCAAGTCTCTCCTCCGCTACCAAATCCTCACAGCGTTAACGTGTGCCTGCCTGCGGTTTGATTGAACACCTAGGTGTGCGTTCCTAATTACCATCCGGCTTCCGCGGCGCTATCTGAACACTTGATGCGCACTGCGGCCTTGATGCTCGCAGTTACGTCTGCTGATAGGTTGCGCCAGCGCACACGCCATTTGTTTTCCGATATGGGCAGGTTCATGGTCATCGCGACGGCATGATTTGCGGGTTCGGCTTTGGGCATTCCTCCGCCGCCAGCAGCGACAAATGGCATGTCTGCGGGGCACGCGGCCTCGACATTGCATTCTCCACCCGGTGCAAGCGAACACTCCATAACGGTGGGGGGCTGCCATGCCGACGCCGCCTGCGCGCTAGCGCAGAATGGGCTGAGCATTATGGCCAAACCGGCTACTGCAATAGCGCCTGGGCGATCGAACATCTTCTCTTCTCCAATCAAGCTCGGGTGTGACATGCCGTGTGCGGACAAACGTAGGATAAGGGCGAGGTGCCTGCAACCGCCGCCGCCGGGTGATCGCCCCGTGCATGGCGGCTATCGGAGGTGTTGCCCGTGGGCTGTACAAGTGCGGCCACAATGGTCTACTCAATCGGCGCGTGGGAGAACCGTGGACGCTCGGCTTCTGCAAATGCACACACGCATTACAAAGAGAACACATGAAACGGGTTCTGGTTTCAAATCTGATGATGCTGAAGGAACGCGCGCGCTTCGATGCGGAGCTGCGCGGCAGCGGCATTGAGCCGGTGTGGCCGGCCGTTTCGCAGTTTCTTTCAGAAGCTGAATGCGTGGATCAAGTGGGTGAAATCGACGGTTGGCTCGCCGGCGATGATCAGATCACGCGCAGCGTCCTCGAAGCCGCGCTGCCGCGCCTCAAAGTGATCTCCAAGTGGGGCACGGGCATCGACAGTATCGACCTTGCGTCGGCGAAGGACCTCGGTGTGCCGGTGCTCAACAGTCCGGGCGCCTTCGATCAGGCGGTGGCCGAGGTTGCGATCGGCTACATGCTGATGCTCTCGCGCAGTCTGGGGCTTGTCGACCGCACCGTGCGCGGCGGCGGGTGGCCGAAACCGCAGGGGCGCGAACTTACCGGAGCCAGGCTCGGTGTTGTCGGGTTCGGTGCCATCGGCAGCCGGATCGGCAAGCTGGCATCGGCTTTTGGTATGGACATCCGGTTCCATGATCCATTTGTTGCAGATGCGGTGGAACTCGGAAATGTGACGGCCAAGCCGCTGGCACTGCCGGAAATCGCCTCCACAAGCGACTTTGTCTGCCTTGCGTGCAGCCTGACAGAGGCGAATGTGCATCTGGTCGATGCCGGGTTCTTGCGCGCGATGAAGCCGGCGGCCTATCTGATCAATGTATCGCGGGGTCCGCTCGTCGATGAAGGCGCTCTGATCGAGGCGCTCGATAAAGGCACCATCGCCGGTGCGGGGCTGGATGTGTTCGAGACGGAACCGCCGCGTCCCGGCAACCCGCTCCTTGCCATGGACAACGTCGTTGTCGGCAGCCACAATGCCAATAACGGAGAGGCTGCCGTTGAGTTCGTACACAGGAATACACTTGAAAACCTGAAGAAGCATCTGTGAGTTGCGCGCGTAACACTTGAACCGCTATGGCTGCACGCCGTTTGCTCTCATTGAATTTGTAAACTTGATCCGCTGCTGCGAATTGGATATTCGCTGCGGTTGGCGTGAACGGGGCGTAAAGTGAATATGTTAAAGCTAGGGATCATCGGCTACGGCAAGATGGGAAAGATCCGCGAAGCCGCGATGCATCATGCAGGCGGTGCGGAGATTGTGCGAATCCACGATCCCCATGCAAAAGACATTCCCGACAAAGTGAATACGCAAAGCCCCCGCGACATTCTGGACGATCCAGAGATCGACGGCGTGTTTGTGTGCACGCAGAACCGCTACAACAAGCAGTTCACGATCGAGGCGCTGCAGGCCGGCAAGCACGTGTTCTGCGAAAAGCCGCCGGCGTTCAACGCGGCCGATGTGGAAGAGATCATCGCCGTTGAGCGCGAAACTAACCGTGTTTTGATGTACGGCTTTAACCACCGCCACCACGGCGGCTCCAACAAAATCCATGAGCTTGCGGAAAGTGGCGAGTTCGGCCGAGTCCTGTGGATGCGCGGGCGCTATGGAAAGTCGGCGGATGAGGACTTCTTCGACAGCTGGCGGGCCGACGCGAGCGCTTCAGGCGGCGGAATTCTGCTCGATCAGGGCATTCACATGCTCGATCTGTTCCTGCATGTCGGCGGCGATTTCGACGAAGTCCATGCTTTCGTTTCGAACCTTTACTGGAACCTGCCGGACATTGAAGACAATGTATTCGCGATCTTTCGAAATTCGCATACCGGACAGTGTGCATCGCTGCATTCGACGATGACGCAGTGGCGGCACCTGTTTTCGTTCGAGGTGTTTATGGAGCGCGGTTATATGGTGCTGAACGGTCTGAAAACGCCGTCCGAGACTTACGGCTCCGAACAGCTAACCATCGCGCGCAACAGAAGCATTGCGCCGGCGGCGACCTGGGAAGAAGAGGAAACCCTGCTCTATGAGGCCGACGAGTCCTGGGACAGGGAAGCGGAAATATTCCGTGATACCATCAATTCCGGATCATGGCCGAGGTCGGCAGGGGACTCGCAGGGCGCGCTCAGGCTGATGCGGCTTGTTGACCGGATTTACGAGAACGAGCGTCACCAGGCCGGGCAACTCTACAGCCGGTTGCAGGGGAAGGCTTGAAGCATGAGCGACGTGAAAAGCGACTTCTTGCGGTCTTACTTCCAGAGCTACCGCGACCTTGCGTTCGATGAGGCGGTTTGGCCCCAGATCGCGGAGTTTGCCGCTCTTGCGGTGGGTGTTCGCGAAAGTGGCGGCAAGCTGATGTTTGCAGGCAATGGCGCGAGCGCGTCGCTCGCCGAGCACGGCGCGGTCGATTTTACCAAGCAGGGCAAGGTGCGTGCTGTGACGTTTCACGACCCGAACCTGATGACGTGTTTTGCCAACGACTTCGGCTATGACCACTGGGTCGCAAAGGCACTGGAGCACTATGGCGATGATGGCGATGCAGTGGTGCTGATCAGTGTCAGCGGCCGCTCGCCCTCCGTCGTGAACGCCGCGAAATATGCCGGGGAAAGAGGAATGAAGGTTGTCGGTTTTACCGGCCGCGATGCTTCGAACCCTCTGGCAGAGCTTTGCGATATCAATTTCCACGTTGCTTCGGATGCCTACAACGTCGTCGAATGCATTCACGGTATCTGGGTTACCGCAACGATCGACTATGTGATCGGCAGCGCGGTCTATGAAACCCGGGCGACGGAGCTGTGAGCTCCAATCCGCAACTGAGCCAAAATGCCGCCGCACCTTATGTGCGCCGGGAGATGAGCCCGTTGAACGCCGTTACACTGAAGCCCGATGAGGCCATTGACGGCATGGCGCAGGCCTACGCGGCGCAGTTGGGCGCGCTGGACGGTCTTGCTCACGAGGTTGCGGGCTGGAAGCTTGGCGGCACGACTGCACTCACGCGGCATCTGTTCGGCGTAGACAAGCTCTATTTCGGCGCTCTGATGGCACCTGAAGTGCTGCATCAACCGGCCACCGCGCCCGGGTTTGCGCTGTGCGAACTCAAGGGTGAGATCGAAGTGGCGGTGAGGATTGCTGGCGGGGCAGCATCGGGGTCGGCGGAGAGCGTGTTCGATGCCTGGTGTGTGGCGTTCGAGATGCCGGCGTCACCGGTCGCGAACGTTGTGGAGTGCGGCGCTTCGACCCTTGTTGCGGACCGATGCGGCGCCGGCTGTCTTGTGCTTGGGCCCGAGCGGGCGCTCTCGACCCTGCCGCGGGATGCAGATGTGGCGTTGCAGGAGAACGGGCAGCAGGTTGCGGAGGGCGCGTTGAGCGCCCTGCTCGATGCACCGCTGGCTTGCGCAGCGGAGTTCCTGAAGTCGGCGCGGACATTCGGGTTTCGGCCCGCCCCCGGTCAATGGATTGCGACGGGCGGACTGTCGCTTTGCGTCGATGTGCAGAAAGGAGCGGACCTGCACATTTTGTTTGGTGGTGAGGTCGAGTTCGGATTTGCGATCGATTGCGGGGAGGCCGGCTAATGCGCGCGGCTCTCGAAGCAGTGCTTGGCGATGCCGCCGAACTTGCCCGCTCGCTCGCCGTCAGCGACATTTCGGAAAAAGCCGATCTCGATTATGTAACGAATATCGACACCCGACTCGACAGCTACTTAACGGCAGCCCTTGGCGAGCTGACGCCGGGTGTGCCGGTGGTGACGGAAGAACGGCTCGAGACGCAGGAAGGGCTCTCCGGGCGCTTCTGGATTGTCGATCCGATCGATGGCACCCACAATCTCGTCGCTGGGCTGCCCTTCGTTGCCATATCCGTTGCGCTGATGGCGGCGGATGGCAGGGCGGAACTTGGCGCCGTGGCGGATCTGCATGCCGGGGAGGTTTATGCCGCTGAGCGCGGCGCGGGGGCGGTCGTTGACGGGCGCGCGCTATTGCCGGCAGATGAGCCATCGAGCCTGTTTGGAGTGTCTTCCGGCGCGAACGATGACCTTGTTGCGCACGGGCAAAACTATCGTGCCCTCCGGGGCATCGGTAAATGGCGCAATCTCGGATCGCAGGCATTGCATTTGTGCTATGTGGCGCGCGGCCGTTTCGGCCTTGCGCTCTCCGCGGAAGCAAGACTGTGGGACGATGCCGCCGGACGTCTGATTTGCGAGGAAGCGACTGCCAGATACATGAGCTTTACGGAGACGTCACGGGGGCAGGATGCCACCATCAGCGCCAACGAACCGTTGCGCAGCGTCTGCGGCCATGCCGGGGTGTTTGAAAGGGCAGTGGAACTGATGAAGCCCTTATGGTGTACGACTGGAGACGGGGAGTAAGCCATGGGCAATCCCAAAATCATCGCCATGATCCCAGCCAGGCTCGGCGCGCAACGGCTGTCGCGGTGAAGTGCAGCTGCAGGTGCAATCTAATTCCGTTCTGCCGGGTTCGGACGCAAGATTGTTTTCACCGGGACCGTCCGTACCGTCGACACAGTTCTGTCGTGTGTGGCTGATGCGGCATATTTCACGGGCAACGTGTTAACAATAGCCACGTGCCGGTGTCGCCTCGCGGGTGCATTCAGTGTATGGACCATACGCGCGTGGAGGAACTCCGGGCTTAGGGCTAGGGCCGCAGCCGCGCTTTCAAACTCCGGGATGGCGATGGCGTGCAACGCCCGCGGGAAACGGCATGAATACATCCGTAGCGGTGATTACCAGAACGAAAGACAGGCCCGCGCTTCTTGTTCGGGCGGTCGAAAGCGTTCTCGGCCAGAGCCATCGCGACTGGGTGCATGTGGTGGTCAATGATGGTGGTGACCCGGAGGCCGTAGAAAGCGTAATCGCGCCCTATCTTGAGAAGTATGGTGACAGGCTGGTGCGCATCGATAACGCGCAATCCATGGGCATGGAAGCGGCCTCGAATGCTGGTGTTGCGGCCTGCGACAGCGTCTATCTTGTTGTTCACGACGACGACGACGCCTGGGCGCCGCAATTTCTTGAGCGGATGATCCCCGCACTTCAATCGGAACAAAGAGCCAACCCGCTGTGCCGCGGGATCGTCTGCCACTCGGTGCGGGTCGATGAAACCGTGTCGGCAGGGGGGGCGGTGCGTGAGTTGAAACGCGGTTCCTATAATGGCTGGCTCGAGAATATCTCGTTGTGGCGCATGGCAGCCGTCAACACGTTCCCGCCGATTAGTTTTCTGTTCGAACGTGCGGCCTATGAAGAGGCTGGCACGTTTCGCGCCGACATGCAGGTTCTTGGCGACTGGGATTTCAATATCCGGTTTCTGCAGAAATTCGAGATTGCCGTTCTGCCGGAAGAACTGGCTTTCTACCATCACCGCAAGGCGCAGAAAGATGCCTATGGCAACACGGTGAATGCGGGCTACGGCACGCATATGAAAGTCCGGGCCAGGTACATCAACGACAAACTGCGCCAGGAACTGCGCGACGGTGTCTTCGGCACCGGTTCCCTGATCAGCATTTCTGAAGAGTTCAGGCAGCTGAACGAGAAAATAGACCGCGACCGCGAGCGCACGCAGCTTCTGGTGATTGTCGCCTGTGTCCTGGCCGGCGTTGCGGGCGTGGCGTCGGGCGTGTTGCTCGCACTGACATTCTGGGCGGGGTGAGGGCGGCGCTCGCAGTCAGTCCCAATCAAGTCCAGTGATAATCACGGGTAGCGATAGATTGTTATCGGCGTCGTTTTCTGGTGCAGCACCGCGCGGACCGGAAGTTCGTGCACCGGCCCTTCCATGAGCGCGGCTTCCAGAACCTCCAGTTTCTGTTCGCCTTCGACATGCAGGTAGATGTGTCGGGCATTGAGGATTGCCGCGAGGTTCAAGGTGATGCGAGGTTCGCCGGCGCTCGGGGCGTGGATGGCGGTGATGGCAGGTGCGCGGGCCGGATCGATGCCCTCGCCGAGCCGGGCGGCATCGGGAAAGAGAGAGGCTGTGTGTCCGTCGGGACCCATACCAAGCACGACCACATCGAAGCCGCCGGAAAGCCATGGTTGCAAGGAGTGTGTAACAGCGTCAACACCATCCTCTGGCCGGTCGTCTCCGGTGAACAAGGGCACGAACGTTGCCACGGCTGCCCGGTTTTGCAGGAGATGGCGTTTGACGAGTGCCGCATTGGAGCGATCGGACGCCTCCGGCACCCAGCGCTCGTCGACCAGCGTGACCGTTACGTGCTCCCAGGGAATGTCTTCGCGTGACAGCTTCTCAAAGAAAAGCTTGGGCGTGTTGCCGCCGGAAACGGCGAGGGCGGCAGGGCGGTCGAAAGTTGCGCCTTTAAGTACAGCGGCGATGGCTTCCGCAAATCTCGTGGCAAGGATTTCTCGGGTTGGAGCTGTGTGCGAACGATGCTGCATCTGCGTCCAATGTCCTCCCATGCCCAGGTTCTGTTGATACGGCGCATTTTTCGCAGACGCGCCACTTAATGTGTTTTCTGCATCTGGCATCGAAATGTACCCCAGCGCAATTTGCATTTCCGAACACGATAGCCGCTCGATGGGCCGCCTTGATTTTTCGAACGATAGGCAAGTGCGTGGATGGCAATACATTTTGAAGTCTGGGCAAAATGTATTAGTCCTCCGGATCGAGTATCGTGAGTTCGGTGTAACCGAACTGTACAGACAGGACCGATGGGATCTGCTCTGCGGGAAAGGCTAGACTGTGATTGGCAGATTCAGGCAATGGGGCACGGCTGCTATGAGGCTGGTAGACAACCTCGGACATCTCGCCCGGCGCGACATCGGTTGGGAGCTTGATGTCCTGAAGCAACGTGCAGCGTTGAACACGCAGGAACTGAACGGCGTTTTCCGGTCGATGTTTCACGCTTCGCTTGCCGATTTTGCCGGCAGGCACGCAGGCGGGAGATGTTTTGTGATCGGCAATGGGCCGTCGTTGAAGCAAATCGATATGAGTCTGCTGAAAAACGAAATCACACTTGGCTCAAACCGTGTGTTTCTGGGTTTTGACGACTGGGGTTATAACGTCAATTACTGGATGGTTCAGGATGAGATTTTGGTGTCGCAAAACGCGGACCAAATGAGCGAAGAACTGCCGGACGACATCGTAAAGTTCGTACCCTTTTCGCTCCTTAAGTATTTCGATGTGAGCAAGATGCAGAATCTTGTGCCGGTCAATCTTGACTACTCCAAGAGATGCACATTTTCGGACAGTCCCGACGAACTGCATGAAGGCTACACGGTGACCGTCGGCCTGCTCCAGATCGCCGCCGTAATGGGCTTTAAACAGATCGTGCTGATCGGTGTGGACCACAACTACAACATTCCCGCCTCTCACGTTAACAGTGACGGGAAGTGGACAGGCGAGGGGCTTGGCAATCACTTCAGTGACGATTACGCAAGGTCGAATGCCGGTCAGGTTTGGGAGGTGCCGTACATTGATCTTATGACGAAATCATATGGGGCTGCGGCTACCTGGGCGCGCGAACACGGTGTTGATGTTGTGAACGCTACGCCAGATACTAACCTTCAAACATTCCAGAAAGTGCCATTTGAGTCGCTATTTTGAGGCGTTAGCCAAGTCAATTTCAATCGCATTCGGGCATTCGTCCAACGGGTCGCACAGGAAGATGCTCCAACTGAATCCTATGTTTGTTAGTGGAGAGCAAAAGTTAGGTGGTACGGCATCGTTTAAGCTGTATGCGAGCAAGCTAGAATTCAGTCGGCGTCAGATATTCCTTTAGGATCTCAAACGAAATAGAGCTGGTTTCAGCTAGTAAATTGTGTTGTGCACAATCCTTTATGGACAGTTTGCGATTTCGCATGATAGTGAGTGCCGAGACTACAGATTGCTCAATTATATAACCTGACATTTGAGAAATGGACTCACTAAGCCGCGTTCAGACTTTACGCGGCGTGGGGTGGTGGAGTTTGACCTGATGAGCGCGGAGCAAATTCGTGAAGACATTCTTGGTCTTTGCGACCGATTACACGAGGAAGTGACGGATAGAAGGTTCGTCGCGGGTGAAACATACATTCCCTGCACCGGGAAAATTATCGATGCGGAGGATCTGCGTCACTTGGTCGATGCGAGCCTCGACATGTGGCTGACCGCCGGGCGCTATGCGACGCGGTTCGAAAGCGAAGTTGCGGAGAAGTTTGGCGTAAATCACGCCCGCCTCACAGTTTCCGGCTCGGCGGCCAATCTCCTTGCTTTCACCTGCCTCACATCCTGGAAGCTGCGAGACCGTGCGATCAAGCCTGGGGATGAAGTGATCGTCCCGGCGGCGAGTTTTCCAACAACCGTGTCGCCCGCGATCCAGAACGGCTGTGTGCCGGTGTTCGTCGACGTTGATCTTGAAACGGCGAACATTAATGTTGACCGTCTGGCCGATGCGGTCGGTCCGAAAACCAAAGCAATCATGGTGGCGCACACGCTTGGCAATCCGTTCAATCTTGAGGCGGCATCAAGGATTGCCAAGGAAAACGGCCTTTATCTAATCGAGGATTGCTGCGACGCATTCGGCGCGACATTCGCGGGACAAAATGTCGGCACTTTCGGGGATGTCGCCACGCTCAGTTTCTACCCGGCACACCACATCACCATGGGAGAGGGTGGAGCCGTTCTTACGAACCGCAAGAGCCTGATAACACTTGCGGAATCCTTTCGCGACTGGGGCCGTGACTGTTTCTGCATGCCCGGAGAGGCGAACACGTGCGGAAAGCGATTTACGCAACAGATGGGCGATCTGCCGTACGGCTATGATCATAAATTTACGTTTAGCCACATCGGCTACAATCTTAAGGTTTCCGATATGCAGGCGGCGGTCGGGGTCAGCCAGCTTAAGAAACTCGATCATTTCGTGGCCCGCCGGCGGGAGAACTTCCGGCTTCTAACGGAGGCGTTCAAGTCAGAAGGACTGGACACTCATTTTATGTTGCCGGAGGCAACGCCCAATTCCGATCCAAGCTGGTTTGGGTATTTGCTGACAATTCGCGACGATAGTCCTCTCGATCGGCGAACAGTCGTGTCTTGGCTTGAGGACCGTAAGGTAGGGTCTCGCCAGCTGTTTGCCGGCAATCTTTTGCGCCAGCCCGGTTACCGCGATATTGAACATCGCGTGGTCGGCGATCTGACGAACACCGACAAAATTATGAACGATTCATTCTGGATTGGTATTTGGCCAGGCATCGAGGATGAACGCCGTTCATATATGGTCGACACCTTTAAGATCATGATTAAAGAGATGGTGAAATGAAAGCGGTCATTCTGGCAGGGGGCGAAGGCACCCGGATCAGCGAAGAGACCGACCGTATCCCAAAGCCGATGATTGAGATCGGCGGGCGGCCTATCCTCTGGCACATAATGAAGATGTACAGCGCACACGGGGTCAATGACTTCGTTATCTGTCTGGGGTATCGCGGTTATGTCATAAAGGAATACTTCTCAAACTACATGCTGCACATGTGCGATGTAACGCTGGATGTGCGTGCGGGCAGCATGGAAGTACACCAGAATGCAGCCGAAAACTGGCGAATAACGCTGGTTGATACCGGCTACGGGTCCATGACCGGCGGACGGCTTAAGCGGGTGCGCCCTTATCTTGAGGGCGAAGAAGCGTTTTGCTTTACCTATGGCGATGGCGTAAGTGACATCGACATTACCGATTTGGTCAGTTTTCACCGGAAACACGGGAAGCTTGCCACTGTCACTGCGATTACGCCGCCGGGACGCTTCGGGAGCCTCGAACTTGAAGGCGACAAAGTCAGTGGCTTTGCTGAGAAGCAGGACAATGATGATGTTACGATCAATGGTGGATTCTTCGTGCTATCACCTAAGGTGATCGAGTATATCGATGGTGACGAGACCATCTGGGAACATGATCCCATGGAAGCGATTGCGCGGGACGGCGAAATGGTTGCTTACAGGCACAGTGGTTTTTGGCACGCGATGGATACTCTGCGGGACAAGCGTTATCTTGAGGAACTTTGGTCTCGGAATGATGCGCCATGGAAGTCCTGGTGACGGGATTAGGTCTTAAATCGCTTTCTGATTTGGGGGGGAGAACGTGAAAGTTCTTGTTACAGGGTGCGCCGGCTACATTGGGCCGGTTATGATCCGGCTCCTTAAGGGCAGGGGGCATGAGGTCGTTGGCCTCGACATCGGTTACTTCCGCGAATGCCTGGACGATGTTCAGGAGATTGTTGCGCCAGACCGGATGATCGTCCGAGATATTCGGGAGGTGCAGGCAAGCGATGTGGTGGGCGTGGATTCGATCATCCACCTTTCCGCTCTGTCGAACGACCCGATGGGACAGTTGAAGCCGGAGTTGACGGCGGACATAAACTATTCCGCAACGGTACGGCTGGCCGAGCTTGCAAAAGAAAACGGTGTTTCTCGTTTCGTCATGGCATCGTCGTGTTCAATTTACGGCGCCGCGCACGGCTCTAATGAAGCGCTTGATGAAACGGCGCCGTTCAATCCCGTGTCCGCCTATGCCGTATCCAAAGTGCGGTCTGAAGATGCGCTTCTGGCGATGGCCGATGACGATTTTTCTCCTGTCTTCATGCGCAACGCAACAGCGTTTGGCGTAAGTCCGCGACAACGGTTTGATCTGGTGCTGCCGAATTTGATGGCCTGGGCCATGACCACGGGCGTGGTGCGCGTAATGTCTGATGGCACACCCTGGCGACCGCTTGTGCATATCGAAGACATCAGCCTTGCTGCCATATGCGCGGCGGAAGCGCCTCGGGAGGCTGTGCACGCACAGGCATTCAACGTTGGCCGCAATGACGCAAACTACCAGATCAGTGATATTGCCGAAGCGGTGCGTGATGCCGCGGCCAAGGTTATGGGTGATGTCGCTCTCGAAGTTACCGGGGAAGCCGGCGGTGACGCGCGATCCTATCGTGTGGACTTTTCGAAAGCGCTGGCTGGGTTGCCCGGATTTGCGCCGAGGTGGACGCTAGGTATGGGCTGTGAGGAACTAGTTGCCTGGTTTGCAGCTCATCCGGATGCAACCGCCGACATCGTTGAACAGAGAAGGTTTGTGCGCCTTGCGCAACTGAAACATCTGATGGAAACTGAACGTGTGGACGGTGAATTGCGCGTAAGCGGTGCACCTCTGTAAGCGCCGGTGGTTGACGATGAATGTTCAGGAAACGAAAATTCCGGGTGTTTGTCTCATAAACCCGATAGTCAGAGAGGACGCTAGGGGCCGTTTCGTTAAGACGTTTCACGAACCAAGTTTTCGCGACGCAGGGCTGGCAACCACATTTCCAGAACACTATTACTCAGTATCGGCACGCGGTGTGCTTCGGGGAATGCATTTTCAGCTGCCCCCCCATGATCATGACAAGCTTGTGTCATGCATTACCGGCGAGATAATCGACGTTGTTCTCGATCTCCGGCGCCAGTCGCAAACTTACCTTGAGCATGTGGTGATGCCTCTGTCTTCGGAGACCGGTGCACAGGCCTATCTGCCAAAAGGTGTTGCGCACGGGTTCTATGTAACGAGTGAGAGTGCGACGGTACTTTACAACGTCACTACAACCTATGCGCCAGAGCATGACACTGGAATTTTGTGGTCGTCTGCCGAGATCGACTGGCCGGATTTTGAACCGATGGTGTCTGAACGGGATGCCGGATTTTCGACGTTGGATGCCTTCATCAAAAGCTTGTGAGAAATGAGCCATGATCGCAAAGAAACGTGTTGCACTAGTAGTTGGTGCCGGCGGGTTTTTGGGTGCTGAAATTACAAGACAGATGCTCTCGGCCGGGTGGGCTGTTGTTGGAACGTCAAGGCAACGCCGCAGGCCACATAGTCTAAAAGTGATGGGCGGCACAGACGAAAACTTCAAACTCCTGCAGTTTGACGTTTGCTGGCCAATTAGGAAATTGGTGCAAAAAATCTCCCTAGTAAACCCGGACATCCTCATCAATTGTAGTAGTTACGGTGTCAATTACGCGGAGCAGGATATTGATGAGGCGATATCCGTAAATGCTACCGGTGCAGTGCATTTGGTAGAGGCAGCTACTGACGCGGGCGTCCAAAGATTTATCCACGTGGGGACTTGTGCCGAGTACGGCGATCAAGGTGAACTCTGCAGGGAAGAAGCTGCTCTAAAACCCAAAGGCGTGTACGGATCGACAAAGGCCGCTGGAACAAGCCTTGTACTCGGGCGAGTGGACTCTGGATTGTCTCTTATGGTCGTGCGTCCGTTTCAGATGTACGGTGCGCAAGAGCAAGATTATAAGCTGATTCCAACGCTTATACGTTCTTGTTTGAACGGTAGGCGGACCGATTTGTCAGGCGGATTGCAGATACGAGATTATACCTACGTAATAGATACGGCAAGAATGTTTCGAATGATGTCGGAGTTGGAAAGTTTCAACCATAGATATATAGTAAATATTGGAACGGGGATAACATACTCACTTAAACATATTGGCGATGAAATATCCAATATCGTCAAATCCAGAAGTAGTGTTTTAAACTGGGGCGCCTTAGACTATAGGCCGGATGAGATCATGTTTCTGGCCCCAAATATCGAAAGACTGACGAAGTTGGTAAGATCAAAACCAAGTACGAATTTGCGATCCGGATTGGAAAAAGTCATCGGACAACTGTGTGATGCGTGAACGAGCTTGAGAATATACCCCCCAGCTTGATTTGGAAATAATTGTAACGATGAATGATGAAGTTTTCGAGGATTCAAAACACGTTACGGTTGAAGCCATTTGGGTGGAGAAAAATTTGTTTGTATGTGGGCGTATACCGCAAAAATATAACAACTCCGAATTTGTTGCTATTGTAAATAAACATGAAGTAATAAGAGAACGTATTTTTTGCCAGAGTAAGTTGACCTGTGTGTATAGCTCCTATTTTTCAGATTATGATTTCTACTTTCCACTGTATTACAATGACCAAAACTACCCCTACGAAATTGATATAACCTTTGTATTTCTCCGAAATGAAAATTCCCTATTTTCAGGGAATCTAAAAACCTATATGAGCGATACCGAGAATATTTCAATATTGGACAATTACATCTTGTATTCAACGTGGTGTGCTTTTGATGGGCCTGGAGAAATAAGTTGCTGTGTTACTGGAAAGAATTGCTCTGAAAGAATCATCCTAAATTTGGGGCGAATAGACATTTCAGAGAAATATAATATTCAACTCGACCGACCTTGCGGTGCCGTCGGGTGTGTTGAAACAGAAACGACAGTTGATGATAACTTGCCGTTGAAGTTTGAATACCAATGCAATGGTACGGTAATTTCGTCGCGGTTAGTTACGGCCCGCCACATTCTCGAACAAAACCGGTCTACCGGTAGCCAAATTTGGTGGCGAGGAAATAGTGGTCACCCGCGTACCACTGTGTTTGGAAATGAACCACTAGCAGAAAATCCACCTTGGTACGCGAAGTTAATACCCGGCTACTTGAAGATCCATCGTTATTTCACATCCGAATTACTCTTTGCTGAACGCACTTTGGCGGCATTGGCGGCTGACCACATGGAAATGGAACGGGAGCTCGGTTCGCTTCGAGGTCGAAAACGTCTGGTTAGTGGCATCGAGTCGCCATCGATTACGCTGATACAGGAGATGTCCGATGTTGCGTTGGGCGCCCCAGAAGGCCTGTGTATGTTACGACGGGAATCGAACTCAATTGAGGGCGCAGTACGTATCGCAGGGTGGTGCGCTAATGTGAACTCTCAACCAATTGCCTCACTTTTACTTGTAGATAGGAGCGGCATTGCTGTGCATATCCCCGCCAAGATGTTTCGGCAAAGCGGGACACTCACGCCCGAGTATGGTGATGATGTGACCGAAGTTTGCTTAGAACTTTCTACAGATTTGTTGGAAGGCACATATGCAATAGGCCTTTATCCGCGAGGGGATTATAGGAGGTTTGAAATTGTGAACGATTCGGATGGATAGGCAGTCGCCAGAACCCATAGATTCGCTATCGGACTACGATGTAACAATTGTGATGAGCGTTACGGATGCTCATTGGAAGCATGCCGAGAGCAATGTCGAAATCGGAAGTCGCATCAATCCAGGTGCCGACATTCGATGGATTTTGATCGCCAACAATCATGACCCAGAGTATGAAATTCCACCGTCAATTCTCCAAAACGATAATGTTCTCCTGTTGGATGGCTTCGAGTACAGTCGATTCAAGGATAAACATAGGCCCAGTTCTACAAGTCTTGCAACAGCAATACACAAAGGTTTGAAGTATTCTAGAAGCCGCTATGTTGCACAATTGGATGCAGATTTTTTTGTTATACAGTCTCACTGGGTAAAAGAGTCTATATCATACATGTCCGAAAATGGCTTGGCCGTTTGGGGAAGTCCGTGGCATTTGAAGAGGTATCATAAGTGGAGACATTTTCCGTGTTCACATTTTACTCTTATAGATACCCACATTGTCCCATTAGATAATGTAGATTTGATGCCGGACTATGGGGAGTATTTCGAGTTTTCCAGCCTTCCGACGGCCTGTCGAACGTGGTTACACCTTTCGTATCTAAAGAGAGAGGTAATAACTGTAGAAAACCTAATTTCTCTGATGAAAAAAGATTTACTAGAAATAAAAGAAAAGAAAACTCAATTCGTAACCGAAATCCAAAATCCGGAAGCTAAAAATGTTGCGAGCATGCTACTTCCCTTGTCTGCAAGCGAAGGGTTAAACCGGGAACAAAATGAAAAATTGTCGAATTCGCACGGCGAGTTAAAAAATTTGAGAAAAATGAATATTGTGGCTCGGAAATACTCCAGCTACATAAATCATGTGAATAAAGTGCAAATGAGAGGCCCCTTTTCTGATGTGCATGGACTAGTCAGGCGCGAAGACCATGTAACCTGGCTTCTTCAAATAAGAATTAAGCACCGCGATGAAGTTAGGCGAGCGGTATTGGACCTGGAAGGTCTACTAAGTAAAGGAGGATGGCGAGCCAGTTTTACTCGCCCTCTTGAACGCGCAACGGATCGGTTGCCGGATACTGTCAAGAAAGTGTTTAATCACGCGTATTTATGGTTTGTACAATGCGTTGAAATTGGATCGACCGGAGACTGCAACGTCAGGCTGTATCGGTACTGCCGTAGCCTGAGAATCCGAGCTGATACTGTCCAAATATCTGTTGGGAAAGAAAATTATGGATGGAGAGGACGGGATTCGCTGACAAAAAGGCTTGTTTTTTGGGTGCTGCTCTATTTGGAGCAATTACTACCGATACAGTACAATAGGCGGCCACTTTGGGTTCGTTCGGTTACACGAAAGCGTTTTTCTGACTATCGAATGCCGGATTTTCGGAGAGCGGGATGGGAAGAGTACCTGTGGAGAGAGAAACCATTTGCAGTGCACATCCGCAGCACATCTCGTCTCGCGGAGCAGGTTCCAACGGCAATTCAGGAACGAAGGTTATATCAGTATCTTGATACAATCGATCCGGCGTAAATCTTGCCTTATGAGGGGCTCCAAATAGCGTCATTCCTTCGGTACATTTATGTTGTGTAAATCGAATATATCTGAATATTCTTTGCAAGTCGTTTTAAGTGCATCGTCAAAGGTGTAAATTGGTTCCCAGGACAATTCCAACTTAGATTTTTCACTGCTCAAGCACATATCGTCGATTTCGGGAATGATTTCACTGTTTAATGAAACGTCTACAGTTGAACCATGCTCTCTTTGAATTTTTTGGATAATGGAAATAATTTCTTCATTTACACCGTAAGAAAAATTGTACGCCTGTCCCCATATGCTGCTTTTCTGGCTTCGTAAAATCAAATGATGTAACGCGACAGCGTCGTCGACATGCAGAAAATCCCTTTTCATTTTCCCATTAGATCTTAAGACGATTGGCGCATTGAGATACGCAGACATATTGGCATGAGGAATTATTCTATTAAAATCGAGATCCCAACAGCCAAAATAGTTTCCTGATCTAATAGTAATTACTCTCTTATTGAATTGTTTACCGTAAAACTGTCCAACGTTATCTTGAGCCTGCTTTGATATTTCGTATATTTTTCCTCCAAAGAAGCTTTGAGATTCAAAATAAGGTGATGTATTCCCAGTGTAAACCTTGTCCGTTGAATGATTAAATACGACTGGGTCCAAATTCAGCACCCTTGTGGACTCTAATATATTAAGTAAACCAACCGCAGAGGCATTGAATGTTTCTCGCGGCATTACATTTGAACGATTTACGTCAACAACAGATGCTAGGTGAATGATAACGTCTGGGTTTACATTCTTGATTACATCCAAGACACCCTCAAAGTCGCTCAAAGAAACCTTGTGCTCATGTACAATATGCGAAATCTTTTCGAGATCATAACGTCGCATTTTTGTGCTGGGTGCGTTGTCATCTCGCAGGGTTGCATGGACGTCATATCCGTGATTTTTGAAAGACACGCACAGATGCGACCCAAGAAATCCAGTTGCGCCGGTGATGATTACTCTTTTCATGAAATCGTCCCATGCGTGTGTTTCCAGCTCATATGCTTCTAGTTCATGCTTGGTCCAACTCGCAATAGCGGTCACGGCGGAAGTTGGATTTCTGCAGCAGCGGGTACAGCCTCAAATAGACTGTCGAAATCCACTCTCGGAAAAACCTCCAAAGCCCCTCCTCTTGTGGCATTGTAAATTGATCCTCCCCGTTCCTCAATTTCATCTCGCGCCAGCGTGTATGCACGCTCGATCCGTTTAATGTTGGGTGTAAACCAGCGCTCTCCGGCCAGACGGTATCTTTCATCGAAGTGATTCTGTGCCCCTGTTGAGCGGATTTCCAAACCATTAACTTCTACTTTGTTGATGGGAGCCAGTGTGCCGTCCTCTGGTGTTGCCGACGCCTCCAGTTCAACAATTCTCCCCTCAATCAGACGTGCGCGCCAATATCTTAGCCCATCGCGAGAATATACGTTAACAGCGTCATTTCCAAATATAACATCCCCAGGATGAGTGATTGTGTTTACTGTAAAATGCCCAGTCGATAACAATAAATGTCTCAGCTCCGCGTAGGTTATATCTTGCCCGAGTTCAATTTTGTGGCTTGTTACAAATTCCTCTGCGCTTAAGTCGAAGTTGTGATCGCAACCGATTAAATATATTTCTCTAATTCCCATATACGTGCATATTTGCATTAACGAATAAGTGACAGTCGCTCCACCATATAGGACATTTGCAATGTTCCAACTATAGGGCGTTGGCGTCATTTTTTTATGTCCCCAACCTGGCCAATTAAAATTGTAATATATTGCACCTTTCTGGCGGGGAATTATTTTCAAAGATTTTGTTGGGAAGAATATTGGGCAATTAATTGATTCCATTATGTTCTGGTAATGTTGCTCCAAAACAAGATCGTCTTCCGAACAATATACACTTGGTCGCCAATCCGTTCTATCAAAAGATAGGTATATTTTATTCGATGCAAATGTTACCTCTTGTTTCAACAATTCTAAATCATCAGGAGTCAAACTTGGTCCATTTCCAATAATGAATCCCCGTGTTCCACGATAAATGTCCTTAAAGTACTTAATTTTATTTCTATACTTGTAATTATGAATAAAATCAAAAGGTGATTTCATGTTGCTAATTGAAAAGACGTTCATCGAGAAATCCCTACTGATATATGTTTGGTTGAATTTATGTAGTATCCGCAACAGCTTACAATGCCATGATAGATAGGCATGGTTCAATTCTTGCCGCGGGAACGTTAGCAGAGGTGTCCAAACACATTCAAACCAACTCTTTGCCCGAGCCCAGCCGACTGACCTGATTACATACTCTGGCGGTCGAGGCAATAGCGGTTCAAACTGACGTGTCCGGCCATATTGCACAGGGTCGCGAAAAACCGTATTTGTCTTCGCGAACACTCTTCTAAATTTCAGCGAAATAGCATGCAATGGGTGCGGTCAAAGTGAGCTCGACGCAACACAAGAGGGTTGTTGCCCATATTCCGGCGCGCGACGGCTCGAAGCGCGTGAAAAACAAGAACATTCGGCTGATGGATGGCAAGCCGATGATCGGTTATGCCATTGAGGCCGCCCGCCAGGCTGCAAAGATAGACCATCTGGTCGTTAACACCGACTCTCCGGCAATAATGGAATATGCTCGGGCCGAAGGAGTTGAGATCTACGAAAGACCGCCGGCCCTTGCATCGGACACGGCCACCAGCGATGAGTTCCACGCAGACATCATCAGCAACATGGATTGTGAGTATTTTGTACTCATCAATCCCGTATGCCCGTGTGTGCGCTCGCAAACAATCGATTTGTGTATTGGTGCCTTGTTGGACGCGCCCGACTACGACACCGTGATTTCCTGCAGCCAAACACAAATGCAGACATTTTGCGGTGAGCTGCCGGTCAATATCTCATTGGAAGAGCAGCTTCGGCCCTCCCAGGAAAATGCGATTGTAAGCATATTGAACTGGACGGTGGCGGCATGGAAGCGCGACGAGTTCCTGAAAAACTACAACGAAAAGGGCTACGCCGTACTCGGTACGAATCGTCTCTTGGCAAAAATCCCTGATATTGAGGGTGCAAAAGTTAGTGTAGAGGACGATTTCGTTTTTTGTGAGCAGCTCCTGCGCTCTAGGAGGATAAATGCGTGATGGCTTGATTGTTGATGTGGGTACAACACACGTCAAGCTGTTCCGAACAAGTCTTGGCAAGGCGGGCCTTACACCGGTTTTGGTTCGGCGCAATGATGATTTGCTCGATAACCGGGGCGTGATTTCCTTGAGTCGGGTTGATGAATTCACTCGGGAATTTCAAGATCTGGTGCGAAGCGAAATTACGTGTCAAACGCATGGCATCTGGATCACTGGGCAAATGCACGGGCTTGTCGTTTGTGACCGTGATTTGCGTTGCTCAAGTGATATGTACTCTTGGATCTTTGGCGATCGCGTTCCGGTCTCGAGTTTTGATCGAACCAATACTGGTTGTTTCGAACGGCCGCATTACACTGCCAATCTGATTGCAAATTTGCGGTCCGGTGGTGAATATGCAAACAATCTTATCTATTTGACACCATTAGATTATCTAGTGTCTTCACTAGTCGGCAGGCCGGCTGCCGTTCACTCATCCATGGCATCTTCAATGGGGCTCTTTGACGTTGTTCACCAAACGTGGGCGGCAGCGACAATGCGATCACTTGGGTTACAGTGTGAAAATCTACCCCGCGTAAGCGGTGCTGTAACTAAAGTAGGGACTCTGGGCGGCGTGGCTGTCTACTGCGCAATAGGGGACCATGCCAGCGCATGCTATTTGGCCGTATCACGTGAAAGCTGTCCAATTTCATTGAACATCGGCACGGGCGCGCAGGTTGCATCAGTATTGAACCAGTGCATTGTGTCTAGCGAGTATGAAACACGGCCTGCTCTCGGTGGGGGTCACCTCGGGGTGGTGCCGGGACTGATGGGTGGAAGAATATTCGATGCGAGATTTGAGGAGTTGGGGTATGCCGCGACAGAAAAGAAACTCGCTTATGACGTGCTGACGGGAGGGCTCACTGAACTCCCCACCGACAACAGAACGGAGCGCGTCATTGACGAGTGCGCAGCCCTTAGTAGGGCGTGCGCGCGCAACTTTGCACAGGCGATACAGCAGTTCGATGCCAAGCACGACAAGTCGATTTACGTAACCGGTACACTCGCCTGCCCGGGTGGTATGCTGTGGGACGCAATGAAGAGTGAGATTGGAGACAGGCTGGTGCACTTGGAAGATAGGAATGCTTCGGCTGTTGGCCTACAGATGTTCGTCAATGATCAAACCCAACAGACATCGCACTAGCTGACATCGCCGGCGGACGAGGGATTGATAAGAAATGCTAAGGAAAGCACTTGTTACTGGTGGAACCCGAGGAATCGGCAAAGCCATCGTCGAGGTGTTGATGGGCGAAGGGGTAATTGTTGAATACACTGGAAGATCCGAGGTCCAAGAAAATCATGGAGGATCGAAATATATTAAAATAGATTTTACAAATAATGATGAAATAGCTCAGTTTGAATCTTATGTTCGACAGAATGATTACGATATTCTTATAAATAACTGTGGAATAAATAAGATATCCCCAATATCGAAATTAGATAGGCGTGATTTTGAAGAAATTATTCATGTAAATCTTACCGTTCCATCGTTGCTAATCAGCGCCGTATCTTCTTCCATGTGCGAAAAGGGATGGGGACGTATTGTCAATGTCGGATCAATTTGGGGAAAGATAAGTAAAGAACACCGAGCCGCTTATTCTGCATCAAAACATGGGATTGATGGTGTCACCGCCGCGGTTGCGGCGGAAGTGGCACGTTTTGGAGTGCTCGTGAACACAGTTTCGCCCGGGTTTGTGAGAACCAAGCTCACAGAATCTGTTCTTGGCAAACAGGGCATGGCCGAAATGGCCGAGGCGGTGCCGATCAGGAGGTTGGCAGAACCAACAGAGATCGCAAACTTTGTGAATTGGCTGTGTTCTGATGATAATAGCTATATCAGCGGCCAAAACCTGCTTATTGATGGTGGTTTTTCGCGTGTCTAAAGAGTTTTCAGTTAAATCGCATAAGGGCAGCTACGATGTTGTGTTCGCTGGGTCGCCGCCCGAGAAGTTGGCTAGCGCACCCAACGTCATCTATGTCGTTGATGACATTGTACTGGATCTGCATGCTGACAAATTACGGGACCTTTTCGAGGATAGGCCGTTTGTCGCAGTTTGCGGTGATGAGGCAACAAAGTCTCTTGAGAACATCCACACCACAGTTGGCCAGGTACTAGAAGCTGGATGTCGGCGCAATTCCGAACTGATTGCTGTTGGCGGTGGAACGGTTCAGGATCTTACATGTTTTCTGGCAACCGTATTGATGAGAGGAGTGAGTTGGAGTTTCGTACCAACGACCCTCTTGGCGCAGACCGACAGCTGCATTGGTTCGAAGAGTTCCATCAACTGCGCTGGCACCAAAAATATCCTAGGGTCATTTTGGCCGCCGCAGACGGTTTGGGTTGATACTGAGTTTCTTTCAACTCTGCCTAAACAAGAAATGCTTTCTGGGCTTGGTGAAATCCTCAAGGTGCATGTCATCGGTGGTAAGGACGAAATAGGGTCCTACGCTGAGTTCGGAACCAAAATGATCGACGACCACGATCTGTTAGGGAATTTCACATTCAAATCGCTAGACATCAAGCGACGGTACATCGAACTTGACGAGTTCGACCTGGGCCCCCGAAACGTTTTTAACTATGGGCATTGCATTGGTCATGCCTTGGAAGCGGCCACGAAATTTGGGATACCACATGGAATTGCGGTGGCCATGGGCATTTATGCCGCAAACTCGCTAGCGGTCAAACGAAAGGCCGATATTCCCCGAGATGTCTTTCTGGTCAATGAAATGGCCAAAGATATATTTCAATCCCATCTGGATCATCGTGTTTCAATTTCGAATATATTTTCGCACATGGGGCGAGACAAAAAGAACGATGCTGCTGGCGTTGCGAATGTCATCTTGCCGCAGTCAGATCTATCGCTGGCAAAGATATCTGTTGAGCTCGGGCCTGTTTTTGCGAACGATTTGGCCGATGTTCTTAAGGACGTAGGCCTGACGGTGATCGACTAGTCGCACTCATTCAACGCTGTTTAGTCCGCATGTTCATCGAGTTTAGGTTGGATGCAGCATTCGGGCGCTCACCACTACCAATTACAGATTCGGCTTAGGACGAAAGTCGTGAAACAACGGTTGGGAGGCCTGAAGTCGACTGTTATGTGCTAACGCATCGGCGTTGACATTAGCTAATACCCAGGGCGGCAATTATTGACCCGTTTCATGGGCCATTCCGGCCCGCCGACCGCGTTGCGGGCCTTGTCCGATACACCGCATCGCCCGGCGGCTTACGCCTTGTCGCGCTTGCCGTAATGGCCAATGAAAGGGGTCAATAATTGCCGCCCTTGGTATAAGATGTTGCTGCCCGGCCGCGGCCGACAATCGGAGAGTCAGCACGCGCGCTTTGTGTCATATTTCCGGTGAACAAGATGGTGCAGCGGGCGAGCTTGGCGTCTGGAAGCGTTGGTTCATGGTGCGCTATCGCAAACACCAGTAGTTGGCATTAGCGCGTGCTAGCAGTCGAATGATCTTTTCTACAGAAATTGATATTGAGCACATGCGTGAGCCCGAACAATCAATAACCGTCAAGCCGGTACACGTTTTCCTGTACGTATGTAGGGTCTGAGATGATATGTTTCTTGATCAGGAATTTTCTCTTGCTCAAACTAAGGTTCCGAATTGAGAGTTAATTGAATTAGGACGTTTTCCAAATATTGACTGTATATAAGGTGTGTATACGTGATAATTATACAAAATTACATTGAGGATTTTGGTTTAACTATTCTAAATTCCTTTGATTTAGCTGCATGGAAAACTCACACATGCTTGGAGAGAGTTGGTTTTTGCATTCGAGTAAAACAAGGGGGGATTGAATTTAGGCTTCAAGATGAGAATGCAGTAGAATTGTGTGGCGGTGCGCGTAACCTTAACGAGCATGAGAAAGAGGCGTGTGTAACGGTTGAGTTTTCAGAAATGGCGAATTTTATCGTGCCATCGGTTCGAAAGCTCACGGAAAAAAGCGAATTCGAATATTTCTTTTATTCTGATATGGATAGTTTTACCGATTTTCCAAAAATTAATTACGTAGTTTGTACGTATAATAAAAACATATACGTTAGCAAATTAGTCGACAATTTCCAGATTTATACGATCATGAGGGATAGTTTCGATTTTTCCGAAATAACTATTGTCGATAACGGCAACAATCTGTCCTATGAATCTATCCCCTTTACCACAATTATCCCGAGTAAGAATGTCGGGGGTACGGGTGGGTTCGGTAGAGGAATGTACGAGACAGCTTATGGTGAGTTCGCAAGAAAATGTTTTACACACGTTTGCCTAATGGACGATGATATTCTGGTCAATCCGGAGCTTTTTCTGCGCAACTACTTTTTTGTGGCTTTTCTCAAAGAGCGGCGGCACGTGGGGGCGCCCATGTATCCCGTGGTTTACGGGGCGCCCGATTTGTCGCGAATTTCGTGTGCGGGGCACATGTACCAAAACTCATGGCATCCAAATGATTGGCCGCTTGGGCATCGTCTCAAAACCAACGATCACGCATCAATTGCAGAAATGTGTCGCACACCAGATTCAACGGGGTGGTGGTGGAATGTGATTAGTGTGCTGGACATCAAGAGAGTGGGTTTGCCTTTCCCTTTCTTTGTCAAAATGGATGACGTGGAATACTCACTAAGGCTGAGAGATGCAGGTGTCACTCTCGTTATTCCATTGAGTCTTTCTGTTTTACACGACGATTTCGACGCCAAATATTCAGCACGCATGCAGTATTTTCGTTTTCGAAACAGATGGATCCTTCTTTCTCTGAGAAACAGTTTTGTGGGAGCGTTCTCCATTGCAAATTTCATTCTGCACGAGTGTTTTCAGTATGTGTTTGAAAGGCGGTATGAGCATGCTGAAGTATTGCTTATGGCGGTTCGTGACTTCTTGAAGGGACCGGGCCAGCTCGGGCGTGATGCCAAAGGCCTTCTCACTGAACTTGATTGTGTGGTGGAATGCGAGGCGAACCGACCGCTCGATGAACTAGATGAGTATCCAGAACCTACGATTTCCGCTGGCGTGGAATATCGAGGGTTTGCGGACCTGTGGTGTATTGCTACACTTAACGGGCATCTTAAGATTGGCCGCAGGTCGCATCTTACAGTTGACGTGTCCAAGCCGTTCACTTTTAACGATGTTGATAGCGCGTCTTCTATAACGTATGTCAATCCAAATTCGAGAACCGGCTATACGGTGAACACCCAGATCTTGAAAGCCGTTTTACTGGCTTGGCGAGCGGTCGCCGCTGCAACCAAGCTACTATTCTTTGGAAAGAGGGCTGCAGGCGCATATAGAGGAGCGTTTGCCGATTTAACTTCTCCAGCATTCTGGAGCTCGTACGGTCGTCTAGATCCATAACCCTGGTGGGGGCTTGGAATTCGACCACTGCGCAATCTCAAACAGTATTACTTGGCGGAAGAAGAGAGTGTTTCAGCAGCAATTACTGATCTGCCATTTTGATACTGTTCTTCATCAATCTCTACACCGTCACGAAAATACCTAATCGACTGAACCTTGCCGTCATCAAATGTGAGGAGGCGGTCGCAACTGTTGATCCACTGCAAGTTGTGGGTGGTTACAATCAGTGTTTTGCCGGCGCCCTTCAATGCGGGGACAAGATCTTCAAAGAAATACCGACGCCGTTCAGGATCTTGGTCGGAGATGAACTCATCCAGAATTAGAATGTCGCGCTGCTCCATCAGCGCGACAGCTAAAGCCAATCGTCTCCGCTGGCCGGACGATAAATCGATGCGTGTAAATTCGGCGTTCTTCACCTCGCTTACGCCTTCAAGTTGAGCTTGGGAAAGACTATCAAGGATTTCCTTTTCGCTCACATCCTTCAGTCCATATAAAATCCGGAACAAATGGAATTTAGTAAACACGGACGTAAACATGGCTCTGTATCGGCCCATGGCGTCGGTGCCGACCGGTCTATCGTCTACGATCAACTCGCCTTTGTCGGGATCGTGTAAGCCGGCCAACACATTGAGGAAGGTGGTCTTCCCGGAACCATTAGATCCGATGATGTAGATGACCTCGCCGCGATGTAAAGTAAAGTCAATTGGTCCAAGTACAAAGTCGCTCGTCTCCCGAGCGCCATGATGCGCGGCCATATCCTTAATTGTTAGGTACTGTTCAAACAGTAGGGGAGCGGTGTTTTCATCGTCCGGGCGCACATACTGGTTTAGTGCTTCGTCGAGCTCAGTTGTTCGACTGAACGCAACTTTAGTCCCAACAAATGCCGGGTATTGGCTTACGATCGATTCGAAAGGGCCAATCGTAAACAAAATTACAGTTACCAGTTGGAAGACTAAAGTCGTGCCTTCGTCTGAATAGTACGGAACTGCGAAAAGAATGCCGCCAAAAAGTGTATACTTTAGGATTTGAACAAACATATCTCCCATAGAGTAACGTTTCTCAACAAACACGGCGGTGTCCCGATGCTTCTCGGTCGTCTCGGTTGTGTGTTCAACCAAATCGCGCTTACGAGGAACGTGTAACTTCAACTCAGTGAATCCGTTGATTACATCGGAGACATGCTCAAAGTACTTAATTTCGAGTCGGCGTATGTTTGAGGCGCCTTTTTCCACGGCAAGCCGCTGGCGGTAGTACGAGTAAACACCGCCAATCATCACAAAAACTGCGAAGACGCCGGCGATGGGAGACAGAAAGAAAATCTGAGGGCCGGCAACACATAGGAAAATGATTGAAGGCAGCATGTCGAGCAGCACACCGCTGAATCCAGACACGCGTTGCACATCCTCGGTCATGATGTGATAGAGCGCACCGTGGCCGCGTTTAAGCAGGAATGGTGGCTGTGCGTGTAGTAGGTTGCGTACAAGACGCATTTTAACCGTGTTGGCGATGCGAGTGGTCACCGCCCGGACGAGCACTCGATAGGCATATGACGTGCCGATGAAAACAACCAAACCACCGACAAACAACGGCAACCATGTCAGGTAAAATGTTGGGCTTTCAATCTCCGCCGCGGCCTTGAAGATGATGACCATCACGATATCGCGCGACAGGCCGGCGATGAGGGCAACCCCGATCAGGAGGAACTTCATTGGCGGAGCGTTCCGCCACAGGAATTTAATGATTTCTAGCACTGGCGCGCCCGTAATGCCTTCCAGGGTGTCTGCTGCAATCGTGCGCGCCTATTAACACATACACCCGGTCGTGGAAACTCTCAGGGTTGAGAGAATTACCCTTGCGGGGTGTGGCAAACTTTCACCTTTTGGGCCCAATCAGGCGCCGGTCAGGGCCATGGCGGTCAGAAACAACCCGAGCGCCAGTGCTCCAAGGGCCACGACAGTCATGACCGTGCGGTTTTCGACCACCCGCGCGCCCCAGTTCGCAGCGTTGTACGGGAACAACAGTCGCCCGACCCCCTTGGCGATGGCAAGCCAGCCCAGCACGGTTATGACCACGCGCCAGTCCGGTGCCCAGATGGAGTGGGACAGCACGATCGCCACACCGGCGACCAGCGCAAGCGCGCCCGAGAAATAGACCAGTGCTTCGTTTTTCAGGAAATCCGCCATCACGGTTTCATAGAACCGGCGGTTGATCAGCATTCCGAGCGCGACAACGATATAGAGCGGTCCGATCAGCCAGGCGATGATGATTGAGTTTGACATAATGCGTTTCCGGTTTCGCGAACGTGACTCGGGCGTGTGACCCTATCCTTCATGTGGGGTGGCGGAGGCGTGGGGGCAAGTTCAAGGCGTACAGGCCCGCACCAGCCAAGGGCAGCGCGTGCGCGCATTTGGCCGCCTTCTGTGCGCATTTGAGTGCTGGCCGTGTCCTATCCGCCCGATCTATGCTGGTGGGTAACGCGTCGCCGGATTTGCCCCTGCACGGCGCTGCCGGCGGTTGTTATGGAGGATGGAACACCATGGCCCTTGAAAGCCTCAAAGCGCAGATCGCTTTGCTCGTCACCGAAATGGAAAACACACCCCGCGACGCGCATGAGATCTATGCGATGATCCATGAAAAACTGAACGAGATAAGGGCCATGGGGTTGCCTCTGCCGGAGGATCTCGTGGCACTTGAGGAAAACCTCGAAAGCGAGTTCGACCGCCGACCGAAGAGGCCGGACCCGGCACCGGGAAAGGTGTGACGGTGCTCGGGTCTCGCCCACGCATATAGAGAGTGCAGCTTTCATGAAAACTTTTCTGATCACCGGTGCCTCCTCGGGCATCGGCGCCGAAGTGGCGCGCCAGGCGGTGGCCGCGGGCTACCGGGTGGCGCTCGCGGCGCGGTCGCGCGACAAGCTCGACAGCCTTGTGGAGGAACTCGGTGGTCCGCAACGGGCAATCGCGATCTCTTGCGACGTCTCCGATCTGGCCGATCAGGAGGCCATGGTGGCTGAAACACTCGAGGCGTTTGGCAGCATCGACGTCGCCTTCGCCAATGCTGGTCTCGGAACGACCGCTCCGGGCACCGAACATGGCGATCCGGAGAACTGGCGCGAAATGATCCTCACCAACATCTATGGGTGCATCCTCACCGCGCGCGTTTGCCTGCCGCATGTGCGCGCTGCCAAGGGGTGGATTGTTCTGACCGGCTCGCGGGCAGGTCGTGTGACGTTGAAGGGATCCGTGTACGGCGCCACGAAATGGGCGGTTACCGGCTACGGTCAGAACTTGCGCGAAGAGCTTGCGGGAACCGGTACGCGGGTCATGCTGCTTGAGCCCGGCATGGTCGATACGCCCTTCTTCGATACGCCGAAGCCGCAAGCGCTGACGGCGGGCGACGTGGCGCGCGCGCTCATCTTTGCTGTGACGCAGCCGCCACATGTCGATATTCCCGAGCTTTTGATCGTGCCAACGCCGCCGGTGGAATAGAGACCAACGGGCAGCGGGTGTTTGAGGGGAGTGAGTGAATGAGCGGCCCGATCTGGCAATGGAGCGCGGTGCGGGTGGCAGAAGCGGTACGGGCGCGGGATATTACGGTTGAACAGGCCGTGACCGCTGTGCTTGAGCGCATGGCTGACGCCAATTCTGCGGTCAATGCGGTAACCGTCGAACTGGCAGACGATGCGCTGGCGGCGGCACATGCCGCAGACCAGGCCGTGGCCGAGGGCGATGCCTCGGGATGCCTTCACGGTGTGCCGGTGACGATCAAGGAAAATGTCGATCAGGCCGGGCTGCCAACCCCCAACGGCGTAGCAGCGGCCGCTGAAACACAGGCACCCGACAATGCGCCCGTCGTGCAAAACCTGCTCAATGCCGGCGCCATCGTGATCGGCCGAACCAACACTCCGGAATTTTCACTACGCTGGTTCACGGACAATCCCCTGCGCGGCGCAACGCTTAATCCTTGGGACAGCGGTATTACGCCGGGCGGGTCATCGGGAGGAGCGGCGGTTTCGGTTGCGCTCGGGATCGGGGCCATTGCGCATGGCAACGATCTCGGCGGTTCGCTGCGCTATCCCGCTTATTGTTGTGGCGTGGCGTCAATCCGGCCGAGCCTTGGGCGGGTCGCCGCCTTCAACCCGCTTTACGACGATGTGCGGGCTCTGTCCTACCAGCTCATGTCGGTGCAGGGCCCCATTGCCCGCGAGGTGGCGGACCTGCGTTTGGCGCTTGAGGCCATGGCGGCGCGTGACGTTCGCGATCCCTGGTGGACGCCGGCACCGCTCGAGTGGCCGGTGGAGCAGGGGCCGGTCAAGGTCGCGGTTACATCATCGCCCGAGGGCCTTGCATGCGATCCGCGCGTGGCCGCAGCTATCGACGCGGCGGCCGGCTGGTTGAGCGATGCCGGCTACGACGTCCACCTGACCGACCCGCCCGAAACCCGCGAATTGGCCGCTTGCTGGCGCGAGTTCCTGTTCGGCGATGTGGAAGGCGCCGGCAATCCCCTGATGCGCCAATATGGTTCTGAGGCCATCAACGCCATATGGCAGGACTATATTGCCAGCGTGGGCGATCTAAGCCTTGAGGCATATGTGAAGAACATGGGCCGCCGCTGGAAGCTGGTACGCCTGTGGCAGCTCTTCATGGAAGAATACCCGATTGTGCTGGCGCCGGTCTCGCAAGTGCCGCCGTTTCCGATCGACGAAGACCGTAAGGGCACGAAACGGGTGCGCGAGATGCTTGACCAGCAGAGCCTGCTCTATGGCGTCAATCTGCTCGGACTGCCGTCAGCCGCCGTGCCTGCCAGCGTGGAAGAAAACCTTCCCCTCGGCGTGCAGATCATCGGCCGCAAGTTCCGCGAAGACCAATGCCTCGATGCGGCGCAGGCGATAGAAGATGCAGCAGGAATATTTTGCGGTCGCTTGTGGACCAATCCGGGCGTTACGTAACGCTTCTGAGGGTCAGGCCGCCATCGACGACGAGGTCGGCGCCGGTGACGTAGCGAGCCTCGTCCGATGCCAGAAAGAGTGCCGCATGGGCCACATCCCAGGCATCGCCCATGCGGCCCATCGGGCATTGCGCGTCGCGCAGGCGGAACATTTCCTCAACGTCGCCTTCGGAGTAGGTGTCCGCCAGGCTCGCTTCGACCATCGGCGTGCGCATGAACCCCGGCAACACCGCATTGCACCTGATCCCGTGGGGGGCATACTCGACGGCGATCATTTTGGTCATATGAATAAGAGCTGCCTTGCTCGTTGAGTAAGAAAGATAGGGAACGCCGAGCCAGCTGATGCCGGCAACGGAGGCGATGTTCACGATCGCACCGGAACCTTGCTCCTGCATCACGGGCAATACCATCTTGGCGGTGAGATAGGCACTGGTGAGGTTGACGTCGTGCACCTTGTGCCAGTCTTCGGGCGTTTGTTCGACTGGACCACCAACGCGAAGTATGCCGACGTTATTGTGCAGGACATCGATCGAACCGAATTCTTCGATACAGATTTCAGCCATGGCCTGAACATCGGCCTGGGAGGTGACATCGCCGGTCATGGCGCGAGCGGTGCCGCCTTCTCCCTCAATAATGCTGACCGTTTCCGAAGCCGCCGCGCCGTTCATGTCGAGGGCCAGCACTTTTGCGCCTTCGCGGGCGTAGAGCACGGCGGCGGCCTTGCCGTTGCCCCAGCCGGGCCCGACCGAGCCTGCGCCTGTGACGATAACCGCTTTGCCGTCCATGCGTCTGCTCATGTCTTTTCTCCCGCCGCGTCCAGGCCGCGCAGTTCCGTTTTCAGGACCTTGCCGTAATTGTTCTTCGGCAGCGCGTCGATGAAATGGTACGCCTTTGGCCGTTTGAACCGTGCCATGTTGTCGAGGCAGAACGCGTTGAGGTCGTCCACGTCACACTTAGCGCCGTCCTCGCACACGACAAAAGCGACGACGCTTTCTCCCCAATCGGGATCATTCCTGCCGATGACGGAAGTCTCAGCGATTGCCGGGTGGCGCAGAAGTACTTCTTCGATTTCGCGCGGGTAAATATTCGACCCGCCCGAAATAATGACGTCCTTGGAACGGTCGGTGAGCGTCAGAAAGCCGTCCTCATCGAATACGCCGACGTCGCCGGTATGCAGCCAGCCGTCTTTCAGGGTATCCGCTGTCGCCTGCGGGTTTTGCCAATAGCCCATCATGACGACATCGCCGCGCACGATGATCTCGCCTTTCTCGCCGGGGGGCAGGGGCGTTCCGTCCTCGCCGGCGACGCGCACCTGCACGCACGATTGTGCAATGCCGGTCGAGCCGAGGCGTTCGCGCCAGCGCGGATGATCGCGCTCGGCGTGGAACCGCCTCGACAGATGCGAAATTGTCATCGGGCTCTCGCCCTGACCGTAGAGCTGCGCCAGCTTGTTGCCGAACCGGTCAAGGGCGGAAATGCAGTCTTCCACATACATCGGCGCGCCGCCGTAGGCGATGAGTTTCAGGTTCGCGGTGTCGCAATCGCCCTCGTGCATGGTCAGCCGTCGGACCATGGTCGGTGCTCCAAACATTGTCAGGCCGGGCCACGCCTCGATGAGTTCGAACACTTCAGGCGGGTTAAACCCGCCCGACTCGGGAATCACGCTGCAAGCCCCCGCGGCGGTGTGGGCGAGCATGTAGAGGCCGGAACCGTGGCTTAGCGGTGCCGCATGGAGAATGCAGTCTTCCGGTGTGACCTTGTCCATGTCGACGAAGTAGTTGAGCGCGGCAATCGTGAGGTTGCGGTGGCTCAGCATGGCGCCCTTCGGCATGCCGGTGGTCCCGGATGTGTAGAACAGCCAGGCGAGCGAGTTCGGGTCGACGGTAGTAAGGGGAATGGCGTCGGCGCTCAGCAGTGCTGCGTGTTCGGGCGTTCCAAAATCAATGATCCGCTCCAGTGCCGGCACATCGATGCCGCCGATGGTGGGGGTCAGATCGGGACTGGTGAAGCAAACGCGTGCGCCGCTGTTCTCCAGAATGTAGGCGAACTCGCTGGCATGGAGCTTTGCATTGATCGGGACCGCTGCAAGGCCCGCGTGCCAGATGGCCTGGACGGCAATGGCGTAGTCCGCACAGTTTTTGGATGCGATGGCGATGCGATCGCCGGGTGCCAGTTTCAGTTGTCCGCGCAAACCGCCAGCAAGGCGGGCGACTTCGCCGGCAAACTGACGGTAAGTCGCAACGACCGACGTGCCGGTTCCAAGAGCCGGCCGGTCCGGCAGTGCCAGGCCCGCACGTTCCACCCAGGCGGCAAGGTTCATTCGCGCTTCCTCCGCTTACACAGACACTGGTATTAAGCACCGAAGGCCATGCGCCTCAAGTCCACCGGCGGGATGTTCCCGTATTGCAGTTTGAAAGATTAAGGGTGCAAATCTCATGGGCAATGCCATCAAGACGGAACGTTTTACGGACGTTCTTCTCGTTACCATAGATGCGGAAGAGAAACTGAACGCACTGGACTTTGAAGCCAATGACCGCCTGATCGAGGTGTGGAAGGAGTTTTCCGCGGACGCATCGCTGAGAGTGGCAGTGATCACCGGCGCCGGCGAGCGGGCGTTCTGTTCAGGAGCGGATCTCAAAACCTACACCATGGCCTACGCGGAGCAATCCGAAGCGGCATTTCGGGACGGCGTTACCAATGGCCCGGGCATTGGCGGGATCACGCGCGGCATGGAGATCTACAAACCGATCGTTGCCGCCATCAATGGATTTGCGGTATCGGGCGGACTTGAAATTGCCCTGGCTGCGGATATCAGATTCTGCTCCCCCAATGCACAGTTCGGACATCAGGATGTGCGATGGGGGTTTCATCCGTGCGATGGCGGTTGCGTTCGGTTGCCGTTGATTGTCGGACTGGGTAACGCCATGGAAATGATCCTGTCGGGCGAGCGTATCGATGCGGAACATGCGTTGCGAATAGGCCTGGTCAACCGGATTGTGCCGCAAAACGGGTTGCTGGAAGAAGCACTTGTGTACGCGGAACGGCTTGCATCGCGCGCGCCGCTCGCCCAACGATTTGCCAAGGAGGTCATGCTCCGGGCGGTGGGTATGCCGCTTGACGATTCGCTGCGGCTTGAGTCGCGCTCCTTCCACGATGTGTCGCGTACCGCGGATCTGCAGGAAGGTACCGCGGCGTTTCGGGAGAAGCGAGCGCCCCGGTTTTCCGGCAAATAGGGAATTTGTGTCGCGGCGCACGAATAATTCATTTGTATACATTCATAATATTGTGACTAAATGAAGCGGTAGAGCTGTTAAGAGAGACGGATCCAACGCCTTAGAAAGGGCAGCGAGACGTGTCGAAAGACAAGAATCCACCGCAGCCGACGGGCGAGGCTGACGAGTTTAGTGCCGCGACGCGCGAGCTCCTTGAGCAGCAAAAGCAGCTGTTCGAGGACGTTGTTCAGGAGCAAAATGAACTCGTTTGCCGCTTCACGCCGGACACTACAATCACGTTCGCCAACGATGCCTACTGCCGTTACTACGGGCGGTCGCGGGAGGACCTGCTTGGAAAACGGTTTATCGATCTTGTCCCGGAGGACGAGCGTGAGCATGTACTTCTCTCTCTCGGCGAACTGCTTCCCGGCAAGACCAACGTGCATGAGCGGCGCGACATTACCCGCGATGGCCGCGTTGTCTGGCTGCACTGGCACCGCACCGCGCTTTCCGAAGCTGATGACCGGATTACGGAGATACAGGCGGTTGGACGCGATATTTCGGATGTAAAATTCCCGCAAGAAGCGGTCATTGCCGAAAAGGTGAAGTTTCAGGCGATTATCGACGACCAGGCGGAGCCCATTGTCCGATTTACGCCGGATGGTGAACGCACGTTCGTGAATGCCGCTTATTGCGCCTTGAGGGGGCGAAGCCGTGAGGAACTGGTCGGCGGAAGTATCTATAGTTGGCACTCCGATAATTTTTCCGGCGAACTCAAGGCGGTGCTCGACACAATCCGGCCCGGCGAAAGTCATTTGTTCGAAATATTCGATACAAGCGGTTCGGAGGAAGGGTGTTGGATGCAATGGAATACCCGGGCGTTCGGTGACCCGAACGGAGAAGTGAGCGAGTATCAGGCGGTCGGCCGGGATGTCACTGCGGCCCACCGGCGTGGCGCGGTTCTTGAGTCCTTGAACTGGTTTGCTTCCAATCCAGAGGCCTCACAAGGTGATGTGCTGGGCTCAATCCTTGATTTCGGATGCGCACATTTCGGCCTGGAGTCGGGCCTCGTAGTTGAAGTCCGCGATCGCGACTGCCAAATTGCATACAGCGCGGGCGCTTCGAACCTTATTCAATCCGGAGTGGCGTTTGACCGTGACGCTACAGGTTGCGGGCGCGTGCTTGATAGCGGAGCCCCGCTCGCGTTTGGCGCGGTTGAAACGTCACGGGATGACTTCCTTCCAAGCTTCGGCGTCGAACCTGCTGCCACATTTATCGGTGCGCCGCTCTACATGGAGGACCAGCCGTTTGGCGTGCTCGCGTTCACGGCCAGGGGTGAGGCCAGGCGTGCGCTTGGGGCCGATGATCTTGAGATGCTCGGCCTGATGGCGCGGTGGGTTGAAACGCGGATCGCATCGCATCGCGCCTACGATGCTCTGGAGCAGGAGGTGCAGCGCCGTACCGTGGCCGAACAATCACTTTCGAAGCAGGTGATGTCGCTCCAGGAAGTGAACGAGGAACTCGCGCGCTTTGCGTTCGTGGCGTCGCACGATCTGCAGGAACCCTTGCGGCAAATCGAGAGTGCCACGTCGGTGATGCTGGAAGACTATGCCGATCTCATGGATGAGGAAGGAGCGCAGTTTCTGAACATCGCGGCGAGCGGTGCGTCGCGGGCGCGCGGGCTTATCACGGATCTTTTGAAGTTCGCGCGGATCGGTACCGCAAACATGCAGTATGAACACTGCAGTCTGGCGAAGCTGGTGAAGGAAGCGCAGGAGAATCTCGCACGTCAGATCAGCGAAGCCGGCGCGACAATTACTGTCGGCGAGCTGCCGGACCTTGAGTGCGAACCCGTCCTCGTCCGTCAGCTGTTCCAGAACCTCATCAGCAATTCCATAAAGTTTCGCGGCGAGGCGGCCCCCTCCGTCACTGTCGATGCGGAACATCGTGACGGACGGTGGATCATTGGCGTCAGCGACAACGGAATCGGCATCGACCCACAATACGCAGAGCGCGTCCTGGAAGTATTCCAGCGTCTGCACGGGAAGCAGGACTATCCGGGAACGGGAATCGGACTTGCGATCTGCCGCCGTATTGTCGAGCGTCACGGCGGAACTCTCTGGCTGGATACTGAGTATTCAGGTGGCAGCCGGTTCTGTTTCAATCTTCCCGAAAAGGCTCCGGATACAAGCGGCGAGGCGGACTGAAAGCGTTCCGCGCCCTACCATAACAGCACAGGCGGGCGCCGCCGTGCCCAGGGGCGGGCGAGCTGTATGGCCTTGCCAATGTTGAGGACTGTCGGATCATCGAACCTTCGGCCGACGATCTGCGCGGCCGTGGGCAGTTCATCTTTTGTCCATCCCGAGGGTACCGACAGTGCAGGGCATTCGGCGATATTGTTGAAGATCGATGTCATGTCCAAACCGTGTAACCGGCCGTTTTCGTCGACATGATCGAAATCGTCGTCTTCGGCGTCCGCGGGCGGCGCGGGCTGGGCCATGGTCGGGCAGAGCAGGGCATCGTAGGTTTCGAAGTATGGAGCCAGCGCTTGCCATTGCGCGGTGCGCACGCCCTCAAGATTCTTGAAGGTAATGGCGTCCATTTTCAGTCCGCGCTCCATGATGGCGACGATGTTGGGATCAAGTTTGTCGCGGTACTCCGGTAGTACATGGTGAAACGCTGCGGCGAGGTAAACATCCCAATAGTCAGCCCACGCCTTGACCATGTTGGCGTTCCAGGCGAGATCGATCTCTTCTACGATCGCTCCGGCGCCGCGTAGTGCATCGGCTACACCTTGGAGGTTTGCCGCCACATCGTCATGTACCTGATAGAATCCGAGATCGGTGGACAGGGCGATCCGCAACCCCTCGACATTGCCGTCCAAACTGTCGGGGAGGGCAAGCGGTGCGATCTGGCTGCGGATGTCACTCTCAAGCGGGCCCTCGGTTACGCGCAGGAAAAGAGCGGCATCGTCGACGGTGCGTGCGAGTGGGCCGAAATGCGAAATGTTGTCGAACACCCAGGGCAGGATATCCATCGGAATGCGCCCGAGGCTCGGCTTGAGACCGACGGTGCCGCAAAGCGCTGCGGGAATGCGTACGGAGCCGCCCATGTCCGTGCCTTCGGCAAGTGCGACGCATCCGGTCGCCACGGCGGCGCCTGAACCGCCGGACGAGCCGCCTGTCGTGCGTGCCGGGTTCCAGGGGTTACGCGTGTGACCCCACAAAGGGCTGCGCGTGAAGCTTGAATGGGCAAATTCCGGTGTCGTTGTCTTGCCGACCATGATGGAGCCGGCGGCGCGCAGCCGGGTTACGATTGCCGGGTCCCAGTCGGGCACCCAGTTTTCAAACGCGTATGAGCCGCGCGTCGTGCGCTTTCCCTTGGTAGGTGTGAAGTCCTTGATGGCGATAGGAACACCGTGCAGCGGTCCCAGTACGTCGCCCCGCATGACGGCATCTTCGGCTTTTTGCGCAAGCGCGCGGGCCTCGTCCTCGAAAACAAAACAGAACGGGTTCAATACAGGCTGGATCTTTGCGATCCGTTCAAGCGACGACGCCATCACATCGACCGGCGATACCTCCTTGTCCCGGATGAGGCGAGCAAGTTCGCTCGCCGTATTGTCACAAAGATGCCCTGTCATTTTCGCCACCTGTCGTATGAGTGAAGGTATGCCCGATATCAGCAGTCAAGCGCGTCGGCAAGTCCGGTCATCGTGTCTGTGACCACGTCCCAGTCCGCGTGCGCTTGGAGATCGGTTGTCTGACCCGGGCCGAACTCGTTGGGGCGCAGTACAAATGCAGTGCGCATACCAAGCTTTGCCGCCGCCACGAGGTCGTCGTTGTGAGCTGCGACCATCATGCACTGCGCGGCTTCGAGGCCGAGCAGGGCGATGTTTCGCAGATAGGCTTCCGGCACAGGTTTGTAGGCGTGTGCGGTTTCGCCGCCGAGCACCACATCCCACGGCAATCCGGCACGTTTCGCCATGTTTACCAAAAGCGCCGTGTTGCCGTTCGAGAGAGTGGAGATGATGTACGTCCCGCGCAATCGTGTCAGTCCGCCAACCACATCGGGCCAGGGGTCGAGCCGGTGCCATGCCCGGTTCAGTTCATCGGCATCCGTGGCGCTGACACCGGAGATTTCGAAGCGCTCAAACAGTGCGGTGAGGCTTTCGCGGTGCAATTCGTCGAGAATGGTCCACTGGCGCCGGCCACTGCGCACTTCTTCCATGGCTGGCTGATAGAGCCCGCGCCAGGCATCTGCGAACGCGGACCAATCGGCTTCGACGCCCCGTCGGGCGCCAAAGGTTGAAAGCTCGCGGACAATGCTGGTGCGCCAATCGACTGCCGTCCCAAAAACATCGAAAAACAAGGTTTTCAGGTTTTCCATTTGGGTGTGGTTCCAAGGCTAAAAGGCGCGGCACCGGCGCCGCTGGGGCGCCGGTGCCGGAGGGTATCTCAAAGGGTTGCACCGGAACGCGCCGGCTGCCGCATTCACCCTGCGGCACGACGGTGAACCCGCCATGCCGCCAAAGGTGCAGGCTTACTTTTTCAGGCGCGTCCAGACCGCGTCATAGAGCGCCTGGGTTTCTTCATCACATACGGCGATGAAGGTTCCTGTCGGTGCATCTGCCGGCGGATTGGCCTCCGGCGAATTCTGCAGTGCTTCGGTCAGAAGCGGCGTCACACCTTCCACTCCCGACGTGTACTGCGCAAAATTCGTGACGGCCGCCGCATTGTCCGCTTCGAGCAGGAAGTCCATGAACTTGATGGCCGAAGCCCGGTTCGGGGCATCTCTCAGAAGGACGACATTGTCCATCCATGCGACATATCCCTGGGCCGGGTACGAGTATTCGATATTAGCACCTTCTTCGCGAGCCTTGGCGGAGAAGCCGTTCCAGATCTGGCCGACGGCTGCGTCACCGGAGACGAGAACGTCCTTGGCCGTGTCGGAACCGAACGATGCCCAGTGTGCCTTGGCTTCCTGCAGCAGCGCATCAAGCGCGCGCAGCTGGTCGCGATCGGTCGAGCACTGCGGGATGCCGAGGTGAAGTTGCGCCATCAAGATGACCTCACCCTGGCTGTCGAGCATGTTGATCTTGCCGCGCAGCTCCTCGGGCGGATTAAACAGGATGTCAGTCGTGCGGATGTTGCCGCTGAACATGTCACGATTGACCGCAAAGCTGGTGCTGCCCCACTGGTAGGGTATCGAGTGGCGGCGGCCGGGATCGAACGAAACGTCGACCCACTGATCCTGGATGTTGTCGAAGTTCTGCAGCTCGGAGCGTTCAAACGTGTCAAGCAAGCCCTCGTTGATCATGATCTCGACCATGTAGTCGCCCGGCACGGCCACATCGTAGGAACCCATGCCACCGGCCTTGAGCGTTGCCAGCATCGATTCGTTGGAATCGAACGTGTCCATTGTCACTTCAATACCGGTCTCAGAAGAGAACTTATCGAGGAGTTCCTGGGGAATGTACTCAAACCAGTGATAAATGGAGAGCTTGTCGGCTGCCTGCGCGGCGCCCGAGGCGAGCGCCAGGGCCAAGCCCGCGACGCCAAGTTTCAGTAGTGTTTTCATGTGTTTTCTCCCTGGGTATGCGATCGGGGCCAAGGTCTGGAGCCCCGCAAGGTTGCGCCATTACTGGCTGGATTTCGCCCCGCTCTTCCCGACAAAGTAGGAGATCGTGACGAAGATTACGGAGATAAGAAGCATCAAAGTCGACAGGGCCATGATGTTGGGTTTTATGCCCTGTTTCACCGCCCCGAATATGGCTGTCGGCAGTGTTTCCACGCCGGCACCTTTGACAAAATTCGTGATGATGAAGTCATCGAGGGAAATGATGAAAGCGAGCAGGAAGCCGGAAATTATTCCGGGCAGCATCAACGGCATGAGTACCTGCCAGAAGGCCTGTGCTCGGCTGGCGTAGAGGTCCATGGCGGCCTGCTCGTAAACGCTTTCAATTCCCTGAAGCCGTGCCGCGATCGGAAGATAGGCAAAAGGAATACAGAACACGATGTGGGCGACGAGGATTGTCGCCACGCCGCGCGTGAAGCCGATCGTGGAGAAGAAAATGAGCGTCGCCACAGCAGTGACAATCTCCGGCACCATGAGCGGCAGATTGATGAGGGCGAAACTCGCCGGTTTGCCGCGGAATGAACCGCCCCGGATCATTGCCAGCGCGGCGGCTGTCGCCAATACGGTGGAGGTGATGCCCGCCATCACGGCTATGAACAGCGAGTTCAATGCGGCAACCTTGAACTTTGCCGCCTCCAGGCCGAAGAAGACTTCTTCATACCAGCGCAGACTGAAACCGCCCCATGATGTGATCGACCGCGAGTCGTTAAAACTGTAGATCATCACAATGATCAATGGGGCATACAGCATCACAAGGCACAGGATCGTGATCGGCAAAAAGCCTGGATAGCGCCGGATGTCTGAACCGGGAGCTGCCACGTCAGTGTCCTCTCTCTTCCGCCCGCGACTGCTGACGCGCATAGATCATCAGGACGATCAGAACCACGGTCAACAGGATCATCGATGCCGCGGCGCCGAATGGCCAATTGCCCGCGTTGCCCTTGAATTGTTCCTCAATCAGCGATCCGATCATGAATGTTTTGGCGCCGCCCAGCAGATCGGGTGCGAGGAAGGCGCCAAGGCTGGGCACAAATACAAGTATGCAGCCGGCCACGATGCCGGGTTTGACAGTTGGGAGGAGCACTTCCCTCAAAGTGGTCCAGCGACTGGCGTAAAGATCCCGGGCAGCTTCCGACAGGGCGAAGTTGTAGCGCTCGACGGACGCGTAGATGGGCAGCACCATGAATGGCAGGTAGGAATAGAACAGACCGAGCTGCACCGCGATGTTTGTGTTGATGACGTGTATGGGTGTGTCGATCACACCGAACTGGATCAGCCATTCATTGAGCGGTCCCGTGTCGCGAATAAGGAACTTCATCGATACGGTGCGGATAAGAAGGTTCACCCAATAAGGGATCGTTACGAGGAACAGCCATACCGTACGCGTGGCGGCCGGTCTGGTTGCGATGAAATAGGCGGTGGGAAAGCCGATCACCAGACAAAGGATGGTGGCAATGGCCGCCTGCCAGATCGAGCGCCAGAATATGGTGATGTAGATCCATTCGATCTTGGGAGGCTCGTCACCGAACAGTCCTCTGTCGAAAATGAACTGGTCGTAGGCTGCAAGCGAAAATTCCCAAATCACTCCGCCGCGGAAATCCTTGGTGAGGAACGAATAGATCAACATCATGCAGACTGGCGCCAGCAGGAAGAACCCGATGACGATGAGCGAGGGTGCGAGCAACCAGCCGCGCAGTGCACCGAACACACCGGACGCGGCACCACCGCCGCCGGGGTTGAGGGCGCCGGCCATCAGTCTACCAACAGGCGCGCTGCGCCGGCATCGATGTTCAAGGCAGCCCGGTCTCCCGGTCCGACGCCAAGCGTTGACTCATGGGCGTTCTGAGCACGTACGGTAATCTCCGTCCCGTTATCAAGATGCAGGAGGCATTGCGTGTCGGTTCCCAGATAGACAAGCCGGTCGACGATACCCGTCAGCTTGTCGCCTCGTTTCGGTTTGCTAACCGACATGCGCTCGGGGCGTATCGAAATGTGTCCCCTTGCGCCCTTTGTGGTGTTGCCTGCAACGCTGCACGCGATCGGTGCGCCGTCGCCAACCCTGCACATGGCTGCATCGGCGCGAACCTCTTCGACGGTGACATCGAGAAGGTTTGTCTCGCCAATAAAGCCCGCGACGAACTTGTTCCTGGGCTCTTCATAGACTTCATGTGCCGTGCCGATTTGCTGCAACTCGCCCGACGACATGACCGCAATACGATCAGACATCGTGAGCGCTTCCTCCTGATCGTGCGTTACGAACACGAACGTGATGCCGGTATCTTCCTGAATTTGCTTAAGCTCCACGCGCATCGCCTGGCGCAGTTTGAGATCCAATGCCGAAAGCGGCTCATCGAGAAGCAGAACCTTCGGGGCGGGGGCGAGGGCGCGGGCGAGCGCCACGCGCTGTTGCTGTCCACCTGACAGTTGCGCCGGTCGCCGGTCGGCGAAACCGCCAAGCTGCACAAGATCGAGCATCTGTTTCGCACGGGACTCAATTTCGGCCTTGCCTTTGCCGAGCATGCGCAGACCGAAGGCGATATTCTCCAGCACGCTCATGTGCGGAAACAGGGCATACTGCTGAAATACCGTGTTTACCGGGCGCTTGTTTGCCGGCAGTTGCTCGATCTCTTCGCCGTAGAGATGCACGACGCCCGCGGTTACCTGCTCAAATCCTGCGATGATACGCAAAAGAGTGGTTTTGCCGCAGCCGGACGGCCCGAGCAGGGTGAAGAACTCATTGTCCTGGATTTCGAGGCTCACATCATTGAGCGCGAGTACGGAGGCGTCGCCGATGCCGTATCGTTTGACAATATTCGTGATCGCAACCGCGGTGCTGCTGCCAGGTTCGTTCACACCCATAGTTTTTCCCATCGGGCCTTTCGCATCGACAACCCTGCGTTCCCGGATTCTGGCCAGCCTAAACACACGCCTGCTGCACAAGATTCTCGCAGCTTATGCGTTTCGCAGTGGGTCCCCGGCATCTCCCCCTCAAACGATGACCAATTATGGATCGCGGCTTGGCGGGGGTACATACCCCCAAGGAGGTAAAGTGCTGGAACAATGACGAGAGATGGCCCGGGTCGCAAACAAAAACGCTCCCTGAGGTCTACCCCCTTGATATTCCATTTGTTGGAATTTCAATGGTTTAGGTGGTATAAAGCGGCTTCAGATTTCGTATGCGGGGAGACCGATGGCGTCGGCCGGGTCACAATTGCTGGACAAGCTCGGGGACGCAATTGCGGCGCTCGACAGTCCGGCATTTGCGGAACGCCTGAGCGAATTTCTTAAAGGCTGCTGCAGTTTCGACAACATCGCCGTAATTGCTTATAGAGGCGAAGCCAAGCCGATCATCCTGCACAGCGCCTACCGGACCGCCACGGTTTATGCATGGCTCGACGAGTATGTCGAAGGGGCATATTTGCTTGACCCGTTCTTTCGCGCGCATCTCGCGCGCGTTCCGACCGGTATATACACTTTGCGCGATGTCGCGCCCGATCAGTTCAAGCGCAGCGCCTACTATCGCTCCTACTACAAGAAAACGACGATTGTCGACGAGATCTGCGCCCTTGCCTATACGGCCGGCGGGTACTCCGTGCAGGTTTCGATGGGAACCGACAAATCAAGCGGGCATCCGTTTTCGAGACGGGCGCTGGCTTCCCTGAAGGCCTATGAAAGTGTGATCTGCTCGCTGCTGGAGCGAAACTGGCGCAATCTCGATGCACGGGCCGGCGAAAACGGGCCGACAGGCGGAGGCGATGGATCACATGCCGACCGGCTGATAAATCAACTTCGTATGTCGCGCGACATTGAGCTTAGTATGCGGCAGGCAGAGGTGGCGCTGCTCATACTGCAGGGGCACTCGTCGACCTCGATCGCCCTGAGGCTCGGGATCTCGCCGCAGACCGTGAAGGTGCATCGCAAGTTGCTCTATGCCAGATGCAGGATCTCTTCGCAGGCAGAGCTGTTTGCGATGATGCTGCCGATCATGGCGGCGTTCACCCAGCCGCCTCGGCAAGTCTAGGTGTCAGCGGAAAACGTGTCAGCGGCGGCGGAAGTTGCGCCGCGCCTGGCCGCGCGTTGCGGGGCCGGCTTCGTCCTTGTGGCGGTAGACAACGCGGCCCTTGTCGAGATCGTACGGGGTCATCTCGATGGTAACGCGGTCGCCGACAAGCGTGCGAATGCGGTTTTTCTTCATGCGTCCTGCCATGTAGGCGATGATTTCGTGTTCATTTTCGAGTTTGACGCGGAACTTCGCGTCGGGCAGGACGTCGGTAACCACGCCTTCAAATTCCAGAACTTCTTCTTTCGACAACGGTGTTCTCCTCTTTCAATTGTGTGTGCCGGTGGCCCTTCAGCCGATCATTTCCCGATTACCGCGCTAGTGCTTATAGCCCCTTCGGGCCCGTGCAGGCCAGAACAGAGTTTTCAGCATGTGTCTGCAGCATTGCGGAGGCGGGAAGCTTGACTGCTTAAGGCGCAGACCGCGGGGCCATCGAACAACCGCAGCAAGCGCCTGACTTTGCGTGCCTTGCACTTTTAGTAAGGCCGCCGCCGGTCTCATATGAAGCACCACCGCGCAAGAGATGTGCTTTGGAGCAGGCAATGTCAAGGTGCGTGCGGGCTTAGGGCTTGCGAACTTCCGTGCATACCGGTCATTGTTGGCTTATAACCTCCGGCGTTCTGCATTCGCGGCGTGAGCGGGTTTTTTGCTTTCGTGTCACCGCGCACCTCTGAACATAAAGATGTATATGGTTGTATATACAGAAGGCTTACCAAGTGGTTTCAAAAGCAGCTTAAACGGAACAGCTATGGACGAAAACTTCGAGAACAAGGTGGCAATCGTTACCGGAGCGGCTGGCGGCATGGGCGGGCGCATCGCCGAGGACCTACTGGCGCGCGGGGCCGGCGTGGGCATGATTGATATGGCAGAGCCACCGGAACAAACGGTGGACCGCGGGCAGTTCTACCGCGGCGACATCACGGATCATGACTTTGTGAACGCCACGGTAGAAAGCATAGCGACCCACTTCGGCCGCATTGACTACCTCGTGAACGCCGCAGGTGTTCTCTGGTTCAAGACCGACGTGTCCGTGGCGGACGTCTCATTCGATGTCTGGAACAAGGTCCTGGCGATCAATCTCACAGGCTCCGCCGCCCTCGCGCAGGCAGCGCTGCCACACCTCAAAGCCCGGGGCGGCGCCATGGTTCATATCTCATCCATCGGAGCGCTGCGCGGCGACTTCAAACCACAAGATGCGTATCAGGCAAGCAAGGCCGGTCTCATCGCGCTATCGAAATCAATCGCCGTCCAGTTTGCCGCCGATGGCGTCCGTTCGAACTGCATTCTTCCTGGCCCGGTCGAAAGCCCGATGCAGGAGCGCTGGCAGGAAAACCCGGAGCTCCAGGCGGGCACCGCGGCCGCCGTACCGCTGGGGCGCGTCGGTCAGGCCGCCGATGTATCCAATGCCTGTCTGTTTTTGCTGTCGGACCAGGCGAGTTTCATCACGGGAACCGAACTTATTGTTGATGGCGGGCTGATGGCGCTGCCGTGATAGGCTGACGATTGCTCCGAATTATCCGTCGTGTGGGTCCGGTGAGGTATTTGCCAGCGCTTGTCTGTGCACCGTTTGCCGCTTTGGCGGGAAGCACTTCGCATGCCCAAACCCTCGACCTTGTGGTGATCGATGGCGGCGTTGCAGGCCTGGGCGATACGCGCGGTGATGAAAACGAGATTGCCCGCCGCATCGAAATCGGAACCTTTCAGCTCATGCGCCATGAAGTGACAGTCGCGCAGTTTGCGGACTTCGTCTCGCAGACGGAGTATGTCACGGAAGCCGAAGAGTTGGGACGCGGCTATGTTTGGACCGGACGCTGGGGGCTGGTTGATGGCGCTCAATGGCGTCACCCGCGCGGCCCGGAAACATCAATCGATGGCCGCTCCTTGCATCCGGTGACGCAGGTCTCGCAGCGTGATGCGGAAGCTTTCTGCACCCACTACGGGCTACGGTTGCCGAGCGAGGACGAATGGGAATATGCCGCGCGTGGGCGCGAGGGCCGCCGCTATCCCTGGGGCGATGAGGAGCCTGGGAGCTCTCCGTCGCGGCGCGCCAACTTCGGAACCGTGACGTGCTGCGCCGCCGACGATGAGGATGGCTGGACCACGACCGCACCGGTTGGCAGCTACACCGGCGGGGCGTCGCCGTTCGGGCTTATCGATATGGCAGGCAATGTCTGGGAGCGCACATCAAGCCTGTTTCCAGGCCGTGAGGAATGGTTTGTCATCAAAGGCGGCGGCTGGGGCAACAACCCGTATTGCCTGCGTGCCGCCTATCGTCACGGCAACCGGCCGTCCATCGGGCTCGATATGGTCGGGTTCAGATGCGCGGGCGATGCGGAGCTGACAGATTGAATCAACAAGCGCCCATGGCGCGTCGGAGCAAGATTCACGTTCGCCCACCAAGTATTTGAAGTTGTGAGGAAATTCCCGCCTTTTCGCGTGATAAATGAAATGGGCCGGACGCTTGAGCCCGGCCCATTGTCTTGTATTCCGCTTAGTCTATTCGACTGTGGCGCCGGTGCCCGAACGCACCGCGTTGCGCAGATAGGTCATGACCGCTGAAGGGCTGCCGCCCTGCTGTATCTGCGTGGTGAAGGTGTCACGGAGCAGAACCGCCAGCCAGACCTGCTGAAAGTTGATGTCGAAGACACGGAAATTGCCGGAACTGCCGACCACCTTCCAGTCCACCGGTTGGGCGTTGCGGCCGCCGATAAATTTGAGTTTCGTCCGGATCAACAAACCGGTATTGGTTTGGCGCGAGCCCATTACCTGGAACTTTTCGCCTTTGAACTTGTCGCGATAGTTGAACATGGTCTGCGCCATGAACTTGGTAAGCAGCTCCGTGTACTCACCCCAGTTCGCTTCCGGAAAACTTGACCGGTATCGGCCAAGGGCGAAGCGCGCGACCTTGTTCATGTCGACATATTTGTTGAGCAGCCGGGTGAAGGCGCCAACTGAGCCGTTCTTCGCCGCAGCGATGAGGTCATTGCCCGCTCGGGTTACAAATGCCTCTCCAGGCCATGCCGCCTGAGCAATGGAAATTCCTTGTGCGCTACCGGCCGCACTCAGGGCCGCTGCGCAAATACCGCCTAATACATGCCTTCTGGAAAGACGTGTCACGGCCGGGGGTGTGGTCCTCATAGGCCTCTCCGCTGTCGCTTATCGTCAACACACCGCAATCGTTCAATTCAAGATTGCGAGGGGTCTTCATAACCCAGCCGTAGTGTGTAACCGTCTGCGCGCGGGATCAAGGCTTTTAGAGAAATGTAATGAGAATTTAATGAACAGTGCACTGAACGGGGACGTTCCATTCCCGGCAGGTATATTGGGGACAATGAAAAGGACGCGGGCATGCATTGCCCGGGCGGGGTGCACAAGTTAGCATTCCCGGGCAGATCGCCGAAGGGCCGGCCCCGGCGCGAGCTGCCACGCTTGAGGATTTGGAAACCGCCAGATGAAGCTTAGCCCAATTGGTTTTGCATCTTTTTGCTGCCTGGCAGTTGCGCTCCTTGTTCCGGCCTGCACCAATAATCCTTACCCGAACGAAGGCGGTGAAACCCGGGTGTTCTACTCTTCCTTTGCCGAGGCGCCGCGCACGCTCGACCCTGCCGTCGCCTACACCACATCCGCTCATGTGATTACCGCCAACGTTTTCGATACGCTGCTTGAGTATCACTATCTGAAACGCCCCTACGAACTGATCCCGGCGCTTGCGGAAAACGTTCCGGAGCCGCGGGAAATGGCGGACGGGCGTGTAAGCCTTCTATTCCGGTTGCGCGATGGCGTTTCGTTTCAGCGAGACCGTGCGTTTGAACTGAACGGTGAGGGGATCGATACGCGCATCGTGACCGCGCAGGACTTTGCCTTTCAGATCGCACGGTTGGCGGACCCGGCTGTCAACAGCCCGGTATTTGAGAACTTTGCATCGATCACGGGCCTCAGGGCTTTCCGCACGCTGTTGAGCGAGCGCCGCTCTGGCGATACGGACTTTGCCGCCCTGCGTGCCGATCAACAGTACATGGCGCTTGGCGGGGTGCCGGGCGTGCTCGTGAATGGCGACAATGAGCTTGAGATCATCCTCGATCAGCCTAATCCGCAAATTCTTTACTGGTTTGCCATGCCGTTCACGACGCCGGTGCCCTGGGAGGCTGTCGCCTATTATGACGGTAACGAGGGCCGCGACCGGTTTGCCGACCATCCGGTCGGCACAGGCCCTTACGCGCTTACCGTCTACGACAAGCAGTTCCGGTTCGTGCTTGAGCGCAATGCGCTGTGGTATGGCGCGCAGAGCGAACATCGCGATGCGCCGGGTGCGGCGTTTCCCGCGCTATCGGACATCTCCGATGAGGATATTGCGTCGGGCCGCATCGAGCCGGCCTATGCCGGCCGCGCTCTGCCGTTCCTGGAGCGCATCGAATTTCGCCGCGAACGCGAGAGCATCCCCCGCTTCAACAAGCTTCTTCAGGGGTACTATGACGATGGCGGCGTCATTAAAGAGAGCTTCGATGCGGTAGTGGAGAATGACGACCTGTCGCCGGAAATGGCGGAGCTTGGCATGCGGCTCGATAAAGTTGTTGAGCCCGGCGTCTACTATATCGGATTCAATATGGATGATGACGTCGTTGGGCGCGCGGCAGGCGACCGCAGCCGGAAACTTCGTCAGGCGATGAGCCTTGTCGTCGATGTCGGCCAGTATCTGGAGATATTTCTAAACGGCCGCGGTGTGCCGGCGCACTCGCCCCTGCCGCCGGGACTGTTCGGGTATGACCCCGATTATCGCAATCCCTACCGGTCCGTCGATGTGGATCGCGCCAGATCGCTGTTGGCCGAAGCAGGTTATCCTGGCGGCATCGATCTCGAAACCAATGCCCCTTTGAAGCTGACATTCGACACTGGCGACACCTCGGCCCAGGGTCGCCTGCGCTACCAGTTCTTCGTCAGCGCCTGGAGGACACTTGGCATTGACGTCGAAATCGCCGCGACCAACTACAACAAGTTTCAGGAAAAGGTTCGCTCCGGCGCCTACCAGATTTTTTTCTGGGGATGGATTGCCGACTATCCCGATCCGGAGAACTTCCTGTTTCTGCTTGAAAGCGCAAGCGCACGGTCCGCCACCGAAGGCCCCAATACGGCGAACTTCATGGATGCGCGATATGACGAGCTGTTCGCTGCTATGGAGAACCGCGCGAACGATACGCGGCGCATTGAGATTATCCGCGAGCTTACGGGCATCCTTGAGACCGAACGGCCGTGGATCGAGTTGTTTCATCCGGAAGCCTACACGCTGCGTCACAGCTGGCTCTTGAACGCGAAACCGATGGGACTGTCCTATCCCGTCTTCAAGTACCGCGATATCGATCCGGACCTTCGGGCCGAACGGCGCCTGGCGTGGAACAAGCCCCTTATGTGGCCGCTCTATGCATTCATTCTTTTTATCGTGGCGGCGACGCTGCCCGCCATCCGAACGCTATACCGGGAGCGCACCTGATGTTTGCCTACCTCGTTCGGCGCATTGCCTATGGTTTCGTTACCGTGCTCGGCGTGCTGATGCTGCTTTTCGTGCTGTTCTTCGCTATCGCCGATCCGGACGATATCGCCCGCAAGGCGGTCGGCGAGCGGGCGTCGGCTGAAGTCTATGAGCAGTGGAAGAAAAACCACGGCTACGACAAGCCGCTAATTGTAAACACCGATCACGGCGCGGCGGAGTTTGCGCGCTACACGGATACGCTGTTCTTCGATCACTACCGCCGCATGCTGACCTTCGATTTTGGACGCTCCGATGCGGACGATTCGCCGATCGCCGGGCGCATCCTGGCAGGAGCGGTGCCGAGCCTGAGCCTGACCGTGCCTCTCTTCGTAATCGGTCTGGGCGTCGGCGTGTTCTTCGCGCTGCTGGTGGCGTTTTTCCGTGACACCTATGTCGACCGCTCGGTACTGGTTCTGTGCATGCTGGCGATGAGTATCGCGTCACTGATTTACATTATCGGTGGTCAGTATCTCATTGGCATGCTGTTGCGCTGGTTTCCGATCTCAGGTTTCGATCCCGATCCAACCGTCGCCTACAGGTTCCTCGCCCTTCCCGTTCTGATCGGCGTGGTGTCGGGGTTCGGTGCTGACGTCCGGCTTTACCGCACGGTGTTTCTTGAAGAAACCAACCGGGATTATGTGCGCACGGCGCGGGCGAAGGGGTGCGGCGATATCCGGGTGATGACCGCGCATGTGTTGCGCAATGCGCTTATTCCGATCCTCACCAATGTCGTGCTCGCCATTCCGTTCCTGTTCACCGGCGCGCTGCTCCTGGAATCTTTCTTCGGCATTCCGGGCCTTGGCTCTCTGACGGTCGAGGCGATCCATGGCAACGATTTTTCAACCCTGCGCACCATGGTCTATATCGGTGCGCTGCTGTTTATTCTCGGCCAGATTCTCACCGATGTGAGCTACACACTGGCCGACCCCCGGGTCCGGTTGAGGTAGAGCGGTATGCCGTGGATCTCCAACATTGCCGTACTTGTCCTGGTGGCTCTTGGGTTCTTGGGGTGGCGGACGATCAGACGCAACCGATTGTGGTCCGAGGCCCTGCGAGCGCTCTGGCGCCGCCGGCGCATTTCGCTTGTCATCATCGCCGTTTATGTGGTTATCGCGTTGCTCGATTCGATTGCCTGGGTCGGCGGAACGGTATCGGGCGATGTGAGCGATGCGGTGGCGGCCTTCAAGCCGCGCAGTATCATCGACCGCATTATCGCGCCGGAAGCCTTCAAGGAACTGAGCTATTCGGCACCGTTTGCCGAGGCAGGCTTTTACGACGATGCGCCTCTCAACCATCCGGGCGCGCATGTGCTCGGTACCGATATACTCGGCCAGGATGTTCTCTACCGGGCTTTGAAAGGTGTGCGTGTGGCGCTCCTGATCGGCGGCCTTACCAGCCTGATCGTCATTCCCATCGCGCTCGCCTTCGGCGTTGCGGCGGGCTATTTCGGCGGCCGCATAGACGATGTCGTCTTCTTCGTCATGTCGACCCTGGCCTCTGTGCCGAGCCTCTTGCTGCTGATCGCGCTCATCATGGTTCTTGGCATTGGGACGGTGCAAGTGTGTGTGGCATTGGGCGTCACCGGCTGGGTCGGGTTCTGCCGGCTGTCGCGCGGCGAAACGCTGAAGCTGCGCGAGGCGGATTACGTGCAGGCCGCCCGCGCGCTTGGCGTCTCTCACGCGGGCATCATACTGCGTCACATCCTGCCCAACCTAGCGCACCTCATCGTCATCACCTTTGCGCTGCAGTTTACCGGCCTCGTGCTCGCCGAAACGATCCTCTCCTATCTCGGTATCGGACTTGACGGCAGCTGGGGACAGATGATCGATCAGGCACGTGACGAGCTGTCGCGCGATCCGATCGTGTGGTGGAATCTGGCGGCAGCGTCCTGTGCACTCTTCACGCTCGTTTTGTGCGTCAACCTGTGCGCCGATGCGATGCGCGATATCCTCGATCCCAGAACCCGAAGGGAGGAGCAATGAGCAAACCCCTCCTTGAGATGCAGAATGTCTCCGTGACGTTTCCGTCGGGCGCGGGACGCGTTGCGGTGGTGGACGAGATTTCCTTCAGTCTCGATGAAGGCGAAGTGCTGGCGCTGGTCGGCGAGTCAGGCTGCGGCAAGACGATGGCGGCGCTGGCGCTTATGCGCCTGATCCCCAAACCCGGCCGCGCCGAAAAGACAAGCCGAATAACCTTCGACGGTAAAGACGTCATGGCGGCGTCGGTCGATGACATGCGGGCGCTGCGCGGATACGACCTCTCGATGATATTTCAGGACCCGATGACCTGCCTCAATCCGGTAGTGCGGGTCGGCGATCAGGTGGTCGAGGCCATCAGACTGCACGAGAGCGTATCTTACGGTGCAGCGCGCAAACGGACGATCGAGCTTTTCGAGAGGGTTGGAATACCGGACGCCGAACAACGGTTCTCGACCTATCCGCATCTGCTGTCCGGCGGCCTCAAGCAGCGCGTCATGATTTCCATGGCGGTTGCGACGAAGCCAAGGCTGTTGATCGCCGATGAGCCGACCACGGCACTCGACGTGACCGTGCAGGCGCAGATCCTTGAGCTTTTGCGGGAATTGCAACGCGATCTTGGAACCACCATCCTTCTCATCACGCATGATTTCGCCGTGGTCAACGAATTGGCGGACCGGGTGGCGGTCATGTATGCGGGCAAGATGGTGGAAAAGGGGACGCGGTACGAACTCCTCAAAATGCCCCGGCATCCCTATACGGAAGGGCTGCTCGGCGCGATCCCGCATGCCGCGCAGCGTGGCCATGAACTCAACGAAATCGAAGGTGTTGTGCCGCCGCCCGCTCTGTGGCCGGCGGGCTGCCGGTTTACGAACAGGTGTCCAAAGGCATTTGAGCCCTGCGAAGGCACGTTGCCGCCACGTATTGAAACCTCCGGCACGGGTGTTGCATGGTGCCACGCCCTGGCAAAGGCAAGCGGGCGATGAACAAGCACGACACCTTGCTGCTGCGCACCGAAGGACTGAGCACGTGGTTTCCGATCCGTCGCGGCCTGTTGCGCAAGACGGTCGGTCATGTGCGGGCCGCCGACGGCGTCAATATAAAGATCCGGCGCGGCGAGACCCTGGCGCTTGTCGGGGAATCCGGCTGCGGAAAGACGACGGTTGGCAAAACCATCCTGCGTCTCGTCGAAGCAACGTCGGGCCGCGCGTTCTATGACGATGTCGATCTCATGGCGCTTGAGCCGGGCGCCTTCCATGACTACCGCCGACGTCTGCAGATCATCATGCAGGACCCGGCATCGTCGCTCGATCCACGCATGACGGTGAGAGACTCGATTGGCGAGGGCCTGCGCGCTTTCGGTATGGTGTCGGACGATGAAGACCTGACCCGGCAGGTTGCCGAACTGATGCAACTCGTCAGCCTCGACTCCGACACCATGCACCGCTATCCGCACGAGTTCTCCGGCGGTCAGCGCCAGCGCATCTGTATTGCCCGCGCGCTTGCTCCCGAACCCGAGCTGATCGTTTGCGATGAGGCGGTTTCGGCACTCGATGTTTCCATTCAGGCGCAGATCCTGAATCTTCTGGAACGGCTACAGGCGGAACGCAACCTGACCTATCTGTTCATCACTCATGATCTCGGTGTGGTGCGGTATTTCGCTGACCGGGTCGCGGTTATGTATCTCGGGCGCATCGTTGAGGATGGACCGGCGGAGCGAATATTTTCAGAACCCCGGCACCCCTACACGCGAGCGTTGCTTGCATCCGCTCCATCGATCGATCCCGAACATCGTGGTGTCGAGCCTGCGGCGCTCGGGGATGTGCCTTCGCCGGCGCGGCCGCCGTCCGGCTGCCACTATCATCCGCGTTGTCCGGTTCGCCTGGGGCGCTGTGACCGGGACGTGCCGCCGGAAGTGAACTTCGCCGACGGGATGAGCCGGTGTTTTCTTTCAGAAGAACAAGAAAGCTAAAGCGGGCTGTGACCCTAGACCGTTTCCATATGAGCCTGAAACGGTCTAATCCGCGCTCGTCCTTGCCAGCAAAGGGCGCATGAAGAAAAAGCACGCGATGAAGAACAACACGCTGCCGGCGGTGGCCGCCGGGTCGCCTGCCATGAGGCCCGACAACATAAAACACATGGCTGACAGGGTGAAAAGCGTCCAGCCGATGATCTCGAAGTAATGTTTTCGGCGCGTGCTCATGACCTGTCATTCTCCGGAAATTTCAGCGGCGAGCAGGTGCTGCCGTAGCCTGCTGTACAGTTTGCGATTTGCATAAGATAATATGATCCAATATCTTGCTCAAACGATAGTATCTTGCCTATTTGAGTAAGCATATCTAATGCTAAGTTATCGGCAACAATTGCCACCACTGGATCTCCTGGTGTCGTTCGAAGCGGCGGCGCGCCTAGGCAGTTTCACGCGCGCGGCGAATGAACTGAATGTCACGCAATCGGCGGTGTCACAGCAGATCCGCGCGCTTGAGCGGCACCTTGGTTCCCGTCTGTTTCAGCGGTCTCACAAGTCCGTGCGCCTGTTGCCGGAGGGCGTTGAGTTTCAGCAAAGCGTTTCAGCTGCGCTGGCGCATCTTGCGGGCGCCTCGAGACGGGTGGCGGCTCCGGGGGTGGACCGCGTGACCATCGCTGCGGATCAATCGTTTATCGCCATGTGGCTGATGCCGCGCCTGTCCCGGCTCCTGGCCGCATGGCCGGATACCGACTTTCGCATTGTTGCCTCGGACCGCCGCGACGACAGTTTTGCCGAGGCGGTCGATCTTGCGGTCGTGCATGGAGAGGGGCAGTGGCCGGGCTACGAATGCAGGCACTTCTTCGGCGATGAGATCTTTCCCGTGTGCGCGCCGACCTATGCGCAGGATCACCCGGAGCTTTGTGCCGTTGGTGGGCTGAGCAGTGCATTTCTGCTCGACCTTGAGTACGAGCAGTGGAACTGGATGAACTGGAGCATATGGCTGACCGAGGCTAACGCGGCGGTGTACGATGGTGGCCGCCGGCTGCTCATGAACAGTTATCCTCTGGTCATAGAGGCTGCCCGCGACGGACTGGGCGTGGGACTTGGATGGCGCCATCTGGTCGATGCCGACCTCAATACCGGGCGGCTGGTGCGGCCGATGCCCGAGATCGTCACGACGCATTCGAGTTACTGGCTGACGAGGCGTACCAATAGCGGGCGCAACGGGGTCGGTGATCAGGTGTGCGAGTGGCTGCTTGCCGAACGCGATGAACACGTGCTGTTTGACGGACAGGGGTGAACGCCGCGCTCAGGCGACGTGAGCAATCTGTGTGGTCTGCTTCTTGTAGTTTTCAAGGAACGGACCGACTTCATCTGCCGGCAGAGCCTTTGCGAACAGGTAGCCCTGACCGAGTGCGCAGCCAAGTTCCTGCAGGAGTTCCAGATTGCCGCCGGCCTCGATCCCTTCGGCTGTTGTCGGCAGGCCAAGGCTGCGCCCAAGTGCGATAACGCTTTGGACGATTGCCCGGCTATCGGCATTGGTATCCATATCCTTGATGAAAGACTGGTCGATTTTGATCTTGTCGAAAGGCAGCACGCGTAGGTGATGCAGGCTTGAGTAGCCGGTGCCGAAATCGTCGATCGATATGGAAACCCCGACTTCCTTAAGTTTGACGATGGCCTGGGATATGGCCGCGGTTTCTTCAATGAACGCGTTTTCGGTAATCTCGATTTCAATACGGCGCGGGTCGATGCTTGTCTCGTGCAGAATGTTTACGAAGCGGTCCATCACGACAGGATCGCTCAGATCGGTAGGCGATATGTTGACTGCAAGCTTGATGTCGTATGGCCACTCTCGCGCCGCCTCACAGGCCTGGCGCAAAATAGAAAGCGTCAGCGTGCGCAGCACGCCGGTGCTCTCGGCGATCGGAATGAACACTCCCGGCGGAATGGCGCCTTCTTGCGGGTGGTTCCACCTTGCCAGAACTTCAAGGCCCGTTACGGAATTGGTTTGCAGGTCGATAAAGGGCTGGAAAAAGGGGATGATCTGGCCAGTTTCGATTGCATTGCCGAGAGAGCTTTCCACCAGCGCCTGCCGATTGAGGGCGTGCTCCATCTCCGCGCTGTAGGACCGTACGGCCTTGTGACCGTGAGCGCGCGCATTGTGCAGCACAAAATCGAGCCGGCGCAGGATGTCCGCGGCCTTGAATGCGGATTTCTCCGGTGTCGTTTGGCCGATGTCGAGAATTGCAAAGTGGACGTATGCCTGAAGTTTAAGGTGATCGGCCTGAATGCCGGCGTCGCAGAATGCGGATACGGTTTCGATGATGGCGTCGATGCGAAGACTGCGCTCATCGGGCGTGCCACCGGTGGTGAGGATGTAGAAGGTCGACCGGTCGCCGCAGGCCAGCATGTCGTCGCGCCCGCAGTGGGCGATCAGATAATCTGCGAAGGAGATCTCGAGGCGCTCCGCGACGGCGACGCCATGCACGCTGATTACGGCGTCGAGGTTGCAGATCTCGATGCCGAGCAGCGTGTAGTCACCGGCGGTCTCCTGGCGCACCTGCTCGTTGAGGACAAAACCGAGACCGCTTCTATTTGGCAATCCGGTAACCGGATCAACAATTTTGTGCAGCTTTACGCGTTCTTCCGCTGCGGTTCGGGCAAGTTTCTCCGTGCGCAGGTCGCCGCGGCGCTTGAGGCTGTAGACCGTGAGGCCGATCCAGCCACCGGTGAGAAGGGCGATACCGTACTTGGCCGCCAGAGGGAATGCGACGGCGATGGTTTCCGCGGTGCGTTCGAAAATGCCGAGTTGTAATTCGATGAACACAAACACAGCGACAAGTGCCGCAATGGCGCCGATTTCCGCGCCCTTGGAACTTTTGGTGTTCTGATCGTTCACGGTAATCCCCGGAGAATTGCAGTATGCATTGATGGCAGACTGTTGCAGCTTTTCGTTGTCTGCGTGCGTCACAAAGTCTTTGCAACGCCCAAGGGTAACTGCGAATACCTAGCAGAGTCCTAACTCCGCCCGGGTTTGTGGTTAAAATATTTGCGGCGTTCGGCGTCAAATTCGTTTGAAGGCGGTGCAATTCAAGGTAATACCAAGGGTGGCAATTATTGACCCGTTTCACCGTTTTCGCAGGCTGGGAATGACGAGCACACAGGCGAGCGCCGAGCAGATCAGAACAAGTGCCAGGAGTTCGCGCCAGCCCACCGGTTCTGACAGGATGAGGGCGCTCGAATAGACGCCGACAACCGGTACCATCAGCGTGCCAATCGCGGCAATTGATGCCGGGAACAGATGCACGGTCTTAAAGTAAGCCCACTGACAGAACGTCATGGGGAAGCCGTAGATGTAAATCAATGCGATAATTGCTTCGCGCGACAGTCCGGAGATGTCCGGGAACGGTTCGCGGATTGCGGCGCCTATCGTTACCGGTATGGCGCTCAGCAGGAGCTGCCATCCTACATGGCTCGCCACGGGCAGTTCCCACCCACCGCGCTTGAAGAGGGTTGTACCAAGACCCCACGATATGGCGGCCCCGAGCATGAAAGCCGCGCCGAGCGGCGCCTTTTGAAGTGCCACGAGGTCGGGACCGATCAAAACCGCGAGGCCGGCGACCCCAAGCGCCAGCCCGCCGATCTTTGCGCCGTTAAACCGTTCACCGAGAATGATGCTCGAGAACAAAGCCGCCCAGACCGGCATGGTGAACGCAATGATTGAGGCGCGGCCCGCCGCCATGTGCGAAACGCCATAGGCCGACAGCATGTGCCAGCCGCATATGTTGAAGAGTGCACACAATAAAACCGGTGGAATTTCAGCGCGCCGGATCGCCACCCGGTTGCCGGAAGCAAAAGAGATCGCCAGGAGGGCGGTCCCACCGACAATCAGGCACGAAGAGCGGAACCACCACACCGGAACTTCGGAGAGTATGATCTTCAGGCCGGGCCAATTCAGCCCCCAAAACAGAGAAAGGCCGGCAAGCAGCACAAATCCCATGGTCGGCAACGGCGAACTGGTGGGCGGCGCGGGCACGGGAGAGGTCATGGCGCTTTATATCAGCGCGGCTAAAGATTGGCGTGGTTTCCATCCGTGGCGGCGGCAGCTTTTCAGTCTCCGGGAAGTCTGCTGGTCAACGGGCCTGCCGGTTGGTAGCATTCAACTTCTTTCGATCAACGAACCGGTGGAAGACCGGAAAACCCGGAGGTGAAACAGCCCATGTGTGATGTATGTGTAATCAATTCGGTTAAGGAAAAAATGCTCTCGCGCCGCGACCTGTTTCGCACCGCTGCTGCGGGCGCCGCTGCGGTTGCGGTGACGGCAGGGGCCGGCGTGCCCGCTGCGCTGGCCGACGGACACAGCACAGTACTCGACATGACCCACGAGCTGCATGAGGGTTTTCCAACCTATTTTGGCGCACAGCAATTTTTTAAAGACCAAAAGTTCAACTACGCCGAACACAGTTTCAATCTGTTTGAGCTGAAAGTGAACGAGCATACCGGAACGCATATGGATGCGCCGCTGCATTTTTCCGAAAACGGCCAGTCCGTCGCCGAGATTCCGGTAGATAATCTGGTGGTGCCGCTATGCGTTATCGATATCAAGGCGCGTGCCGCAGAAAACGCCGACGCACAGGTTACGGTTGACGATGTCAAGGCATGGGTCGCCGCCAACGGTCCAATCCCCGACAAAGCCTGCGTGGCGATGAACTCAGGCTGGGACGCGCACGTCAACTCCGACAAGTTCCGCAATGTTGGAGCGGATGAAAAAATGCACTTCCCCGGTTTTCACGTAGAAGCCACTCAAATGCTGATGGAAGACAGCGGCGCCATCGGTCTCGCGGTCGACACGCTGTCGCTCGATTTCGGACAGTCGGGCGATTTTGCAACACATTACGCATGGCTGCCGACCAATCGCTGGGGGCTCGAAAATCTGTCCAATCTCGATAACGTGCCGGCAAAGGGTGCGACTCTCGTGGTGGGCGCGCCCAAGCATCGCGGCGGAACCGGCGGGCCCAGCCGCATTTTTGCTATGGTCTGATATAGGTTCTCAAATTGAACCGGCGGCGGTCACGAAAGTGGCCGCCGTTTTGATTTATACCCGCTGTCCGGCCCAGTCCTCAAGCTCGAGACCGAACATCGAGACGCGCAGGTTATAATCGTGGAAGAAGCCGGCGACGATGACGATCTCCAGCAGTTGGCGGTCGTCGAACCCGAGCCGGCGCATGGCTTCAATAGTGTCGGCATTCGACTGATCAGGCCGGTCGGTTGTTGCAAAATCGAGCATTGCCCTCTGGCGCGCGGGCAGGTCTGCGGCCGGGTAATCGTCCGCAATGGCATTTGCGAGGCCGGCGTCGGTGCCCGCCTCAATCAGCATGGCAGTGTGATGCGCGATGCAGTAGCGGCAACGGTTGGCCGCTGAAACTGCGCAGGCGATCATTTCCTTTTCGGCCCGCGTGAGTGCCGTTTCTTCCAGCATCACCGTGTTGTAACGCCGCTGTTCGGCAAGCAGAAGTTCCGGCCATATGCTCAGGAGGCGGGTTGTCTCGAAAACGCCACCGGTTGCCTCGATTGACGCGGCAAAGGCCTTGGCGACCGTGCCTTCGGCCTCGTCATTGCCAAGTGTTCGAATGAAGGTCATTGGTGTGCGTCTCCGTCCAGGAATTTGGGTGCGCTGCTCACCGGTTCGGCGTTTGACGTCAACTCACCGTAACGCGGCAGGTGGTCGGCCGTGTCGTACCAGGCAACGCGCTCGCCGTAGTAGATGTGAAATTCAGGAACCAGCGTTGCCGGTTCGTCGAAGGTCCCGACATAAAGTTCGATGACGTCCGCGTGGCGTTGTGCATCGCCGTGCCAGGAAAGCGGCGTTCCGCATTCGGGACAAAATCCGCGGTGCACGCCGGGCGATGATTCATGGAATTTCGGTTCCGCCGCTAGGAAGCGGAAATCGGCCCTGCGCAACATGACAAATGTTACCGCGGGGGCGCCGGTTGAGCGGCGACAGCTGTCGCAGTGACAGTGCGACACGGAAACGGGCGCGGATGTCGCTTCGTACCGGATGGCGCCGCACCGGCAACCGCCACTCAACACATGCTCACCATTGTTCATGAACGTTCCTTCCGAAAATTCCCAACAGTCTAATTCTCGCGTCGACCCGAGCGTTCCGATGCTGCTCACGAAGCGCCGGCCGGCCCGATGGCCGCTTCGATATACATGAGAAACAGTTCACGCTCGGTCGTGATGTCGAGGCGCTCGTAAATGCGCCGTCGGTGGTTCTTGACCGTGCCGCGCGACAGGCCCAGCCGGTCGGCGATCAGGGAGGTCGGGTAACCCTGAAGAATGAGCGTGACAACATCGCGCTCGCGCGGCGTGAGGTTCTGATCGAATGTCCAGGTGCCGACGTCGAGGGCATTTTCGGCCGGGCCGGAGGGTTGCGGCGCGCGCAGTGCCCATACAATGCGGTCTCCGCTGCCACCGAGATTGTCCGCCACAAGCATGCCGCCGCCGTCCACGGGCACATTTGCCGTGCGCTCCGGGCCGGGTGCGGCGATGTGTTCGCGAATGTTTTTGCGGGTCGATGGCGCCAAACGCTGCCAGGCCCGCGTTGACCAGACCGGCTCACCCTGCGCGGTGGTCACCAGCAGGGCATCATTGGCGGCGGACGACGGTTCAAGGGTTTCGGGCGGTGATGCAAAAAGCGCAATCAAATGGGCACGGTAGAGATTGGCAAGCAGGGGATAGATGTCCTGCAGCAAGAGCTTTTCGCGCTTGCCGTAGCGCCTTTGCGCACTTTCACAGAAAATTGCCAGACTCGAGCCAGCAAGAGGTGGAAGGAACACGCCGATTTCATCGCGGATGCCATTGTCGAAAAGGAACTCGCGTATGTAACGCTCGAATTTCTTTTGAGCAGTGGCGACATCGTTGAGCGTTACGACCTGCAGCGGTCCATGCTCGCGCCAGTAGGCCGCATAGGGGTCATGGGTGCCGTAGAGTTTGCCGTATTTCTCCAGCATGTGTTCGGGAAAGCTTGCGCTGTGGGCGACAATTTCCGACGCGTGGTGGTCGGAGTAGCGCGCCACCGTCATCATATCGTGCGGCAGCAGGTCGCCGATCAGCGCGGCGAGTGCCTGTTCAAACCCGATGGTGCCGATGGCGGCACTGACGGGGCCGAGCTTTTCTCCAAGCAGCCGTACCGTTTCCGATCGCATTCTCGGCGCACCTCTATGCCGGACCGTTCAACAACGGCGCCCAGAATTGCCACCGCGCCGCGCCGCCGTGAATAGTGCCAATGTGCACATAACGGCCCCTTTACTCAACTGCGTAGCCTTGTGCGGCGCCGGACCGCGTGAGTGCGCAGAGACGGATCAGGAGAGCCCGAGGGCCGCCTTGCGCTGCTCGCTGAAGCCCTGGAGAATACGGTCGATGATCATGGCGACAAGGGCCATGGCAAGGCCGGCAACGATGCCCCGGCCGGCATCGGCATCGCTCAGTGCAATGTAAATGCGCTGACCAAGTCCAGTGGTTCCCACCAGCGCCGCAATCACCAGCATGCCAATGCCGTAGAGCACCGTCTGATTGAGTCCGAGCAGGATCTGCGGCACCGCCATCGGCAGTTGTACCTGGAACAGAAGCTGCAGCTTTGTGCAGCCCATCATTCGCCCGGCCTCGACGACGTCGTGGGAAACCTGGCGAATGCCATGTTCGGTGTAGCGTGTGATGGGAACGATCGCATAGGCGATGATGGCGAGCAGGGCCGTGAAGTCGCCGACCTGAAACACCATGAGGATCGGGATCAGGAAGACGAACTGCGGCATCGTCTGCAGCGTATCGTTGATCGGCCGGATGATCCAGGACGCCCACTGATTGTTGGCGGCAAGAATGCCGAGAGTGCCGCCGATGACGAGACAGAGGAGAATGGCCACGCTGACGAGATAAAGCGACAGCATGGCGGGCTTCCACAGTCCCATCGTCAAAACGAACAACAGCGACAATACCGCAAAGATTGCCAGGTTACGCCCGCCCGCGATCCACGCGATGAGCCCTACCGCAACAATGAATGTCGGCCATGGCAGGCCCGTCAAACCGAAGAACAATACGATCCCGACAATCGCGAAACAAACCGCGATGGGCCAGTTTCTGCGCACGAACGCATATGCCGAGACAGCGGCGAGCAGGGCCCAGTAGAGCGCCTTCAGAACGGGTGTGAACTCAAAGCCCCAAGAGAATGGCGAGATGGTTTGCTGCAGGCCGATTTTGAGGGGCAGCATGAAAAAAAACAGAGTGTTGTTCTTGATCGACGTTGTCAGACCCCTGTAGTCGCGGGTGAAATCCTTGATCAACTGGTTCAACCATGCGGCCGGATCCCAGATCCAGTCCTTCGGGTAGCTTGCGAGCCACTCGAAGGCGAACGAAAGTGCAATAAAGACGGCCGGCACCGCAATCAGACCGATCCAGTAGCGTCGTTGCATCCACCAGGGCACGTGGCTGGCCGATACGCCGGTGCTGCGGTCGGCAAACCCGTATGAAATGCGGTCCATGACCATGGCAAGGAATGCGATGACGAGGCCCGACATGAGGCTTTCGCCGAAGCGCGCCTTGCGCATCTGAGAGAGAACCTCCCACCCGATATCGTCAAATCCGCCGATGATGGCGGCGATGATTACCATGGAAAGGCCGGCCATGGTCGTCTGGTTCACGCCAATGAGGAACTGGTGCATTGCCGAGGGCACCTTGACGCGCCAGAACAACTGGCGGGCGCTGGCGCCGCACATGCGTCCCGCCTCAACAATGGTTTCGGGGATGGTGTCGAGCCCGAGCAGCACATTTCGCACCATTGCCGGCGTTGCAAAGATCAGGCTGGCGATCATGCCGACCACCGGACCGAAGCCAAACAGCAGCAGGATCGGAATGAGATAGGCGAAGGCAGGCACTGTCTGCATAAGGTCGAGTATAGGCATCAGCGTACGCCGCCACCTGGGCGATGCATGGCCGGAAACACCGAGCGCAAACCCAAGAGCAATGGCGCCGGGCACCGAGATGCCGACAAGCGCCAACGTGTTCATGCTTTCATTCCAGTAGCCGGTGAGTGCCATATAAAACAGGGCTGCTGCAGTAAATGCCGCAAGGCGCCAGCCGCTGCTGAAATAGGCAACGGCGCTGAACAGCGCGAGCGTTGCCGCCCAGGGCAGAGCGTGCAGCACCCATTGCAGCGCGCGCATGGGATATTCGAGCACGTCCGCCAGAAAACGGAATATGAACTTGAAGCTGTCGATGAACCAGTCGGCGCCGATATTTACGACATCGGCAAGCGGGATCTGCCAGGCTTTGGGGTAGTCGATGAGCCATGCGGCGGAAGGTTGTATGGCGGTTACAACCAGCGTTGCCGCTATCACCGCGACCCAGATCAGGAATATCCTGTCTGCAATTGCCGACTGCAATTTGCTCTGCAACTCAGCCATTGCCATCGTCCTGAAGCGAGGCGAGGCCGGCCACGATCGATGTCGAGTCGACCAGCCCAACGACGTCGCCACCTTCGTTGCGTACCGCGACCGGCTTGGCGGAGGCGGCGAGGGGGACGAGCAATTCTTCAAGCGGCGTGTCCGGCAATACATGGTGGCAATCGTCGTCAACCTTGCCGACCGGCAACATCACATCGCTCGCCTTGACGACGCGGATGCGCGGTACGTCCTGCACGAAATCGCGCACATAATCGCTGGCGGGCTTGAGCACGATTTCGGAAGGCGTACCAACCTGAATGAAGCGGCCCTCCTTCATGATCGCGACGCGGTCGCCGACACGCAACGCCTCGAGAAAGTCATGTGTGATGAAGACGATTGTCTTGTGAAGTTGCTCCTGTAGCCGCATGAACTCGTCCTGCATCTGCCGGCGGATAAGCGGATCGAGTGCGGAAAACGGTTCATCGAGGAACCACAGTTCCGGATCGACGGCAAGCGAGCGGGCGATGCCGACGCGTTGTTGCTGGCCACCTGAGAGCTCGCGGGGAAATGCTTCTTCGCGGCCCTTCAGGCCAACCAACTCAACCATCTGCAGGGCGCGCTCGTGCGCCGCTTGCAGCGGCTGCTTTTGCAGCGTCAGGGGAAATGCGACATTCTCCAGAACCGTCATATGCGGGAGCAGCCCGAAGTTCTGAAACACCATGCCCATCTTATGGCGCCTGATGTCGATCAACTGGCTGGGCGTTACCGTGAGGAGGTCTTCACCATCAAGCAGCACTTCGCCCGCGGTCGGCTCCGTGAGCCGCGAGAGGCACCGGATCACCGTTGATTTGCCGGACCCTGAAAGGCCCATGATGACAAATGTTTCGCCGCGCTGGACGTCGAAGCTGACGTCTCCCACAGCGACGATCTGGTCGTCATCGCGCATTTGGGCGATCAGCGCCTCTGTGTCATCGACCTGGCCGTTGGCTGCCGGCACGGACTTTTCAGCGTCCGGACCGTACACCTTCCATAAATGGCGGCACTTAAGGAGAGGCTGCGTCTCGCTCATGAGCGCACACTCCGGCACTTGTTGGACACAGGCGTCCTCCCCTCTGGTCGCCGCTTGGTGCGGCGTTCAATTTTCCCGAAACTGTACGTTAGAGGTGCGTGCGTTGTCCAACAGCACCTGACGTTAACCGGCCGCGAAAGCTTTGGGGCCGCACGATGCCGCGCAGCCCCAAGAACCTGATCGTTGTTTGCAATACGCAGACGATCCTATTGTGTTGCCGCGTCAACCCAACCGCGCCAGACAGACTCATTTGCATCTACCCAGGCTGAAACGACCTCGTCGATATCCTTACCGTCGACGTCGACAGCCGCCATCATGGGGATCTGGTGCTCATTGCTGAGCTGATAAGCAGAGAGCAGTTCAAAGGCCGCCGGCCATTTATCTTCCATCCCAACCCAGGCGACCTTATCAATCCGGCCACGCAGCCAATCGCAGTCATAGGTCGAATCCGGATTGACGCCCACGGAGGCATCTTCGTAGCAGCCGTCTTCATAAGCCGGCAATCCGAGCATGTGAAGTTCGACCGAAGCGTGCACCCAGTGCGGGCTCCAGAACATCACCAAAAGCGGCTCGCTGCTGCTTTCAGCTGCCTGAATTTCGGCTACCAGCGCGCCTTCGGAACCCGCGGGAACCGAAGTTACGGGCAGGCTAAGCGCTTCGAGACGCTGTACATTGGATGTTCCCCAGTCGGCTGGATAATCGAGCAGCCTCCCATTCGGAAACGTTTCCGCGTTCGCAAAGGCTTTGGCGCATTCCTTGAGAGCATCCCATGCGGGCAGGCCCGGACACGCTTCAGCGGCGGCGTTGTTATAGAACCAGGTCTCCTGCGGAATGAGCCCAAGATCGCCAATGTGCACTGCCTGACCGGAAGCGAGCGCTTCGGAGTAGTGCTCGCCGATATTGGAGCTCCAGATTTCCAGCGTCGCGGAGATCGTGTTATCGCGGATCGCGGTCATTTGCGGATAATAGCCGGCGGTTACGTATTCTACCGTATATCCGGCACGTTCCAGGATTGCGCCTGCGACCTTGGTGGTGATGTGCTGGCCGGTCCACTCGTTCATTGCCAGTTTGATCGGCTCGGATACGTCGCCCATATCGGCGGCGCTTGCCGAATAGCCGAAGCCGGCGATGCTCAATGATGCAGCCAGCGCCGCGCCAAACAGTTTCGTCCTCATCAATTTCCTCCCAAAAATTGCCGATGGCGTTTCATTGACGTTTGCCATCCGGGCAGGATAATAGAATTGATTGATCAATCAATCAATTCTAAAGTGCGCTTGGATTTCAGGAGATGCCAGATGGCGCGAAGGCGGGTTGAATCTACCCGGAAGCGGCAATTGATCGACGCGACGATGGAGGCGATCCATGATCGTGGCTTTTGCGAGGTCACGGTCAGCGAAATCGCCAAACGCGCGGGCGTGTCGTATGGGCTGGCGCACCACTATTTCGGCAGCAAGGATCAACTTCTCACCGCCACCATGCGGCACCTCCTGAGGTCGCTGGGAGAAGAATTCCGTTCACAACTTGCGCACGCGAAAACGCCTGAAGACCGGGTTCGGGCAATCATTCTGGCAAGCTTTGCGCCGGGGCAATTTCAACCGGTGACGATTTCGGCCTGGCTTGCTTTCTATATGCAGGCGCAAACCGGACCGAGCTCGCGTCACCTGCTGCGCATTTACGCACGCCGGCTGCGCAGCAATTTCTGCTACGCCCTCGGCCAGCGCATGCCGCGCAAGGAGGCGATCAGGCTCTCGGAAGGCGCGGCGGCCTTGATCGATGGATTGTGGATCCGCTGGGCTCTGAGTGACAGCAAACCGCCGCCGGACGAAGCTGCGAAATATGCAGAAGTGCTTCTGGGGCGAATTATCGGTGGCAGCTTCAATGGCCAGTGAGCAGCACCGTACGGATACCGGCGATCTGTCGCATATGCGCATTTGAAGCACGTTTGCGCGTGCGCCCGGGATCGCGCCGTTGATTTTCAGCCAGCGGCATTGAGTATCGTCCCGGGTAACAAGTCCGATAACATTCCGATCGAGAAAGAGTGCGGCGTTAAGGCCAAACTTAATTGTGAATTGTCCACATTTCCGCCCTAGGTTAGGCTGGTTAGTGGCGGCGGCTTACCTGTTTGTAACTTAGTGGTGTAAGGGGTTGAGATTATGAGATTTATTCTTGCAGGGCTCGTCGCTATTTTTCTAGTTGCTGCAACACCGTCGGTTGTACTGGCTGGCGTCGAGGCGCGGATCGATATTTCATCGCAGACCATGAAAGTCTATGTGAACGGCGTTGCGCGGCATTCGTGGCGCATTTCGAGCGGTCGCGGGCGCTATCGCACGCCGACCGGTTCGTGGCGCCCGACATTCCTGAGCCGCCATCATCGCTCGCGCCGTTACAACAACGCGCCGATGCCTTTCTCGGTATTTTTCTACCGCGGATACGCGATACACGGCACCGATCAGGTTTCCAGGCTCGGCCGGCCGGCATCGCACGGCTGCGTGCGTCTGCACCCCCGTAATGCGTCCGTGTTCTTCAGATTGGTGAAGCGGTTCGGACGGCGCAACACCCGGATCGTCATCCGTCACTAGACGGCGGCGCTCAGCAGACTTCCAGGATTTCGGCGCCGATTGCCTGTTGCAGCGCTTTCGGGCGGACTGAAAACAGGCATTTCGGCGTGCCGGCAGCTGCCCAGATCGTGTCATGCGTCAGGAGACCTGTGTCGATGAATGTCGGCAGTTCCCGTGCATGGCCGAAGGGCGGAATGCCACCGATGGCATAGCCGGTAACATCGCGCACGTAGTCCGCATCGGCGCGGCCAAGCGGTTCGCCCGCACTAGCTGCGACCTTTTCCGTGTCGACACGATTGGCTCCCGACACCAGGAACAGGTAGGGCTTGCCTGTGTCGGTGCCCTTGAACACCAGCGATTTTACGATCTGCGCCAGCTCGCATCCGCATGCGGCTGCTGCTTCGGGCGCTGTGCGCGTGCTTTCGGGCATTTCCAGGACGTGGATTTCAAGATTCAGTCCGTCGGCCGCGTCTTGCACCTTGCGTGCGCTTTTCGGAAGTTCACTCATGTGCGTTGCTTACACTGGCGTGTGCGATCCGAGCAATAGTTAACCGTCTCCAGGTGCGTTGAGGGCAGACAGCCCTGACCGGTTACGGCGTTCGCTTAACGAACCTGCGCGAATGGTCTGTATCAGGGCGAAAAATGAGTTAAATTCGTTTCGCGGCGGAACTTCTGGAACATGTGAGGCACGGAGTGTGTTGCCTTGACGGAGTCGAAAAGCAACAAGCCCGGCGGTGCAGACGGCAGTCTGCGCGCGGCCTTGCATCGTGCCCGGTCTGACCAGGCCGATCATTTCGACGCCGTTGAAGAAGTGCGGTTGGCGGAGACGGCCAGACTTCAGGCTCTTGCCGACGAGCTGTATCCCGTCGTCCAAAGCCTCCCCGACGACAACGAGCAGGTGCAGTGTGTGGTGGTTCCGGGCAATCCGCCGCGCCTGTGGATTGACATGCTGGCCTATGTGGCGATGGGCGAGGACGGTCGCACCTACCGGCTCCTGCAGACAACCACCGCAGGCCGGATTACGCTTTACGAAACCCTGGACCGCAACGAGATGGCCGGTCAGGTTACGGACTATATCGCACACCGGCTGATCGACCGCGAACGCGAGGCAGAAGCTCGTCTTGCGCAAGTGTTTAACCGCCCCGAAGGCGGTTATTCGGGCATCGCCCTGCTGCTTGCCTGGATCTGCGGCTTCAGTGTCGGCGTACTGACGCTTTTCGTCATCGGCGCCATCATCGCCGGCGGGGCCGGCGTCTGAGGCCTCCACGGCCGCCAACCGTTACATTCTGAAACACCATTTGATTTGGTTTCGGCGGAGACGCTTGTTACTAGAGTGTTAATAAGATTCCCTGAGAGTCAGAGGCGGAGTGGGTCGTAATTGAAAGAGGGCTGGGGGGCTGAACCAGCATGACAATTCGATCTCGTTTGCCAAAGACCGGGTGCCGGGACTATCGCGCGATATGCGGTGAGCCAAGGCATATCAAAGGGGACACGATGGGGACGCGTCCCGGACGTATGCAAAGCGGGCCGCACAAATGACCAACGGGTCTGGCAATAATAACGAGCGGTTTGTTGCATCCACATGACATTTTCTCTCCCAGAACTTCGGCTACTTGAAGCATCCAACACGGATCTTGCGCATCGTGCTGGCGGGTTCGATACCCTCGCAGAAGGGCTCGATTATGCCGCACGGGGACGCACCGGGTTTAACTTTTATTCCGGGCGCGGAAATCTCGAAGATGTTCTGAGCTATCGCGATCTTCGCGATGCAGCCATCGCCACGGGGCGGCGGCTGATCAAAACCGGTCTCAAACGCGGTGAACGGGTTGCCGTTGTCGGCGAAACGAGCCGTGAGTTTCTCGAAGTGTTTTTCGGCTGTCAGTATGCCGGCTTAGTTCCGTGTCCGATGCCTTACAGCATGTATATCGGCGGACGCGATGCCTATGTCGAGCGGATTGCCGGCATGATGATGAGCGCGCGCGCATCAGCGGTTGTCGCGACCGATGAAATGCGCGGCCAGATTTCCGATGCGGCGGCAATGGTCGGCGTCAGCAATCTTCTGACCCACAGCGAACTTGCCGGTGCACCCGATGGCGGTGTCGATCTCGTGCCGTTCGGCCGCGATGACATCGCCTACATTCAGTATTCCTCAGGATCCACCAGTAACCCCAAGGGCGTCCTCATCTCGCAGCGCGCAATCATGACGAATGCCAACGGCATTCTGCGCGAAGGCACGAAGACGACGCACGATGACCGGGCCATGTCGTGGTTGCCTCTCTATCACGATATGGGACTGGTCGGGTTCTGTCTGTCGCCGGTGCTGGGACAGCACACGGTTGACTACCTGCCGACGACGGCCTTTGCACGGCGGCCGGCACTGTGGCTGAAAATCATGTCGGAGAACCGCTGCACCACCACGTTCAGCCCGTCGTTCGGATACGACCTTGCGGCGCGCCGCGTCAACGGTTCGGCAGGTGACTATGATCTGTCATGCGTGCGTGTGGCGGGCATTGGCGGTGACATGGTGCGCCCCGACGTTCTGCAGTATTTCGCGGAGAAGATGGCGCCGGCAAAATTCGATCCCAAGGCGTTCATGCCGAGTTACGGCATGGCGGAGGCTACGCTTGCTGTGACCTTTACCGACCGCGATGACACGTTCCGTGTCGATTGCGTCGACCGGGCACAGTGCAAACTGACGCGCAAGGCGGTTCCGGCCACCGAAGAGGTGAAGCGAAATCCCGACCGTGTGCGTTATTTCGTGACCTGCGGGCGGCCGATTCCAGGCCATGAAGTGGAAGTGCGCAACGATGCCGGCGAGACGCTGGGCGAACGCGATATCGGCCACATCATGATCAAGGGCCCGAGCCTGATGACCGGTTACTTCGAAAACGATGAAGCGACCGAGGCAGTCATGCTTGAAGATGACTGGCTTGCGACCGGCGATATGGGCTACCTGCTTGACGGTGAAATCGTGATCACTGGTCGCAGCAAGGATCTGATCCTGCACAACGGCCGCAATATCTGGCCACAGGATATCGAGTGGGCTGCTGAACGGGTCGAACCCCTGCGCGGTGGTGATGTGGCGGCGATTGCGGTCGAGGGCGATGGCGGGGACGACGATGTCGTGGTGCTCGTGCAATGTCGGCTGCATGACGAGGAAGAGCGCGAAGTGCTGCGCCGCGAAGTGGCGGCGGTCGTTCACCAGACCGCCGGTGTTGAATGTCATATCGCGCTGGTGCCGCCAAAGAGTCTGCCGTTTACTTCTTCCGGCAAACTTTCCCGTGCAGGCGCAAAAGTGCGGTACGTGTCGGGCGATATTCAGGAATTTGTGCCGGAAACCTTCGCTGGTATCGGCGTGGACGCGGAGCCGATGCACGCAGTGCAGGGCGCAAAATAGAACGCCGTAATTTAGCGTCTCTTTCAGATTGAATGACTTGGACGATTGGCGCCTGACGCACTTATGGGCGGGCCCGGCAGCAACAGGTTTGCGTGCCGGTTGCCGGACGGGAAATTGAGAATGTGAAACGGCATGTCGAAAGTTGATGTCGCCGTCACCGGTGCGACCGGGTTTGTCGGCAAGCACCTAATTGAACGCTTGAACCTGAAGGGGCTGAAGGCGCGGCTTCTGGTTCGCAAGCCCGGTGATCATGATCTTGGCGATGCTGAGATTGTCCAGGGCGATCTCTCGCAAGGGCCGGCGCTTGCGGAGCTGTGCGACGGCGCGCCCTGCGTACTGCACTGTGCCGGGCTTATCTCCGCAACGAGTGCGGAAAGGTTTGCAGACGTCAACGTCGAGGGAACGCGGAATATCGTTGCCGAGGCGCAAAAGGCCGGAGTGAAACGCTTTGTCTACCTGTCGTCTCTTGCTGCCCGCAAACCCGACATCTCTCACTATGCCGCAACGAAGCGCGGCGGCGAGGATCTGGTGCGCCAGGCCGGCGACGCGTTTCATTGGACGATATTGCGGCCCGCGGCTGTTTATGGACCGGGCGACTGGGCGACGCTGCCGTTGCTGCGCCAGTTATTGCGGCCCGTGGCGTTCATACCGGGGAGCCGTGCGGCCCGGGTTTCGCTCATCCACGCCCGCGATCTCGCCGATGCGCTCGTCAAGCTGGCATCGGGTGAAAATGTCGCCGGTGATGTTTTCGAACTCGATGACGGACGCCCCGATGGATATTCGTGGGAAGAGATGGCTGAAATCGCCGGGCGGCTGCAGGGACGCCGGATCCGTTGCGTGTTTCTGCCGAAGGCGGCGCTGAGAATTGTCGGGCGGGTCGAGGTCAGGTTCGCCAAATGGGGGGACAGAATGCCGGAGCTGACACCTGAAAAGGTTTCTGAGCTCTATTTTGAAGACTGGGTCTGCCGCAACAACCTGCTGCGCGATCACAGCGGATGGTCGGCGCAGATAGGATTCGAGCAGGGATTTGAGGAAACCGTTGCGTGGTACCGCGATGCCGGCTGGATCTGAAACGGGCGAGCGAATATTGACCGCTGACAACGGCGGTTGAAGGCGATAAATGTGGGCATGGAATTCTCGCGGCCCGCGAGGCCCCAAGGAGACGAGACATGACGACGAGTGACGCAGACATTTTCGAGGAACTGTGCACGCTGATGCAACCGTTCAATACCGAGAAGGTCGAGCTTTCGCTTGAAACCGATATCTCCGCCGATCTCAACATCGATTCCGTATCGGTGATGGATTTCGTGATGGAGGTCGAAGACAAGTACGATATCGATATTCCGCTCAATGTTCTGTCGGAAACCCGCACCTTGAAAGACCTTGTGGCCGTGGTGCGTGCACGCGTTGAAGGAGCCTGAGCCAATGGATCTGATGCAGAAACATGCGCATCTGCTCGAACGGCAGCAGAAGATGCTTCAGGCCGGCCTCGACGAAGTTGTCGTGTGCATCGACCGTATTCTGTCGCCGACCCATGCGATCATAAACGGCCGCGAGACGGTTCTTGCCGGGACCAACAACTACATGGGGATCACGTTTGCGGAGAGTTGCATCGAAGCGGGCAAGCGGGCGCTGGACGATTTTGGTACCGGTACAACGGGTTCGCGCGTTGCCAATGGCACTTATGCGATGCATCGCGAACTTGAAGAGGAACTGGCGAAGTTTCTGAACCGGCGCAGCGTCATCGTGTTCACTACGGGCTATCAGGCAAATCTCGGTATGATCGCCGGCCTCGCCGGCGCAAATGATACCGTCTATCTCGATGCGGATTCGCATGCGAGCATCTATGATGGTTGCGCGGTGTCAGGCGCCCAGCTGGTGCGTTTTCGCCACAACGATCCCGACAATCTGGCGAAGCGTCTGGCCCGGGCGAACGATGAAGGCGAGGGTGGCCGTCTGGTCATTCTTGAGGGCATTTACTCCATGTATGGCGACCGCCCGCCGCTCAAGGAATTCATCGATGTGAAGCGCGAGTACGGTTACACGCTGCTGCTTGACGAGGCGCATTCTTTTGGTGTGCTCGGCGAGAACGGGCGCGGTGTTGCCGAAGAGGCCGGGCTTGAGGACGAGGTCGACTTCATCGTCGGCACATTCTCAAAGAGCATAGGGTCGATCGGCGGGTTCGGCGCCAGCGACCATCCTCTGTTCGATCTCATCCGTTATGCGACACGGGCCTACATGTTCACCGCCTCACCTTCGCCTTCGACCATCGCAACGTCGACGGCGGCCGTGCGCGAACTGGCTCAGCACCCCGAGTTTCGCGACCGGCTGCGCTACAACTCAAAGCGGCTGCATGAGGGGTTCAAGGATCTCGGCCTCAAGATGTGCTGCGATGTGGTCAGCCCGGTGGTGGCGGTGCATGTCGAGGACGAAGCCTCCACGGTTGCCATGTGGAACGCGCTTTTGCAGGAAGGCGTATATGTAAATCTGGCGCTGCCGCCGGGAACGCCGAACAACTCATGCCTTCTGCGCTGCAGCGTATCGGCTGCGCATTCCGACGCGGATATCGACAAGATTATCGAGCTTTTCGGAAATGTCGTCGCGCACCGCGAGACACGCGCCGCAGAGTAGAGCGCGATCAGCGGAACCCGCCCTTGCGGTAGAGGTGTGGTGAAAGCGCAATCGCCGCCAATATGGGGTGGCGGCGATGCCACGGCTTGACGTCGATCGTGACATTTGAATGGCGGGCGATTTTCCAGGCGATGTAGTCGGCACCGCCCTGGAAGGTGAAGGCTGCCTTGATGAGGCGCAGGACGGTCAAGGTCTTCCCCGTCAGGCGGCGCCAGAACCATGAGCGCGCAGCCCCTCCAGCATTCAAGGTCCCGCCGGCGCGGCGCCACGCCTCTCCCAGTTCACGGTAGTGGCCGGGGTCGGCGGCAACGATGCTTTGCGCGCGCGATGTATCTTCGGGCCGAAGCTCCGTGGCATAGGTTGCGCGCAGTCCGGTGACCCACAAATCGGAAATATCCAGTGGCTCGGATGACAGTCCGGATGCGCTTTCAAGGAACGTCTCGACGGCGCGGCACAGGGCGTCCACGACCTGCTCACGGGTGGTCTCGTCGTTTGCAAATGCGATGGTGCAAGGCTGCGCGAAGCGTGCCCAGAAGTAGGGGTTTTGCGTGGTGTTCCGGACTTTCGAGGCGAACTGATCCAGCGACACAACTGCAACCTTCGCCCGCAGCGTGTCACCGAGGTGATCAGCCTCGAGATAATAGACGTTCGGTGGCAGGATCCTGTTGGCAATCTGTGCCGCGCGCGAGGCATGTGCATCGCCGTAGGAGGTTACCAGGACGTAGAGATCGACCAGACTTTCCCGGGTGCTCACACCGCGCAGGCATGACCCATAAGCGAGAACCGCCGCGACGGATCCGCCAAGCTGCGCCCGTGCAGCGTCCGCCAACGCGACGACGGCCGGATCGAGATCGCGCGAACATTGCCGCTCGATTATCTTTCGCATGTCGCTCTGATTGGCGTCTGTCATGGAATGTGCTGCTGTCAGCCGCAAAAATACTCAAACTGCGGGCCGGTGCTCACCTTGATTTCGCCGCGTTCGGGCGGCTCGAATATCTCTCCGTCGATAACCATGCTCGCTTCCGTCGCAAGGCCGATGCGCTCGGCGGAAAAACTGGTGAAATCGGGTTCCGGCAGCCGGCGTTCATCGCCACCATACATCACCGGCAGGAGATATCTGAAGATGTTGGGATGCGGATAGGCGATGGCGGTGGCTCGCAGTTTGTTGCGCTCGACATTCCAGAACGGCCGCATGCCGAGGATCAGGCGATCGAGTGTCGTGGCGAGAAAAAGCAGCTGATCGTAGGATGCCTTGAGCTCGCCATCGGCCGTAATTGTCATGGCGTAGCCGCGATCGATGCGATCGGCATCGCCCTGGTCGGAAGCGCGCGCAAAGATCGACCGGGCAAGGGTGGTGATCAAGGTAACGCCGTTGGCAATTTCACCCTTGAGGCCGAGCCCGTGAATGTCTCGCTGGCACAGCAGAACAGCGCGGTAGATCGCACCGGTGCCGAAAAACATCCCATGCTGGGTTGAGACGCCGCCAAGATTTTGCACCTTGACCGTGCGCCGGGTGCGAACGTTGGTGGCGCGGGCAAGGTAGCCGGGCCGGTTCAACAGAGCGGCGACTTGCTGGGGTGCAGTAACTCTCAGCCCGACATCGGCTGCCGTCATGTTCGTCGTGCCATGCGGCAGAACCGCCAATCTGGGCAGGTTCTTGAAAATCTTGCCTTCAATAAGGTGTGTCTGGACCGATTGCACGGTGCCATCACCGCCGCTGACCGCCAATACTTCCACACCTTGCTCGGCATATGATTTCAGAATTTCCGGAAGCAGTGAAAAATCATCGAGCGTTGAGGTCAACACATCGGGCGTTGCAGCAAGTGCCTGCGAAAGTGCGCGACCCTTGCGGCCTGTTTTGGCGGACTTCGGATTGATGATGACGCCGGACTTCATGATGTGCCCGCCTGCTGATTCATCCACGACTGCAGGTTTCCACCGCGGCTCTTCGCGACAAATGCCTGAAGCAGCTGCAGCCCGTGCAGAACAAGACAAAGTACTGTCCATGCCGCCACCGCGATGAGGCCCCAATCGGGCCGGCCTATGATGGCGCTGACGGTCATGATGACGAGATTGGGATTGCGCCGCGCGGTGATCTGGCGGAACAGAGTGTCGATCCTGCGCCAGATGTGAATTTCCAGGCCGAGCCAGGCTATGGCGGCGCCTTCCATGAGGCGCTGAAGAATGTAGCCTGCAATTATGGCGCCGAGTATCCACAGGGAATACTCCGCCTCGAGCGCGTACTCAGTCGCACCGAGGCCCACCGCCCATGCGGCGTACCAGAAGGGCGGGTGAACGAGGTCGATGCCGTGATCGAACACATTGCCCCATTTGCTTGACGTCAACGTGACGCGCGCGAGCTTGCCGTCGACGGTGTCGAGAAAGGTCATGGCCCAGGCCGCGGCCAGCCCAAGCGCCCAGTGCGCTTCCATGAAGAGCCAGAATGCGAGCACGACACAGACCGCGCTCAAAGCCGTGACAAGGTTCGGCGTAATCGCGGTGGGAGCGATCCAGCGGGTGACGTGGAACGCGGGCCAGGGCCAAAGGTGTTTGGTGACGACATCGGTCGCCCCCTTATATGTTCCCATGAAACTGCGCCATTCAACGCTGCGGGCGTTGTCGCGGCCGATGGTCAGCGCATAAGGATTTTCGCGCTTGCGCAGAGCCTTCCAGTAGGAGGCATCGAGTTCGCCCGGGCGCTTCATCTTCGCCCTGAAGTAGACGGGTACACGATCATTGCCATCGACCAGTATCTTTGCCGCCTCGGCGGCATGTTCGGGTGGGGAATGAACCGCGACCGGCCTTTCGGTGGCTGTCTCTTCGCCCAGAAGAACCAGACCGACATCGCCGATCAGCAGAGGCACAATCGGCACATCGAGAACGGCATCGGCACGGATCAGGATGACCGATGGTCCGGAACCTTTCAGATCGTCTTCCGATACGACGTTTCCGATGCCGTGCGGCGCGAGCAGCTTCAACATCCGTTCCGCCGGCGTCATGCCCCAGAGCTTTACATCGGACATGCCGATGAAACACACGCACGGCGCCGGCTCGTGCGGCATGTGGGGTTTTGCCGTTGAAGGGTTCTTGGAACGATCAGTCACTGAGAGCTTACTCAAACCGGACAGGGGGTCAAAGCGCCCGCGTTACCTAAAGCGTTTCGTGACGGAATGCAATTGTGGTCGCGGCCGTGGCGAACACTGCCATCGGCATCCAGGCGGCCATCCAGCCCGGCAGCACGCCAAGCTCGCCAAGTGTCATGGATATGCCGTCGAGCACGAAGAACGCAAAACCGAGACCGACGCCGGCGGCGAACAATGCTCCAAGACCCCCGCCGCGCCGGTAACGGCCGGCCAGCGGCACCGCGATGGCGATCATCAGGGCGCCGGTGAGAAAAAGCGAAATACGCTTGTGGAACCAGGTCGTGTAGACGTGCAGGGGCCTGATGCCGAAGCCTGCATTGTCAACAAAGTAACTCAGGTCTCCCATCGACATTTCTTCCGGGTCGCCCGACCGGGTGCCGACATCGGCAGGTCGCATCAGCCCGGAATAGATAAGCCGTCCGACGCGGCTTGGCGGGACGTTGTCGCGGTAGTAGATGGCGACGTCGCGTAGTTCCCAGCGCCCGTCGATAAGTTCCGCCGTCTGCGCCATGATCTGCTCAACCAGTAACCCGGACGGATCGCGCCGGAAAATAATGACATCGCGCAAAGAGGTTGCTTTGGCGTTGCTGTAACCGGCACGCAACACGTCGTCGCCGGAACGCATCCAGATTGGATCCTGTTCGCCGACGCTGAGTTGCTTGTTGCTGTAGTCGCCAATACCCCATTCGTGCAGAACCGGCGCGGCGCTTGGAATAGCGCGGTCGCTCAAGACGAACTGAACCACGCCGATCAGCAGGGCGAGCGGCAGCAGCATGATCATCATGCGCACCGGCGACACCCCGGCACCCCAGATGGCAACGAGTTCGCTGTGGTGGCTGATTTCCGTCAGCATGATGAGGGCTGCAAGCAGGACGCTTAAGCCGAGGAAACTCGACAGAATGCCTGGCGCACGCAGGACGGCATATTCAGCGACTGCCGAGAGGTCGTCATTGTGAAGCTTCAGGATGTCGTCCGCGTAGGTCACCACATCAAGGCTGAGGACAAAGGCGCTCACACCCAACAGGATCATCACAAACCTGGAGAGCAGCATGCGGGACAACAAGAGGCCGAGCGTCCACATCATGTTTGTCCCACAAGGTGCAGAACCTGACGGCGCAGCCAGCTTGCAATGTCGCTGATCCGATCGAATACGGGATCAAGCCCGTCCGGGCGCAACGTGAAGCAAACGCGGTAGTAGCGCCACAAGGAGAATGCGACGAGCAAAGCAACCGGCAACCACATGGCGAAGTAGGGCGATGCGCCCTGCACCCGCACGGCGAGTGCGCCCTGCTCGATCAGCTCGTTATAGACGACGAGGATCACCAGAGCGACGGCAAACCGGTAGGCGCGCTGACCGCGCCGCCGACCGAGCGCAAACGGGATCGCGAGGATCGGTAATACCATGATCGTCGCGATGCCGATCAGCCTGCGGTGCAGTTCCGCGCGCATGTCGTCGATGGAGGCGCCTTGAGGAGGCGCATTATATTGCGTGATCAGTTCCGGCAGTGTCAGTTCGCGTTCGTCGTCGCCGCGCGAGCGGAACAGGCTGTCCGTGTCGCGGCCAAGCGGCGTGTCGACCTCGGTGAACTCGCCGACAAGGTGGCGTGGCAGCTGCACGTTCTGGTCTGTTACCGGCCAGCTGTCGAGGCTCAGGCGGTGACCCTGGCGCAACCGCAATACGGGGCGCGTATCGTTCGGCAGCTCGATCAATGAACCGCTTGCGGACGTGAGGGTTTCGCTGCCTTTGTCGCCCTTGTCCTCGAACAGAAAAATACGCTCAAACCGGTTGTCGGTGCGCGACAGCTTGTCGAGGATAAAGGTGCGCGACACCGCCTGCATGAAGACGCCTTCTTCGGCGAGGTAGAAGATCTCAACGTTCTTTACGGTGTGTACAAGCGAGCGGTAGGCATAGCGCGTGTGCGGTTGCACGAAGCCGAAGATCAATGTGGACAACAGTGTAAAACAGATCGCCACGGCAAGTACGGGCTTGGTGAGCTGGTGCAATCCGACACCGGATGCCATGAAGGCATCGATCTCGCTTCCCTTGCTCAGTTTGTTGAAGCCGAACAGAAGCCCCAGAAAAAATGCCGCCGGCAGAGCCAGCCCCAGATAGTGGGGCACGAGATAGGCGAGCATCTCGAAAACGAGCGTAAAGGAGTTCATCTTGCCGAGCGTAATGTCGAGCAGGCGTACCAGACGTTCGGCGAGCAGAACCAGAAGACCGATCGCCATGGCGGCAACCAGCGGACGCAGGATCTGCCTGATCACATAGGCCGAGCCGATGGAAGTTATACGTCCGAGCATCGCGTCCGAATGCCTTTTCGTTCCGTTTAACCGGTGGCGACCCAGACATCGCGCAACGCGGTTACAAGGCCGGCCATATCGGCCGGCGTAACCGAACTGGAAAGGTCGGGTACCGCCGGCCAGCCGGGGTCGGGATAGTTTTCGCCACCGAAGTTCTGCGTGGCGTCATAACGTGGCAGGACGTGGAAGTGTACGTCCTTGTCGACCATCATCAACATCAGATAATTGATTTTCTGATAAGGCCGAAATGTGGCGAGTGACGATTCAAGCTCGCGCGTTACCTGCGCGAGCTCGGCGAAGGCCGCAGCGGAGATGTCAGAGAAGGCTTCCGCCTCATCCTTGCAGACCAGCACCAGGGCGCCGAGCGTCGCCTGTGCCGGGCGTGCCAGCACACACCAGTGCGCGTAGTCGCGGACAAGCGTTTGCGGATAGCCGAACTTCTGCATGGTGGCGTTTTCAGTCATCTGACAACTCCCAATTCAGGATAGTGGTCTCGCACGGCGGCGCCTGTCCGGCAACGTCAAGCGGTCTGGCCGGTGTCCAGCGAAAAGCTGCGGACCGGGCCAAAGGTGGCTGCCGCGGGATCGTACCCTCTGATCTCGACCTCGCATTGCCAGGCGCCCGCGGTTCCGCTCACATGATAAAGATTGTACTGAGCGGCGGGGCGGTGGCCGTTGATGGCGGCGGATGCCGAGGGCACGCCGATCACGTTCGCGGTCCCGTGTGGCGTATCGATCATTGTCAGCATGTCGCGATGATTGTGGCCATGCAGCACGAGTTCCGCGCCTTCGCCCGCGAGGACGTTGCGCATTTCGGCGGAATCGAACAAGGCCTTGCGAGTGATGTTCTGCCCTGGAAGAGGCGGGTGATGAATGAGGACAATGCGGAAAAGTCCGCTTTCTCCGAGGCGTTTCAGAATATTCGCCAGAGACCGTAATTGCACATCGCCCAGCTTGCCGCCGGCGATCAGCGGCGGCATCGGTACGGCCGACGACAGTCCCACTACCGCCACGGAACCCAACCGGCGTACGAACGGGAAGGGCTCGTTGCTTTTGACGAAAGACGCGCCGTCGGCGTCGCTTTGCATGTAGTCCTGCCACAGCGCCAGGCTCTTCGACCACGGTACCTTTACATAGGCATCGTGATTGCCCGGAACAACGGTTACACGCGGTGGTGATCCGATCGTCTCCAGCCACTGGCGCGCTGCGGGAAACTCCTCTTCCAACGAGAGGTTCACCAGGTCGCCCGTGACCACCGTATGGTCGGGCGCATGTGCGTTGAGGTCGGCGATCATGAGATCGACGACCTCGCGGCGATGAAAATCCCGCCGCCCGCGCAGCCAGTTCGCGTAGCCGAGAACCCGTTTGCTCATCAGGCGCCTCACACCGGGGCGGGGCAGGGGAGCGAGATGGGGATCTGACAGATGCGCGATCGTTACCATGCAAATTGACGCAGTTTTTCGTGCCGACGTTGACTTGACCTAGGCCAGGTGCCATTGAGTGGCGTGTTCTATCAGGGTTTGCTGGTAAAGGTCATAATAAAGTGAAAGTGCTGATCCTGGGGGCTGGCCAGGGGAAACGTCTGCTGCCGCTCACCGAAGAGGTTCCAAAAGCTCTCCTCGACATTCATGGCCGCACATTGATCGAACGTCAGATCGATGCGTTTGTGGCATGCGGGGTTACGGAATTTGTCGTCATCACCGGCTACGGAAGCAGCATGATGACCGACATGCTGCGGCAGATTGAAGGGCGCAACGACGGCATTTCCATACGCACGGTCTACAATCCGTTTTTCTCAGTGGCAGACAATCTGGCAAGCTGCTGGATGGCGCGTGGCGAAATGGATGACGATTTTATCCAGGTCAACGGCGACAACCTGTTTCGCGCCGCGATGGTGAAGGATCTGCTCGACGCCCCACATTTGCCGGTGACGGTTGCGATCAATCACAAAGAAAAATACGATAACGACGACATGAAGGTCATGCTCGACGGAGAGCGGCTGACCGAAATCGGCAAGACGCTGCCGCTTGAGGCGGTCACGGCCGAGGCGATCGGCATTTATGTGTTCCGGGGCGAAGGGGCGGCGCTCTACCGCGATGTTCTTGAAAAGGCCATGCTCGATCCAACGGGCCTCAGGCAATGGTTTCCCTCGGCTGTTGGGACGCTCGCCAAGTTGACCGATGTGAGCGTTTGCGCCGTCAGCGATCATGAGTGGTGCGAAGTCGATTTTCCCGTCGACCTTCAGCAGGCCCGCCAGATGGTGGCCGGCTGGGTAGAATAGCCGGCTATTTGCGCGAAAGTATCGCGTTCACAAGCTCCAGATCGGCTGGTTTGTCGACATCGATTGCGGCTTCCGCGGCGCTTAGTTCGACAGGACAGGCTTTCAGGTTCAGCTTGCGCGAACCGCCTTCAAACGCTGCCTTCAATGACAAAGTGCCGGTGACATAGCGCACGAGTGGCACAAGTCCGAACGCTCCAATCAGTTTCCAGGGCGTTTTGCGGTTGCGCTCGACCTTCTGCCAAAACGCGACGGCACGCTCAGCCTTGTTCGTCGCGAATGAAAAGAGATTGCAGCCTGAATAATTGCCGTCGGCGAACCTTAGAAAGGTACGGACGGAATCGGGATAGGCATCCAGGATCGTACGCTCGCGCGCCAGGCCGACCGTGAGATCGGCACCGGTGGCGAGGGATCCGGTACAGAATTCTTCGACGATGTCCGGCGTTAGCAGGGCGTGATCGGCGGTGGTGACCAGAACCGGATAGGAAACCGCACCGGACGCGATTGCTTGTGCGACGCTTGAGCTTGCCTGATCGGCGCTTGCAACAACGGCAATGGATGCATTCGCGGCGAGTTGGGCGAATCCGGCGGCAGCCTCGAGCGCTGATGCATCGTCTATGGAGATTGCAATCCCTGAGATGCGGTCAGAGGCGGCTAGCGCTTTCAGCACCCGCATGATCATCGGTTCTCCGCCGACGTCGAGAAGGCATTTGTGGGCAATTCCGTAGGCCTGCACCATGGGGTCGGAGCTGCCGCGGCCCGCGGCCAGTACGAGTGCCGAATAGCGCTCGCCGCTCACGTGCCCGCTCTTGCGACGGAGCGTTCGTAAACACGGTAGGTCTTGTAGTGCCTGCCACCCATGAAATCGATGAGCTTGCGGACCGGCCTGTTGTCTTCAAGGATCCAGGACAGTTCGCAATGGGTGGTGCCGCGCGCCTTGTGATAGGACTGGACATTCTCCATGACCGCCGCAACGAGTGCCGAGCCGACAAAGTCGGACTTGTATTTCTGTCGCACACCGAGCAGAGGCATGCGCAAGGTGCGCGGCGGGAGCAGCTTGAGCCGCCACAGAAGCTTTGCCCAACCGAACGGCAGTAGGCGGCCATTAAGATCCGCAATGGCGTCGTTGATATTAGGCAGCGTGATGCACATTGCGGCGGGCTCGCCCTTGTAATAGGCGATGGCGCCGTACTCCGAGCGCACCAGCATCTTCAGATTGTTGCTGAGCGCCTTGATCTCTTCGAACGTCATAGGCACGAAGCCCCAGTTGTCGCGCCAGGCATCGTTGAAGATTGAAATGATGGTGTCCACGTCCTTGTCGAGATTGGACATGTCGATATTGCGCAGCATCAAATCGCCCGATGCCCGCACGCGGTCGAGCATTGCGGTCAGCGATTTCGGCAACTCGGTATCGAGCGCATAATCATAGGCGTAAAGGTCTCTTGCCTTTTGGAAGCCGAGACGTTCCAGCTGCGTTGCATAGTAGGGAAGGGCGTGGTTCATCATCATCGATGGCGGCGTGTCGAAGCCGTCGACCAAAACGCCGGTCTCGTCATTGATGGAGAAACTGAAGGGACCCGACAGGGTTTCCACACCGCGTTCGGCAAGCCACAGGCAAGCGGTCATGATGAGAGCGTCGAAGGTCTCGTCGTTGTTCTCCGCTTCGAGAAATCCGAACTGCCCCTTGTCCTTGCCGAAGCGCTCTTGAAACAGCTTACACCGCTGCGCGGTTATGCGTCCCACGGGTTTGCCGCCCCGCAAGGCGATCCACCGCTCGACCTTGGCGTGCCGAAAGTAAGGGTTTTTCTTCTCGCTCAGATGCTCGCGGCGCTCAAAATAGAGCGGCGGCACCCAGTTGTCGCCGGGCCCGTACAGCCGGAAGGGTACCTCAAGGAAGTGGTCATGGTCCTCAGCCGTTACCACCGGCCGGATTTCCAGCCCCTGTTCATTTGATGCGGTCATGCGCTAGACGGTCTCGGTAACGGGAGCGGGGTGTTCGGCACGGGTGATGGTTCCCTTTTCGACGACATAAAGATTGTCGGCAATATTGCTCCAGATCGGACGGTGCGTGATGGAGACGATTGTGAAACGCTCCGCCAGTGCGCAGACATTGTCGCAGATGGCGCGTTCCGTTCCAGGGTCAAGCGCGCTTGTCACTTCATCGAGGATCAGAAGCTTCGGCTTTGTCACCAGCGCGCGGGCAAGTGCGATGCGCTGGCGCTCGCCGCCGGAGAATCGTGTGCCCCTTTCGCCGACGACCGTATCGAGGCCTTCCGGCAGCGCCTCGATGAACTGCAGCGCGCCTGCCTGTTCGAGGGCGCTCAGGACGTCGCCGTCGCTCAGTTCTTCATCACCCAGCGTGACGTTAAGCCGGATGGTGTCGTGAAACAGCGAAAGTTCCTGCGGCACATAGCCGATCATGCGGCGCCAGAGGTGGAGGTCGGTTTCGACGAGCGGTACGCCGTCAATCAGGATCTGTCCTTCATCGGGTTGATAGAGCCCGGTGAGCAGGTCGATGAGGGTCGTTTTGCCGGCGCCCGATGGCCCGCGCAATACCGTTATCTCTCCAACCGGAATGTCGATCATGGCGTTGGAAATTACGGCACCGTTGTCGTAGCCGAAACTGACATTGTCAAACCGGCAGGCGGCTGTCAGCGCCGGCTCCTTTTTGCCGGGATTAATCTCTTCGTTGAGCATTATCTCGTCGGTGAGCTCGTAGACGCGCCAGTAGGCGCTTTCAAGTTCTGAAGCGTGCTGAAGGTAGAGTTGAATTTTGCCCACGACATTGACGACATTGTAGAACACCACCGCCATGACCAGGAGTTCGGGCAGCGGGATTTTCAGGACGATGGCGGTGAAGTAGAGTCCAATGCCAAGAGAGACGAAGAGGATGAGCTCTTCACCGTAGGTCATCGCCTGTTTGGCGACGACCTGACGCTGGAGCGCGCGCTTCAGGGACATCAGCTTCTTGGCGAACATTGCCGTGAACGCGGTCTTGCGCTCCATCGTCTTGAGCGGCTTGATGTTGTTCAGGGCGTCGGTGACATAGGTAACAAGTTCAGATGTCCGGTCGGTCTGGCGGTATCCGGCGCGCCGGGAAATGCGTGTCAATACGCTGAGCGCTCCGGCCATCGTGGCGCCGACCGTGATGCCGGCAAGCGCCAGCTTCCACGAGATCAGAATGGCGATGGTGACATAGACGAGCCCCTGCAGGAGGTAAGCGACAACGCGGGCGGAGGTGAGATAGGCCTTGCCGGCACGGTTTGTGTCGTTGCTGATCGAATTCGCCACACGGCCGACTTTCTGGCTGGCGAAATATCCCCAGCGCGCGCTGAGCAGACCTTCGATCAGTTTCCTTTGCAGGTTGGTTGTCACCTTTGCAACGGAGTAGCCGACATAGGTGAGCGCGGTGAAAGACAGGATGGTGCGAATTGCAAGCACAGTAACGATCAGGATCAACAGATTGGTGATTGTTGGTGCGATGCCGACCTCGCCAAGTACGCTCACAATCATGCGATTAAGGTCGGATGAGCCTTCCTGTGGACCGCCGGAGAGCTCCGTCATGATCGGCATGAGCGATGACATGCCGATGGCTTCGGCAAGGCCCGCAAACACAAGGCAGATCAACACAAGCGATGGACGCGTGTTTTCCACCTTGAAGAAAATGTGAAAGATGCTCTTCATCTAAGAGTGTCGTCTTTCGAAATAAACCGATCACACTCTGGAAATATTGCTTCCATTTTTGGACCGGAAACACCTCTTGGCGGCTCGCCCGCAGTGTCGAGCGTTTGCGATGGAGCTTCTAACTCAATGTCTGAAAAGCGCCTACGATTTGATGGCAAAGTGCGATGGCGCGCGTGCGAAGTCAACCGGCAGCAGCAATGCCGGAGCGTGCCTGGAGGGGGTGTTCAGTTGTCGGTGCTGAGTGCTTCGAGATTGGCTTCGGCGCGGCGTACGGCCGCTTCGAACTGGTCTTCGTAGGACTGCATCTTCTTTTTCGGCTCTTGATAATAGGCCGTCAGCTTCAAAAGCCTGACGAAGACCCAGTTGAGCACGCGGCCTGGCAGTTTCATCGGCCGATTGAAGTCGAACAGCAGGACGACGCGGTCCTCATCCGTGTCGTTCAGGACCTCGTGGTCATAGGTGTCGTCGAACACGAAGGCTTCACCTTCTTTCCACTGCACGATCTGGTCTTCGATACGGATGGTGCAGTTTTCGCGATCCTTGGGCACGATGAGCCCAAGATGGCAGCGGATGATGGATTTGGTAACGCCGCGGTGCGCTGGAATGTGGAAGCGTGGCGACAGTATTGAAAACCATGCTGTCTGCAGGTTGGGAACCTGTTCGAGAAGACGCGAGGTTTCAGGAGCCTGGCGGCAGTTCTTCTCGCATTTCAGACCGAACCCGTAGAGCACGAAAGTGCGCCAGTTAGCGCCCTTGGAAATTTTTTTCTGATCCCGCGACAGTTCCTGAAACAGCGGCACGGCGTCGCGATGCTTGAGAATTTCATCAAGCTCGGCACGGATTGTCTTCCAGTTCGCTTCAAGCGGCTTAACGTGTGGAAACAACTCTTTGTCGAGCACTGGGGTGTCACCGACGAGGGACTGGCGGCCGAGGAAACTGGACAGGCCGCGGATGAAGTTCTTGCCGAAACGCTTGATGCGCTTGCGCCGCTGATACCTGAAACGCTCAGCCCACGTTTGCGATGCTTGTTCGGTGGTGGTCGACATCCCGGGAACCCCTGTCGGTACACGTTGCGTCTTGAATTCTCTTTTTGCGGTCCAAGACTTATGATACGCGATAATCCCATCGGTCTGGAACTGTTATGATCCAGATCAACTGGCGGGCGCGTCATTTTGCACGCTGCCAGAGGGCTTCAGCATATGCAACGGTCTTAGCGAAAATGTGGGCAAGAACTCAACTCAAGATCGGCTGGCGCGACCTTATGTCCGGCGCTTTCGCCTGTCTGTTTCCCGGCGACCACGATGCGCTTGCAGCGCGCGCCGAGGCGTATTGGGACGACGATGTGCATACCATTGCCGCGTTCTCGGTGCGCTCGGGTTTCGATCTTCTCCTGCAGGCACTTGAGCTTGAGGCGGAAGATGAAATCATATTTTCCGCACTCAACGTGAAGGGAATGATCAAGATTGTCCGGCGCGAAGGCTTCACAGCCGTGCCGCTCGATCTCGATATCTCGCATATGGCACCGACCGCGGAGCAACTTGAGGCCGCGATCACGCCGAAATCGAAGGTGCTCGTCGTTGCGCATCTGTTCGGCTCGATGATCGATCTCGAGCCGCTGTTCGCCTGCGCGAAGCGCCACGGTCTGATCATTGTCGAGGACTGCGCACAGGCTTTCGACGGGCGCGCCTATCCTGGACATGCGCTGGCCGACCTGTCGCTGTTCAGTTTCGGGCCGCTGAAGACGTCAACGGCCATGGGCGGCGCTCTTATCCGGGTGCGCGATGGCGACCTCTGTGCCCGGATGCGGGAGATCCAGTCGGCATATCCGATGCAGAAGAACAAGGCGCAGTTGAAGCGCTGCCTGCAGTTTTCCGCCTTGCGACTGGTGGCGAGCCGCTATGTGCTGTCGGCGATCTACTTCGGGTTCAAGCTTTTCGGACGCGACTATGAAGACGCGGTAACCGACCGGGTGCGCGGGGTCGCGAAACTCGGCTCGGCGAAACGGCTGCGGTATCAGCCCTCGGCGGGCCTGCTGGGGCTCTTGTGCCGCCGCATCTACGGCTTCAAGGAAGGCAGTCTGGACGTCCGCACGGCCAAGGGCGAACTGCTTCGCGATCTGCTGGGCGATGCCGTGGCTCTGCCGGGCCAGGCGAACGCGCATCACAATTACTGGGTGTTTCCGGTTCTGGTGGACAAGCCTGCCGCCTTTGTCGCGGGGCTGAGAAAGCTCGGGTTTGACAGTTCCGGACTGCCGCGTTCGCAGGCGGTTGCGGCGCCGGAGGGCCGTGAAGAGCTTGAGCCACATCGCGCCACCGAGGCGCTGGCGGACATGATCGTCGTGCCATGTTATCCCGACATGTCGGACGAGGAACTGAGACGCGAGGCCGAGGCGATCAGAAAAATCGCCGAGGAAACCGGCACCGGGCGCGCGCGGCGCCTCGTGTCGGACAGCAAATCTGCCGCGGATGCGGCCTGACGGCCAAATTGTGCCTGCCCATTCGAATAATACTCTCGCAATGCCTTTCAATTAAACTAAAGGCATGTTGTTCCAGACCGCTTTCCGGCTTTTGTCACGCACCGTGCTGCATCCTTATTTCAGGCTGACGCGCGGGCAGACGCTTGGCGTGCGTGGTGTTGTGCGCGATGCGTCTGGCGCCTTCCTGCTGGTGCGCCACACCTATGCGCCGGGGTGGATTTTCCCCGGCGGCGGCGTTGAGCGCGATGAAACGCTGGAAGATGCATTGCGCCGTGAACTTGGGGAAGAGGTCGGTGTGAGTTATGCGCGACGGCCGCAGCTACTGGGCGTCTTTGCCAACGGCGCCAAGTTCAAGGGCGATCACATTGCGCTTTTCCTCATCGACGACTGGGAGCAGGAGCCGGTGCGCTCTCTGGAAATTGCCGAATACAGGTTCTTTGCCGCAACGGACCTGCCGGATACAGTGATGCGGGGCACACAACGGCGCATTGCGGAGATTGTCGAGGGCAGTTCGCCCGATCCGGTCTGGTGAATACACGACCTAGAGCCCCCTTAATGAATTTGGAGTCACTTTGATGGACCAAATCAGTTCTACCGGTAAGGCGCGGCGCTTGTTATGAGATGTCCCGCATCGCATTGCGAAGCGCGCCTGACCACGCGACAAGACAACCCGGTTAAAGTGGCTCGGAATTCATTAAATGGTCTGTAGGTTGCAGAACGCATGGATATTCTCTTTCTTCTGATCGGTCTTTTCCTGCTGTTTGCCGGCGGAGAGTCTCTCGTGCTCGGTGCTGTGGCGATTTCGGACAGACTGAAGATCCCGCCCATGCTTGTCGGTCTGACAGTGGTGGCGCTCGGCACGTCGGCGCCCGAATTGACGGTTTCCATCGGCGCGGCGCTGAAGGGCGCGCCCGATATCGTGCTCGGCGGAGTGGTCGGCTCCAATATCGCAAACATCCTGCTGGTGCTTGGCGCCGCGGCGGTGATCCAGCCGGTGCGCGCCATGCTTAAGGTGGTGCATCGCGATGGCTTCGTGTTGCTTGTTGCGAGCAGCGTACTTGCCGCGATCGTGCTTTTCGGTGTGCTGACCGCGGCGATGGGCATCGTCATGATGGCCGGATTTGTCGTCTACACCGGTTACTCCTATTGGCGCGAGCGGCTTGAGGCGCGGCGTCTGGCACATGACACGGCGGCGGAACTGGCCTCGGAAGAAGTCGAGGCGCATCGCGGTCTCACCGCCGGCGTCGTTGGCTGCGTTGCCGTGTTCGTTGCCGGCTGCGCCTGCATCATTGTCGGTGCGGACCTCATGGTGGAAGCGGCCATAAACATCGCCAAGACACTCGGCGTCTCCGATGCGGTGATCGGCCTGACGGTCGTTGCGATCGGCACATCGCTTCCCGAACTTGCGATTTCTGTGCTGGCGGCGCTCAGAGGTCACAGCGACGTGGCGCTCGGAAATATCATCGGCAGCAACCTTTCAAACATACTGGTGATCCTCGGCATCACTTCGCTGATCACACCGATCCCGGCTGCCGCGCAGATCCAGTTTTTCGACATATGGGTCATGATGGCGGCAACGATCGTGCTGATCCCGGTTCTGGTTACGGGCCGGAAAGTCAGCCGGGTCGAGGGCATGGTGTTCCTGGCGTGCTACTTCGTCTATGTCGTGGGGCTTTATCTCGGTGCGCCGGCGCGGGCGCTCGCGATGTTTGCCAGTCTGTGAGCGGGTTTCTGTGTGGACGGGCGATATCGAACGTGCTACATGCGCCGCTCTGTTGGAGCGGAATGACAATGTCGGTTGCACAACTGCAATTTGAACGACGACGACGTGGGGCCTTGTGCCGCCCCGGCGCAGCCACACCTGTGCTTCGCGTTCGTTGAGCCGACAGACTTCTTAAGAAAAGCAGTCCCAAAACGGCCTCGGCACTCGCGGAGTTCTTGTTCCGTCACTGCCAGAAGTTGAGGCCCGCGTGCCATGTCATTCGCCAATTTCACGATCCAACCCGAACAACCAGGCGATGATGCCGCCGTCGAAGAACTGCTGGATGCAGCCTTCGGTCTCGACCGGCGTGTAAAAACCTCATACCGCTTCCGGGAGGGTGTCCCGCATATTCAGGAGCTGGCATTCGTCGCGCGCCATGGGCCCGAGCTGGTCGGGACGATACGCTTCTGGCCCGTTGTAAACGCACAGTCGGTGAGTGCATTGCTGCTCGGTCCGCTCGCGGTATCGCCGCGGTTCCGGGGTCACAGATGCGGTCTTGCCCTGATGCGCCATGGTCTCAGCGAAGCGAAGCAGGCGGGACATCCGCTGGTAATTCTGGTCGGCGATGAGCCTTACTATTCGAAAGTGGGATTTTCGCGTGTGCCGCCGGAGCGGCTCCTTATGCCGGGATATGTCGATCCCGAGCGGTTGCTTTATTGCGAGCTCAATCCCGGGGCGCTGGATGCCTGTGAGGGGTTGATGTCATCGCTCGACCGGTCACCGGCCCTCGCGGAACCAGGTAGCCCCGAGCAGGAACAAAAGTCCCGCCAGCCCGAGAAGCGTTGAGAACAGCGGGATGGAGCGCAGGGCGCGCACCACATAGGCATTGTTGTCGCGCAATCCGAGCCAGTTGCCGCCGGTCATGCGCCGGCCCGCAAGCGCCATGCGCACGCGCGGCACCTGGGGCGAGGCGAGATCACGGCTATCGTCGCTCAACCAGTAGAGCCCGCCGCCGGTATTGCCGGCGATCGGCCGCAATAGTTCGGCCGTCGCCCCGATGTCGCGCAGTTCCTTGTTGTTGGCGTTGCCGACGGCGGCAACCGCGGTAAGCCTGCCATCGGCGAGGCGATGCAGGCCGACCTCGGAGGCTGCCCACTGGGCCCGCCAAAGCCCTTGCGAGGCCTCGTTCAACGTCACTTCGTGAACCTCGCCCGTCGGTGTTGTGATGCGCACCGGCGCTGATTCATCGGCCATGGTCTGGCGCTCGATGATGAGGTGCTGGCCATCGAACTCGGCTCGCAGGGATTCCTCTTCCAGGTCCGGCTCCTTCATCAGCCAGTGCGCGAGACGGCGCAGCAGTTCCGCCTGCGGGCCGCCACCATCGTAGCCACGCGCCCAGAGCCAGGAATGATCGGACAGAAGCTGCGCAACGCGGCCCTCGCCCCGGCGGTCGAGAATGACGAGCGGCATCTCGCGCGGCCCCGCCATGAGCGCATCGCCGGATGTCTGCACAACGTCGACCAACCGGAACCAGCGGCCCCAGTCGGGCGGTGAAGCAACGCCGCCGGGTAAGGTGCGGGTGACGGGGTGGCGCAGCCCAGCCTCGGTCAGCAGCGGGCGGAAGGGCTCAATGGAAATATTGCCGGTAGGTGATCCGGGCAGAACTTCTGCAAGCGGCGTGCGGTGCAGGCTCAAAGGGGTCGCGAATGCCGGTCCCGCAGCCACCAGAACGGCGCCGCCCTGTTCGACATAGCGCGCGATGTTCGACAGATAAAGGATCGGCAGTACGCCCCGGCGCTGGTAGCGGTCGAAGATGATGAGATCGAATTCGTTGAGCTTGACGGAGAACAGCTCGCGCGTCGGGAAGGCGATGAGCGACAGCTCGCGGATCGGCGTGCCGTCCTGCTTCTCAGGCGGGCGCAGGATGGTGAAATGCACGAGATCGACGGCGGCATCTGCTTTCAGAAGGTTACGCCAGGTGCGCTCGCCCGGGTGCGGCTCGCCGGATACAAGCAAAACCCGCAAGCGTTCGCGTACGCCGTCCGTCGTAAAGACGGCGCGGTTGTTGTGCGGTGTGAGTTCGCCATCAGCAACGGGCACGCTGATTTCCGTCACCGTGTGGCCACCGTGCGTTACTTCAAGCTGGAAAGTTGCTGTCTTGCCTACGGTCACCTGCTTTGTACGTACCACCTCGCCATCGACGCTGATGTCGACGTCGATAAAGCGGGCGCCGCCGTCATCGTCGACACGGAACTCGACCGGCTGGGTTTCGCCGACAATGCCGAAGCGTGGCGCGCGCTCCAAGACAATGCGCCGGTCGCGCTGATCGCGGAAGCCGGTGAGGAGACCGTGCACGGGTCCGTCATAGCCGTTGTCGGCCAGCGTCGGCGGCACGTCATGGACCTGACCATCGGTGATCATTATGGCGCCGGCGAAACGGTCCGGCGGCACATCGGAGAGTGCCGTAAAGAGATCGGAGAACAGCCGCGTTTCCCCGGTTGATGCGGCGATGTCGCTGTTCGACGTTACCCATCTGACGTCAAGGTTTGGGACCCCATCAAGCTGCTGGCGGATCTGCGCGGTTGCGAGTTCGGTTTGCTCGAGCCGGCCGCCAAGGGACTGGCTGAGGCTGTGATCGGCTACGACGACGGCAATGTTCGACAGGTGCTCGCGGTCTTCTTCGTGAACTACGGGATTGGCAAGCGCCAGCAGCAACGCCGCCGTGGCGGCCGCGCGTATCAGAGCGCCGCGGGCGCGCAGCACGACGCCGACCGCGACAATCAGGGCAGCAACGAGCGACAGGGCGACGATGGCCCAGACCGGGATGAAAGGATCGAAGAGAACTGACCAGGCCATGCGGTGCGCCCTACTGTCCGAGCCGCTCAAGAAGAGCGGGAACATGCACCTGATCGGCCTTGTAGTTGCCGGTCAGCGAATACATGACAATGTTGATGCCGGTGCGAAAGGACATCTCGCGCTGGCGCGCGCCGCCTGGAACAACCGGGAAAAGCGGCTGCCCGCGCAGGTCGACGGCCCAGGCGCTCGCATAGTCGTTCGAGCCGATGATGATTGACGACACACCGTCAAAGTTTGAAGAACCGCGCCGGTGCATGTCCTCCGCGTCCGTGCGTGAGGCCTCGACCCACAGATGCCCGCCTTCCCAGCGGCCCGGAAAACTCTGCAGAAGATAAAACGCCTTGGTCAATACGTGGTCGGCTGGAACGACTTCGAGCGGGGGAATGTCGAGATTGGAGAGGATGCGGCGCAGCGACATCTGCGCGGCGGAAAGTTCGTCGGCGCGCAGGTTGGGCACGTTGACCTGATGGTCACGCGTATCGAAAAATATTGTCCCGCCGTTCTTCAGATAGACATCGATCTTGGCCGACGTCTGCTCCGAAAGAGGCGGGGCGTCCGGGGGTACCGGCCAGTAAATCAGAGGGAAGAAAACGATGTCGTCGCGCTCGATGTTGAGGCCGACCGGGCCACCAGGTTCCAGCGCAGTGCGCTCCAGAAGGATACTGCTCAGGCCCGTCAGCCCGGCCAGACTGATCTGGTCGATCGTGGTGTTGCCGGTGATCACATAGCCGAGGCGCGTTTCGAGGGCGGCGTTGAGGGCAAACTCGTCAGCCGCGCTCAAACTCTCCGCCGCATCCTGAGCCCGGGCCTGCGGCACCGCTGCGGTAGCGGCAAAAAGCAAAAGTGCGGCAGCCGTACCGCGGGCGGCTATCTGGCTGGAGAAGCGTCCCGACAAGGCGAGTACGGCGAGGCCGTCAATCAGCAGAAGAACCAGAGCACCAAGGAAGAGATAACCACGCAGGGGTTCCTGGCCATTGGTGGTGTAGCTGCGCGCTTCGGCGCCTCCCGGCAGCGGGCCGGCGGCAACCGGCACGACATTTTCATCCGCCACGTTGAGCGCGTGCAAGTGGCCGCCGCGCCGGTAGAGCCCTGGAGGATGGGAGGGCTGGGGACGGGTGCTCGCAAGGCGCTCTGTGGCAATGGGGGAGGCATCGGGCGGCGGATCGGTCAGTTCGCCAAATCCATTGAGTGTGCGCATTGGCGTGTAAGAGGTGAGCGCCAGCGTCGATGTCGTCTGCGCCTGGGCAGCGCTCGCACTGACACCTTGCGAAAGGTCGACGATGCGACGCAGCATTTCAACGAACAGTCCGGAGATCGGCAGGTTCGACCACTCCGGGTTCGCAGGCACATGAAAGAGGACCAGGAGACCATTGCCCCTGGCGGCGGCGGTAACCAACGGCGTGCCGTCGGTGAGTCTCGCCCATGTGCGGTCGGCGAGGTCGGCGCTTGGCTGCGCCAGCACTTGCCGGTTGACGATTACCTCTTCAGGAGCGTCCAGTGAAAAGAACGGGCTGTCGGTTTCAAACGGGCTTAGCCGTTGCGGTTCGGACCACGACAGTGCGCCGCCGAGAGCGCGGTCGCCTTTACGCAGTGCGACCGGAATGAGCTGTTCGGTGCCGGATGCAAGTCTTGGCCCGGCAAACCGGATGACGATCCCGCCATCTTCGACCCATTGTTCCAGCGCTTCCAGATCGTTCTGGAGAATGTGCCCGACATCGGCGAGAACAAGTGCAGACAGTCCCTGATCGAGGACGCTGCGGATGGCGCTGCGGGCATCCGAGGGCGTGGGGCGGCGAATGTCGGCGAAGGGCTCGAGTGCGCGTTCGAGATAGTAAAGCGGCGATAGGAGCGGCTGTGCGATTTCCTGAGTAACGCCACTCACCAGGCCCACCGCCTTGCGGCGCCAGCTATCATCGAGAAGATAGACACCGGCGGCGCTTCTCGCGCCGACTATTTCCACGCGCGCGACCTGATTGCGAAGGGCAACCGGCAGCTCGAACTGTGTCGTTGCAGCGGTTTCGCCGGCATCGAAACTAAATCCGGCATCGCCAAGCGAGCGGCCATTGAGGGCCAGAGCGCGAACGGCGCCGGCTCCGGCCGTTGCGCCTTCGGGACGTGTAAGGGGAACTTCAATGCTGCCATCCGCCGTCACCGGACGGCCGAGGGAAACGATGCCCGCGACGTCCTGCGGCCGGTAGACGGTTATGCTCGCCGGGCCGCCATAGAGCTGTTCCAGGCTCTCACTGAATATCGCGTCCTCCGAATAATCGAGCCCGTCCGACAACCAGACGATTTCGACGGCCTCGTCTTCCGCGGCAAGAGCCTCCAGCTGAGCAAGTGCCGCGGCGCGATCGGCGGCAAAGGGCTGTGGCCGCATAGCTTCTATGCGGTCGGCGAATTCAGCCGGCGACAACCACTGCGTCGTCGCCTGGGTGGATGCGGGGCTGGTTTCGACAATAGCGATGCGTTGCACGCGGCCCTGTGCCTCATCGGCGATCTGGCTGAGGATTTCAGACCGGCGGTCCCAGGTTTTCGCCGAAGCCCAGCCACTATCGACGACGACAACGATGTTTGCGGCACCTTGCGTCACGCGCTCGCGGGGATTGAGGACCGGATTGGCCGCAGCCAGAATGGCAAGTACGGCAAGCAGTGTGCGAAGGGCCGTCAGCCACCACGGGCTCTTGTGGGGTGTTTCTTCCCTCGACACGAGGCCGAGCAAAAAACGGATTGGCGGAAACCGGATGCGGTCGGGACGCGGCGGCGTGAACCGCAAAAGCCACCAGATGATCGGCACGACCGCCAGCGCGATGAGCGCGGCAGGTGCAAGAAAGGCAAGCTGGCCAATCGCGATCATCGCATCACCCGTTGATCGCGGTTGCGGCTGCCTGGGACAGGTGTCCCGAAAGCAGGCCGTAAAGCGCCAGAAGGGCCGTCTGCGGCGAGTGGTCGGTGTGGTGCACGGTCAGGGTCCAGCCAAGCCGGCGTGCCAGTTCCCGCAATTCGTTGCGGTGATCGCTCATGCGCTTTTGGTAATCGCCGCGCAGATTTTCGATGCGGCCGATGGTGAGGCGCAATGATCCGCCGATTTCCTCAAACTCCTTGCGGCCCGCGTAGGGAAGCGTTTCTTCGGCCGGATCGAGGACCTGGATAAGGTGGCCGCGGACGTCGCGTGATGCGATTGTCGCGAGCCGGTCGCCGATGGCATCGACGGGCTCGAGAAAGTCGCTGAACAGGACGATGTTGGAAAAGCGGCTGAGCGTTACGGCCGGTGGCAGGCCGCCCTCGTCATCGGCCGGGGCATGGTGTTCGGTAAGCCGGGCCGCGAGGCGGTGCAAGGCACTGCGGTAGGAAGAGGCCGGCAGGTCCGTGCCGAAGGCGCCAATGCGCTCGCCGCCGGTGATCAGAAGCGAGCCCAGCGCGAGCGCTAGAACAATCGCCCGGTCGCGTTTCGTCGTCTCCGACAGGTGCGACTTGAACTCCATTGTCGGTGTCGGATTGGTCCACAGCCAGATCGTGTTGGCCGCTTCCCACTCGTTCTCGCGCACGTAAAGCCGGTCGGAGCGGGCGGATTTTCGCCAGTCGACGGTGCCTGCCATATCGCCTGGACGGTAGCGCCGGAACTGCCAGAACGCCTCGCCCATGCCGGCGCGACGGCGCCCGTGCAGACCCTGGGCGATGGTGTGCGCCACGCGGTCCGCTTCCACAAGCAACGACGGAAATGCATCCGCCAGCCGTTCCGCGGTGTCGCGGAACTGCAGGGCCTGTTCGTGCTGATCAGGCGGGGGCTGGAAAAATCGCGACGCCATAGGGCTCAGGGCCTAGTCAAGTTTCGCGCAAAGCTTTGCAATGACATCGTCCATTGTCAGGCCATCGGCGCGAGCCGCGAAACTGAGTGCCATACGATGACGCAAGACCGGGCCCGCGAGATCCATGACGTCGTCGATGGAGGGGGCGAGCCGGCCATCCAGCAGGCACTTGGCGCGAATGCCGAGCATCAGCGCCTGCGAGGCGCGCGGCCCTGGTCCCCAGGACACATTCTGCTGCACGAAATCGTGGTCGCTCGATTCCGGTCGCGCCGAGCGCACGAGCTTAAGGATTGCGTCGATGACGCCATCGCCGACCGGCACACGGCGGATCAGACGCTGCGCGGCCATGAGACGTTCCGGCGACAATACGACGTCGGGCTCGTGATCAAGATTGCCGGTGGTCGCAAAGACCATGCGCCGTTCCGCCTCGAGGTCGGGGTAGGGCACGTCGATCTGCATGACAAAGCGGTCAAGCTGCGCTTCGGGCAACGGGTAGGTGCCTTCCTGTTCCAGCGGGTTCTGGGTTGCAAGAACATGGAACGGCTTCGGCAGGTCGTAGCGCGTGCCGGCAACGGTGACATGTTTTTCCTGCATCGCCTGCAGCAGCGCCGACTGGGTGCGCGGGCTGGCACGGTTGATCTCGTCGGCCATCAGGAGCTGGCAGAACACCGGACCCCGAATGAAACGGAAACTGCGCTTGCCGGTCTGGCTTTCCTCAAGCACCTCCGAGCCGACAATATCGGCGGGCATCAGATCCGGCGTGAACTGAATGCGCTTCTCATCGAGACCGAGCACATGGGCCATGGTCTCGACGAGTTTTGTTTTGGCAAGGCCGGGCACGCCCACAAGAAGGGCATGGCCGCCACTCAGGACTGCGATGAGGGCCTGATCGATGACCGGGTTCTGGCCGAAGATGACCTCGCCAATGGATTGGCGCACCTTGCCCAGAGCTTCACCTGTCGCTTCAATCTCCTCGACGATCCGGTCGTCGGCTTCATTGATGGTATGCATTTGCGTAATTATAGTGTCTCCAGGCACATTTCAGAAGGCCGCAGGTGCACTTCGTCCGCCGGTTTAAGGTCAATTCACCGCGATTGAACGGCAATTACACCGGGCTTGTCACCGGATCATGACCGAACTTTGACGATGGGACGCGCGCAACATGAGCGAATCGGGTCGGCACGGCAAGCGCGAAGCGGTTGGTCTGGATAACCAAAACTTGACCCAGATTGCTGATTCCATCGCGAACAGTCCCAAACAAAGGCCTGTAGATGACTGGAATCCGCCGTTTCGGGGCATGATCGATATACGGATTCTGGCGGACGGGACGTGGCACCACGAAGGCAGCGCGATCCGCCGCGAAGCGCTGGTTTCACTGTTTGCATCGGTGCTGAGGCGCGAGAAAGACGGACAGTATGTGCTCGTGACGCCGGTCGAGAAGGTCGGCATCACGGTCGACGATGCGCCGTTCCTGGCGGTCCACATGGATGTGGCAGGCGAGGGTGCCGGGCGCGTCATCGGGTTTCGCACGAATGTCGGCGACTATGTAAAGGCCGGAGCGGCCAACCCGATCCGGTTTGTGCATGACGATGAGACAGGCGGCCTCAAGCCCTATGTGGAGGTTCGCGGCGGGCTTGAGGCGCTGGCGACGCGCGCCATCGCCTTCGATCTCGCCAACCTCGCCGAACCGCGAACCGTGGATGGCCACGACTGGATCGGTGTCTACAGCGACGGTGTATTCTTTCAGATGGCGCGTGCCGATGAGATTGACGCGTGAGGCGCGCCGTCATACATCGCAGTCATGAGCCCAATCCCTAAACCGTTCGACGCAGCGGCGTTTCGTGCGAACGCGGTGCCGCGCCTGGAAGCGGACCTGCCGCAGCACACCACGTCATCGGCGCGTCTGGTGGACCGGGGCGACCATGATCTCGACCCGACCGCGAGCTCCTGGCTAACACCCGGCGAGACCTATCGCGAGGCCGCCGTTCTGGTGCCGCTGGTCGACAGGGGCAGCGAATTGCACGTGCTGTTTACCCAGCGTACCGACGAATTGCCGACGCATGCCGGTCAGATCTCATTCCCCGGCGGCAAGATCGACGACCGCGATGCCGGGCCGGTTGCCGCCGCGTTGCGCGAGACGCACGAGGAAACCGGCATCGCGCCGGGCTTTGTCGATGTGGTCGGCTATCTCGACGGTTACCGCACCGGCACCGGCTACCGCATAACCCCGGTCGTGGCGATCGTGTCGCAAGGCTTCAGGCTGCTTCCCGAACCGGGCGAGGTGGCGGAGATTTTCGAGGTGCCGCTCGCCTTCCTGATGGATGCAGGCAATCACCGCACCGACTCCATGGTATGGCGCGGCAAGCGGCGTCACTATTATGCAATGCCCTATGGCGAGCGCTATATCTGGGGCGCGACGGCGGGTATCCTGCGCAACCTTTTTGAACGCGCCTATCTGGACACGTGAATGAGCAATGCACGAATACCGACAACGCTGGCGGGTGCCGGGTGGCTCACCGCTCCGGTGCTGCAGGGCGTGCTTGGCGCGCTGCAGCGGTGTGGCGGCACGGCGCGCGTTGCCGGCGGCGCGGTGCGCAATGCGCTTCTGGGCGTTGCGGTCAAAGATGTCGATATTGCAACGGACCTGACGCCGGACGATGTTTTCGACTGTTGCCGCAAGGCCGGGCTCAAGGCAGTGCCGACCGGCGTCGAGCACGGCACGGTGACAATCGTCGCCGGCAGCGGAACGGACGCGAGCGCGTTTGAGGTTACGACGCTTCGCATCGACGTCGAAACACACGGGCGCCATGCCGATGTCGCCTTTACCGACGACTGGGAGGCGGATGCGTCGCGCCGCGACTTTACCCTCAACGCCCTTTACTGCGATGCATCGGGCACGCTCTTCGATCCGCTGAACGGTTATGCGGATCTGGCGGCGCGCCGTGTGCGGTTCGTCGGCGATGCTGATCAGCGCATCCGCGAGGACTATCTGCGCATTCTCCGGTTCTTCCGCATCCACGCGCAATACGGTGCCGGCGCGCTCGATGCTGACGGGCTTGCGGCGTGTGCACGAAACGCCGATGGCATGAGCCGGCTGTCGTCGGAGCGCATCCGCCAGGAATTCATGCGCCTGCTTGCCGCGCCGCTGGTGCTCGACGTGCTCGGCGAAATGGATGCCGCGGGCGTGCTGTCTGAGGTTGTCCCCGTGCCGGGCAATGTGAGCCGCGTGGCGCGCATGTCCGAACTTGAAGCAGCGTCAGGCCGCGAGCCCGACGCCCTGCTTCGCCTGGCGGCACTTGCCTTGAGAGGCGAGAGGGACGTTAACCATCTGCGCCGCCGTTTCGTGCTGACGAACCGCGAGACCGGGCGGCTCGAACGGTTGGCGGCGACACGCAGGCCCGCGGTGGCGGGTGCGGGTGCCGGCCAGCTCAAACGGCTGCTCTATGACGAGGGCGAAGAAAGCTACACGGACATTGTGCTGTTCGAAGCGTCCGGCGCACCGGGCGGTGCGGAAAACCTCAGCGCCGCACTCGCCCTGCCGCGCGAGTGGCCGGTGCCGGTGTTTGCGCTGAAAGGCCGCGACGTGATCGCAAAGGGCGTGCCGGCGGGCGCCGAGGTCGGTGCCATTCTCAAGGCCCTGAAGCAGGAGTGGGAAGCCTCCGGTTTCGCGATGCGGGAAGAGGTGCTCCGTGCCCGGCTTGACGAACTCGCCCGGCGCGGCGATTGATGTCGCGCGCAAACAGGGGAACACAAGGCCCGGCATGGAAAAATTTGGCATTGGCCAGGCGGTCAGACGGCGTGAGGACGAGCGGTTCCTGACCGGTGCCGGGCGCTATATTGACGATCAGCACTTCGCGAACCTGACGCATGGCGCGGTCGTGCGCTCGCCGCATGCCCATGCGCGCATCGTCTCCATCGATACGGGCGAGGCCGAAGCCGCGCCCGGCGTGGTGGCGGTGATCACGCCGGATGTCTATTTCGCGCAAGGGTTCGGCCCCATTCCGGCAATGACGGCAATCGACGGCATCGTCGAAGGCACGCTGAACCATCCGCCGCGCCACGCACTGGCCGACGCTACGGTGCGCTATGTCGGGGAACCGGTGGTGTTTGTCGTCGCCGAGACGAAATTCAAGGCGCTGGCCGCCGCCGAGCTTGTGACTGTCGGCTATGAGGAACTGCCCGCGGTGGTAGATCTCGCGCACACGCTCGATGCGGACAGCCCGATGATCTGGCCGGAAGCAGGGTCAAATCTCGCCTTCCGGTTCGAAAAGGGCGATGCGGCGGGCGTCGAGGCGGCCTTTGAAGGCGCGGCGCACCGGGTAACGCTCGATCTCGTCAACAACCGCATCGCACCTATGGCCATCGAGCCGCGCGGTGTGGTCGGCGAGTACGACGCCGAAAGCGGAACACTGACCCTCAATGTCTCCGGTCAGGCGGTGCACGCCCAGCGCAACCAGATGGCGGCTGCCGTATTCAAGGTCGAACCGGACAGCATGCGTGTCGTGGCCGGAGATGTCGGCGGCGGATTCGGGGCGAAGAATTTCGTCTATCCGGAAAACATTCTCGTCATGCTGGCGGCGAAACTCACCGGGCGTCCGGTCAAATGGATCTCGGAGCGCTCCGAAGCGTTCCTCAGCGAAGTGCATGCGCGCGATCACGTGACACGCGCCGAACTTGCCGTCGACGCGGAGGGCCGGTTTCTTGCACTCAGCGTCGACACCATCGCCAATATGGGTTCGTGTCTTTCGACCATGGGTCCGGTCGTCCCGACGGCTGCAAGCTGGGTCTCCATGGGCGGCACCTATGTCGTGCCGAACATCCATATGTCGGTACGCGCCGCTTACACCAACACCATGCCGGTCGATGCCTATCGCGGCGCCGGGCGCCCGGAGGCGGCCTATATCATGGAACGGCTGGTGGACGCGGCGGCCTTCGACCTCGGCATCGATCCGGTGGAAATCCGGCGGCGCAACTTCGTGCGCGACTATCCTTATTCAATGCCGCTCGGGCTGACCATCGACTGCGGCGACTTTTCCGGCACGTTCGAGGCGGCAGCGGAAGCCATTGGCCTGGACGGCTTCGATGGCCGCCGCGCGGCATCTGAGGCCCGTGGTCGCGCGCGTGGTATCGGGCTTTCAAGCTATCTCGAAGTGACGCTCGGCATGCCGAGCGAAGCCATGGAACTGCGGTTCGAGAGTGACGACACGGTGACCATTCTCGCCGGCACGCACTCGACCGGCCAGGGCCACGAGACCGCCTACGCACAGATTGTGCATGAGACGCTCGGCGTGCCGTTCGACCGGATCGGTTTCCGCCAGGGCGACACGGCGGCGATCGCGGTGGGTGGCGGCCATGGCGGGTCGCGCTCGCTCAAGATCGGCGGCAGTACGCTGCTGCGGTCAGCGCAGAGTGTGCGCGAAAAGGGCCGGGCGGCGGCGGTGCATATTCTCGATGCGGCTGCCGATGATATCGAATTCGCCGATGGACTGTTTGCCGTGCGCGGCACCAACCGGCGCATCGGCCTGTTTGAACTTGAACGCGCGGTGCGCGAGGCCGGCGACCTGCCGGAGACCGTCGCGCCGACGCTCACGACCGTGGGCCGGTTCGAGCGCGAGCGCCACAGCTTTCCCAACGGCTGCCACATTGCCGAGGTCGACGTCGATCCCGAGACCGGCGATGTCGATCTTCTCGCCTATGTCATCGCCGATGATTTCGGCCGCATCGTCAATCCGCTGATTGCCGCCGGTCAGGCCCGGGGCGGGGCGGTGCAGGGCATCGGCCAGGCCCTGCTTGAAGGCGTCGTCTACGAGCCGGGCTCGGGCCAGCTCTTCACCGGCAGCCTCATGGACTACGCCCTGCCGCGCGCCGACACCGTGCCCGACCTGCCTGTCGGGTTCAACGAGGCGGCACCCACGGACACCAACCCGCTCGGCGTCAAGGGCGCGGGCGAGGCCGGCGCCACCGGTGCCCCGGCCGCCATCGTCAACGCCGTGCTCGATGCTCTCAAGCCGCACGGCGTGCGCCATCTCGACATGCCGCTGACGCCGGAAAAAGTGTGGCGGGCGTTGCTGCAGGGGTGATCTCAAGACCCGACGCGTCCACGGTCATTATGCACGCCGCTGCCTGCTGTCGTCGTTGCCCGCGCTCATGCGTCATTACCCGCGCCCATGCGTCATTACTCCTACCTCCATTCGTCATTACCCGACTTGATCGGGTAATCCAGTAACCGCCGCCGCATAACGTTTCCGGTACGGCGGATACTGGATCACCCTGTCGAGCAGGGTGATGACGTGTGGAGAGTTAGGTCGCGCTACTTTCCACGCGTGACATCCCGGGTCTCTCAGTCGTCATCACCGGGATCGACCCGGTGATCTCCCGCCACCGTTCAAGCGTTCCGATGGAGATGCGCGGATCAAGCCCGCGCATGACGCTGTTGGGGGACAGCACCGCCAGGCCTGCCCCATCGCACCGCACCCCGGCTCGGAGGCCGGGGTGTGGCGGTTGCGAACGCTCGGAGCGTCCAGCCGCGCCACCACGAAAAAATAATTCGCACAATCTACTCCCCCACCCCTGAACCGCCCTTAGAGTCCGCGCTTGAGCTGCAGGCATCGTTGCCTGCCGCTGCACGAAGAGTTTC
>JAJFHE010000020.1 GCA_021775755.1 Hyphomicrobiales bacterium | reverse complement strand
TGCCGGTGGTGATTGTCGTGATCGGCGCGATTGCTCTCTATATCTTTGGCCGCGACTATATCAGCTTTCAAACTTTGCAGGACAATCACGAGGCGTTGCAGGCTTGGCGTGATGACAACTACCTGCTCGCGGCGCTGGCTTATATGGCGATTTATGCTGCCATCGTCGCGCTTTCATTCCCGGGCGGACTGGCGATGACGCTGACGGGCGGGTTTCTGTTCGGCACGATCTTTGGCGCGGTCTTTGCCGTAACCGGCGCGACCATCGGCGCGCTGACGATCTTCATGATCGCCAAGACCGGGCTGGGCGACAACTTGCGCGCGCGGGCCGGGAAATGGGTCAAACGGGCAGAGGACGGCTTTCGCGCGAACGAGGTCAGCTTTTTGCTGATCATGCGGCTGGTGCCGGTCATTCCGTTCTTTGCTGCCAACCTCGTGCCTGCGTTTCTGGGGGCGGCACCGCGCACCTTTGCCTGGACGACGTTTCTGGGCATCATGCCGGGGGCGGCGGTCTATGCCTCTGTCGGGGCGGGACTGGGCGCGGTGTTCGCGGCTGGGACGACGCCGAATTTCGGCCTGATATTTGAACCTCAGATATTGGTGCCGCTGTTGGGGTTGGCCGCGCTGTCAGCCCTGCCGATTGTCATCAAGCGCTTTCGCGCAGCCTGAAGGGGCGGAAAAATGGATATTCTGAAACCCGATCTTTGCATTATCGGGGCGGGATCGGGCGGGCTTTCAGTTGCGGCAGGGGCCGTGCAGATGGGAGCCTCGGTCGTTCTGATCGAAGGTCACAAGATGGGCGGCGATTGCCTGAACTACGGCTGTGTGCCGTCCAAGGCGCTGATCGCGGCCGCAAAGCAGGCGCATCTGCTGGCGCATGGCGAAAAGTTCGGCGTCGCCAACCGGCGCGCGTCCATCGACTACCAGAAAGTCCACGATCACGTGCACGGTGTTATCGCCGCCATCGCCCCAAACGATTCCGTGGAACGGTTTACCGGTCTGGGCGTCACGGTTATCGAGGCGGCGGCTGAATTCAAGGACGGCGAAACGGTCATCGCCGGCGACAATGTCATCAAAGCGCGGCGTTTCGTGGTGGCGACGGGCTCCGCTGCCGGCATTCCGCCGATCCCGGGCCTTATGAAAGTCCCCTATCTCACCAACGAAACCATATTCGACCTCAAGAAGCTGCCGGCGCGGCTGCTGGTCATGGGCGGCGGCCCCATCGGCATGGAACTTGCCCAGGCGATGCAGCGGCTCGGCTCGAAGGTGACGGTGCTGGAAATGTTCGAGCCGCTCGGCAAGGACGATCCCGAACTCACCCGCTATGTCCTTGATCAGGTCGCCGCCGACGGGGTGCAGATCCGCTCCGGTGTCAAGGTTGTCGACGTCGAAGGCGCCCGCAGCGGCATCACCGCGACGCTCGAAAAAGGCAATCAGACGGAGAAGGCAACCGGCAGCGACATTCTTGTGGCCGCGGGCCGCGTGCCGAACGTGCACGGCCTCAATCTTGAGGCGGCGGGCATCGACTACACTCGCGGCGGCATCAAGGTCGACCGTAAGCTGCGCACGACGAACAAGAAAGTCTATGCCATCGGCGATGTTTCCGGCGGCTATCAGTTCACTCACGTGGCGAACTATCACGCAGGCATTGTCGTGCGCAACGCGTTGTTCCGACTGCCGGCGAAAGTGAACACGGACATTTATCCCTGGGTCACCTACACCGATCCCGAGCTCGCCCATATCGGCCTGTCGGAAGCGCAGGCGCGCGAGCACCACGGCAAGATTTCGGTCATGCGATGGCCATATGCGGAAAACGACCGCGCCCAGGCGGAGCGCAAGACCGAAGGCCTTGTAAAGGTCGTGGCGTCCAAACGCGGCAAGATCCTCGGCGCCAGCATCGTCGGCGCTAATGCCGGCGAACTTATCGCGCCCTGGTCGCTCGCCATTTCTTCGGGGCTCAACATCAAGGCGATGACCGACATGATCGTACCTTATCCGACGCTGAGCGAGGTCAACAAACGCGTCGCCTACGGGTTCTACGCCTCAAAACTTGCAAGCCCCTGGACACGGCGGGTCGTGCAGTTCCTGTCGCGGTTTGGATAGGTGTGGCGAACTCCGCTATTAGGTGTGGCGAACTCCGCTATAGTGTGCAGGTGCATTGACAAATTGGATCGCCATTTGAGATGACGGACGGGCAGAGCCAGATCACGGAAACCGAGCGCAGCGACCAGTCGCTGCGGCCAAGCGTGCGCCGCGGTCTGTCGGCCAAGATTTTCTCGCTCATCGTCATATTCATCATGCTCGGCGAGGTGATGATCTATGTGCCCTCGATTGCAAACTTCAGGCTTAGTTATCTGAGCCACCGTATCGAAGCCGCACAGATCGCTTCGCTGGTACTTGAAGCGACGCCCGATCACATGGTGTCGCAAGAACTGCAGGATGAATTGCTGCGCAATGCCGATGCGATCGCGGTTGCCCTGAAGCGCGCCGATGCCCGCCATCTTATGCTGCACGGAACGGCGGAAATCGTCATCGATGCGCATTTCGACCTGCGTAAACGCTCGTTTCTGATGGGCATCATGGATGCCTTTGAAACGCTTCTTGTCGGTGGAACACGGACCCTCCGGGTGGTCGACGACGCTCAGAACGAGGCTGGCGATTTTACCGAGATCGTGATTTCCGAGGCGCCGTTACGGTCCGCCATGATCGGCTACTCGGTAAACATTCTCGTGCTGTCCATGTTTCTCTCCATGCTTGTGGCGATCATGGTTTATGTGACGCTCGACCGGCTTCTGGTGCGCCCGGTGCGTCGGCTTACCGGCAACATGGTGCGGTTCTCCGAAAACCCGGAAGATGCCGGCCGGGTCATTTCGCCGTCCGGCCGTCGCGACGAGATCGGCGTCGCCGAGAGCGAGCTGTCGCGCATGCAGCAGGAACTCGCCTCCATGCTGCAACAGAAGAATCACCTCGCCGCGCTCGGGCTGGCGGTGAGCAAAATCTCGCACGACCTGCGCAACATGCTGGCAAGCGCGCAACTGATTACCGATCGTCTCGGCTCCGTTCAGGACCCGACAGTGCAGAAAATCGCTCCCAAGCTCATCGGCTCCATCGACCGGGCCATCGACTTCTGCGCCCACACCCTGAAATACGGCAAGGCACAGGAAGCACCGCCGAGGCGCGAAACCTTCGAGCTCCTGCCGCTTGTCCAGGAAGTATTTGAAACCGCGGCGGCGCGTAATGCGGCGAACATCATGTGGCGATGCGACGTCGCGGACGACTTCATGGTCGATGCTGACCGCGAGCATCTCTTCCGCATTCTTACCAATCTGTGCCGCAACTCGGTTCAGGCGCTGGAGGGAAGCGAAGACGAGCGCGACACGCCAGGCGTCGTGCAGCTCAGGGCCTGGCGAGAAGGGGCGGTCGTCACCGTTGAGGTGCGCGACAACGGCACCGGCGTGCCCGAGCGGGCGCGGGAAAACCTGTTCGCAGCTTTTCGCGGATCCGTGCGTGCGGGGGGCACCGGGCTCGGCCTTGCCATCGCCGCCGAACTCGCCCGCGCCCATGGCGGCGAGTTGCGGCTCGTGGAATCGGACACCGGCGCGGTTTTCTGGGTCGCCATCCCCGACCGCATCACAAGCCTCGACGAACGCCGCCAAAGCCCGCGCGCGGGTTAGAGCGCTCAGTTCTCCACAGCTGACGAGATCACCACGCCCTCGCGGCGGCTGTCCGCCCCGCCGTCCAACCCCTCGGACGTCACCGCAATCCCGTGCAGCCCGCTGGTCAGTTTCTTCGCATCGATCTTGTGGCCCATCGCCTCGAGCGTTTCCACATGCCGGGTGAGATCGGATTCCTCTTCGATCTCGATCGGCCCGCTGCGGTTGACATGGCGCGGCAGGTCGAAAGCCTCCTGCATGGTCATGTCCCAGTCGAGCAGGGCGATGATGGACTGTGTCACATAGGCGATAATGCGGCTTCCTCCCGGTGAGCCGAGGGCGGCATGGAAGTTGCCGCGCCGGTCAAGCACGATTGTCGGCGACATGGACGAGCGCGGCCGCTTGCCGCCGGCCACCGCGTTGGCAACCTCGCGGTCGTTGATGACCGGCTGAAACGAGAAGTCGGTAAGCTCGTTGTTGAGCATGAACCCGGCCGCCATCTGATGCGATCCGAACGGACCCTCGATCGACGTTGTCATGGAGACCGCATTGCCCCACCTGTCGACGATCGCCAGATGGCTTGTTGAGGTGCGGCCTTCGGAGAGGTCGGCGGCCTGCTGCAACGGGGCCTCGGTTGAGAGCTCGCCCGGACGCGCCCGGCCCATGGACTGGCCTGGGTGAATGAGCCGCGCTCGGGATCTGAGATAAACCGGGTGCAATAGCTCCTCGACCGGCACATGCGCGAAATCGCTGTCAGCCATATAGACCGCCCGGTCCGCATAGGCGAGTTTGCTCGCCTCGCTGATCAGGTGCACCGCCATGGGCGAGCCGGGCCGCAGGGCGGCAAGGTCGAAAGTTTCCAGAATGCCGAGGATCATCAGCGTCGTCAGACCGCCGGACGTCGGCGGCGGCATACCGCACACTTCGTAGTCGCGGTAGGGCCGGCACACGGCGGCGCGCCTCGGCGCCTCATAGCCCGCGAGATCTTCCAGCGTCATCAGGCCGGAGTTTTCATGCGCGTGCACGGTGTCGACGATGGCCTGCGCGATCTCTCCGGTATAGAAGGCTTCCGGTCCGTTTTCCGCGATAGCCCGAAGCGTCTGCGCATAGGTCTGATTGGTGCGCAGGAAACCCACCGGCAAGGCCTCCAGAGCCCCGGCGAGCTCAACCGATTCGATGTAGAAATAGTTGCGCGTCGCTTCCGATTCAGTCAGCGGATTGTGCGAGGCGATCATGTCATGCAGCCGCTGACTGACCGTAAATCCGGATTCGGCCAGCCGGATGGCCGGAGCGATCACATCGTCCCAGTCCAGCCGGCCATGATCGCGATGCGCCTCCCACAGCATTGCCACGACACCTGGAACGCCCACCGCGCGGCCGCCGACGACCGCTTCCATGAAGCCCATGGGCGTGCCGTCTTCCATCAAAAAGAGATCGGGGCCTGCCGCGGCCGGCGCGGTTTCGCGTCCATCATAGGCCGTTACCTCGTCGTCTCCCTCGTCCCAATGCAGGAGGAACGCACCGCCACCAATGCCGGACGACTGCGGTTCGACAAGCGTGAGCACGAGTTGCGCGGCAATTGCCGCGTCGACCGCCGTGCCACCCTGTCGCAGGATCTCCATTGCCGCTTCCGACGCGTAGGGATTGGCGGTTGACACCATGGCCTCTTTATCGGCGCGTCCGCACGCGGCAACTCCAAGCGCCAGCAACACCACCGCCAGCCTTCCGCAGGTCCGCCGCGACGGGATAGGGAGAAAGAAAGTGATCATCTCGCTAGCGGTCATCTGGTCGCCGAGCCCCGGTCATTGCTGTGGATTGATTGACCACCAGAATTGGGACGGATAGCTTTGGGTGTCAACCTCTTGACCCCTGCAATTATGATTGATCGTCCATGTTCCCCACCGGCGCCGCCAATCTCATTACCGATGTGCCCGGCATCTCGGTGGGAAATGCGCAAGACCCGGCGCTGCTTTCCGGTGTCACCGTGGTACTGCCCGACGGTGAAGCCGTTGCCGGTGTCGATGCGCGCGGCGGCGCGCCGGGCAGCCGCGAAACCGATGCCCTTGACCCGACCTGCCTTGTCGATGCGGTGCACGGGCTGGTTCTGGCGGGGGGGTCCGTTTTCGGTCTCGATGCGGCATCGGGTGTCATGCACTGGCTGGCCGAGCGCGGCCGCGGGTTCGCGTTCCGCACGCAGCCTAAAGTCTGTCCGGTGGTGCCGGCGGCCAACCTCTTTGATCTGACCAATGGCGGTGACAAGGACTGGGGCGATGTGCCGCCCTACCGGACGCTCGGTCTGGCGGCCTGCGATGCCGCCGGCCCGGACTTTGCCCTCGGCAACGCGGGCGCCGGCCTCGGCGCCCTTGCCGGCCGCTACAAGGGCGGCCTCGGCAGCGTATCTGCGGTGTGGGACGGCATAACGGTCGGTGCCCTTGCCGCGGTGAACTCGTTCGGCTCGCCGGTGGTGCCAGGCACCGGCGTCTTCTGGGCGGCACCTTACGAGATCGACGGCGAGTTCGGCGGCACAGGCGAAGTCCGTTTTGCTTTGAGCGATGAGACGCGTTCGCTTGAGGCAGACACCAAATCGGCATTGCTGCGAGACGCCATGGCGGCCGGCCACAACACGACGCTCGGCGTCGTCGCCACCGATGCGCTGCTGACCCCGGCTGAAGCCAAGCGCGTCGCTATCATGGCAACCGACGGCATGGCGCGGGCGCTGAGGCCCGTGCACACGCCCTATGATGGCGACATTGTTTTCACGCTTTCGACCGGCCGGCGCGAACTTGAGGGCCCAAGGCCGCTCGCGCTCACCACACTTGGCGGGCTTGCCGCCGACGCCATGGCAAGGGCGGTCGCGCGCGGTGTCTACGAGGCGCAATCCACCGCCGGCTGGCGTGGCTACCGCGACATTCACGAGCGCTAGAAAGCCCCCGCCCTGGCGCGGGCAAGCTTGCGCTTGCGTTCGGCAAAAGAACCCATTAGTAGTGGCGACGCCCGCGCCACGGCCGCTCGTTCGGCGCCGGGCCAGTCAATAAAATACAGCGGTCTGCGCCCGTAGCTCAATTGGATAGAGCGTCTGACTACGGATCAGGAGGTTGGGAGTTCGAGTCTTCCCGGGCGCGCCATAATTTCACTTCAGCTCACAAAGTCGAACAAGTCTGGGTCCGGTCTCGCTTCACACCCAGGACTGCAGCCCGTCATAGATCAGTTTCACAGAGACAATCAGCAGGCAGCCATAGGCGAGCTTGTAGAACGGCTCCTGGCGAACGTGCCGCATGAGCTTAATGCCGGCGGCCATGGAGAGCGGCGCGAGCGGCAGCAGGAGTGCGGCAGTTGCGAGGTTCTCCCAACTGAATTGGCCAAGCAGGAAATACGGCGGCACCTTGATGAGATTGATGCTTGCAAAGAACATTGCCATCGTACCGGCGTAGGTCACGGCGCGCAGTCTCTGCGGCAGCAGGAACATCTGTACCGGCGGACTGCCGGCATGACTGACGAAACTTGTAAACCCCGCGACCGTGCCCGCCAGCACACCGAACGCGCCGCTGATTTGGCGCGGTGGACCGCTGGTGCCGCCGCGGCTCTGCTCCAGCCAGTAGTGCAGGGTGAATCCGAGAGCAATAACGCCGACCAGAAGCCGGATATCGGCCTCGGAAACCCGCGCCGCCGTCAGATAGCCCGCCACGATGCCGATGACGGCGGCAGGCAGCAGTATGGCGAGGCTGCGCTTGTCGAAGGTTTTGCGGTAAGCCCAGACCCCCACCACATCCATTGCAATGAGGATCGGCAGTAAAATGCCTGCCGCCTGCACCGGCGCGATGACGAGCGACAGCAAAGGCACGCCGAGAACCGCAAGGCCGCTGAGGAAGCCGCTCTTCGACAGCCCGACAACGAGGATCGCCGGTACCGCGACGGCATAAAACAAGGGGTCCGCAATGAAAGCCAAGCCGCTCCGCCCGAAATCGCTTCTAACTACACGCTGGTTGTAGCGGCAAACGCGAAGTGGGGGAATTGTAGTTATGGCGTTTGCGGCGGCAGTGAAATATGTGTCGGTATCGGCGCCGAGGCGTAAAAGAAACGGCCTGTGCCCATAACGTCCACATGGCGTATCTCGAAGCGTGCATATGTCGACTGCCAGCCGCGCCCACCATTTTCGTCGAGCAGATGATCGCGCGAGTGTGCCAGCAGGAACTCATGCAATTGGCCGGCATAAAGTGCCAGCATCAGTTCTTCATCTGACGGAACGTACTCGCGCGGATTGGCGCCCAGGGCGATATTGCCGTCCTCCCAGTTGCCCGGATTGCCGGCTGCCGCTACTGCGAGCGTTTCGAACCGCTCTATCATGCCGGCGACGGTGGCGGTGTCGGCGATTTCCAAACCGGCGGGGGTGAGCAACAGCGAGGGCCGATAGAGGTAAAACGCGCCCTGAACACTCTCATTGGGGACACCAAGCCCTTCGATAATGCACGGGTCGGTTTCGGACGGGGTGCCGGTTCCCGCATATGCAGGCCCCGCGAACGCCATTGCCGCGCCGAGCACCAGTGAAAGGGCCAGAGCCCTGACTTCCTTGGTCATCTCCTGGATCTCCCTGATCTGTGCCGCGCGCCTATTCGAAGCGCAAATCCGGGCATAAATGTGCCCGGCAGATTAAAGCTCTTTCATGTTGCGCGATGGTGCCGGGCGCATATCCGGCCGTTGAAAGCGTCGCACTGGGTTGACAAGCCGGGGCGATGCGGGGACGGGTGTGTGCATGAACTTCGAACCGCACAGCGCACCGCCTGAACGACGCGCAACACCGTCCTTCGCCCTGGAGCGCATTGGACTTGCGGCCCAGCGCGCACCGCTTTTGAGCCTTGGCCTTTTGATCCTGCTCACGGTGCTTGCCGTGGCCGGAATGACGCAGCTCAGGTTCGAGGACGACCCGCGGTCCATGCTCAAGTCCGACCGTGAGCGGTTCCAAACCTATGACCGATTTCGCGACGCCTATCCGGCGCTTGAAAATCAGATGTTTCTTCTGATCGAGGGCGCTGACCTCGTGTCGCGACACGCGCTTGAGGCCATTCGCAGCCTGCATCTCGACCTGCAGTTCGTTGACGGCGTAACCAACGTCATCTCGATTTTCACCGCGCGCCATCCCCCCGATGACAACGATGATATGGCGCCCGTGCTGCCGGACGATCTGCCCGAAGGCGAGGCGCTGCGGGCGCTCGTTGCCGAAGCACGTGCGCATCCCCTGCTGACGGACAAGATGCTTGCACGCGATGGCACCGCCACGCTTCTCGTCATCGGTCTGCACGATAGAGTGAGCGATTATGAGGATCTGCAGATCCTGTTTGCCGATATCGGCGAGATCGTCGACGCCGCTATGCACGAGACGGACATTACCGTCACGCCGACCGGGCTGCCGGCATTGCGGCATGAAATGCTGACCAGCGTTCGCAAGGATCAGCACATTTTGAACCTCGCCGGCGCCGCCATCGCGATCATCGTGTGTGCGCTCTATTTCCGGCATCCGGCATTCGTTCTGCTTGCAAGCGCGCCGCCGGTTCTGGCGATCGTATGGACGCTCGGCGGGTTCGGCCTGTCGGGCGAACGCATCACCGCACTGTCGAACATTCTGCCGACGCTCATCCTGGTCATCGCGTTTTCAGATGCACTGCACATGGTGCATGCGATCAGATCGCTGCTCGCCCGCGGCGCGGCCGTTGATCAGGCGGTGCGTACCGCCGTTGTCGAGGTCGGGCCGGCATGTGCCATGACGTCGGTGACCACCATGATCGCGCTCGGCAGCCTGATCTTTGCCGAGTCGCGCCTTGTACAACAATTCGGTGCGTGTGGGACGCTTGCGGTGTTCATGGCATTCGTCGCGGTGGTTGCACTGATCCCTGCACTTGCGATGATCATTCTGCCGCGCGTTTCAATCGCGCGCTCGGTTGAGGCGCCGACCGCGTTTTCCAGGGCGGCGCAGGCGGCGAGCATGAGATTGTGGACCTTCGTGCGTGTGCGGCCGCTGGTGATTTCAGCGGTGGCCACGGGTTTACTCTTCGTCACCGGCGCGGCGTTCTTCGCGCTTGAGCCACGCTATGACTATCGCGCCTATCTTGCAGAAGGCAGCGCCGCCAATGCCGCCATCGACCGCGTCAACGAAAAGCTCGGGGGCGCGGACCTGCTGTTCGTTCTGGTTTCGCGCATTGATGGCCAGCGTGCGTCTCTGGCGCCTCTTGAGGCTGTCGCGCAGGTGCACGACATCGTCGTCGACGTTCCCGAAATTGAAAATGCGCTGTCTCTTGCAAGCGCACGCACGTGGTTTGAGGGGGCGTCGGGAGAAGCACGCACAGGTACTGAAGGGGCGGGCGCCGGCAGCGCCGATGCCGCCCAGCTTGTCGCCGGGTTGCCGGATTATTACGCCCAGCGCCTTGCCGGCCGGCATGGCGAAAGTTGGCTTGTAACCGCCTATATGCCCGCCGAAGCCGCCCCCGAAACGCGCGCGCGGCTTGAAGTGCTGGAGAGGGAACTAGTCAAGTGGCAGGTAGGCGTCACCGGATATGACGCGCGCGTAACAGGTATCGGCGCCGTTGCTGCCTTTGAGAGCGGGCGGATGATAGACCGCCTCAAATACAATCTCACCGCGGCCGTCTTCGTCATTGTGCTGGTCATCGGATTTGCCGCGCGCTCGCTGATGCTCGGACTGCTGTCAATCGTGCCGAACCTTGCCGCGCTGACCGTCGTTGCCGCGGCGCTTTATGTCATGGGCACAGGCTTTCAGTATGTCAGCGTCGTCGCCCTGACCGTCGCCTTCGGTATCGCCGTCGATAACACCGTGCATTTCGTGCACCGCTATCGCCTCGAGCGCGGCACGGCAGACATTGACGGCGCGCTCGCTGGAACCATGCGAACCGTTGGGCCGGTTCTGATCGCCGCGACGGCGGTGCTTGTGCTGGGTATCGCGGTTACGCAGGTGAGTATCTTGCCGATGGTCAATCTCTTCGGCCGCCTGTGTATCATTGTCCTGATCGTCGCGCTCGCCGCAACGATGCTGTTTCTACCCGCTCTCGTACTCGCCATGCGCCGCAGGGGTTCCGGACTTTGATCCGGTCAGGTTCGGTCAAGATGCGCCGCGAACGCGGCTTCGGCACTCCGTCGGCGCCGGTAGGCGGCATAATAGCGCAGAAGGTCGGTGAGGGTTTCCGCCCGCGAGGCTCCTGATTTCCAGTTGCGAAACCCGATTTCGTGGAGGGTGCGGTAGTAAGACAGATAGCGCCCATAGGCTTCGATCAGCCCGCAGCGCGGGTCGAAGGCGCTGATCGTTTCCGACAGCATATTGTTGATTTCTAGAATCTTGAACGTGCCGGCGCACAACGCATCGATGTCGTGCGCGCGGACATCGATGCGTCCGGCATGGTATCCACCGAGCCGCCGGCAGGCCTCATCAATGCGCTCCTCGAGGCGGCGGGTAACGCGGTCGCTCAGATCCTGGAAGCGGATATTTCTGAGATCGCGGCTAAGCGACCAGGATTTTGTCAAAAGTTGCCTGTGACCCTTTACCGGGACCGTATCGAGAAGTGCTTCATGATCGTGCGCAATGATATCGTAGAGCACCGCAAGCTCGCGTTTGGACGCAATCAACTGGCGTACGTTCGACCGGCCGTCGCCGACCACGTGGATGTGCTCGCGCTTGCAAATCATCGTAACATGCCCGTGCGGCTCATCGGGATCGCGGATGTAGAGAAGGCCGAAATCCTCACCCGGCACAAATTCCTGTGCGATGGCATCGGACGGCGCATGCTCCAGATAGTGCGCTGCTTCCGTACGCGAAGAAATCAGTTTGACCCCATGTCCGCGCTCAGAATCGTCCGGCTTCAGGACGAGAGGGTAGGCCACAGACTGAGTGGCGATGAATTGATCCAGCCTCTCTAGGCGGCCCGGTCCGGATCCCTGGCTGGGAATGTGTACGTGCCGGGGCAGCAACCCGTTGCATGGCCCAAGCTTGGCGTAAACGAACTGTTTCGACTGGTTGATGTCGCCGTCAGGACCGCGCAGCCCCGGATTGGCGGCTGCGGGCATGAACCGGAAGCGGTGCCGGACAAACATGGCGCCGCAGTAGATGATGACGGGCGTGAGAAAAACACCCCATGGCCAGTACCGCCACGCAAGCGTCCGCAATGCCCGCGCACGCAGTCTCATCGCCTTGTCTGGCATTTTGCGCTCCATGCATTACTCCGAGATGCCGGCTCGTCAGGTGCCGACTTTTCGCGCTCAACCTTTGGCGTCCGTGTCTGGCGGCACGATCACACTTGCCTGCCCGAAACGATCAACATAGCTTGGCCGCGAAACCTCCGCCAAACGCAGGTAGCGGACGTGGTGAACACGCATCCGCCAACAACAGGGGAGCAAGCGCGACATGAAGCTCGTAATTCACGGTGCTCAGGACTTGAGCGACGTCCCCGGTCTGGAAGACTACGCGGGTGAATTTGAACTGGCCTTTGCAGCGGACGCCGCCGCTCTCGAGGCGGCGTTGCCGGGTGCGGAGATACTGCTGGGCTGGAATTTCAGGGGCCGTGAGCTTGCTGATGCCTGGCACTCCGCCGATGCATTGCGCTGGATTCACTGGTGTGGCGCGGGTGTCGATGCGGTGCTGTTTCCAGGCCTCGTTGAAAGTGATGTGGTTTTGACCAACTCTCGTGGCGTGTTTGATCGCGCAATGGCTGAGTACGTGCTCGGTCTGATTCTCGCCCAGGCCAAGGAATTTCCCGCCACATTGGACTTTCAGGAAAAGCGCGAGTGGGGGTACAGGCTGACCGAACGAGTCCAGGGCCGGCGAATTCTGCTCGTTGGCGTGGGCAGTATCGCCCGCGAGATCGCAAAACTGCTGCAGGCACTGGATATCGAGGTTCGCGGCGTTGGCCGCACGGCGCGCGACGGAGTGCCCGTGTTCGGAGCGGTCGTGGGCATTGACACGCTCCTGGAAGAGGCGGCGCGGGCGGATTGGGTCATTGGCGTATTGCCTGAGACGGAGCACACATTCTCCGTCTTCGGTGCAAATTTTTTTGCGACCATGAAATCCAGTGCACGGTTTATCAACATCGGCCGCGGCAGCGCGGTTGATGAGGGCGCCTTGGCGGCGGCGTTGACCGGCAAGACCATTGCAGGGGCGGCGCTCGATGTTTTCCGTACGGAACCTCTGCCGGCGGAAGATCCTTTGTGGAATGCCCCTAATCTTATCGTCTCACCGCACATGAGCGGTGATTACCGGGGCTATCTCGACGACGTTTTTGCTTTGTTTATCAGCAATTTATCGAACTATCTCGAAGGTGCGCCGCTAAGCAATGTCATTGACAAGCGCGCCGGGTACGTTCGCGACTAGGATTGCTTGTTCGCCTTTGACCGCAGGCACTGAAATGTTCCGTTCAAAGCGTTTCCGGGGCTTCCGGCGGCCGTTGAACCTGATACAGGCGATAAAATTCCGTTCATCCCATTGTCTTCGGGCAGACAGCGCGAACGCATCCGTTCTGTGTGCGCACAAAATTAGTCCGCATAAAGTATACAGTTAGAAATAAATATCGAATGTAGATAATCAGCATACGTAAATAAATCATAACACTCAGAATTCACATGAAAGTGAACCAAAACGATTGAATCTGTGGGTTATTACACGGCTTCGTGAGCTATTAAAGTGTTGTAGATTCGTCACATAAGGAAATTATAGTTGCGAATACTTAGTTCTAAAGCTTGACCAAAACCTTATGCCCGATAAGTTCAGGGCCCAGTCGTGAGTTCCCAAGTTGGTTTTGTGTACTCACGCCGCGGTAATCAGGTCGAAGACGTGCCAGTCCAAGCATGAGACCCGCACCATTTGAGAAACTATCTTCCGAGGGGAGAATTACATGACCACATCGAGCAAATGGCTTCGCCGGGCTCTTCTGGGTGGCGTGGCGCTTGGCGTTACGGTAACCGGAGCACAGGCCGACGAGTTGAGCGCTTTGAAGGCTCAGCTTGAGGCCCTTCAGTCCCGCGTAAACCAGA
>JAJFHE010000019.1 GCA_021775755.1 Hyphomicrobiales bacterium | reverse complement strand
TCTGGTTTACGCGGGACTGAAGGGCCTCAAGCTGAGCCTTCAAAGCGCTCAACTCGTCGGCCTGTGCTCCGGTTACCGTAACGCCAAGCGCCACGCCACCCAGAAGAGCCCGGCGAAGCCATTTGCTCGATGTGGTCATGTGTATTCCCCTAAATCTCTGCATTTACAAGTGTACTCAACCTTTTTTGGATTTGATCCGTCCCCAAATGGATAAGAAATCATCTGCAGACGAATCGTGTGCCGGAAACTGCACAATCACATTTCACACTCGCGACCGCGTGCCGTCAACGAAATAGGGGGGTGATTTAGACGAATAGCTCCGTGTTGTGATGTTTATGTCACATGGAATTTCGACGACCGACAAAGTTGCTAAGTTGTTGAAAGCAAAATTAATCCGTCTACGGAGCATTTTTTGAGCAAGGTCCGGATAAGGGCGTCGGGTCGGCATTTGTGCAAAAATATCACAGGCGCTCCCGAGCCGCAAGATCCTCCCGAAATCGGGCGAATTTCAGGGTATTCCATTGGCAACATGAGAGTGAACGCACGACCGGTTACCGGTCATGTCCTGACCCGTGAAATCTCGTCTTCTAACTGAGCAACTGGGCCGGATCGGCACTGCGCAGGAGGGCGGTGATGGCCTCAATCGCGTTCGGCTCGTTCAGAAACGGGGCATGGCCGCGATCCGCCACCGTTATCGTTTGCATGGCGGGGTGCACAATCCGCATCTTTTCGATGATTTCCGGAGACAACAGGTCCGAGTTCTGCCCACGGACGATCAAAGTCGGCAGATGCGAGAGCGCGGCAAACTGCGGCCACAGGGTCGGAATCCGGTCGTACACCACGTCGGCATAAGTAATGAATGTCCGCTTCAGTTGCGGGTCGTGGTCGCTCCGCGGCTTGCCCCGCACGTCGCGGAACACGCGCCGCGCGTAGGCGCGCCACTCCGCATTCGTCAGGTTGTCGAACCCGTGGTTGATCTTGCGCAAGATGTCAGTGGCATCGTTCCAGTCGGCCGGCACCGGCGCGTGTTCAAGGTACCCGCGGATGCGCAACAGGCCCTGCGAGGCGATTTCCGGGCCGATATCGTTGAGAACGACGGCTTTCATCGCCGATGGCCGTGCCGCGGCCATGAGCATCGCGACAATGCCGCCGCGCGACGTGCCGATAATGGCGGCATCCTCGATGCCGGCAAGCGACATCAGGGCGAGGGTGTCGGAAAGTTCGACCTGCGGGGTGTAGGTGCGCCAGTCGTCGGCATAGTCCGACAGCCCGCGGCCGCGGTAATCGAGTGCCAGCACCCGCCGCTCGGGGGCGAGGGCGACGGCCAGATCGTGAAAATCCCGCGAATTTCTGGTGAGACCGGCAAGGCAGACGACCGGCAGAAGGGGCGAATTGCGGTTGCCGTAGTCGCGCGCATGCAGTCTGAGGCCGTCATGCACCGTATAATAGATATCCCGCCACGCCATCGCGCGCGGTCGCTCCGCCCCGGTGGTGGCGTCTGACGGCGCAACTGCACGTGCCGGTGAAAGATTCACAAGGGTTAGATCCTCAAAAGCCGGCCCCACAGTTAAGGGGCGGCTAAAGGAAGTGCGCCGCGCCCCACGCCCGGCACCGTGGCCTCCAGATCCTGAACCCGACAAACAGCATGCTGTTCACGAGTTCATGACCTTGAGCATTCATAGCTCCACGCGTTGCCATGTTCAATAGGCCCCGCCGCCGGCGCGCGCGCACCTGTTGACAGCTGTCGGGGCAAATGGAATGAAAGCAGCCGAACAATTCCAGGCACCGCCCCAGGCACCGCACAAATGGACACCCGCGTGACATGCTGAGTACCGCCGACACCAACAAGCTTCACGGCCTTCTGAGCGAGGCCAACGGCCTCGTCAACCAGCAGCGCTATTCGAAAGCCCGCAAGGTCTGCGAACAGGCGCTGGCGCTGGCGCCCGAAAGCCCCGACGCCTACATGATCATGGCGGCCGCGCTCGAGGGCAGGGGCGATGTGACCGGTGCCATCAACGCCTACCGCAAGGCGGTCGAGTGCGACCCGAAACACCTGGCCTCCTGGGTCAATCTGGGCGTCTGCCAGCGCGAACGCCAGCATTTCATGGCCGCGGTCGACGCGTTCGAGCGCGCCGCCGAGATCGATCCGAACGCGCTTGTCGTGCGCTACAATCTGGCGCGCGCCTATTACGACGGCGAATCATATCCAGAGGCCATCGCGAACTTCAAAAAGGCCCTGCAGCAGCGCCCCGGCTGGGCTGAGGTGTGCTGGAACATCGGCGCGGCGTATCTGTTCCTGGAAGAAATCGACACCGCCATCGAGTGGCTGCAAAAGGCCATTGAGCAGAAACCCGATCTCGGCATCGCTTATGCGCAGCTCGGCTATGCCTATTCGACCAAGGGCGAGTTCGACCGCGCCGAGGAAACCCTGCGGCGTGCTCTTGAAGTGCAGCCGACGCAGGGTATGGCACATCTGACTCTGGCGCGCGGCGCCAAGCCGGAAGAACAGGAAGCGGCCGACCTTGCCGCCGTCGTGGCGGCCCTTGCCACGCCCGACCTCACGCGCCGCTCGCTTGCCGACCTCAACTACGCGGCCTACTGGCTTTTCAACCGCAAGAAAGACCACGAGAAGGCGTTTCACCACATTACCGAAGCCAACCGCGTGCGCCGCGAGGACTACCCCTCAAACGTCGGGCTGCTGTCGCAGGAGAATATTGCCCGACTCGTCGAAGGCGCGCAGACGCACCTCACGAAGGACTATTTCGACGCGCGCAACGGCCGGGGCAACCAGAGCGAGACCCCGGTCTTCGTCGTCGGCATGCCGCGCTCCGGCACGACGCTGGTCGAGCAGATCGTCTCAAGTCACCCGCAAGGGCTTGGCGCCGGTGAGCTCAACACCATGCTGAAGCTGCATTCGCGCCTGCCCGACATCCTCAAGCGCGATTTCGCATTCCCCGCGCAGGCCGCCGAGCTGACCGATGCGGAGCTTGAGCTGCTGGCGGCTCAGTATTTCGAAACCCATCCCGAGCACGGACCCGACGTGACGCGGGTCGTCGACAAGGCGCCGCTGAACCTCTTTCTCATCGGATTTATCAAGACGATCCTGCCGAACGCGAAATTCGTCATGTGCCGGCGCTCCGCCATGGACACCTGCTGGTCGTGCTACACGGCCGGTTTCGGGCCGGGACTGGTGCGCTTTGCGCAGAACTTCGAAACCCTCGGCCAGACCTACAGCCATGGCATGACGTTGATGCAGCACTGGTCGGAGGTCCTGCCCGACGACACGCTGATCTTCGACTATCAGGCGCTGATCGATGATTTCGAGCCGCGCGCCCGTGGCCTGATCGAGTTTCTCGGCCTGCCCTGGGACGATGCCTGCCTCTCGTTCCACGAAACCGACCGCGCCATCAACACCGCAAGCTTCTGGCAGGTGCGCCAGCCGCTCTACAAGACCGCCCACCGCCAGTGGGAACCCTATTCGGCCCACCTCGACCCCTTGCGAGAGGCGCTCGGCCCCTTCGCCGACGGCTGAAGGCAAGCACGGCACCGGCAGCCGCGCGCAATCCCCGCAAATGCCGGGCTCCTGCAGCGGCGCCAGTAGCGGCACCCGTGCGCGCCGCCCTGGACCCCGGGTCAGGCCCGGGGCGTTCATTTCATATCGTCATTGCACGGCACGGCACGTCCCGGCCTCCGAGCCGGGACCCAGGGGCTGTGCGGCAGGGCCTGTGCGTGCTGAACTGAGCCCCAGGTCAGGGCCCGGGAGTGCGCTTGCGTTTGCCCACTGCTGCCATTTCCGCGTCATCACCGGGCTTGACCCGGTGATCTCCTCGCGTCCGTCACGAGATACGCGGGTCAAGCCCGCGCATGACGACGTAACTGGGGCGTCGGCGCGCGTGTCGCCCCGTGCCGTCAATTGCAGGCGATGAGCTGTTCTATGGAGGTGTCGGCGTCGGGTTCGGTTTCGCAGTCGGTGGCGACCACGGTCTCCTCGGGTGTTTCCGGCGCTTGCGGCGCCTCGCCGCCGCGCGTGAGGTCGACGCCGATGGCGGTGAACGGCGTTGTGCCCATCAAGGTTCGGTAGACGAGCAGGTTCTCCATGACGCGCTTCACGTAGTTGCGGGTCTCGTTGAAGGGGATCGATTCGATCCAGTTGACGGGCTCGATCTCGCCGAGCCGCGGATCGCCATAGCGCCCGTTCCACTGGGGAATGCGCCCGGCGCCGGCGTTATAGGCGGCGATCGGCATGATGTAGGAGCCACCGAGATCGCGGATCAGATCGCCGACATGGGCGGTGCCGAGCATCAGGTTGTAGGCCGGCCGTTCGGTGAGGTGGGCGCGGCGGTAGCGCACGCCGTGCTGGCGCGCCACGATCTTCGCGGTGCCGGGCATGAGCTGCATGAGGCCGCGCGCGCCGGCATGGCTCTGGACGGTGGCGTTGAACTCGCTTTCCTGGCGGATCAGCGCATGAATGAGCGCTTCCTCCACCGGTTCGCCGCGCCGCTCGTAGTCAGGCAAAATGCCGTGCGGATAGGCGAAGTGGCCGAGATCGTCGCCGCGCCGCGCCGAAATCTTGGCGGCCCGCATGGCGATGTGGTGCACATCAAGCTCGCGTGCCAGCGTCACCAGCGCGACGCGTTCCTGCGTCGAGGGCAGGGCATGGGCAAGCTTCAGAAAGAACGTGCGCAGATGGCCCTTCTGGCCGGAAATCTCCATCAGGCGGATGGCCTGCACCATGTCGCGCGCGGCAAAGGCCTCCGCCGCCGCCGGCGACACATCGGGCGGCGTCGCGAGTACCAGAGGCCTGTCGCCGATGCCCAGCGCATCCAGCGCCAGCTGGCCGTAAAACGAGGTCGGGATGGCGCCCGCCGCACGGAAATGCTCGCCCGCCTTCTCACCGTTAGACTGCGCCTGATAGGCCCGCCCCAGCCAGTAATGCGCCTGCGCTATGTTAAGCGCTTTTGAATCGCGCTCCAGAATGCGCTCAAAATGCGGAATGGCGCGCTCCGGGCTTTTCAGGAACTGCAGCGCGATCCAGCCGGCCATGAACTCGCCCTGCACGAAATAGGTGCCCTCGCGGAAACTGTGCGCCGCGCACAGCGCATAGGACGTCTCCCAGAGCTCCGGCGTGTTGCGCCTCAAAGCCGTGCGCGCCGCGTCGCGCCGCTCGATCCACCAGGCGCCGGGGTAGGAAAGCTCCTCCGCCCCGCCCGGCACGGCGGCCACTACGTCGCGGTGCTGTTCAACCTTGCCCTTGCGGCGGTAGTAATAGGCGAGCGCATACTGCATGGCGAGCTGACCGCGAAGGCTCGCCGGCACCTGGCGGTAGCGCCTGAGCGCCGAGCGCCGGCGGCGGAAAAGGTCCGACGCCGCGCGCGCCATCTTCTCGTGCGCAGAAGAGATCAGCGCCGCCGTCCGCATGCCCGCCGCCCGGTGGCGCTCGTAGATCTGGCGCACCAGCCGCGCCCGGTGGTCGCCCTTGTCGAGAAGCGAGCGGAACTCGCGCAATATCTGTTTATCAAGCGTTGAGCCGAATTCGTGCCCGCGCCAGGCGCTGGAGACAAATTCGCCCGCCCGCTCCATCTCGCCCGTGGCGATCAGCGCGCGCGCCAGCGCCAGCTTGCCAAGCCCCATGCGCGGGGGAAACGCCGCAAAATGCGCGATGACAATGGCGGGGTCCGGCTTTTCCTTGTAGAGCGCGCCCTCCGCGCGGGTGCGGATCGTGTCCATCAGCGGCCAGTCGCCGTGTTCGCGCATGAAGGCGGAGATGCCGGCAAAGCCCGCCGACAGGTTGGCGTTGCGCACCTGATACCAGTCGATCAGCGTGTCGAGCACGTCGTAGGAAACCGGCGCCGCCGCCACGCGCGCCTGATCGTAACGCCCGCCGACCGCGTGTTTCAGCGCCGCCGATATGGCCGCGTTGTCGCCCGCGTCGAAGCGGTCGTCCGTGGCGCCGGTTGATGCCGGGGCGGGGGCCGTTTCGGGCGCGGTTTCCTCCGCCGCGACAATAATTGGTTCGGGGGCGGGATCGGGCGTTGCTTCGGCAAGGGGTGGCGCAACTGCTTCCGCAGGCACTGCAACCGGGGCGATCTCAGGCACCGCGGCATTCGCCACAAGCGGCGCCGGCGCGGCGGCCTCGTAAACCACAGGCGAGCCGGAAGGCCCGAACATAAACGCCAGCGGCCCGGCCACGAGAATGGCGCCGATCACGACGGCAAACTTCACGGCGCCCATGCGCGAGCCTCCTCGAACCGTTGGCGCCCGGCGCCGCCCGACAGGCGGTCCTCACAGCAGTTGGGAAGGGTGGGGGCAATGCTCAAGCGCTCATGTCCCTGTGGAGACAAACCGAACGGACAAAGGGGAAACTCCTTATGTGCCGGAATTGCGGCGTCAATGCGAACGCCAACCCACGCCGCCGCCGCACTCTACATGATGATTCGGGGGGAGTGGGGGATTTTGGGGGTGAGGGGTATTCGTTGGCCGGCCGTATCATCCCGAAAGCGGTCGTCCCTCACACGGGCATCTACGACAAGCTTGGGGGGGAAGCGGGCATTCAAACATTGGACGGAGGGGTCTGTTTTGATCTGAAAGCAGAAAGTTGAACCTGAGAGACAAGCAGAACTTCCAAGCGCGGAATTTCTCTGAAGGCACTCATTTTCACTTTTTCCACAGCAAAACTTCATCAGCACCTTAGTTTGCATTGTTCTGCGGGCAGAACGTTTGGTGCGGAGCAGCGTTGGACTGCGCTTTAGTTCCCGCAAAGGTTGGTGGTTGGCAGGAGTTAGTCGGCAAGACTGAGGCATAAGCGGGACCAACGCGCCAAATCTGGTCACCAAGCAACAGCTCCTGCTTCTTTGTGAAGAGATTGCACTTCCTTTGCAGACAATCGCATCAAGACTTGAGGTGGATGAAAATTGCGTCGAATTTCCTTAAGCTTCTCGAAGCTGATCGGCCCCCGTTTGATAATCTCAGCGAGTACAATTCCGAAAGCCTCCACCGAACCATCGAAGTACGCATCGTACGTACATCGGTCGATAGCAGCATAGTCGCTGCAGGCTGCCCAAATTTCCTCAGGCGTTCCCCTGATGACATTAGAAACCATGGCAGTACCGATCACCGCACCACGTGGGCGTGTCGCGTAAATCCAAAGACATGTCCCTATCCTGAGAGCCGGTATCCTCCGACGGAGCTCAACGGTCTTTGACCCAGAAAAAATTGCGTCCGCATAGATGGGCTTGATCGAGATGAGAGCACTCTCAATTCTGCTCATGTAGCCAACCTTGCTTGATTATCCTGGTCATGTTCACCCCCGAAACTTCTGTCGCGGTCACATAATTTGCGCCGCTGGCTGCACCCATACTCCGAAGTGCCTCGAACCTCACCGGGTTTGGAAATGTCAGCAGATTGTCGAAGGTCGTCACTAGTACGTTGTCTGTACTCGAAAGAGAGCCGATGTCTTCCACAACTACTCGACGCCGTGCGTCACTAGGAATGTCTTGCTTATACATTAGCCGAACGTCCGTGATCATTGCGCAGGCGACGATCGCGCCGCGGCCACCAGTGGTCTTGGACTCGTAGAAGAAAATTGGTGCCTGAGGACGCATTCGGCTCGCTGTGTGTGGCGCGTTGACATATGACCGACGAGATAGGAATGACGCGTCCATATCGTCTTCCAACGGAAGAGACCTCTGGTCTCCACCACCTAAGAGCCGCTCTGAAAACAAACGAGTGATCGGTACAACAACACCCTGTCGATTCGGCCAAATCATCATCGTGGGGCCAAGGATGTCTTCCAAGCCCCTAAGATTGGTAGCCATTGACCTCCCATCTCCATAGCCAATGTCAAACATGCTTTCCTCAGGTGGCATGTTGCTTGGAAGTATTACACGGGTTCGCCGCCGCATCTCCTGGACTACCGACCCCCAGTTCAAGGACGTGACTGGTCTTCCTAGCACCACTTTTTGGTATGCCGACGTGGCGGATGCGCGAGAAAAATAACGTGAGCGCAACACTGCAGATAGACTCGCTTGCCCGGGTGCACATTCGACTTCGATTGAAGTTGCAGCTCGACTGCTGGCATCTCGAACCAAAACATTGACAAGATGATCAGCAAACAATTCGGCGTCCAACGTTTCGGGGCGCACATGTACGAGCACACGACATATAGGCTGCGTGCTTCGTGGCTCGATCATCACGCCACAGGCGGCAATTTCTGTGCCTTGTCGGATGACCTTTCTGCTCAGATTAATGTTCGGAGTTTCATGGACGGTAAACTCGTCAATCATACCCCTGGGGAGGTTGTGATCATTTAGGTGCCGGCTTACCTCAATTAGCTCGGCATCCTCGCAGACGAATCCACCGCCCTGTTTCGAGACGGAAGGCTCAGGGCGTCGCTCTGCAGGCAGAAGGCTTATCATCTCTTGGGTGGAGAGGACGTCAATTCCAAATCGATGGATTAGAGAGCTACGCGCATTCAGAATGGTTTCATCGCGTGTGACGAATGCTGAAACTCGAGATAGAGCCGCGTGTGCCAGGTGTCCGGCATCAGACTTTGCTTGAGATGTCCCCGCATCTGGCGATCCGCTCAATACAAACACATGATCATGTATTTGGGACTGGAGAGTTTCTAATTCATTTGTTGAAACAGTCGGCAACCTTGGCAGTCGAAGCGCAAATTGGAGGATCGGATCGTTCGCCTTGTCTTTTGAGGTCCTGGTCAATTCTCGAACAAATTCGTCGGCGACAACGACACGAACTTCGTGAGCAAGTGCAGAGGAAAAAAGCTGCCGCGCTTCTCTTGAGAATTTCCTCTCTCTAGCAAGATCAAAATAGACATTCAGATCGAGTGCGAAAAGTTGTGCCTCCCAACTCCGACGAGAGCGGTGCGACCCTTCTACTCCGAGTGACGACTGTTCAACCCGCGTGAAGAGCGTATCAACCTCCAGTTCGCGAATGTGTTGTACTATCGATCTGTTTCTGGACCTTCCGCCTGCACGGGTCGTTATCGGAAGAAATTCGTTTTTGCCATAGAATGCGAGGGCCTCAGGTAGATCAGAAGCGACATCTGCCCTGATGCTAAGGTATCCCGCCGCCTCTAGATCAGACACGAGACTACGAACTAATGCAGATGCTACACCTTTGCGTCGATACGCAGGGGCAGTTGCAATCTGCTGAATCTTAGCGTTGGGGTAAACACCACTATGGAAGATGTACCCAGCCACGATGAGTTCGCGGGCCTTGGTGTCGATCAGGGCCATTATCTTGTTGCGATTAATCGCATCGCAGAGACCTTGTTTTGGGATAAATCCAAGGCCGTCTTTCTCCGCATCAGCGAGTTGTCTGATTTGTTCAAAGCATGACAGTAGTTTCGTCCTATCTGTCTCCAATCGAAATGTTGATCTAGCAGGCAATGAATTTGACCGTCGATGGTAGTTGATGCTCTGATCAATATCGCGCATATCGTCACTATTGCAAAACTATTGCAAAATCCTTGATGTGATCGTTGCAATGATTGAACAATGGTGAGAACATAAAGAGAACAAACGACTTGCGCAAGCACCGAAACCCCAGAGTTGCGTACCCGCTAACGCGATTGTCCATAGCTACAAGCGGACCCTGCTCTCTTTTGAAGTGCGCTCACTGCGCATATCAAGAACGCTGCTGATCTGCCCGACAACTGCTTTGGAGCGCTGCAATTGCCGGGAAAACAGCCGTGTCGAGATATGGGGCGAATCATGAAATCGGCTCGGCTAGAGGTGCCCGTGCCTGAGCATTCTTGGGTCGTCCAGTTCGTCCTGGATTGGCTTGCTAATTCCTTCCGTGAGCTCGAAGCATTCGTGCTTCTTGTTCTAACTCTGCAGGATCGACGCTCCCTCTTCGACTCGGCCAGCGATGCATACGTCGGCGATCTTTAGACGAACAAGCTCGCAACTCCTCAAGTTGCTGTCGATCGCGGTGTAAAAAAGAGCAAGGTCCCTTCGGTTCCCAGTAATTTCTAAACGTACGCGGATTGTCCACATACGCTTAGGCAGAAATGGACTTTTCTGGCCAACGATGCGTTTCTTGTTCCAGGCTGGCCGTTGCGGGTGAATGGCAGATAGGTTTGGAATCTGCATAAATGATCCTCCAATCTGCCACGCCCTACCACATCGCCCCCCCGACGTTGGCGAGCCAACAATAGAGCAATTGGGCACAGTGCATCGGAGGGCAGAATCGACCCCAATGTCGCCAAGTAGCTGTGATGCAGGCAGCGTCGGCTTTCGCGCGAAGGTTAAGAATGCGAATGGCTCGATCAACGAAACGGGGACTTCGCGGCAAAGTAATGTTCGAAAATGCCTTAGTCGAAGTGACAAGAATCTTTTCGCTGCTGGATTATGCAGTATTTTTGAATGCGGATAGGGTGTAGGGCGATTCCTACAGCCATTTTGGGAGTATCACCGATGGTGGCACCTGTTGTTTCGATCCTGAACATGAAGGGAGGCGTCGGAAAAACGACCGCATCGGCCCACGTTATGCGAGTGCTTTATCATCAGATGCGGAAAAAGGTTCTGCTCATCGATTTGGATGCGCAATTCAATCTGACACAGTCTGTGCAGACCCAGTCTCAGTATGATCAAGTTGTTGATGATGGTCACACAGTGATGTCGTGCTTCGAACCGCTTCCTTCAGACGATTTTTTTCAGGTTAAGCAATCAGACCAACCTCCGCCTTTGGCATCTGAAATTTCTACGAGGTTACGAAAATTCGGCGACGGCCTGGAAGTGAGGCTCGATTTGGTTCCTGGCTCGTTTGAACTGGTAAAGTATTCGATGATTGATCATGCAGGGCAGCTTAAAAACGCTTCAAAGTATTTCAAGAGGTTCATTTCTCAGGCACGAGCAGAGTATGATCTAGTCGTGCTCGATTGCAATCCAAGCAGCTCATTCGTCACAAAATGCGCATTAGAAAATTCTACAGACGTATTATCACCAGTGAAGCTCGACAAATTCTCTGTTCTGGGGGTGGGATTGGTGGATCAGCTCTTTACTCACTTGGGGCTCAGCCCCACACACATGATCCTCGTCAATGGCGTCCAACGAAATGGTCCGATCTCGCCCGTGGAGATTGAGCTTAGAGCGCACAAAAAATTTGGTCCAAAGGTGCTGGTCAACCGATTGGTACAGAGCAAAATTTTGTCTGCTGATCCCAGTTACACGGGATTTGCAACTGACAAAGGTGGCCCCTATTCAAACGTCTTACGGCAAGAAATTGGGAAAATCGCTCGGGAAATTTCCGAACGTGTTTGGGGAGCCTAGAATGGCCAAAGTTGGAATACATAGGGGCCTAACTGCACTTGCAATGCTGCAGCTCAGCGAAAGAGAACTGAGATCATTTCACGAGTTGATAAGAGAAATGAACGGGACGGTGTTTTTAGAAATCGTTCGCGATCTTGAGGATGAATTTGAAAACTCCATGGCACTGGTTTTGGATCGAACGAGAGAGCAACCGTTCTTTAGTTCCGAGTTCGATGAATTCTACGTTATGTTGGACAAAATTAGGAGACACGAACTCCGCCTCCCAGTGCATCAATTTGCCGACGCGCTGGCCGAAAGTATCGCAAAAAGTGTTGCTAATGATATCTCCGATATTCCCAATTTCGATTCAAGGCGGGGACTGCAAGCGTGGCTGAAGAAGCTTGTGCAACGCTTCTCAGAGTCGGATGTTTATCACGCAGCAATGCGAATCAGACACGAAAAGCGCGAAGGTAAGGGCTCCGACTGGAAACTCAGGTGACGTTAGCCGATTACAACGCATTTGCGGCCGCCGTAGCAGCACAAGTTGGTGCGAATACGGAAACCGCAGACGAATGCAAAGAGCATTTGAGGTTGTCGCTTACATGGACGGCCAAAAATCTTAAGAGCACACAGCATCAACATTGTAAACTGTTGTTGAGAGGGAGCTATGGCACAGCTGTCGAGGCAGTATCATTGTTGTCGTTTGGCCTTGTCAGGCCCGCTGTGCTATCGCTTAGGGCACACTACGAGTTGAGTTTACAGTTTCTTTTCTACAAGGATCATCCAGTAGAATGGGAGGGTGTCATGTCTTTCCGAAAGCAACCTAATCTTCCTAGAGCAAACAAAAAGTATCTTAAGGAATTTTATCCCGACTTTGATTCACGGCTCAATACGCTGTTGGCAACAAAATCTAGAGAGCATGATGACTGTTACGATGTCTTATCTGGAATTGCGCATGGAACAGCAATTCACTCTATAACTTCAGCCACCAAACCTGAGGAATTGGTGGAAAAGAAAAACATTGTAGACTCAGCAAAAAACGTATTTTCAGATGTTGCAGAGACGATCAGTGATATCAATGTTGCATGTTTCGAAAGTAATTGGTTGTCTCTTCCAAACTTAGTCCAAGAAAATTTGACCAACCGATTTGAAGGTAAAACGCCAGCTTCCGAGCTAAACATGTCGTGAGGCAATGCGAACTCCTCTGTTGCATTAACTTGACAATCATTGACTGTGAAGCGGAATGCGGCGAATGTCTGGTTCAGTATTCCGCATCTGCGAGTCTGGCAATGTCAGTGAACGACCGCTCTTGGCCGGAAGCGGGCGAGAATTGAGTGTCCAGCTTTGCCTGCCACCTCCCCAAAGCGGCAATCTGCACCCCGCCACCACCCCCACTAACCAACCCAACACTTTGCCTCGCCATAGTGCGCTGCGGTATGATAGAAACGCCTGAGGCTGGCCGCTGGTGCGGCCGGCCCGCGTAACCGACACCAAAACTCAAGGATTGGAACCATGTTGATCAAGGGCTCGAACCCTGCGCTGATCACGCCGATGCGTGACGGCCAAGTCGATGAGAAGGCTTTTCTCGAATTCGTCGACTGGCAGGTCAAACAGGGCTCGCACGGTCTGGTTCCCGTCGGCACGACCGGCGAATCGCCGACGCTTTCCCACGCCGAGCACGAGCGCGTCATTGCGCTGTGCATCGAGGCGAATAACGGCCGCGTGCCGGTTATCGCGGGAACGGGCTCGAACAATACGCAAGAGGCGATCTCGCTGACGCAGCACGCGCAATCGGCAGGCGCCGACGTGGCGCTCCTCGTCATGCCCTATTACAACAAGCCGACGCCGGAGGGCCTCTACGCGCATTTCCGCAAGATCCACGACGAGAGCGACATTCCGCTCATCATCTACAATATTCCCGGCCGCTCGATGGTGAACATGTCGGTCGAGACCATGGCGGAGCTCGCCGAGCTGCCGCGCATTGTCGGCGTCAAGGATTCCACCGCCGACCTGTGGCGCGTTTCCGCCCAGCGCCACGCCATGGGGCCGGACTTCATTCAGGTCTCGGGCGAGGACGCTACGGCGCTGGCGCTCATGGCGCATGGCGGCCACGGCTGCATCTCGGTGACGGCGAATGTCGCGCCGGCGCTGTGCTCTGCGTTCCAGGAACACTGCATGGCGGGCGACTATGCTTCCGCGCTGGCCATTCAGGACAAGCTTTATCCGCTGCACGAGGCGCTGTTCCTCGAGGCGAGCCCCGGGCCGGTGAAGTTCGCCGCCTCCGTGCTTGGCCTGTGCGCGGGTGAGCTGCGCCTGCCGCTGGTCGAGCCGCGCGAGGAGACCCGCGCCGCCGTCGTCGCGGCGCTTGAATTCGCCGGGCTGCTTGACGGTGCCAAACAGACTGCCGCCGCCGAGTAATACCAGGGAAGACCGGTTTTGCTCCATTTCATGAACCAAATCCGCCGGCCCGGGAAGGCGCGGCGCGTGGCGCGATGCGGGGCATCGGGCAAGCGCCGCAACGCGCCCGGATGGCGGATGTGGTTCACCGAAGGCCGGGCTTTTTGGCTTGCCGGACAGCGTTGCGTCGCGCTTGAAGTGAACACACTACGGCACGCGACGCGCCTTGCCGGAAACCCGAAAAGCCGCGGTGAAACGGAACAAAACCGGTCTTCCCTGGTATGAGCAAGAGCAAACCCGAGCCGGGCCGCAAGATTGTCGCGGACAATCGCAAGGCCCGGTTCAACTTCGAGATCATGGACACCTTCGAGGCGGGGCTGGCGCTGGTCGGCACCGAGGTCAAAAGCCTGCGCGCCGGCAAGGCGAGCCTTGGCGAAAGCTATGCCTCGGCCGAAGGCGGCGCGTTGTGGCTGGTCAACTGCAACATCCCCGAGTACGCCAACGCCTCACGCGCCAACCACGAGCCCAAGCGCCCGCGCAAGCTGCTCATGCACAAGCGCGAGATCGACCGCCTCACCGGCGCCATCCAGCGCGAGGGTCTGACGCTGATCCCGCTGAAGCTCTATTTCAACGCCCGCGGCATCGCCAAGCTCGAACTGGCACTCGCCCGCGGCAAGAAACTGCACGACAAACGCCAGACCGAAAAAGACCGCACCTGGCAACGCGACAAAGCCCGTCTCATGCGCGAAAAGGGGTAGGGGGCTTCAGCCTTTGAGAAACGCGCTCACATCCACGAACACCGCCTCGAACATTTCCGTCGTCAGCACGCCCGTGTTGGTGTTGTAGCGTGAGCAGTGGTAGCTGTCGAAGACGGTGAGGGCGCCGATCTCGTGGCGCGCCCGGTGGCCGAATTTGTGGGCCGAAAGCTTCGCGCCAAGGGTCCTCAGCGTCGCGTCATGGGCGATGCGGCCGAGCGCGATGATGGCCCGGAGGCGGGAGAGCGCGGCGATGCGGCCCTCAAGGAACGCACGGCACTGGGCGATTTCCGCGCCGACCGGCTTGTTCTGCGGCGGCACGCATCGAACCGCGTTGGTGATCATGCAGCGCTTGAGCTCAACCCCGTCGTCTGGGCGCGCATCGTAGGTGCCCGAGGCAAAGCCGAACTTGCCGAGCGTCGCATAGAGCAGGTCGCCCGCGAAGTCGCCGGTGAACGGCCGCCCGCTCCAGTTCGCGCCCTTGAGCCCCGGCGCCAGCCCGACGATCAGAAGCTCCGCGTCATCGGGCCCGAACGAGGGCACGGCGCCATTGAACCAGCCGGGAAACTTCGCCTCGTTCTCGGCGCGGAACTCAACGAGGCGCGGACACAGCGCGCACTTGGCCTCCGGTTCCGCTCCAACAGCTTCAGCACCCATATCCCGCATCTCCGCTCTTTCGTCGCCTCACCACCGGCCCGCTCCAACGTCCTCACCGCGCCCTCAGAACGTAATCGCCGGCTCTCGCAATCGTCGTCACCGGGCTCTCGCAATTGTCATCTCCGGGTTCCCTCAATCGTCGTCACCGGCTCTCTCAATCGTCATCACCGGGCTTGACCCGGTGATCTCCCTGCGCCCGCCACGAGAAACGCGGGTCAAGCCCGTGCATGACGGCGTAACAGCGCCCGATGACTTCTCCCCACATGCCCTCTCGTTTGAACGTCCCGGCCCCCGAGCCGGGACCCAGGGGCTTTGCGGCACGGCGATTGCCTGCCGCCCTGGACCCCGGCTCGGGGGCCGGGGAGTGTGCGTTCTTTTCCCGTCGCTGGTTTTATTGCACCATCGCCGGTCCTCACTATCGTCATCGCGGGTTCCCTCAATGGTCGTCACCGGGTTCCCTCAATCGTCGTCACCGGGCTTGACCCGGTGATCTCCCTGCGCCGGCCACGAGATACGCGGGACAAATCCGCGCATGACGGCGTAAAGGGGGCAACAGCACTCCTAGCCCGCACACCCTCAGCCGTCATCCCGCACACCCTCAGCCGTCATCCCGCACTTGATGCGGGATCCAGTACCCACCGGCTTATCGGCGTTTGGCAAGGCGGACGACACCTTCAACTCATGCGGATACTGGATTGCCCGGTCAAGCCGGGCAACGACGGATCATCACTGAAACCCGTTCTTCGGTACGACCCCTAACCCAGATCGCACCTGAGGTGTTGGTAAGGGATTCGCGCGCGTCTCAAACGTCCTCGAATTCCTCGCCCTCGAATTCTTCCTCGCCGTCATCGTCATACTCGTAAGGCCCGTCCTCGCCATCGTCGTCACCGCCATCGTCCGCGCGGTTATCGTCGCGCCCCTGGTCGTTACGATTGCTGCGCGCGCGGCCGATTTCCTGCTCCATGTCGGCGATGTCGATGAACTCGTCGGCCTGACGGCGCAGTTCATCGGCGATCATCGGCGGGCGCGTGGCAAGGGTCGAGACGACGGTGACGCGCTTGCCGCGGCGCTGCACCGCCTCGACCAGCGGGCGGAAGTCGCCATCGCCTGAAAACAGCACCACGTGATCGAGATTATCGGCCATCTCCAGCGCGTCGATGGCAAGATCGATGTCCATATTGCCCTTGATCTTGCGGCGCCCGGACGGGTCGGTGAACTCCTTCGCCGGCTTCGTCACCAGGGTGTAGCCGTTGTAGTCGAGCCAGTCGATGAGCGGGCGCAGCGGCGAATATTCCTGATCCTCGATAAGGGCGGTGTAATAGAGCGCACGGATCATCCGGCCCCCGCTCTTGCCGTCTCCCTTGAACACGGCAAGAAGGCGCTTGTAGTCGATATCGAAATTGAGGCCACGTGCCGTGGCGTAGAGATTGGCGCCGTCGATGAACAGCGCATAGCGTTCGCCTGCATGAAAATGCATGTGGGGATTTCCTTTAAGTCAATGTCTTCAGGCGCCGCGATAACAATAAACTGGTGTGAAAATATGGGCAGGGTGCGGCGCGGGGTGGTTTGCGTAAATTCGCGAAAGCGACTATGAGCGCATCTAGTAACGCGGATCGCCGCGCCTGACAATCGAAGCTTTGACGGTGTGACATGATATTGATCGCTCTCGGCGCAAATATCGCCGGCCCGTGGGGGGAGCCGCCGCAAACCTTCGAGCGCGCCCTCGAGGCGCTTGAAAGCGTCGGCGTGGTTGTGACGCGGCGCTCGCAATGGTACCGCACGGCGCCCTTCGGCTATCTGCACCAGCCGCCGTTCCTGAACGGCGTGATCGCAGTCGAAACCGCCTATCCCCCGGCAATCGTGCTCGGGCTCTGTCACGCCATCGAGGGGGCCGCCGGCCGCCGCCGCCAGATGCGCTGGGGGCCGCGCACGCTCGATCTCGATCTCCTCGCCTATAACCGCGTGCGCTCCGGCGCCCACTGGACGGTGAGGGGCCTTGGCAGCCGGGGCGCCATGCCGATGATCCTGCCGCATCCAGGCATCGACGCGCGCGCTTTCGTGCTCGAGCCGTTGCGCGAAATCGCCCCCCACTGGCGCCACCCGGTCACCGGCCGCACACCCGGCGAAGCCCTGCGTGCGCTCGGGTTGCCCGGCCGCCACGCCATGCTCGGCACGGCTTGAGGGCTGCTTGCATGCTTGTGATCGTTTGTGTCATCGATCTCTCCGAGCTTATCCGGGTTGGCGCCGCGTCATCGTGCGCCGACACGGGGTCATATTCACAACTGCGAGAGAATGGCTTGTGTATGGTGGCCGTTCCTGTTTGACTTCGATACGCGATTGAGGCATCCAGAAAACACGACGAACTTCAACTCATCTCTCGATTTCCGGCCACCGCTTCCAGGGGGAATGCCAATGCCAAGACTTCTTACTCTCATCACCGCCCTTGCGATCGGCGCGTTTGTGTTCGCTGCCGACACGAGCTTTGCTGGCACACGCTTCAGCAGCGTCGAGCCGTTTGGCGGTGGCTACAGCAGCTATCGTGGCAAGCGCGAAGTGGATTTTAGCGAGAATTACCGCGCCGGAACGATCATTATAAAAACATCGGAGCGCAAACTCTATTTCGTGCTCTCGGGCAACCGCGCCATCCAGTATGGCATCGGCGTAGGTCGCGACGGTTTCCGCTGGAGCGGCCGCTCGCGGGTTTCCCGCAAAGCCGAGTGGCCGGGCTGGACGCCGCCCGCTTCCATGCGCCGCCGCCAGCCGGGACTGCCCGCTTACATGCCCGGCGGCCCGAACAATCCGCTCGGCGCGCGTGCGCTTTATCTCGGCAGCTCGCTTTACCGCATCCACGGCACCAATCAGGCCGGCAGCATCGGCCTTGCTGTATCGAGCGGCTGCATCCGCATGCTGAATTCCGAAGTCATCGACCTTTACAACCGCGTTCGCGTCGGCGCCCGGGTCGTCGTGTTGCCCTAAAATATTCTCGGTTGACATCATGACCGGCGTCGGTTCGCTATAGCGGCCGGCGCCGGTTTCTTTTTGGGCCCTGTTCGGGGCGGCGCCGGGATGGGAACAGCGCGATGTCGATGCGCGAAATACTGCTCGCGATCTGCGTGCCGCTCACCTGGAGCCTCGGTTTCACATTCTCCAAGCTCGGCCTCACCGAGTTTCCCCCGCTCATGCTTATGGGCATGCGGTTCTGTCTCACGGCGCTGATCCTCGTGTTCTTTGTGGCGCGGCCGACCGGCCATTACTGGGATGTGTTCTGGATTGCGGTCGTCAGCGCGACCCTGCAATACGGTCTGACGTTCTATGGACTGTCGATGATCGATGCATCGATGGCGATTATTATTGTGCAGCTCGAAGTGCCGTTCGGTGTGCTGGCGGCAATCGTCCTGCTGCGCGAGCGACCGGGGCTCGCCCGCGTCGTCGGCATAGCGCTTGCGTTTACCGGAGTGGTTTTCATTGCGGGCGAACCAAATGTCGGCCCGGGACAATGGCTCGGCATTGCCCTGACCGGATCGGGCGCACTTGTGTGGTCATTCGGCCAGATCATGGTGAAGCGGCTCGGAGGCGCCGTCGGCGGCTTTTCGCTGATTGCCTGGGTCGGCGTGTTCTCCGGCCCGCAAATGCTCATCGCCTCGCTGTTCATCGAAACCGGTCATCTGGAAGCGATCCGGTCCGCCACCTGGATAGGCTGGGGCACCGTGCTCTATCTCGCCGTCATCATGACCGCGCTCGGCTACGGCATCTGGTACTCGGTGCTGTCGCGTAATCCGGTATCTTCGGTAATGCCAGTGCTGCTGCTGCTTCCCGTTTTTGTCATCATTGAAAGCATCGTGCTGCTTGGCGAGCGGCCCGAGTTCATCGTGCTTCTCGGTGGTGGCATTGTCCTGGAGGGTGTGGCGGTCATTATTCTTGCCGACATCAAGTTCAAGAACCGGCGTGCTTCCCGCCCGGCAAGGGCCTGAGCAAGCACACAAACGCGCCCTCCATGCCGCCATCTCGGCACCGCGGAAACCATTGCCACGCTTGGTGCTTGCTTTCGCCACCGCGAAGACATAAATAAGGGCGAATCCGGCATTTGCTGAACGAACCCACAATAGGAGACGAGCCCCATGGCGCGCGTCACAGTTGAGGACTGCATTGACAAGGTCCCGAACCGATTTGATCTGGTGCTTCTGGCAAGTCACCGTGCCCGCGGAATATCGCAGGGTGCGCCGCTGACGGTCGAGCGCGACAACGACAAGAACCCGGTCGTTGCCCTGCGCGAAGTTGCCGATGTCACCATCGACACGGACGATCTGCAGGAAGATCTCATTCACTCCATGCAGAAACATACCGAAGTCGACGAGCCGGAGCCCGATGCGGTACCGCGCCTGATGTCCGATCCTTCTTCGATGATGCTCGGCAATGCCCAGCATGAATTCGAGCAGGACACCCAGGTCGATTCGGTTTCGCCGGGTTCGGAGGAAGAGCTGGCACGGGTAATGCGAAACAGCAGTGCACCGGCCGACAGTTCGCGCTCCGGCTTCTGAGATTGAACCTGCGCGCAAGCGCAATGGAATTTGCACTGCGGCTGGTGGATGTTTCGTCCTCCAGCCGTTTTGCGTTTAGAGACGGTTACTTCGAAATGCGCGTGGAAAAAGCGCCATGATGCGGCAGTACGAACTCGTCGAACGCGTTCGCAGCTACGATCCATCGGTGGACGAGGCGCTGCTCAACCGTGCCTATGTCTACGCCATGAAGGCGCACGGCACCCAGACCCGGGCGTCCGGCGCTCCATACTTCACCCATCCCCTCGAAGTCGCGGCCATTCTCACCGACCTCAAGCTCGACAACGCAACCATCGTTGCCGCTCTGCTGCATGACGTTATCGAAGACACAGAAACCACGCGCTCTGAAATAGACCGGTTGTTCGGCGAAGAGATCGGTTTTCTGGTCGAGGGACTGACCAAGATCAACCGCCTCGATCTTGTCTCCAAAGAGGCGGCGCAAGCGGAAAATCTGAGAAAGTTGCTGCTGGCGATCTCAGACGACATCCGCGTTCTCCTCGTCAAGCTCGCCGACCGGTTGCACAACATGCGCACGATCGAGCACATGAAACCGCAGTCGCGCAAACGCATCGCCGAAGAAACCATGGATATCTATGCTCCGCTCGCCGGGCGTATGGGCATCCAGGAAATGCGCGACGAACTGGAAGACCTGTCGTTTCAGGTGCTCAATCCCGAGGCCCGCAACACCATTATCCAACGCCTCGACACGTTGCGTGAGGAAAGCGGCGACATCATCCGCGAAATCGAGAGCGTTCTTAACGAAAAAATCGTAGGCGAGATTGAAGACGCGATTGTTACCGGCCGCGAGAAGCGTCCTTACTCCATTTGGCGAAAAATGGAGCGCAAGCAGATTTCGCTCGGACAGCTATCTGACATTTACGGCTTTCGCGTCATCGTACGCACCCAGGGCGACTGCTACCGAGCCCTTGGCGTTGCGCACCAGAACTGGCGTGTCGTGCCGGGACGTTTCAAGGATTACATTTCCACACCGAAGCAGAACGATTACCGCTCCATCCACACAACCGTGATCGGACCGCATCACAAGCGCGTCGAACTTCAGATTCGCACCCGGGAAATGCATGAAGTGGCCGAACGCGGTGTTGCCGCCCATGCGCTCTACAAAGAAACGGTCAACGGCAGCGGCGAGCCCGTCAAAACCAATGGGGCAGCCCCCGGCGCCGTGCCACTCTCCGAAGAGTCCAACGCCTATCGCTGGCTGCGCCGCCTCGTCGATCAACTGGCCGAAGGCGGCACACCGCAGGAATTTCTTGAGCACACCAAACTTGAGCTGTTCCACGACCAGGTTTTCTGTTTCACCCCAAAGGGCCATCTGATCGCATTGCCACGCGGTGCAACGCCGATCGATTTTGCCTACGCGGTGCATACCGATGTGGGCAATTCCTGTGTCGGCTGCCGCATCAACGGACGCCATTCGCCACTCATTTCCGAGTTGGAAAACGGCGACGAGGTTGAAGTTGTTCGTTCCGATGCCCAGGTGCCGCCGGCGGCCTGGGAGGCTTTTGCGATCACCGGCAAGGCGCGTGCCGCCATCCGGCGCGCCACCCGCGACGCAGTACACCACCAGTACGCGGCGCTTGGGCGCGAGATCCTTGAACGCACCCTCAAAAAGCAGGGCCGTGCCCTCGATATGGAAGAGGTCGAGCAGGCCGTGCCGCGCCTCGGCCTGAAAAGTACAGATGACGTTCTGGCCGGCATTGGCCGCGGAGAACTGCCGAGCGCCCAGGTGCTCGCCGCACTCGACACGCATGGGCCGTTGACGCCGGTGCAAAGGCCGGAACTGGGCGGACGGGTGAGATCTCAGCTGAAGCGGCTTGCAAACTTCAGCAAGGTGATCCGGTTGCCCGGCTCGTCGGGCCGCCGGGGGCCGCAAAACGCGGTTCCGGTTCGCGCGCTCAACAAGGATCTGCCGATCAAGATGGCGCAAGGCGAGGGCGCCGTTCCCGGCGACCGGATTGTCGGCATTCTCACGCCCGGCGAAGGCATTACCATTTACCCGATCCACTCCAAGTCCCTGAAAGAGTTCGACGACGAACCCGAACGATGGGTGGATTTGTCCTGGGACGTCGGCGACGGCGACTCGCAGCGTTTTGCCACACGGATTTCCGTGACGGTTCTGAACGAAGTCGGTGCCCTCGCGCAGGTCGCTATGGTGATCAGCGAGGGTGACGGCAACATTGCCAATCTCAACATGGCCACGCGGGCGGAGGACTTCTACGAAATGCTCATCGAACTAGAAGTGCGAGACGCCAAGCATCTGAACGAAATCATCGGTCATCTCAGATCTCGCAATATCGTTGGCCGCGTTGCGCGAATATCGGCGTGACCGCCACGGTCAAAGACAATAAGAACAGATGCAGCAAGGATTTAATCGAATTTCAGGAATCAACCTGTTAAGACAGTACATGATAGGCGCCGTGTGGGCTGGTGGAGCCTGATGACCGAAGAAGAAGTACTTGTAGAATTTCGCACGGCGGAAGCCCTGCTGGAAGGGCATTTCGTGCTGACATCGGGTTTGCACAGCCCATCTTATCTGCAATGCGCCCGCGTTATGATGGACGCGGACCGCGGCGCCCGCTTGTGCGCCGCGCTCGCTCGCATGGTCCGTGCGCGTTTGACCATGCCATTCGACATGGTGGCTTCACCCGCTATGGGAGGTGTCGTCGTCGGCTACGAAATGGGCCGGCAGATGGGTGTGCCGGCGATATTTTTCGAGCGTGTCGATGGCACGCTGACGCTGCGGCGCGGTTTTTCCATACCGCGCGGCGCGACCTGTCTTATGGTTGAGGATATCGTCACGACGGGATTATCGTCGCGTGAGTGCATCGATGCCATTGTCGAGGCGGGAGGGGTCGTGCCGGGCGCGTGTTGCCTGATTGACCGCTCCGGTGGAGGTGCCGATATTGGCGTACCTTTGGTTGCGCTCGCGCGCCTTGCGATTCCGACGTATGAGCCGGACGATGTGCCGGAAGCACTGGCCCGCGTTCCGGCATCGAAACCTGGGAGCCGCAGTTTGCGTATGTGAGTTGAGATGTTATTTCGGCGCCGACAACAACCCCATTTTTGGGTCAGGATCCTCGACTGGCTGTGGCCACGTCGCGGCTGGCGCCGGGCGCTTGGGTATGTCTGGCACAGGGTGTCGCGCCTTTCAGGGTCTCCGCACATGATCGCAATCGGCTTTTCGGCCGGTGTGTTTGCCTCGTTCACGCCATTTATGGGCTTTCACTTCCTGATCGGGTTCGCGCTCGCCTTCGCCGTCGGCGGCAGCCTTTTGTCTTCGGCCTTTGGAACATTTGCCGGCAATCCGGTGACGTTTCCGTTCATCTGGCTGATGACCTACAAATTCGGCAGCTTCCTGCTCGGCATGGAAGGGGAAAGCGACGTTGAGATTGCCCTGTCATCATCTGCGTGGTGGATGCTGTTTCATGATCCTTCGGCGTTGTGGTCGGAATTCTGGAACCAGCTCTGGCCTCTCATCCGGCCGATGACCGTAGGCGGGGTTCCATTGGGAGCTCTAACCGGCACCGTCGCCTACTTCCCGGTCAAGTTTGCCGTCGCCACCTATCAGCGCCGCCGCAAGGAAAGGCTTGCACGCAAGGCCGAGGCGCTCGCTCACGCATCGAGCGGGATCAATGCCAATGGTTGAAATGGGCGAGAATCCGACATACAGGGCCGGCGCATGATTTTGGGAATCGGCAATGACATCGTCGATATCCGGCGTATTGAAAACACTCTTGAGCGTTTCGGCGACCGTTTTGTGCAACGCATCTTTACCGATATCGAGCGCGCCAAGTCGGACCGGCGTCAACAGCGCGCTGCGTCCTACGCAAAACGATTTGCCGCCAAGGAAGCCTGCTCCAAGGCGCTTGGAACGGGCTTTCGAAGAGGCGTATTCTGGCGTGACATGGGCGTTGTGAATGAGCCGTCCGGGCGCCCGACTCTGGCGCTGAGCGGTGGCGCGCTGGAACAATTGCAAGCATTGCTGCCGGTCGACCACGATGCGGCCGTGCATCTCACCATCACCGACGACTACCCTTATGCACAGGCGGTAGTCATTATCTCGGCGGTGCCCAGAGGGTGAGGCCGAATCCTCCCCAAATTGTGTGAAGCATAGTTTGCGTATCCAGACGCAAGCCGGTATAGAACGGCGCAACCGGAGAGCGGCAGTTTGTGGCCGGTAACACTCGAAATCTGAACAATCAGAAACAGCGATGACGCGTCAGGCGAACAGTTCCGACAGAAGAAGTCCGCGAGATACCGCGCGCGGCCTCTGGCGCTCGGTGTCGGAACTTCTGCGCGTCGTGGCGCATGCGCTGATCCTCGCACTGCTGGTGCGTACGTTTCTCTATCAGCCGTTCAACATTCCCTCCGGGTCTATGATGAACACTTTGCTGATCGGCGACTATCTCTTCGTTTCGAAATTCTCATACGGCTACAGCCGCTTTTCGCTGCCGTTCAGCCTGCCGCTGTTTTCAGGGCGCTTTTTCTCCGATGAGCCCGAGCGCGGCGATGTTGCGGTGTTCCGCCTGCCGCGCGATACCTCCGTTGACTACATCAAACGCGTCATTGGTCTTCCAGGCGATCAGATCCAGATGATCGATGGGGCACTCCACATCAACGGTGAGCCCGCCGGCCGCGAGCGCGTTGCCGATGCGGTAGTGACGTTGCACGGTCAGCAGCGCCGCATCCACCGCTATCGCGAAACGCTGCCCAACGGCGTCAGCTATTTTACGCTTGATGACGGCAACCGGCCCCTCGACAACACGCGCGTTTATGTCGTGCCGGAAGGTCACTATTTCATGATGGGCGACAATCGCGACAATTCGCAGGACAGCCGCGTCTGGGACAAGGTTGGGCCGGTGCCGCTCGAGAACTTCATCGGCCGTGCGCAAATCATCTTTTTCTCCGTCGATGACGAAGCACCCCTGGGTGTTCGATGGGGGCGGCTCCTCGATCTGGTGGATTGAGGCGTGTCCGAGCTTGCCCATAAGGACCATGCCGGTCTGGAACGTGCGATCGGGCACGAATTTGCCTCGCATGACTATCTGGTCCGCGCTTTAACGCACCCGAGCTTTTTTGGATATGACGGGGACCCGCGGCCCGCGCACTACGAGCGCCTGGAGTTTCTAGGCGACCGTGTGCTCGGCCTCGTCATCGCCGAGTTGCTGTTCAAGCGTTACCCCGACAGCGAGGAGGGCGGTCTGGCGACGCGTTACAACATGCTGGTGCGCAAGGAGACCTGCGCTGCCGTCGCGGAACGCATAGCGCTTGGCGACTATTTGCGCCTCGGTTCCGGCGAAGTTCAGGCGGGCGGGCGATCGAAGCAGGCAATTCTCGGCGATGCTTGTGAGGCGCTTATTGCGGCGATCTATTTCGATGGTGGCATCGAGGCCGCACATCGGTTTATCGAAAGCCACTGGGACGATCTTCTCGACGAAGTCGACGAACCTCAGAAAGATCCGAAAACCGCATTGCAGGAATGGACGCAGGGCCGCGGCCAGCCGGCGCCACGCTACCGCATGGTGAACAGATCGGGCCCCGACCATGAGCCGACATTCACAATAGCGGTCGAAGTGGACGGCAGCGAACGCGCACAGGGGCGCGGACTGTCGAAGCGGATTGCCGAGCAAGAAGCGGCACGCACCTTTCTCGTCCGCGAAGGGCTCATGGAGCCATGACATCTGAACCCTCGGGCGCTCCCACTTCATGCGGTTTCGTTGCGCTCATCGGCGCGCCGAACGCGGGCAAGTCGACGCTTTTGAACCAGCTTGTTGGCGGCAAAGTGGCAATCGTCACGCACAAGGTTCAGACAACACGTTCGCGTCTGCGCGGAATTATCACGGAAGATCAATGCCAGATCATATTCGTTGACACTCCGGGCATATTCGCGCCGCGCCGCAAACTCGATCAGGCGATGGTGGAGGCGGCGTGGGCGGGTGCTGGCGAAGCCGATGCGATTGCCTTGCTGGTGGATGCCGGGTCCGGGCTCGACGAAAGCGTGGAAAGCATCATCGGTGGGCTTGAGAAGAACTCCCTCAAAGCGATTCTTGCCCTCAACAAAATCGACACGGTTCCGCGTGAGCAGTTGCTTGGCCTGACAAGCGCACTGACATCCAGGTTTGCGTTTGAGGAATGCTTCATGATCTCCGCGCTGAACGGCGATGGCGTGGCGGACCTGAAGGCGCATCTGGCCAAGCGCATGCCCGCCGGCCCGTGGCTCTACCCTGAAGACCAGATGGCAGATGTGCCACTGCGCCAAATGGCGGCCGAGGTGACGCGCGAGAAGCTCTATCTGCGGCTGCACCAGGAGTTGCCCTATGCTTCGACCGTTGAGACTGACCAATGGAAGGAGCTCAAGGATGGTGCGGTGCGCATCGAGCAGACCGTCTTTGTCGAGCGCGACAGCCAGAAGAAGATTGTGCTGGGCAAAAACGGCCGCACGATCAAGTCCATCGGATCCGAAGCGCGCGCGGAACTGCGCGAGCTGCTGGGGCATGACGTCCACCTGTTCCTGTTTGTGAAGGTGCGCGAGCGCTGGGGTCAGGATCCTGAGCGCTACCGCGTCATGGGCCTCGACTTTCCGCGCGGCTGAGGCGCCCAGAGTGCCGTACCGCGGTGTACCGTACCGGCGCTGATATAGTGGCCGTCGTGAAGCTGTTCTGGACAACGAAACTGGCCTTAGCATGGACTGGAGCGAAGACGGAATTGTCGTGAGCGTCAGGCCGCATGGCGAAAGCTCCGCCGTGGTCGAGCTCTTTACGCGCACCCAGGGGCGCCACCTGGGGCTGGTGCGCGGCGGCCGTTCGAAACGCATGCGGCCGTTGCTGCAACCGGGAAATTCGGTACATGCCACCTGGCGCGCGCGCCTTGCTGAACATCTCGGCCAGTATACGCTGGAGCCGGCTGAGTTGCGCGCCGCCGCGCTCATGGACGATCCGACGCGGCTTGCTGCTCTCACCACCTTGATGTCCCATGTTCAACTCGTTGCCGAGCGTGAAGCGCACGAGCGCCTGCATGATGCACTCCTGATTGTGCTCGGCGCCCTGAACGAGGACGATAACTGGGCGCCGTTGATGGTCCGCTGGGAACTCGGTCTTCTGGAGGAACTGGGCTTCGGGCTCGACCTCGCCGCATGTGCCGCCACTGGAACACGCGAAGACCTGCATTTTGTCTCGCCGAAGTCGGGAAGGGCGGTGAGTGCAGCCGCGGCGGCTCCATACAAGGAACGCCTCTTTGAACTGCCGGCCTTCCTGCGAGGACTGCCTCTTCCCCCGCCCGGTCCAGATGCGGTGCAGGCGGGTTTTGCCCTGACAGGGTTTTTCCTTGAGCGTCATGTTTTCGCCCCGCGCGCAATGGCGCCGCCGGAAGCTCGCGACCGGCTGATCCGCCGGCTTGCGCGATTGTGAGCGTGAAAGGCGGCTTGCCACTTATATCCGCCCTCGGGAACTGCTATATTGGGGCCATGTGGGGGGTGCGTTCGCGGTGAACCGCGAGCGAGCCTGGAAGGAGACTTTTATGTCGGCAATTGCAACGTTTGCGGCAGCAGTGCTCGCGGCGGGACTTGGGTCAGCGGATGTTGGCTCGATGAATGAACCGGCCTTGTATGGAACGACAGATGCGCCGGTCGTACTGGCGAAACACGGGTATTTCCGGCGCGATCTGGGGCTCGACACCGCCTACCATCGGCGCCACCACCCCGACGCGGATCACGATCAGCACCGCGCGCGCGGATTCCGCAGCAACAATGCCGCCGATATTCCAGCTCCCGCCGCGATCGACGTCTACTGTGACGATTACTCAGGCGACTGTTTCGCCGTCAACCGCGGATTAAACTTCTTCACCATTGATGAAGGGCTCTACGGCAAGTAGGCGCGGGGGGTGCGGCGTGGCGGATAAACTACTGCAGTCTGAATTGTTGCCCTATCCGCTGCCTCCCTGGCGGCACCGGTTCCGAACCTTAAGTGTTTTCTGCGAAGTCGACGAAGCGGTTCTTGCGCCACGGGTGCAGAAACCCCTCAAGCTTGTGTCGAACATTGTGCAGATCACTGTCATGCACTTTGAAAGCTCCGTTCCTGCCAGGCCCTACTACGACAGCGCTGTCATTGCACAGGTGGAGTACGCCGGCGAAACCGGCGGCACGTGGGTGCATGCATTTACAAGCACCGATCAGGTTTTATCAGGCACGCGCGAAATCTGGGGATACAACATGAAGCTTTCCGAGATGGAGCTTCATGTCGATGAGGAGCGCATCTGGGGCCATACGACGAGGCTCGGCCGCCGCGTCATTTCGATCGACATGCGCCCGGGCGGTGAGCAGTTCGAAGTGCCGGATATGTTTCCAAGACTGTTCGTAAAGGCGCTTCCTGAAACCGACCGCGCAGAGGCCATCGACCGTCAGGTGGTTATGATGGTGGCGGACACGGAAGTCACCCAAACGATGTGGGGCGAAGCCGTGCTCACCTGCGAACCAAGCGTCGACGACCCGGTGCACGACCTCACACCCAGCCGCGTACTTGGAGCAAACTTCGTTGCCGGCAATCAGGTTTTGAACTGGGGTAAGCCCGTCTGAGCGCGGTGCCCTACTCAGCCGCGGCATTTGACTTTCCGAAAACGGTTTGGCCCGCAAACGCCAAACTCCGCTGCGCCCTATCGGTTCTCCCATACCCTGTGGTATGGAGCCGGCGAAGAGACTTACGATGTCAACGGTATTGGTCTCAGGCGGAAATAAATCTCGGGTTGCTAGGGAGATGAAAATGACACCGGATCAGATCGATCAGGCAGCGGCGCTTCTCAAGGACGCGCGGATCGCCAATAGCGTCATCGAGTGCATTCCTGCCGGGATCAGGCCGAGCAGCCTCGCGGAGGCCTATGCGGTTCAGGACCGCTTCATCGAGCTGCTTGGCCGCGAGATTGGCGGCTGGTTTTGTGCCTGCACGAACACGGTAATCCAGACGCTCCTCAAACTCGATGAACCCTATTACGCACGCCTCTTCAAGGACCGCATATTCGCCGAACCGGTGGAGCTCAACTCGTCGAACTATCCGCCCATCGTGCTCGAGTGCGAATTCGGCTTCAGGCTCGGCCGGGATTTGCCGCGACGGGCGGAGCCGTACAGCCGGGCCGAGGTCGAGGCGGCGGTTTTGGAAGTGCACCCGACAATCGAGGTCGTTGCCGGTTATCTGCGCGACTGGCCAAACCAGGACGTATGGTCGGTGATCGCCGACAACGGTACCGACGGGGCACTCGTCTACGGTGCCGGGGTTTCGCAGTGGCGGGATCTTGATCTGGTGAATATGGAAGTAGTGCTCGACGTTAACGGCAAAACCGAGCGGACCGGCAGTGGCGCCAACGTTCTGGGCGATCCGCTTGGCGCCTTTGTGTGGCTGGCAAATGCGCGTTCGCGCGACGGCGACGGCCTGAAAGCCGGCCAAATCCACAACACGGGTACCGCAACGGACATTTACTGGGTCGAGCCGGGCGACGAGGCCGTGGCGCGGTTCGACGGGCTGGGCGCTGTCCGGCTGACAATTGCTGCCGGCACGTGAAACCGGCCCGGCACAACCCGCCGCAGTTGTTCGACAGTCGTTCAGCTGGATTTTCGCAAGCCGTAGTGGCGGACGCAGGCGCCCGTGTCGTCCATGTGTCGGGGCAGGTTGCCTGGGATGCCGACCGCACTATCGTCGGTCCGGGCGACATGCATGCACAGGTGGTGCACAGCCTCAAGAACCTGAAAATTGCTCTGGAGCATGCCGGCGCATCCATCCGCGATGTGCATGCGCTGCGCATCTACATCCGGCACGATGTCATCGAAGACACCGCCGCCGTCAGCCGTGGTCTTGTAGAAACCTTCGGGGAGGACCTTCCGTGCGCGACATGGATTGGTGTCCCGGCACTGGCGCACGCTGGCTTTCTGGTCGAAATCGAGCCGGCACCAGTCGCCGTCCTGGATGCGGATTTGAATTGACGGCGGGGCCGGGTGAACCGTGCAGGGTGGCGGATTGCAAGATCCTGCCGATGTGTCATGTCAGGAACTGGGTGTAGAGCTCTGTTTGTGATGAAATATTGAGCTTTCGGTAGATATTCCGCCGGTGCACTTTGACCGTCTGCGGCGAGATTTCGAGAATGAGCCCGATGGCCGAGGTCGAATGACCTTGCACGATAAGTGATGCAATTTCGGATTCCCGCAGGGTGATACGCTTCCTCCCCGAGAGTTTTGTGTAGAACAGCTGTTCGCTCAGCACACGCTGCGAACGTTCGGGCTGCTTGATACTTCCGCTGTCGATGCTGTAGTTGCAATATTCGATTATCAGGGGCATGAGCACCTGCGATAGTGCGCTCAATAGCGACAGGTCTTTCCGCTTGAACTTTGCGGAGCCCTCGTTCCGTCCCACCGAAAGGTGTGCGACCCGGTGCCCGTCCATTCTTTCCAGGCATCCGATCTCATCGATCATCCGCGTTTGTCGGTAGTAACGCCGGTAATACTCACAGCGGAAAAACCGGTCCGGGGCTATGTCACGCAGTTTGTAAGTGCCGTCCGGTAAATCGGACGTTGCAAGTTCGTAGTAGGGATCGAGGAAATAGCCGTGGTCGAAATAGGACCGCTCGAAGACGTTTTGCAGTTCAGCGTCGGGAATCCACTGGCTGACGAGCAGGGGGCGGCGGCGGTTCTCAAACACCAGAACGATGACGCTCTGCGGCTGGAACAGGTCTATGACGAGACTTTCGAACGTTTCCGTGAATTGCGCTGAACGGACCTGCCTGAAGAGAGTTCCGAGGGTTCGAAAAACGGCATCCTGAGTCATAGACTCCAACCTGTATTATAAGGTGCGCGCCCGCAACCTGCCCGTATCGTACCCCTTACCAGTCAATTTGCGCCAATTTTATACCCCCCGGGGGGTATTTTTAAAACAGAACGCATTTGAGACGATTGATGGACTGGCGCTCCGGGGGTGCGGAGCAGGTGAGGCTTACAACGTGCGGGAGGACGGCGTGAAAACCGGTTGGGTCTGCCACGAACTCTACATGTGGCACAATACATTGAACTGGAACCAGCTGTTCGAGCCAGGTCTCACCATTCAGCCCTACGAGCACGCCGAAAACCCGGATACCAAGCGGCGGTTCCGAAACCTCATGGAGGTTAGCGGGCTAATCGATGATCTGACGATCATCAAGCCGCGACCGGCGGAAGAAGCGGAAATTCTGCGGTTTCACACGAAGGAACACCTGCGCCACATCAAAGCGGTGAGCGATGCGGGCGGCGGCGACGCGAGTACGCTGACACCGATGGGCAAGGGCAGCTATGAAATTGCTTTGCTGGCCGCCGGAGGTACGATCGAGGCAATCGATGCAGTGATCGCCGGCACCGTGGACAACGCCTATGTGTTGTGCCGCCCCCCTGGCCACCATGCGCTTGCCGATCTCGCCATGGGGTTCTGTCTCTTTGGAAATGCGGTGATCGGCATTGAGCATGCCCGCGCGGTGCATGGCATCGAGCGCGTCGCGACCGTCGACTGGGATGTGCACCATGGCAACGGTACGGAAGCTGCGTTTTACGAAGATCCCAATGTCCTGACCATATCGCTTCACCAGGACAATCTCTTTCCGCCTGATTCCGGCGCCCTGAGCGATACCGGTTCTGGTCCGGGTGAGGGATGCAACATCAACATTCCCCTGCCGCCAGGATCTGGAAGAGGCGCGTATCTCGCGGCGATGGAGCGTGTCGTCGTTCCGGCGCTGCAAAAGTTCAAGCCTGACATGATCGTCGTGCCTTGCGGTTTCGACGCTTCGGCCATGGACCCCCTTGGACACATGATGCTGACGTCCGGCGCGTACCGGCAACTGACGGAACATGTTGTCGAAGCGTCCCGGGAGCTTTGTGGCGGGCGGCTCGTAATGACCCATGAAGGCGGATACTCAGCGCCCTATGTCCCATATTGCGGTTTAGCGGTCGTGGAGGCGATGTCCGGCAGGTCTACCGGCATTGAGGATCCGTGGCTGGCGTTCGCCGAAGAGTATGCTGGTCAGGAACTGATGCCGCATCAGGCCGCCGTTGTCGAAACCGCGGCGAAGCTCATCTCCGGCATCCCGTCGTGAACCTGCCCCGGATGAGACAGCTTCCCCATCGCATAAGTTGAAAACACAATCAGGAGGATTCCAATGTCAGACCGCAAAGAACCACGAGGTACAGTCCCCACGAATCGCCGTAATTTCCTGAAGGCCGCAGGGGCCGGCGTGGGAAGTGCAGCGGTACTGGCGGGCCTTAACGGGAGCGCCACTGCAGCGTCCGGTGAGCCCATTCCCATCGGCTGCCCGGCTCCGTTGACGGGCATTGTCGCTGCGGACGGCATTGAATTCCGCCGCGGTCTTGAACTGGCGGCTGAAGAAATCAACGAACTTGGCGGCATTCTCGGGCGCCCGGTTGAGCTGCACTTCGTCGATACGGAAAGCAAGGGCGATGATGTGGTAATTCAGGCGGCACAGCGGCTTGTCGACCGGCAGAACGTGCACGCGCTGATAACAGGATACAATCTGGAGACGGGCACGGCGCTGTTTGATGTTGTCGCCGATGCGAGCATCATTGCCATGCATGCCAATACGGTCGCCATCCACGACGAAACCGTGAAGTCCGAACCGGACCGCCTTTGGGGGACCTTTCAGATCGATCCGCCGGAAATATTCTATGGTGTCGGTTTCCTCGACTTCGTGAAAGACATCGAAGCCAAGGGCCAGTTCGAGCGGCCCAACAACAAAATCGCGATCATCACCGGCCCTGGCACCTATTCGGTCAATATTGCCAATGCCATGCGCGACAATGCCGCTAACTACGGCCTTGAAGTATCGTTGTACGAAACCGTGAAGGTGCCGATTTCCGAGTGGGGCCCGACCCTTGCGAAACTGCGTGCGGATCCGCCGGCAATCATTGCTGTAACGCATTTCTATCCTCAGGATCAGGCGCAGTTCATGCTGCAGTTTGCCAATGATCCGACGAACAGTCTTGTCTACATGCAGTATGGCGCATCTCTCGCCGCTTTCCGGGACGTTGCCGGCGAAGCGACGGAGGGTGTTGTATACGCAACCGTCATTGGTGCGTTGCAGGATGAAATCGGCAAGGCGTTCAGCAAGAAATACATTGCCAGATATGGCGCCAACTCTTCACCAAACAGTGGTGGTCAAACTTATCAGGCGCTGCACTCATACGCTGTTGCGGCGGCGCTCGCCGGCGGCAGCGGCGCTCCCTACGAAGAAGAACAGAACAAGGCTGTCGCCAACCGCCTCAAAAACCTGATCTATCGTGGCCCCATGGGCACGTACAGGTGCGTCCCCGACACCCTGTCGGCCTATTGCTACCCGAGCCAGACGAATGATCCCTCGCTTGGCATGCCGCACATATTCAGCCAGGTGCAAGACCATAAGAGCGACGGCGTTCTTATTGCGCCGGTGCCGTATGACGTGGCGAGCTTCAAAACACCTGGGTGGATGAAGTCTTAGGCGGAACCGAAACGAGACAATGTCCAGCACGAGTGCGGCACCATTGCTGGAATGCAGGGGAGTGACGGCGACCTTTGGCTCATTGGTCGCCGTCGACCACGTGGGTCTGTCGGCACACGAAGGCGAAACCATAGGCATCGGCGGGCCGAACGGAGCGGGGAAAACCACCTTTCTCGACCTGATTTCCGGTCTATTGCCGCTGGCCGAGGGTGAGATATTTTTTGAGGGCAAACCGGTCGGCGGCAAGCCACCGCACCGGATTTGCCATCTGGGTATTGCCCGCACGTTTCAGCTAAACGCTGGTTTCGAAGAACTTACGGTACTTGAGAACATATTGACGGCGACCGTGTTCGGGCGCGCGCACGGCGCGTCTCGGGGATTGTTCTACTCACACGCCGAACTGGAGCGAGCGGAAGCACTGCTGGAGGAGTTCGATCTTGCCGCTAAGGCTTCGGTACTGGTTGAGAATGTCACTGTCTTGGATCGCAAGAAGCTCATGATCGCCACCGCGCTTGCCACGAAGCCTCGATTGCTACTGCTGGATGAGCCTGTCGGTGGATTGACGCCTCCCGAAATCGACGAATTCATCGAAGTAATTGGTGGCTTGCAGGCGCGGGGCTTGACGATAATTCTCATTGAACATGTCATGCGTTTCCTCACGTCCGTTTCAACACGGGCCATTATCATGCATCACGGAGCCACTATTTATGACGGCCCGCCTAAAGGTATTGCCCATGACGGTGCGGTGACGGAAATCTATCTTGGGTCGAGCGCTGAAGCCATGCGTCAGGCGGAAGCCCAAACACCGGCACCGTCATGACGGTGTTGTCGATCCAGAACCTCACGGCGGGCTATGCCAATCAGCCCGTGCTGCACGACGTTTCGTTCGATGTCGAAGCGGAAAGCGTGTTCGCTCTTATAGGTCCGAACGGGCATGGAAAGACCACGCTGTTGCGCAGTCTGTCAGGGATCATTCGGCCACGGGCAGGCAGTATGGTGTTTGACGGTGAGAGGATTGATAAACTCAGCGTCCATCGCCGCGTGGAACTGGGGCTCATCCACATTCCCCAGGGAGATCAGCTTTTCGGTGAGATGAGCATCGAGGAAAACCTCCTTATGGGCGCTTACCTGCGGAATGATCAAAGCGCGGTGCGGGTAAGCCTTGAAGAGGTCTACGCGTTCTTTCCACGTTTGGGAGAACGCCGAAGCCAGCTGGCGAACAGCCTGTCCGGCGGCGAACGGCGCATGGCCGGGATCGGCCGCGGCCTCATGGCCGATGGTAAGTTCATGATGATTGACGAGCCGTCGCTTGGACTGGCGCCGCTGCTGATTGAGCAGATTTACGAGAGCCTGCAGACGCTCAGCCGGTCAGGTCGGACCTTTCTCATAATCGAAGAAAATCCGGTGAGGATCGCAGAAATAGCTGACAAACTTGCGCTCATGGACGGCGGGAGGATCGTCTGGTCGGGTCCGCCGGAAGAACTGCGCTCGGAAAAACGGCTTTCCCAAACCTACTTTGGCGGACACTAGGCGCGCTATGGACGTTTTCATCCAGATCATCGCAACCGGTGCAACATTGGGAGCCATGTATGCCCTGGCTTCCGTCGGCCTTGCCCTAATATGGGGTACGCTCGGCATGTTCAACATGGCACATGGGCTGTTCATGACGATTGGCGCCTACGGATCTTACTCCGCTGTCGCCTATCTCGGTTTGCCTGTCTATATCGGTCTGCCCGCCGGGTTTGTTGTTGGCGGTTTGACCGGGTGCATCACGCACTTGCTTATCGTGAAGTTCATGGTCGGCACCCGGAACTTCGGCACCAATATCATGGTCGCCACCGCCGGAGTTGCGATTGTGCTGGAGGATCTGATCCTCAAGGGATTTGGCGCCTATCCGTTCCGTCAGCCTGTCAGTCTCACCGGCGGGTTCAGGGTTGGCAACGTGGTCGTCACATATCAGTCGCTGGTCATTGTCGCGGTTGCCGCTGCCTTGATCGCCATGACCGCATTCCTGCTTCTGAAAACAAAGCTGGGACGTGCCATACGCGCCACCGCCATGAATCTCGATGCCGCGCGCCTTATGGGGGTGCGGACGGAGCGCACGTATCTCCAGGTACTGGCGATAGCCGGCGCACTGGCGGGCGCGGCGGGCGTGCTCATCTCATCGCTTGCAACGCTGTCGCCGCAAATGGGTGGCGACCCGATGTTGAAGGCGTTTGTCATCTGTGTTGTCGCGGGCCTCGGCCATGTCGGCGGGACCGGCCTTGCCGCTGTTTCTCTCGGCCTCATTGAAGCTGCTGTTCAATACTTCCTCGGCGTGCGCTTTGGCTTCCCGGTGATGCTTGGGCTGGTCATCCTGTTTCTGGTTTGGAGGCCTAACGGCCTGTTCGGCAAGAAGGTTGTGGTTCGGCTGTGATTATTTCTCCCGCCCTGCGCAAGAATTTTGTCATCGCTATAGCGGTCATCGCCGGATTCGCACTGGTGCCCATGGTGGTAACCGAGCGCTATCTGCTTGGCGAAGTCATCATATTTTTCTTCTGGGCGATCGTTGCCAGTCAGTGGAACCTGATCATGGGGCACGCGGGCGTGTTTTCGCTGGCGCAGATGTTTCTGTTCATCTGCGGAGCGTACACGACAGCCATGCTGGTGCAGTTCGGCGATCTCTCGGTCTGGTTGGCGATGCCGGTCGGTGCAGTTGTCGCGACGCTCGCGGCCTTAATCATCGGGGCCGCGTGTCTTCGGCTCACGGGTGCCTATGTCGCTTTGCTGACATTTGCGATCGCCGAGGTTGTGCACGTTCTGATCATCACCGACACCGAATGTTTTCGGCACATCAGCAACAACTGTCAGCAGCTCTTCGGCGGCGCCACCGGGTTTTCGCGATTTGCGGACTTCGGGTTTCGCAAAATCCTGAAAGCCGACTGGATGCTGGGCAATTACTACGTTGTGCTCACCGTGTTTGCGGTGACGATTTTTGCGACGCTGGTCATCATTCACGGCCGGTATGGGCTCGCATTCCGTGCCATTCGTGACAATCTTGGATATGCGAGCAGCAGAGGCATAAGCCGTTTCAGATATCAGCTCATCGTATTTGCGGTGTCGGCATTCTTCACCGGGGCCGCAGGCAGTGTTTATGCCGCGCACTTCAGGTTTGCCGGGCCGAGCCTGTTTGAATTCTCGACGCTCATGCTGATCCTCTCGATGGTCATTGTCGGAGGGCTCGGCTCAACCTGGGGCCCGTTCATAGGCGCTGCCGTCATGATGATCGTCGTCGAGTGGATGAAAGAGTTTGGCGATGCCCGCAACATCGGAATGGGGCTGGCGCTGGTGCTGTTCGTCCTGTTCATGCCGGGCGGACTGGCCGGTGCCTTCAAGTCGCTATGGGGCAGGATCTTTGATCGAACGCCCAAGCCGGCGGCGGCGCCAGACACGAACGTTTAATCAGCCCAACCTTTGTACGAACCGATCTATCTAATGTGACCCTGCTCTAGGCCAACATCGACTGTTGGAATCACGCGCGCGTGCTATAGGAACGTCAGTTCGAATTCCCATACCCAGAAAGCGGTTCCGGCATGACCACGCAAGCTCCGCCACCTTCTCCGGAAGGCTATGAATCCATCTCGTTGAAAGATGCGCTCGAGGAGCGTTATCTGGCTTATGCGCTGTCCACCATCATGCACCGGGCATTGCCCGATGTGCGCGATGGCCTGAAGCCGGTGCACCGCAGGCTGCTCTTTGCGATGCGCCAGCTGAAGCTCGATCCGGCCTCCGGCTTCAAGAAATGCGCGCGCGTCGTCGGCGATGTGATCGGCAAGTATCACCCGCATGGCGACCAGTCCGTCTATGATGCACTGGTGCGTCTCGCGCAGGACTTTGCGGTGCGTTATCCGCTTGTCGAGGGTCAGGGCAATTTCGGTAATATCGACGGCGATAATGCCGCCGCCATGCGGTATACCGAGTCGCGGCTTACGGAAGTTGCCCAAGCGCTGCTTGAAGGCATATCGGAAGACACGGTCGACTTCCGCGAGACCTATGACGGCGAGGACTCAGAACCGGTGGTGCTGCCGGGCGCATTCCCCAATCTGCTTGCCAACGGTGCCTCGGGCATCGCGGTGGGCATGGCAACGTCGATCCCGCCGCACAATGCGCACGAGCTCTGCGATGCGGCATTGCACCTGATCAAGTACCCCAATGCCACGGTGGCAAAGCTTGTCGAATATGTTCCAGGCCCCGATCTGCCCACCGGCGGCATCATTGTCGATGGCCGTGACGCCATAACCGAGGCCTACAGGACCGGACGCGGCGGCTTTCGCGTGCGCGCCACCTGGGAGCGCGAAGACCTTGGCCGCGGCACCTGGCAGATCGTCGTCACCGAGATGCCCTATCAGGTGCAGAAGGGCAAACTGGTCGAAAAAATCGCCGAACTCATGCAGGCCCGCAAGCTGCCACTTCTGGGCGATGTGCGCGATGAGTCCGCCGAAGACGTTCGTCTCGTGCTGGAACCGAAGTCGCGCACCGTCGATCCGGTGGTGCTGATGGAATCCCTGTTCAAGATGTCTGACCTTGAGACGCGGATTTCGCTCAACATGAACGTGCTCGCCGAGGGCCGGATGCCGGGCGTGCTGTCGCTGCGCGACGTGCTGCGCCAATGGCTCGATCACCGCAAGGTGGTTCTGGTGCGCCGCACCGAGTACCGGCTTGGAAAGATCGCCAATCGGCTTGAAGTGCTCGGCGGTTACATCATCGCCTTTCTTAACCTCGATGAAGTTATCCGCATCATCCGCGAGGAGGACCATCCCAAGCAGGATCTGATGCGCACCTTCGAGCTCACCGATACGCAGGCCGAAGCGATCCTCAACATGCGCCTGCGCTCGCTGCGCAAGCTGGAGGAGATGGAACTGCGGCGCGAACATGAGAACCTGATCGCCGAGCGGGGCGAATTGCGGGCGCTCCTTGCATCGGAAGAAGCGCAATGGGCGATGATCGCCGGTGAAATCCGCAAAACCCGCAAAACGTTCAGCAAGGATACCGACCTTGGCCGCCGCCGCACCGCTTTCGCGGATGCGCCGGAAGTCGAGGTCGATCTTGAACAGGCGATGATCGAAAAGGAACCGATCACCGTCGTGTGTTCGGAGAAGGGCTGGATCAGGGCCATGAAGGGCCATATGGCCGACACGTCCGGTCTGGCCTTCAAGGAAGGCGACCGTAGCCGGTTTGAGTTTTTCGCCCACACCACCGACAAGCTGCTGGCACTCGTGTCGTCCGGCAAGTTCTACACATTCAACGCCGACCGGCTGCCAGGCGGCCGGGGCCATGGCGAGCCGCTGCGGCTGATGGCGGATATGGAAAACACCGACGACATCGTCGCACTCTTTGTGCACGAGGCGGGCCGCAAAATTCTGCTGGCAAGCTCCGATGGAAATGGCTTTGTGGTGGCGGAAAGCGACGTGGTCGCAACGACACGCAAGGGCAGGCAGGTGCTGAACGTCAAGGCGCCGGTCGAGGCGCAGACCTGCGCCCATGTGCCTGAAGGCGCCGATCACGTGGCTGTCGTCGGTGAAAACCGCAAACTTTTGATCTTCCCGTTCGCGGAGCTGCCGGAGATGACACGCGGCAAGGGCGTGCGGCTGCAGCGCTATAAGGACGGCGGACTGTCCGACGCCAAGGCATTTGTGCTGGCTGATGGCCTTACCTGGCAGGACAGTTCCGCGCGCACCTGGACCGTGACCGACCTCAAGGAATGGCTCGGCCTGCGTGCCCAGGCCGGACGCCTGCCGCCGAAGGGCTTTCCGCGCAACAACCGTTTCGGCCCGGAGGCGGAGGGCTGATATCCCTTCCGCACCTACGTTAAGGCCGCCTATTGTCCCAGCAACGAACCGGTGAAACAGCATGAACTGGCAGGTCTATCTCTCTGGCGAGATTCACACAAACTGGCGCGATGAAATCGAGGACGGGACAAAGGCCGCGGGCTTGCCTGTCGCGTTTTCGGCGCCTGTGACCAATCACGAAGCCTCCGATGACTGCGGCGTCACTATCCTCGGTGCCGAACAGAACAAGTTCTGGCACGACAACAAGGGCGCCAACGTCAACGCCATACGCACCCGCACGCTGATCGAAAAGGCCGATGTGGTGGTCGTGCGCTTCGGCGAGAAATACAAGCAATGGAACGCCGCCTTCGACGCGGGCTACGCCTCGGCGCTCGGCAAGGCGATCATCGTCATGCACGGCCCCGACCACCAGCACGCCCTGAAAGAGGTCGACGCCGCCGCGCTCGCCGTCACCGAAACACCGGCCCAGGTCGTCGACATCCTGCGCTATGTGATCGACGGGGAGTTGGGCTAGCGGCCGCTTTCCCGGAAGGCCCTGCGAAGCGCGAAGGTTAGCAACACTGGCCAGAACAGCCAGTTGATTAGAGCCATAGCTGAGAACCAGTCTTCGGGAGTAAACCAACCTTTCTCCGGTCCTGCCTGTCGATACATGGCCACTTTACCTGCCGAATTGTTGAAGCACTGTTTGATGTTTTGCTTTGAAAGCCACGAGTATGCAGCTGGGCGGTCATCTGTCGGTTCGTATTCGGCGCGCACGACCAAGCCAACCAGTGGTATGTGATAGCGTACCGTCATCCAGAATGCCTCAGTAACACCCCACTCATCGGGGGTCGGACCAAGGACCACACCGTCGTCGCAAAGACCGATGCCACGCGCGACACGTGTTTCGTTGCTTTGAGCCAACCTGTCTTCCGCAACTGCCAGTCGCGACGCGTCGGAGAGTTCAAAGTTGCCGGGTTCACGGGCCACAAAGCCAAAGGTCATGAGCGAGAAAGCACAAATTAGCCAGAACAAGTTCAAAGGATTAACGCCGTAGCTAAGAAAATGCCTGTTGAAGCGATCCCAACTCCCGCGTCCCGCAGTGCGCAGTGCGTAGACAGCTGAAAAGGGCATCTCGAGGAGTACTGTACGTACCACTTCAAGCCCAAACTGAAGCGATCCGAATAGCGGGTCGGCCGGAGACACGGGCGCAGGACGCTGCAGCCATGCCTGCCATCTTGCCTGAAACGCGCGTGTTTCATTAAGAAATGCGCGCTTGTGTTCGGCGACAAAGACCTTGCGCGCTTCGCGTTCATTTCCAGAATTTCTCAGCTGATCGTATACCGCCCGATAGAGATCGCGGTGAAGCTTGTCGTTTTTCAAAATCCGGATATAGCTCTTTGCAGCGGCCTCGTCCTTATCGATATGAGCGTCGTCGTCGAGATCGAAGGTCCAGGCGTCCACCTCAAGACCGGATAGGTCCAGTGGAACCGGAAATCCTCCACCGTTCTGGCATCGCTTAATGCGCGGAATCCACAGATGTGAAATCTTTGCATGCTCAAGGACGATCCCAGTTTGTTTCGCATCACCCGTTCCAGTGTTGAAACTGCATGCGGATACCACCAAGTCGCCGATTGAGGCGCGCTCAAGCAGCAATGCACCTGGCACTCCGATGAAGGCTTCGTACAAAAAACGGCTGCTGGAAAGTTCGGCATCACATTCAGCAGTGTAGCGTTGGTGCTCGTTGTTTCTCAGGCCATTTACCCAGTCCGAACCGAACGGAACATTCGAGCTTCGAATCTCAGAGTAGCATACCAAGCGCCCCGGCACCTGAAGCCGCTCAGCAAACACAAAGCCTGCCCGATGAACGGTTACATCTTCTTCAAGGTCAGCGTTGCTACGAAGATCCAATCCCGTGAGATCGATGTTCGTTGCAGCCAGACCATTCAGTTGAAGAAAACTTGCCAGCGCCCGTGGCATATTGCGCAAGCCATCCACGACATTGGTGGTTGACGCGGCGTCGATCCACTTTTTCGCCATACTCTTGAACGCGGTGGGCCGGTCCGCACCTGTGATTATCCTCTGGGGGGATTTGAAGTCGAGGTCACCTGTTACAGCGGTTCTGTCCAACCGGATCCCTCCATTGGCACCTGTGACTCCGGCATCGCGGTCCGGATGCACAATCAGTCTGGTCAGATCAAGATCGCCATTGATTTGGCAGTCAACAATTTCAAATTGAGAACCAACTTCGCAATGCAGGCAATCCTTTGACGACCAGGCTGTAAACCGATCCGTGCGTCCGTAGGCGGCATGGCCAAGACGTTCACGCCAGAACAACAAACCCGCGAGGAACCGGCTGTTGGAAATCGAGCATCCGAGAAACTTTGGGCGCGTGATTCCAGGTTCATTGCTGCCATTTCCGTCATCGCCGGGCGATCGTGGTCGCACGTCGTCCACATGTACCGCACCAACTCGCAATCCAAGCAATCGCACATAAGAGGTGAAGTGACTGTCGACAATGTTTAGCGCGCCGAAACGATTTTGGCCGCCTTCGTTTCCTGTCAGAAAAGAACCGACGCTTGACCCATTGAACAACAGCGCGTCACCAATCTTCGACGACGACATGTCCAGTTGACCGCCAATCTCACATGATGTCAGGTCGAGGGATCTGCCGACGGTCAATGCATATTCATTCCGTTCACTGATCAGTCTGATCAGGTTTTTGCAGGATATACCAATCAGGTTGGCTTGACCGCTTACCTCCATGTCAGTGACGAACATGGCGTCGATACTGGCGTTATTGCAGTTGAAATCCTGTGCCACTCTCACCGAGGCCAGGATCATGCTGTTGCTAAGCGCGGAATCGGCCGTGAGTGAGCCAGACAGCTCTGAATCTTGGATCCCAAAAGTTCCGGTTGTCGAATTTTCAACGCTGATGTTGCCGGAAACTTTTAGTAAACCGCAAGTGAGCTTGCCGGTCTCCAGTCGTGCGCAGTTGAAAGAAGCCTTCTGTTCCTCGGAGGAGTTTGTGGTCCCCGGCACATCAGTTGCGCCGGTCGTATCCGTAACGTTGCACTCCCAAACGATTACGCTCTCTTTCGCGCAGAGATGGGAGGCATCGAAATCACCGGTACATTCCACTGATCTGACGACCACGGACGCACAGTTAGTTCCCGCGATGCTAAGAGTGGCGTTTGTCCATCCCAAATGTGGATCTTTCCGATCGCCGAGACCTCGTATGATCAGGCTTGTCAATCGGAGTTCCCCACCAAGCTCAGCACCGGAACAACTCAGCGAGCCGTGGATAATATTGGTGCTCTTTGCACCGCTAGTGTCAAAACGGTCGCAAATAAGTAGCTCACCCGTGACCGCTATATTGTCAGCACTTACGCCTCCAAATATGATCAGTTTAGGTTCGCGTGGCGCTTGCAAAGTGCTCAAGGCGCCCAACTCGATCGCACCTCCCAGTTTGCATGAGCCGCCGATGTTCGAGCGATCGAGACGTAACACAATTGAAGAGGGATCATGAGCTTTGGGTGTTGTTTGGACTTCGTCGTCAGCCGACGTGGCACTCTCAGACGTGGCGTTGCCGTTCTTGGTACCCATGGCGGCAAAGGCGCCAAGCAAGCAGTCTGATATCCTTAAGTTTGCACGAATATCCGCGTCAGCGATTGAAATCGCACCTGGGCAATTGTGGATGCGCGTAATCGACAAAGTGCCGTGTATCTCCGCCGCCTCAAGATTAAGCAGTGCAGTGTCCGATGGCATCGAGCCCGCAAAACTGCAGCTGTCAAAGCTGAGGTCACCCTTAACCTCAAGATTCTTGGCGTTTACACCGTGGTGAAAGATGCAACCTTTCAGGGTCAAGCTTGCGCCAAACCGCGCGTGCGCCAAGTCCAAAGCACCTTCGAATTCGACGTTTTCCAGATGGATTTCGCTCCGGAACTCAATCGAGTTCAGATCAACTGGACCAAGCACGCGCAACGGCTTGTTCGGTCCGCGCTCCCAATCTCGCAGCAGTGTGTAAAAGAGGTCGTTTGGAATTGTCTCGACGGATGAAGGAGTCTCCACGAATGAGGCCGTTTCGCTCATCGCATCAGTCCTCACCGTCGAAAGACAGGTTCGCAGTCCACCTCGGCTGTACAACCGATTGCGTCCAGCGCAGCGTGAGCCCCTCTACTGCGCAGCCTTCCACAACCTTGTCTTCCAACATATCGATCATGCCGCTGTCACGAACAGAAAACGATACTCTGAAAATGCTGCCGGCATAGCAGACTGTCGCGAGCAAGGTCCGTCGATCTTTCGAATTACGTTCCAGATTGATTACTGGATGTGCAATGACCGCGCTTGGAAAGGCGTCGAGCCTGTCTTTCCGGGACCGCTCAATGGAGCTAAGAGCAGGACCGACACGTTTGTCTTCGGCTATCAGGTGGAGGGTTTCGATGGAACCAGAACCAACTGGGCGCGATGCCGATTCGACCACATAAAACCCTCCCATCTCTCCGTGCACGTGCTCGCAGAAAAAGTTTAGATACTCCTCCACATTCTCGTCATCGAGACGGATCGGGAGTTTGGCATTGAGTTCGTGGATGACTGGCGATTTACCGGAAAGATAGGCGGCTTTATTGTCGCTTGTGACAATGAGTCGGTGGGTTTCTTGGGTGTCTTCATCAACGCTGGTCAATTCCAGATGGACGAGGATGGAGTCCCGGTAGAATGGAAGTGGCTTCCAGGCGCTGAACTGCACTGTGTATTCGGGTGCTTCCGCTCGTTCGAGAATTCTCATTACACGTTTGAGGCGGGCACCATTGAGCTTTCGCCAGCTGAATGCTTTCTTGCGACGTTCATATTTTGTGGCCGCGTCCTTGATGTGCCGCGGTGTCACAGAGATGTTCGGCGGAAAATAGTCGGGGGTCAGAAATGGGGATTTTGTCGGGTCGAACAGCATCGATAGGTCGCGGTATGCCGTGCCCGCTTTCTTAATCGCCTCTGGATCAACACCTTCTCCAACTCGATCAGTGTTACCCATCGACTGTTGCCCCGGTTGGTCGAACATGCCACACCCGAGACAACTCTAGGATGATGACACATCGAAGTGCAAGCTCAATGCATATCACTTGAAAGTGAGGTTCAACGGGATGCTTTGACGATCTTCTCCAGCATCGCCATAACATACCCCACCAGCGCCAGAAGTACGGCGAACACGCACAAGAGCTTGGCGCCTTCTTCCGGTACGTCTTTCCAGGCGACGGCGTTGGGCACGAAGCTGTCGATGGCGGTGTGGATGGCGAAAAAGGCAAAGCCGACCGCGAACAGCAGCGCAAATGTGCGGCAGTGCAGAATTTCGCGCGCGAACAGAGCCGCGACGCCAAGCGCCAGAATGCCGTAGACCGTAACGATCAGATCGTCCCAATCTTCGACCAGGCCCGAGATAGACGTGGTTTCGATAACGAGGCCGCCGCGTTCGTGCAGCATGAGCTGCTCATCGAGCGCAAGGAACAGGCAGGCGCCGGTAAGGCACAGCCAGAACAGTGCGCCTTGGTCCCAGCTTTTAGCGCGGACGTAAAATACCACCGCCGCCAATGCGCTCGACATGGAAAGAGATACGCTTGAGAGCGCCGTAACCGCGCCGTTTTCACCAAAATGATACATCGGCTCCGCCGCCGGAGCGAATACCACCGAAGCTGCGATATAGAGCAGAACACCGACCGATCCGATCGTTGCCATGATCAGAAAAAACGGCGGCGGTTCAAAGCGTTGTTGCTCTATCATAAGTGGAGAGTTTAATGCGGAAATTCCGGTGCCCATGTGCGATTCCTCCGATGGCTGCGTGCCGCTGCGGTGCCGTTCATTTCAAAGCCCTAAGCGACACGCAAGTTTTGCGCCATCGGCGCGCCGTGCTGGTATCTGTTCATGTCTAAATATTTTAAACTTGAAATAAAAAAACCTACGTGTCATCCTGTCGTCAATCCGTAAACGAGAGGAATCAAGCCGATGAAGATTGCGTGCCTAGGCGGCGGCCCGGCGGGCCTGTATTTCGCAATCAGCATGAAGTTGCGCGATCCCGCACATGAAGTGACAGTGATCGAGCGTAACAAGCCCGATGACACGTTCGGATGGGGCGTCGTGCTTTCCGATGAGGCGCTTGAAAACCTCCGCCAGAACGATCCGGTAAGCGCCGCCACGATCCGCGAAAATTTCGCTTACTGGGACGATATCGCGGTGCATTACCGGGGCGAAAAGATGGTCTCTTCGGGCCACGGCTTTTGTGGCATCGGGCGCAAGAAACTGTTGATGCTATTGCAGGACCGTGCCCGCGAACTGGGTGTGGACCTGCGTTTTGAAACCGAAGCCTACAGTGCCGCAAGCTATGGCATGGAATACGATCTGGTCGTCGCCGCCGATGGCCTCAACTCAAAGACCCGCGGCGAGCATGCCGAACAGTTCAAGCCGGACATAGACGTGCGCAAATGCAAGTTCGTGTGGCTCGGCACGCACCAGAAGTTCGAAGATGCCTTTACCTTCATATTCGTCGAGAGTGAGCACGGCTGGATTTGGGCGCACGCCTATCAGTTCGATGACGACACCGCGACGTTCATCATCGAGACATCCGAAGAGGTCTACGAGAAGTTCGGCTTTGCCGAAATGAGCCAGGTAGAATCCATCGCGGTCTGCGAGGAGATCTTCAAGGGCTATCTCGGCGGCCATTCCCTGATGACCAATGCCAATCATGTCCGCGGGTCCGCGTGGATCAACTTCCCGCGTGTGCTCTGCGAAAAATGGCATCATGGCAATATTGCCCTGATGGGCGATGCGGCGGCGACGGCGCATTTCTCAATCGGCTCGGGCTCGCGTCTGGCGATGGATTCTGCCATCGCGCTTGCCAATTACCTGCACAGCGAGCCGACCATGGAAGCGGCGTTTGAGAAGTATCAGGACGAGCGCCGCCTTGAAGTGCTGCGGCTCCAGTCCGCGGCGCGCAATTCGCTTGAATGGTTTGAAGAAGTTGACCGGTATCTCGACCTTAGTCCGGTTCAGTTCAACTACTCCCTGCTCACGCGTTCGCAGCGCATTAGCCATGAGAACCTGCGCCTGCGCGACAGGTCCTGGCTCGAAGGCGCCGAAACCTGGTTCCAGAAACAGGCGGGCGCGCAGCAGGGATCGGTGCGCGCGCCGATGTTCGCGCCGTTCACCTTGCGCGAAATGGAACTTGCCAATCGCGTCGTCGTGTCACCGATGGCGCAGTACAAGGCTCAAAACGGCTGCCCGACCGACTGGCACTTCGCCCACTATGCCGAACGCGCCAAGGGCGGGGCGGGGCTGGTTCATGTCGAAATGACATGCGTCAGCCCGGAAGGTCGGATCACGCCCGGTTGCACGGGGCTCTATGCGCCCGAACATGAGACCGCGTGGAAACGGCTGACCGATTTCGTTCATGCGGAAACCGAAGCGAAGATCTGCGCTCAGCTCGGCCATTCCGGCGCCAAAGGCTCAACGCAGCTTGGCTGGCAGGAAATGGACGCGCCGCTTGCCGACGGCAACTGGCCGATCATGTCTGCCTCCGATGTGCCGTGGTCCGAACGCAACCAGACGCCGAAGCCCATGGAGCGCGCCGACATGGACCGGGTGCGCGATCAGTTCGTGGCCTCCGCTGAAATGGCTGAACGCGCCGGCTTTGACATGCTCGAGCTTCACTATGCGCACGGCTACCTCTTGTCGTCCTTCATCACGCCGCTGACCAACACGCGTACCGATGAATATGGCGGCAGCCTTGAAAATCGCATGCGCTTCCCCCTTGAAGTGTTTCATGCGGTGCGGGCGGTCTGGCCCGACGGCAAACCGGTCTCGGTGCGCATATCCGCCACTGACTGGGTCGACGGCGAGGGTGTGACGCCGGAAGAGGCAGTTGAGATCGCAAGGGTTCTGCAGAAAGCAGGCGTCGATATTTGCGATGTCTCCGCCGGCCAGACATCGAAGCGCGCCGATCCCATCTATGGCCGCATGTTCCAGACCCCGTTCTCCGACCGCATCCGCAACGAGACCGGCATGGCGACCATGGCCGTCGGCAACATCTACGAGCCAGATCACGTTAACTCCATTTTGATGGCGGGCCGGGCCGATCTTGTGTGCCTGGCGCGCCCGCACCTTGCCAATCCCTATTGGACGTTGCATGCGGCGGCGGCTCTTGGCGATGAGGAAACCTCCTGGCCGGATCCCTATCGTCCAGGACGCGATCAGTTGCAGCGCCTGTCGGAGCGCGGCGAGGGCGGCGCAATGCGGGTATGAGCGATGTCTGAACTCGCAGGGAAACATGCTCTTGTAACCGGCGGCGGATCGGGCGTTGGGGCAGCGATTGCGCTGGCGCTTGCAAATGCCGGCGCGACGGTGACGATCTCCGGACGGCGCGCCGAACCGCTAGAGCAAACCGCGTCTCAGCATGACAACATCGCTACCGCCACCGGCGACGTTACCAACGAAGCCTCCGTCTCCGCCATGTTCTCATCGGCGCACGAACGTTCCGGAACGGTCGATATCGTTGTCGCCAATGCGGGGGCCGCGGAAAGTGCTCCGTTCAAGCGCACCAGCCTGGATCTCTGGAACGAAATGCTCGCGGTTAATCTCACCGGCGCCTTTCTAACCTTGAAGCAGGGGCATGCGGGCATGGCGCGGGGTGATTGGGGGCGGCTTATCGCCATCTCTTCAACCGCCGGACTCAAAGGCTATGGCTATGTTTCCGCCTATTGTGCGGCCAAGCACGGCGTCGTCGGGCTCATGCGGTCACTTGCTGCCGAGACCGCCGGCAGCGGTGTCACCGCCAATGCCGTCTGTCCGGGCTTTACCGAAACGCCACTGCTTGTAGAAAGCATTGCCAACATCATCGAGAAAACCGGCATGAGCGACGAAGAGGCGCGCGCATCGCTTGCCGCTAGCAATCCGCTGGGACGGCTGGTCCAGCCTGAAGAGGTTGCGGCCGCTGTCTTGTGGCTGGTGGGGCCGGGGTCGGACGCCATAACGGGACAGGCGATTTCGGTGTCTGGCGGTGAAACATGGTGATGACCGACATGGTTTCCCGCAGCGGCGATGGCGCGAGCAAGGACCGGCTGCGGCTGTGGATCCGCCTGTTGCGATCAACCCGCTTCATCGAGGCGGAACTGCGCGACCGGCTGCGCCGAGAATTCGACGCCACCATGCCGCGCTTCGACGTTATGGCGGCGCTCTACCGCAACCCTGACGGCATGATGATGTCGGAACTGTCACGCCACATGATGGTGTCGAACGGCAATGTCACCGGTATTGTCGACCGGCTCGTCGCCGATGGCATGGTGAAGCGCTGGCAGCGCGACGGCGACCGGCGCACCTGGCTTGTCGGCCTGACGCCGGCGGGCACGGAGAATTTCGCGCAGATGGCCGCCGTTCACGAGACTTGGGTAGACGAACTGCTCGGGGATCTTGACCCGCAGGCGGTAGCAGGACTGACCGGTGCACTGCAGGATCTTAAAAGCGATTGGGAAGGGCGAAAATGACCAAGCTGGCCGGACACACACCTGAGCATTTCGACTGGCGCATGGAAGACAGCGTTGCCGTCATTACGCTAAAGCGTCCCGAGCGCAAGAATCCGCTCACGTTCGAAAGTTATGCCGAACTGCGCGATACTTTCCGTGAGTTGGTCTATGCCGATGACGTTGATGCCGTCGTGTTTACGTCGAACGGCGGCAACTTCTGCTCTGGCGGCGATGTGCACGACATCATCGGGCCGCTCGTCAAGATGGATATGAAAGGCCTTCTCGCCTTCACGCGAATGACCGGCGATCTGGTCAAGGCGATGCTCAACTGCGGAAAACCGATTCTCTCCGCCATCGACGGCATTTGCGTCGGCGCCGGTGCGATTGTCGCCATGGCGTCGGACATACGGTTCGGTACGAAAGACGCCAAGACGGCCTTCCTGTTCACACGCGTCGGGCTTGCCGGATGCGATATGGGAGCTTGCGCCATGCTGCCGCGCATCATCGGGCAGGGCCGGGCCGCGGAGCTCTTGTTCTCCGGCCGCTCCATGAGTGCCGACGAAGGGCACGCCTGGGGCTTCTTCAACCGGATCGTCGAGGCAGGCGATCTTGAGGCCGACGCCATCGGCTTTGCGAAGAAACTTGCCGCCGGTCCGACATTTGCCCACGGCATCACCAAGACGCAAATCAACCAGGAATGGTCGATGGGCCTTGAGCAGGCGATCGAGGCGGAAGCGCAGGCGCAGGCGATATGCATGCAGACGCGCGATTTCGAACGCGCCTACACCGCCTTCGTGGCGAAGGAAAAACCCGTATTCGAGGGCGACTGATGGCCGATACAAGCTTTCTCGACTGGCCGTTCTTCGAAGACCGGCACCGTATGTTGCATGAGCGGCTCGAGCGCTGGTGCGAAAACAATCTGCCAGTGGACCATGGCGATGTCGATGGCGCCTGCCGCGATCTCGTCCAAAGGATGGGTGACGAAGGACTGCTTGAGCATTCGGCCGTCGACCCGGACAATCCGGGCAGCCTGGATGTGCGCAGCCTTTGCGTCATCCGCGAAACACTGGCACGTCACGACGGCCTCGCTGACTTTGCCTTTGCCATGCAGGGCCTCGGCACCGGCGCGATCAGCCTTTTCGGAACGCGCGAGCAGCGCGAGTGGCTGCGGGCGACGCGCGCGGGCAAGGCGATCTCGGCTTTCGCGCTGACGGAACCGAGATCCGGTTCAGATGTTGCCGCCATGGACATGAGCGCGGATCTCGACGGCGATACCTACGTCCTGAACGGCGAGAAGACTTGGATTTCCAACGGCGGCATCGCTGACATCTATGTCGTGTTCGCCCGCACCGGCGAAGCGCCTGGCGCACGCGGCCTGTCGGCATTTCTGGTGCCGGCGGATACGCCGGGCCTCACGGTTGCCGAGCGCCTTGAGGTGATCGCGCCGCATCCTCTTGCACGGCTTTCCTTTGAGAATGTGCGGCTGGGCTCCAACGCGCTTGTCGGCGAGGCCGGGCAGGGCTTCAAGGTTGCCATGTCGGTACTCGACATCTTCCGCTCGACCGTTGGCGCGGCGGCTCTCGGATTTGCCCGCAGAGCCTTCGACGAGGCCCGCAAACACGCCGCATCGCGCGAGCTTTTCGGTGCGCCATTGTCGGAGCTGCAGATGGTGCAGGGGCACATCGCCGATATGGCGGTCGATGTCGATGCCGCGGCACTGCTCATCTACCGCGCCGCCTGGACCAAGGACATGGGCGCGCCACGGGTCACGCGCGAGGCCGCCATGGCGAAGCTCTTTGCCACCGATCATGCCCAGGACGTTATCGACCGCGCCGTTCAGCTGCATGGCGGAGACGGTGTACGCAAAGGACATATCGTGGAGAGCCTTTACCGCGAAATCCGCGCCCTGCGCATCTATGAGGGCGCTTCCGACGTCCAGAAAGTCGTTATCGCGCGCCAGTCGCTTATGGAGGGATAGGCCATGCTCGGACCATCTGCACATGTCGATACGTTCGCCCGGGACAACCTGCCGCCGAGCGAGCAATTGCCGGATTTCCTGCTCGACGGATTTCCCTATCCGGACCACATCAATGTCGGCGTCGAACTGACCGACGCCATGGTCGCAAACGGTTTCGGCGACCACACCGCCCTGATCGGCAATGGCCGCCGGCGTACCTATAAGGAACTGACCGACTGGACCAACCGTCTTGCCCATGCACTGGTCGAGGACTATGGCGTTGAGCCGGGCAACCGGGTGCTGATCCGTTCCGCCAACAATCCGGCCATGGTGGCGTGCTGGCTCGCCGCGACCAAGGCGGGCGCCGTGGTCGTCAACACGATGCCTCTGTTACGTGAGATCGAACTCACCAAGATCGTCGACAAGGCGCAGGTGAAACTCGCGCTCTGCGACACCCGCATGATGGACGAGCTCGTCAATTGCGCGAAGAAGAGCGACTATCTGCAAAACGTTGTGGGCTTCGATGGCACCGCCAATCACGATGCAGAGCTTGATCGTGTGGCGTTGAACAAGGCCGTGCAGTTCGACGCGGTCGACACCGGCCGCGACGATGTCTGCCTGCTTGGCTTCACGTCTGGAACGACGGGCGAGCCGAAGGCGACCATGCATTTTCACCGCGACCTTTTGATCATCGCCGACGGCTATGCGAAGGAAGTCCTGAACGTGACCCCGGATGACGTTTTCGTTGGCTCACCGCCGCTTGCCTTCACCTTCGGCCTTGGCGGCCTGGCGGTATTTCCCCTGCGCTTCGGCGCCGCGGCAACGCTTCTGGAAGAGGCAAGCCCGCCCAACATGATCGAAATCATCCAGACCTTTGGGGCGACGGTCAGCTTCACCGCACCGACCGCCTACCGCGCCATGCTGGCGGCGATGGAGGAGGGGGCCGACCTGTCGTCGCTAAGAGCGGCGGTCTCCGCCGGTGAGACGCTGCCGGCACCGGTGTTTGAGGATTGGGTGCGCAAAACCGGAAAACCGATGCTCGACGGCATAGGCGCGACGGAGCTTCTGCACATCTTCATCACCAATCGATTTGACGATGCGCAACCTGCGGCAACCGGACGACCGGTCACCGGATACGAGGCGCGCATCGTCGACGATGACATGAACGAACTGCCGCGTGGTGAGGTTGGCAAGCTTGCCGTGCGCGGGCCGACGGGATGCCGATATCTCGCCGATGACCGCCAAAAGGCTTATGTGCGCGATGGTTGGAACCTTACCGGCGATGCCTTCTCGCAGGACGAAGACGGCGTCTTCCACTTCGCCGCGCGGGCCGACGACATGATCATTTCGGCGGGCTACAACATCGCCGGTCCGGAAGTGGAGGCAGCCCTCCTGTCGCACCCTGACGTTCTGGAGTGCGGCGTCATCGGTGCGCCGGACGAAGAGCGCGGACAACGCGTCGAGGCGCATGTGGTGTTGGTCGACGGCGTGACGCGCGATGACGACTGCGTCAAACGTCTCAAGGATCATGTGAAGCAGACCATCGCGCCTTACAAGTACCCGCGCGTTGTCAAATTCATCGATGCGCTGCCGAAAACCCAGACTGGCAAGGTGCAGCGTTTCCGCCTGCGCGAGACGCCGGAGTAAACGCGAGAAAACCGGAGAGAAGAACGTGACCGAAACATTCAATCCTGACGGCTGGACCCGTCCCAAGGGGTATTCAAACGTGGTGTCGGCGCGCGGCCGCTCTGTGTTCATCGCCGGCCAGATCGGCTGGACCGGCGAGGAAGTGTTTGAAACGGACGATTTCGTCGGCCAGGTACGACAGGCATTAGAAAACATCAAAGCTTGTCTTGAGGCAGCCGACGCCGCCCCTGAGCATCTTGTACGGCTCACCTGGTACGTCACCGACAAGCAGGAGTACTTGTCCTCGCTGCCGGGTGTCGGTGCCGCCTACCGCGATATCCTCGGCCGCGTGTTCCCGGCCATGGCGCTTGTGGAGGTCTCAGCACTCGTCGAAAACCGCGCAAAAGTGGAGATCGAGGCCACTGCCGTGGTGCCGGACTGAATCTCACTCCAGCCCGTCCAGGTTCCAGACTTTCATGGTGTAGCTGGTCGAAACAAGCGTGGAACTATCACTCGCAAGCCACGGGCCATCGGCGTCTGTTTGCGAAGGTGAGCCGTGAACATAAACCCGCACCAGCCGGCCTGTCGCAGTATCCCACACCCTCATCGTGGCGTCGTCGCTGGCCGATACGATATACTTCCCGCTCGAAGTAAATTCGACGCCGTTTACGTCATCGCCGTGCCCTTCGAATCTGCGTAGCTCTTGCCCGGATGAAATGTCCCACAGCCTGACGGTGTCATCTGAACTGCCCGATGCGATCAGAGCGCCGTCAGGAGAGAACGCGGCGCTCCTGACGGTGTTCGTATGGCCGACCAGGACACGTATCAGTTCGCCGGTCTCGAGATCCCAGATGGCTACATTCTCGCCGCCACCGCTCGCCACCATTGTGCCATCTGCACTTAGCGCAATGTCTTCTCCTGCATACTGGCCTTCGTAACGGCGCTCCATGGCGCCTGATTCGAGTTCATAGAGTTCAAGCTGCGAGTGGTCGTTGACCATGAGAAATCGCGTGCCGTCAGGTGCAAACCGAATCGCACGCACGTTAACCGCCTGAAACGACTTGAGAAGCTTGCCGCCGACCAGATCCCACAGCCTTATATTGCCGTCGCTATGAGCGGTAATGGCATGGCGCCCTTGTGCCGACCACCCGATTTCGGTCGGTGTGCCGCCGTAGTCGATCAACTGCCGTACCCGTTCGCCGGTGGCCAGATTCCAGATGGAAAGATCGTCCGGCAGTCCAATCAGAGCAATGCGTCCACTGGATGAAAGCGCGAAACCGGACACCCCATCATTGAACTCGACGGTTCTTTCCGCCTGCGTGATCATCTCTGGTTCCGCCTCTGGTTCCTCGGCGGCGCCCTGAAGGATCATATCTTCAATAGAGCCGCCTTCGGGAACATCCGCTTCAGGCGAACTCCCGCCGCCAGCCGCAAGGGCCGCGTCGGATAGCTCGAACACGCTCGTGTCGAACCGTGCGATCAGATTTTGCGGTGCGGTATCGACTGGAGCGGTGACATTCACATCCATTGTCGAGTGATACCGGATCTCCTGCATTCTCGCGAGAATCCGGACATGCGGCGCATTTTCTCCGTTGGTCACCAGTTCAATGTCGTCTACGGCAATATCGATTGAGGCAAGTGTGGTGTCTGTATGGGTCGAGCGGCCGTCCATAAACAGCGGCATCCAGTCAACAACCAGTGCAGACGTGCGCGTGACTTCGTCGTCTATGAGGATCTCGTCATTGAGCGCTTCGCGCCCTCTCGGGTCGCATTCGTAGTTATATTCATTCGAAGGAGGCCCGTGCGTTTTGAACAGCATCGGACTGGCGCGCGAGGGGCCGCGCGGCGTACCCGCTTCGACCCATTTGCGGAATTTCTCAGGCCACCGCCGCGCTTCGGCTTCGCTCATGTGCGACTGCAGGGCAGCGCTGTACCCCTCAAGCGGTGTAAAGCGATGGCAAATGTCGTCGTTGCTGACACTGTTGCCGATCCAGTGAACGGTGAAGACCGCGGGCATGTCCTGAACGCGCAAACGGAGCCAGCGTTCGAACTCTTCGCGCCGGCGCGAGAATGTCAGGTTCGAAGGCACGACATCGCTATCGAAGAACTGCCCCGGTACGGAAGTGCCGATCTGTTTTTCGAACATCCATCTGTCCGAGAAAAGTTGCCGCAACATGGTCTCCGGTAGTGGGTCTTCCATGGCATGCACCGTAAGAAGACCAACGATATCGGGGTTCAGCACCGGCCGCTCCGGCCATGCGGGCAGCGGATTGTTTGTAGCTGTGGCGTCGGTAAAGTCGCCGCCGTCCGGGGCCACATGAGCGAGGATGAACGGGGTTTGACTCTGGTCGTCGCCTTTCTGCACCAGAACGTACATTTCCAGGATTTCAATGCCGAGGCGGCCGAGCGGACGGTCGCCATACTTCCACTCAAAATCGCCGGCGACCGGCCGCACACGGACGCGGATATTGTAGTCGCGGTCGGTTTCCTGCGTTACCGCGCGTTCCGCGGCTTGCGCGCTCACCGCAAGCGTTTTGAAGCGGTCGAGATTCTCGACCGTAATTTCAACCTCGCCAAGGTAGTAGTCCGGATTTCGTGCTGTACTCAACGACAGGCTCTGAACCGAGAAGCTGTCTGCATCCGAAGAATAGCTGCCAAGTGAAATTTGCCCGCCGAGCCAGAACGTATCCGCCTCGGGGCGCAACGCCGCAACCTTTTCGCGCTCCTCGACAAGAACGTCGTCACGCTGAAACTCGTTGGCGCTCCGATAGCGGTCTCCAGTTTTGGTGTATTCTTCGACGAATGCCGTGTCGGCCACATAGTCGTCGATCACCGGTACCAGCGCGGCCTGACTGACGACGTCGATTGACAGCACGCCCTCGTAGTCACGCTTCTCCGCCATTGCCTGCAGGTCCGACGCATCGATTTGCGGCAGATAATCCTGAAGCGTGTAGTCCTCGATCAGACTCGTGAGGCCGTGTTCGGTGCCAGGCGCCGCGTGCCGGAAGAGGGCCATGCGATGGACTTCGGTTTCGAACCGGGGTCTTAAGTACCTCAGCCCCTCCAGACTGCCGATGTCTTTTTCATCGATGCTGTAGCGTTCCGAGGGTTCGACATCGGATTCAAACCTGTTGAGGGCACCGTATACGGCAATGTAGGCGACGCGCCGGTTGCCGCCTCCCGCCTTTTGCAGGGAATTCCAGAACGTTTCGGCTTCGGCTTCGGGCACGTTTATAAAGTCCGGCAGCCGCTCCAGACCGGCATTGGCGTGAGCCTTTGCGGTATTTTCGGGCAAGAGGAAAAATGAGTTGTCGTAGCTGGAATTATCGTAACCGATCGGAAACCGTTCGTTATCGAAATCGTACTCTCCAATGCCGACACGTTGCACCGTGACGATGGGCAGGGGCAGGGGAGCGGCGAGCGGCGCATAACGCGCGTTGAAATAGGTGTTGAAGACCGCAGCGCCCCGGCGTTTCTGGAAAATGTCGAGCTGGCCGAAGGACGGACTGGAGTAGCCATCGACAAGCGCCGGATCGATTGTCGCGTAAAAGTCCTGCTTTTCCTGGTCCGAAAAATGCGTGTAAATAAAATCGGAGACGGTTTCCTGGCTTTCAAGCAGTTCGGGACGTTCGCGCAGGATGATCTGGTCGAGGAACAGCTTCCACCTTCCCGGGTTTCCCCGTTCGTCGTAGTTGTTGAAGTCGCCGATCAAATTCGCCACATAACCATCGATGGCCGGCAACCCGAGACCCTGAGCGGCCGCAAGGGCGCTGCCGGCTGCCGCGCGCGTTTCCAAAGAGCCGGTCTGTCCGGCGTCCGCCTGCGCAAGTGCCGAGGCAACTTGCCCGCCGGCGGCACGGCGGCCTGAAATAGCACCTGAAAAGGCGACCTGTGCACCGGCACCGGATTTCAGAAAACAAACATCCGCGCGGTCGTTAAAGGTAAACGCCCGGCACTGCGGATTGGCGGTGCACAGCGCCTGGCAGTCGCCAAGATCGGTGTTCCTGATCATGGCGAGGTCGTTTCCGGGCAGGTCGTAATTGTGCAGCAACTCGTACTCGCCGCCTGTCGACCCCGCTGACTGGCCGCCTGCGGTCTGTCCCTGGCCGAGCAGTTGAATTGCCTGAGAGCGTGTCAGCCTCCCGGTTGCCCGCTCGCCGATTGAACGCTGGTAAGCGCGGATGGCGCGCCGCGTTTTGCGGCCGAACACGCCATCCGGCGTGCCGGCGGCATACCCGTGTGCGTTAAGCGCCTCTTGAACCCTGCGGCGGGTGGATCTGTCATTGCGCAGCTGTATGCCCTGCTGCGCTGCTTGCTGCGCGGGCTCTGTGCTGTTGCCGCTTGCACTGCCTTCGCGACGTTGGCGCGCCGCTTCATTGATGATGGCGCTCGCCGCACCGCCAAAGGCGCGGATTGCATCGCTTGCATCGAAGGCGCCCGCGCTTCGAACATTGACGGTTGCGGCTAAGGCAAGAACTGCAGAAATGACAAGGTATCTACGCATAAAGGTGTGCCCCTGCGGCAGCTTCGTTTTTGATGTTCAGGTGTGGTTCGGCCGATGCGGGATCCCGCAACATCGCTGCTCCCCCCCTGGCGATGGCAGACATGGTCTGATCCAACTCTACTGGCGGCCAATCAAAACGCAACCGTTTCTCCGCCCCAGCCAGCGTCGTATCCCGATGGCCGCATTGCAACGCGAAGATGTCAGATATCACCCGTGGGCCGTCTGGCGCTATTGATCAGAGTTGGCCAAACTTGCAGCCTGCTTGCCGGGACCGCGAGGGTCGCTTACTCGTGCCGCACCCAACCGTCGGGGCTGAGATGTTCCTGCGGGCGGAAGCGGTCCTTGTAGGCCATCTTCGCGGAGCCATTGACCCAGTAGCCGAGGTAGAGATAGGGCAGGCCGAGCGCGCGCGTGCGCTCAATGTGTTCCAGGATCATGAACGTGCCGAGGCTGCGCGCCTCGTGTTCAGGATCGAAAAAACTGTACACCATGGACAGCCCGTCCTGCAGACGGTCGGTGAGGGCAACGCCCAACAGATCGCCCTTCTGCGGGTCGGGTTCGGCAAGCGGAATGGCCGGCCGGTTCCGGTACTCGACGACTTCGGTGTGAATATCGCTGTCTTCGATCATGGCGCCGAAGTCGAGCACGCTCATATCCGACATGCCGCCGTCGCCGTGCCGCGTTTCGATATAATCGCTGAACAGGGAATATTGCTCCTGCGTTGCCTGGTTCTCCACAAACGCGCCTGAAACATCCAGATTCTGTGACCTCACACGCTTGAGGTTGCGGCCGATCTTGAACTCGTCCACCAGCACACGGACCGAGACGCAGGCCGAGCAGGTTTCGCAGGCCGGCCGGTAAGCGATGTTCTGGCTGCGGCGGAACCCGCCATGGGTCAGGATTTCGTTCAGCTCGCGCGCGTTGCTACCGATCAGATGCGTGAAAATCTTTCTCTCGTGCCGCCCGGGCAGATAGGGACAGCGCGACTGCGGCGTCAGATAGAACTGAGGGAACTGCCGACCTTCGTAGCTCACGCAAGGGTCTCCATCTCATCGAGAATCAAAATGGCGCTACAAACCGTAGTACCACGGCGCAAACACCGAATATGCCAGCCACAGTATAAAGATCAATGGTGTTCCCGCCCGCAGGAAGTCCGAGAAGCGGTAATGCCCCGACCCCATGACCAGAAGGTTCGTCTGGTAGCCCATGGGCGATGCAAAGGAACAGTTGGCGGCAAATATCACCGCAACGACAAATATCATCGGATCGACACCCAGTGTCGTCGCCGTATCGAGCGCGATCGGCGTGAAGAGGGCGGCAGTCGCGTGATTGCTCAAAAGGTTCGTCAGGATGGCGATGATCATGAAGAACACCGACAGGATCACCGCGGCACTTGCGCCTTCCAGCGCATGCACGACGGAGTTTGCGATGAAGCTTGCGCCACCTGTTGCCTCCAGGCTCGTCGCCATGGCAAGAGAAGCGCCGATCAGCAAATAGATCTTGCGGTCGAATGCACGCGCCGCCTGCCGGAGATTGAGGCACTTGGCGGGCACCATGAAGAACGCCCCGGCGAGAGCCGCAACGACGATCGGCACTAATCCTGTCGCTGCACACAGAACGGTCAGACCGAAGATCAGGCGCGCCCGCGTCGCAAGCGCGATGTCGGGAAGTTCTGTTGCCGACCATTCAAGCAGCAGAAAGTCGTGATTGAGGCGCAGGCTGCGAACCTGCGACCGGCTGCCTAACACCAGCACGACATCGCCAGATTCGAGGCGCAGTTCGCTCAAGGGCACGCGCACCATGCGGCTGCGGCGCTGCACGCCGAGGATCTTGCAACCGCCAAGCGAGGCGCTTCCGACCTCCTCGACGCGCCGCCCGATGATGCGCGAACCAGGCGCCACGACGGCTTCGGCGACGGTCATGCTGCCGCGCCTGGATACCGCTGTGTCAACCGCTCCCGGGTCAGAGGCTTCACTATCCGGCACGGCATCTTTCGGCCGCAGGCTATCGCCCAGAATAAGCGCGTCGGTGAGGGCCTTGCGGGTCGCGGCCACAATCACAACGTCACCGGCGTTGAGCGAAATATCTTCAAACGGCGGCAGAATGGTCCGGTCATCGCGCCGAATAAGACGCACCGTCATGTTTTTCAGCGTAGGGAACATGCCCGCTACCGGCGTTTCGCCATCAAGTGGGTGATCGTCGGTTATTGCGATTTCCGCGATGAACTGCCGGCCGCTCGCAACCGTCGTGTCGGATGCGGCTTTAGTTTCCTTTGGCAGCAGGAACGGCGCGACGAACAGCACATAGACAAAGCCGATGCCGGCCAGAAAGAGGCCGGGAAGCAGAAAGTCGAAAAACCCGATTTCAACGCCGCGATAGTCATGGGCAAGACCCGCCACCAATACGTTGGTGGATGAGCCTATGAGTGTCGTCATGCCACCGAGAATGGTGATGAAGCTGAGCGGCATCAGCGTTTTGCTCGGGCTCATGCCGAGCCTCACCGACAGCGCGCTGACCACCGGAATGAACATCACCACCACCGGCGTGTTGTTCAAGAATGCGCTGATCGCGGCCGCGACGATGAGAGTAAGCGGCAGCACGATCTGCGACCGGCCCGACGCAAACTCCTGAAGGCTGCGTGTCGGCGCCTCAAGCGCCCCGGTCTGCACCAGACCCTGACCGATGACGAGCAGGGCGATAATGGTGATCAGAGCGGGGCTTGCAAAGCCTGCGAGCAACCGTTCCACCGTAACGCCGGCGTGTGCGCTTTCGGGCATCCCGGGCACAAAGTGGAACAGCAGCAGAAAGGCGACGACAATGCCGACCGACGTGCTTTCGATCGAAGCCTTTTCGCTTGCAAAAACGGCGACCGCGACCGCGATGATCGCGAAGGTCAGCCACATGTGCAACGAGGGTTCCCCAATCATCTCCCGCCCTTCGCGCCACCGCCGCGTCCCAAACCGCGAGCATGCGGTGTTTGCGGTTTGATGTCGAGACGTCTTGACCCTATACGGCAGGCTCGTCGCTGGTCCGACCGCCGGGCGCGTCGAGCATATGCACCAGATAGCCTTCCGCCTTCAGGCGTGTGACGATTTCCTCGGCGTGGCGCCCGTCGCGGGTTTCGACCATGAAGTCGAGTTCGGCGCCTTTCGCAGGGACATCGAGAAACATCCGGCTGTGCTGCACTTCGAGGATATTGGCGCCGTTTTCCCCGAGCAGCACCGCGATGTTGCCGAGCACGCCGGGCCGGTCGTTGATCTGCACCCGGAAATTCACAATGCGGTGCTGGCGTTCCAGTTCCCGATAGATGATCGACGCCATGATGCGGGGATCGATATTGCCACCGCTTAATATGAGCCCGACCTTGCGTCCGCGAAAACGTTCCTGATTGGTCAGGACGGCGGCAAGCGGCACGGCGCCCGCGCCTTCCGCGGAAGTCTTGAGCAGCGTGAAATAGGCATCGACCGCCTGTTCGATTGCGGCCTCGCCGACGAGCAGAATGTCGTCGACGAGCTCTCGGCACACTTCGATTGTTTGCTGCGCCACGTTTTTCACCGCGATCCCGTCGGCGAGCGTTGCTCCGCCGGTAATCGCGCCATCGCCTTTGAGCGCGTTGTACATGGAGGGATAGAGGCTCGCTTCCGATCCGATGATCTCGATCTTCGGACTAAGTGTCTTTGCCGCAAGGGCCGAGCCCGCCAAGAGCCCGCCGCCGCCAATCGGTCCGATAATAACCTCAAGGTCCGGTTCGGCCTCAACCATTTCCAGCCCCACCGTTCCTTGCCCGGCAATGACGTGTGCATCGTCATAGGGGTGAACCATTGTGAATTCGTGCGCCGCGATCAGCTCCGCGACCTTGGCGCGCCCGTCATCCAGGGTTTCGCCCGCCAGCACGATGTTTGCGCCGAAGGTTTTGGTTTGCGCGACTTTGGTGAACGGCGTCGTCTCCGGCATGACGATGGTCGCCGGAATGCCGAGGTTCTCCGCGTGATAGGCAACGGCTTGCGCGTGGTTGCCCGCGGACATGGCAATGACGCCGGTTTTCTTCTGCTCATCCGTCAGGCTGTTTAGTTTGACGAACGCGCCACGGTCCTTGAAAGAGCTCGTAACCTGCAGGTTTTCAAACTTCACGAAGACGTCGGCACCGGTCAGCCGCGACAGTTTGCGGGCAGGAAGCAGCGGCGTCTTGATGATCCGTCCGTCAAGCAGGGCGGCGGCGTTTTTGATGTCGTTGAATGTCACCGGCATGTTGCTGCTTTCGTCTTCTGCTGCGTGCGGTTGCCGAGGCTCTCGAAATCGACCATAAGACACCGCATTGTTTCCGACCCTTATGGACATTTTAGCGGTCGATGGCGACAATTTGCAGGGATATTTGCGCCGCGCCGCGGTGCGGCGAAATGACTAGGAAGGAAATCGGGTCATGGGAGAACGTGTTGCGTTTATCGGTCTTGGCGTCATGGGGTATCCGATGGCCGGACATCTTGCGGCCGGCGGACACGACGTCGTGGTGTACAACCGCACCGCGGAAAAGGCTCAAAAGTGGGCCAAAGAACACAAGGGCAGTACCGCCTTGACGCCGCGTGAAGCCGCGGCCGATGCTGATTTCGTGTTCGCTTGCGTTGGCAATGACGATGATGTACGCGCCGTGACCATAGGCGACGATGGTGCCTTCCAGTCGATGAAGGAGGGCGCCGTCTTCACCGACAACACCACTGCCTCCGCCGATGTTGCCCGCGAACTCCACGCCGCGGGCAACGGCAAGGGCATACACTTTCTCGACGCTCCCGTGTCGGGCGGGCAGGCAGGTGCCGAAAATGGTATTCTGACAGTCATGGTCGGTGGTGACAGCGAGCCCTATGCGCGCGCCGAGCCGCTGATCAACTGCTTTGCCCGCATGTGCCAGCTGATGGGACCGTCGGGCTCGGGACAGATCACCAAAATGGTCAACCAGATCTGCATCGCCGGACTTGTGCAGGGCCTCTCCGAAGGATTGCATTTTGCCAAGCAGGCGGGCATCGATCCGGTTTCGGTGGTGGAAGTGATTTCCAAGGGCGCGGCCCAGTCATGGCAGATGGAAAACCGCTACCAGACGATGGCGAAGAACGAGTTCGAGTTCGGGTTCGCGGTCGACTGGATGCGCAAGGACCTGAACATCTGCCTTGATACAGCCCGCCGCATCGGCGCCAAGCTGCCTGTGACCGCACTTGTCGATCAGTTCTACGCCGAAGTGCAGGACATGGGCGGCAGCCGGTGGGACACATCAAGCCTCATTGCACGTCTCGATCGGTGAGCGCTCGCGACCTCAACTCGTATACGTCGGTATCCGATCTCATTGACCGGACGTCGCCGGACGAGCCGGTCTTTTGTTACTGGCCCGAAGCCGTGCGCGCGCGCGCCAGCGACTTTGTGTCGAACTTTCCCGGCCGCACTCTCTATGCCGTAAAGTGCAACCCCGACCCCAACATGCTGCGCTGGCTGCACGAGGGGGGCGTCCGCCACTTCGACACCGCATCGAGGGCGGAAATTGCACTGGTGCGCGATCTGTTTCCCGATGCGCACTGCTACTTCAATCATCCGGTCAAGTCGCGCGAGGCATTGCGGTTTGCCTACGACCTGCACGGCGTGCGCGATTTCGTGGTCGATCACGGCGGCGAATTCGACAAAATACTGGAGGTGCTGGGATCGGAGGTGCTCATCGAAGTGCGCCTCGCGGTTTCCAACCGGGGCGCGACTTACGATTTCTCAACGAAGTTCGGGGCCGGCCACGATGTCGCCGCAGGTCTTCTGAAACGCACCGGCCAGGTTGGCGCAAACGCCGCGCTGTCGTTCCATGTCGGAAGTCACAGCCTGCGGCCAGAAGCCTTCGTTGACGCAATCGCGGAGGCGAAGGCGGTGTTCGAAGCGGCCAATGTCACGGTCCGCTATTTGAATGTTGGCGGTGGGTTTCCGGTCGATTACGATGGGCAGGTGCCGGAGATCGGCCAGTATTTCGACGCAATCCGCCGCGGTCACGCGCAGCTTGGCAAATGGTCCGATTTGCCGCTCTACTGTGAGCCCGGCCGCTATCTTGCCGCCCACGGCATGGCAATCCTCGTTCAGGTGCACCTGCGCCGCGAAAACGCGCTCTTCATCAATGATGGGGTCTTCGGGTCGCTCTCTGAAGTCAACGTCATGAAATTCGAGCCGCCCCTCATTGCCTATGGCCGTGCGCGCGTGCTGCGCGGCGAGCCGGTACCCTTCAAGATCTTCGGCCCGACCTGCGACCCACAGGACGAACTGCCGGTGACATTCACGCTGCCCGACGATATCGACGAAGGCGACTGGATACTAATCGAGCGCATGGGAGCTTATTCAAACGCCCTGACAAGCGACTTCAATGGCTTCGGCGGGCGCACGAGCGTTGTGATCGAGGGCGTGCCGGGGATGGACCTTGAGGCAGGATAGGTCACGCCAATTTGTTCGCCCGTGTGCGGCAATCGTGGCTTGAAAAGTGGCGCCTGCGCCATAAATCTGCCGGAACGGTATGCTTACACAGAATTAATGCGTGCTGGACGCAACCGGTGCTAACAACGCCGATGAGAGATTGCTGCGATTTTGACTTCTGGAGGCTTTATGAACGTGACTGGACGGATTTTGGCTGGCGCGGTTTCCCTGGTGCTCATGGGTGCGTTTGGCGCTGCCGGGCAGCCGGCTCGAGCCGATTCTGAATCGAACTTCAAAGCCGCCGATGCCAACCGCAACGGAACCTTGAACCGGAGAGAATTCCGGGTGTTTATCGACAAGGAAGCCGCCGACGGCACGGGTCACGCCCCGATGATCCAGTCTCTTGGCATGTATAACGACGCCTTCGACATGGTCGATGCCAATGGCGACGGCCAGTTTTCGGTGAACGAAGTACCACCGCCGCCGGCGGAAAATGCCGACGAAAACACCCGTTAGACGTTACTGCCCTCCGGCGGCAGAATTTCCTGCACACAAACCTGATCGATAAGGCGCGCCCGCCCGAGGTCGTGGAGATGGGCGCGTTTGTGATCGTTGGGAAGGCTGGCGCCGAGCCCTTGTGTCATCGCGAGCACGAGAGAGTGGTCGCTCATATCGAGCCAGAAGCCACGCCGCAGGAGCTTGCCGTCGCCGTCGCGGGCAAACGGACTGTCGGGATCGGACCCGAGGTTTGGCATGTGGAACTGGCTCATCGCGGATGTTCTCCAAAAACGTTTAGCCTTCTATCCGGCCTTGCATCACCATATGGTCTGCGTGATGGCGCGCAAGAACCGGGTGTCGGCAGCACCATACTTCGATTCTTCTGTGCACCAGCGATCATCGCAAGGTAGAGGCCGGGCAATGCCGACCATTGAACATGCAGGCCGCACGATCGGCTTTGAAACTGCAGGTGAGGGGCCGCCCATGATCCTGCTGCCTCCAGGCGGCAGTTCAGCCGCCATCTGGCGGCCGATGGTGCGGGCCCTTGAGGGGAATGTGAGTACCTGGGCAATTCATATGTCGGGATTTGCCGATACTGAAGCCTATGCAGGCGAGGGGCCCGTGACACTCGATATCGAGACTGACGCGGCACTTGCTGTCCTTGCCCATGTGCCCGCGCCCATGCATCTGGTCGGCCATTCCTACGGCGGCGCCGTGGCGCTGCGGCTCATCCTGCGAAAACCCGAACTATTCGCCTCTTTGACCCTGATCGAGCCGGCCAGCTACCCGTTTCTGGATCAGGCGGGCGAGGTCCGCATGGCGCGTGACATCGAAGCCGTCAACAACCGCTACATCGCGGGCGTGCGTGCCGGCGACCCGGAAACCGCGTTCAGCATCTATTACGACTATTACAATGGACGTCCCGGTGGCTGGGCCGCGCTTCCTGACGAAATCAAAGTGAAACTTGTCGACGTTGCAGGTGCCGTTGCTCAGGCGCTCGAGGCGGTGCACGCCAGCCCGACAACGTTAAATGACTGTGCCGAAATTGCGGTTCCGGCTTTGATCCTGCACGGCGGCGACACGGATCCGGTGCACGCACGCATCGCCGAACTGACGGCGGACGCCATACCCGGCGCGAGCCTCACTGTGGTGGAGGGCACCGGCCACATGGTGCCGCAGGCCTATCCCGAATTGGTCGCCGGCCTAATTGCAGATCACATTGGTTTTTGACAGTTAGCCCTGCAGACGCTTCGCCGCCTCAAGCGCATAATATGTGAGAATGCCGTCGCAGCCGGCGCGTTTGAAGGCGGTGAGGCTCTCCATCCAGACCTTGTCATGATCGAGCCAGCCGTTCTGCGCAGCCGCCATCAACATCGCGTATTCACCGGACACCTGGTAGGCGTAGGTCGGAACCGCAAAGGTGTCTTTGACGCGGCGAACTATGTCGAGATAGGGCATGCCCGGTTTGACCATCACCATGTCAGCGCCTTCGGCAAGATCGAATTCGACCTCGCGCAATGCTTCATCCGAATTGGCCGGGTCCATCTGGTAGGTGCGCTTGTCGCCCTTGAGTGCCCCTGTCGAGCCGATGGCGTCGCGGAACGGGCCGTAAAAGGCGGACGCGTATTTCGCCGCGTAGGCCATAATCTGCGTATTGCGGTGTCCGGCCTCTTCCAGCGCCAGACGAATGGCGCCAATGCGGCCATCCATCATGTCCGATGGCGCGATGATGTGGCAGCCGGCCTCCACCTGCACAAGCGCCTGAGCAACGAGTGTCTCAAGCGTTTCGTCATTGAGGATTTCGTCGCCCGCCATAACGCCGTCATGGCCGTGGCTCGTGTAAGGGTCGAGCGCCACGTCGCACAATATGCCGATGTCCGGCACGTTCTGGGAAATCGCCCGGGTGGCGCGGCAGACGAGGTTTTCCGGGTTGAGCGCCTCGCGGCCGTCTTCTGAGCGTTTCTCCGCGTCGGTATAGGGAAAGAGCGCCACAACGGGCACTTGCAGGTTCGCTGCTTGCGCCGCCGCTTCAACCGCCAGATCGACGGACAGGCGATCGACGCCCGGCATTGACGGCACCGCCTCGCGGACATTGTCGCCCTCGACAACAAAGATCGGCCAGATCAGATCGTTGACACTCAGCGCATTCTCCTGCACGAGGCGCCGCGCCCAGTCTCCGCGCCGGTTGCGTCGCAGCCGCGTTGCGGGATAGCCCGGAGCCGGCATTTCCGACGGTTGGGCGCGCGCCGGTACGTCCTTGGGACGCAGATAGATCGGGGACTTCGCTTTCGATGACATGGGACGGACCGTGGTTTTGGGATGTTGAAATCCGATTATCCTCGAATTGGACCAATTCCAAAACGGAAATCTCGTCGCAGGGTAACCGGCGCGCCACGAAAAGGCGGTCCGAGGATGAAATTTGTCGCGTTTCCACCTATATTTGAAACAACACCTGATGATTGCTGAAAGAAGGTTCCGTCATGGCCCTGGAAAAGATCGCCCTTATACTTGTGCTCGTTCTCGGCGGTGTATGGTGCCTCGCGATGCTGGGCGGAATGATCGCGTTGTTCCCGTTCGGACTGCCGTTGCTCGCCATTGCGGCGGTTGTCGGCTACCTTTTGTGGCGCGTCGTCAAGGAACGTCTGGCGAGTACGGAAGACGACCATTACGAAAAGAATGTCGATCAATAGGCAGGGTTAGATGAAGACCTCCACCACGGAAGAAATTGCCGGCTACACAACCGTTGAAGTGCTGGACGTCGCGCGCGGCAATGTCGTGCGCGCCAAACACATCGGGGCGGACTTTATCGCCGCGCTGCGCAGTATCGTCGGCGGCGAGGTGCGTGAATACACCAAGCTGATGGCGGAAGCGCGTGAGCAGGCCTACGATCGCATGCTCCGACAGGCCGAGGAAATGGGTGCCGACGGCGTGGTTTGTGTCAGGTTTGCGACATCCATGGTGATGCGAAACGCTGCAGAGATACTCGTCTACGGGACGGCGGTAAAACTCGCGCCATCGCGCATGTAGGCCTATTCGCAAATCAGATAGCGCCCACTACGGCCAAGGTCGAGGTGAAAGTGATCGGCATGCGAGGCGTTTGCGTCCGGGCCGAGCACGGTTGAAAAGACCTCGCACGCTCCCTCATGCACGCTTTTGAGAAAAGTCGCCGCGTCATCGGGAACGAGGCCGGAGAAACCCTGCGGCCAATCATCTTTGACCGTTACCGTTGTGCCGTTCGCAAAACTGAAGGCGGCGATGTCGAGAGCGTTACCGAGGGCGTGCTCTGAAAGCTTGCCCTCCGGATTGTTGTTGCGCCGCCGGCAGACATAGGACGAGACGTTCTGGATACGGGTGATGGCCGAGCCCATCGTGTCCTGCGACACGAGTATGAGCGTATCTTCAATCCAGGTGTAAAGCGCGGCGGCATGAGTGCAATTGAGGGTCGCTTCCGGAGAGATTTCCACCGCTCCCCCGGCGCCAATCCGGCTGACGATGACCGGAGCGGAGATGCCGCATCCCTCGGCCACCCCTATGGTCTCCGTCTCGCGCCACTCGATGGCAAGGTCTGAAAGCAGCCGCGTGCATTGGGCGCGTCCGGCGGCGACTTCTTTGGCCGTCCACGGGCGCTCAAGCGGTTCCAGCGGTTCCGGCGGCTCCTCGGCGGCTTCTTGCGGTGCGCCCGCATCGGTTTCAGGGGCGGGATCGGGTGCGGGTTCCGGCACCGGTGCGCTCACGCCAAACGGCTTGTCGAGCGGCAGGGGCGGGTTGGAAAAATGCGGCGCCGACATGATCTCGGGTTTTTCCGGCGGCAGCGGAAAATGTTCCTGTGCAACCGCAATGCCCGACGATGCGAGAAGCACGGCAATGCAAGCCGCGCGGACGGCGCGGTGGGGGCGTGTTCTGGAGGCAAGCTTGACGGGCATGTTCGGCGCTTCTATCACCCTGAGACAAATGCGGCCAGCGGGGCATGGCCCAAGGGAGCATGGCTTTGCGACAAAACGGGGTCGTTCGCAATGGAATTCGAACTGAGCGAAGAACAACGCGCCTTCAAGGAGCTGGCGGCGCAGTTTGCCGATGAGCAAATGGCGCCGTTCGCTGCCGGGTGGGACGCCGACTGCGAGTTTCCCGTGGAGACGCTGCGCCAGGCGGCGGCACTCGGGTTTGGCGGCATCTATGTGCGCGACGATGTCGGCGGCTCAAGTCTTTCGCGGCTCGACGCGGCAATCATCTTTGAAGAACTCGCAAAAGGATGCACATCGACGGCGGCCTTCATTTCGATCCACAACATGGCGGCGTGGATGGTCGATAGCTTTGGTGGAGACGCCGTGCGCCAGCGCTGGCTGCCGGGCCTGTGTTCCATGGACCTCATTGCAAGCTACTGCCTGACGGAGCCCGGATCGGGTTCGGATGCGGCCGCATTGCGTACCAAAGCGGTGCGCGATGGCGATTCTTATGTGCTCAATGGATCGAAGGCGTTCATTTCGGGTGCGGGAGCCTCCGACCTTTATGTCTGCATGGTGCGCACCGGCAATGACAGCCCGGCCGGCATCTCCTGCATAGGCATCGAGAACGGCACACCGGGTCTGAGCTTTGGGGCACAGGAGCACAAGCTTGGCTGGCACAGCCAGCCGACCGCCATGGTCAACTTCGAAGACTGCCGCGTTCCGGTCGAAAATCTCATCGGCGTTGAGGGGCAGGGGTTCAAGATCGCCATGGCGGGTCTCGATGGCGGCCGGCTCAATATCGGTGCCTGCTCCATCGGCGCCGCCCAGGCGAGCCTCGATGCCGCCGTCTCCTATATGGGCGCGCGCAAGCAGTTTGGTCGCCACCTGAACGAGTTTCAGGCGCTGCAATTCCGAATTGCCGACATGGCGACGGATCTCGAAGCCGCGCGTTTGATGCTGCACAAGGCGGCGGTTATGGTGGACGCCAAGCACCCGGATGCGACGCGCCAGGCCGCCATGGCAAAACGGTTTGCGACGGATGTCGGTTTCGATACGGTCAATCAGGCGCTGCAGCTGCATGGCGGTTACGGCTACTTGAGAGACTATCCGATCGAGCGGTATCTGCGCGATGTGCGCGTGCACCAGATCCTCGAAGGCACCAACGAGGTCATGCGGCTGATCATCGCCAGATCCATTCTTGGCCGGTAATCCACTTCTCAACTCAGGTCATCATTTACATGAGCGAACCGGAAGTCCTCTTCGAAGTCCGCGGCAAGGCGGGTGTCATAACCTTGAACCGGCCGGGTGCATTGAACGCACTGACGCTTGGCATGGTGCGTGCCATGCATCCCCAATTGGAAGCGTGGGCCGGAGATTCCGAGGTCGACCTCGTTATCGTCAAGGCGGCCGGCGAAAAGGCATTCTGTGCCGGCGGCGACATCCGCGCACTCTACGACTGGGGACTTGCCCGCGACCAAACGTTTCTGGCTTTCTATGAGGAAGAGTACAAACTCAACACCTTCATCAAGCGCTATCCGAAGCCCTACATTGCCCTGCTCGATGGCATAACCATGGGCGGCGGCGTCGGCGTCTCGGTGCATGGTTCCCACCGCGTCGTGACGGAGCGCTTGACGTTTGCCATGCCGGAAACCGGCATCGGTCTGTTCCCCGATGTGGGCGGCACCTACTTCCTGCCGCGCTGTCCCGGTGAAATCGGCATGTTCATGGGGTTGACCGGACACAGGCTCAAGGCCGCCGATGCGTGTTATGCGGGGATTGCGACCCATTTCACGCCGTCCGACCGTCTCGGTGACATTGAAACCGCGCTCATAGGCGGCGTCGATCCTGGATCGGTCCTGCAAGCGATGTGCGCCGATCCGGGCGCGGCGCCACTGGCGGAGCTGCGGCCCGCAATCGACCGGCATTTTTCGCTTCCCGGTGTTGACGCTATTCTTGATAGCCTCGACGCGGAGGGAACCGAATGGGCGCAGAAGACGGCACAAATTATGCGCTCCAAATCGCCCACCAGCCAGCGCATAACATTCCGCCAGATTCGCGCCGGGCGCGAGCTTGAGTTCGAAGACTGCATGCGCCTCGAGTACCGAATGGTCAACGGCATCTATCGCGGTGCCGACTTTTTCGAAGGCATCAGGGCGGTGGTCGTCGACAAGGATCAGGAGCCGGGCTGGAAACCCGCCACGCTTGCGGAAGTTTCTGATGCCGCGGTCGATACCTATTTTGCGCCGCTGGAGCGCGAACTGGACGTCTGAAACGCTCGCACTGGAGCAGGCGCCCGGCATCTCGGCGGTAAACAGTTCGTGACATGAGCGTCTATTTGCTGGAAATTTTCGGCACAGGGCCAAAACTAAGACATCAGTGGCATGGGGCCAGCGATTGTGAGGTCATATGGATTGGCTTCTGGTCATTTGTCTTGTGGTTGTTTCGCTCGGTGTGTTCCGCGCGATGGAACGGCGCAGACGACAGGCGCGCGAAGGCGGCGAGCTAGACTGGTCGGTCGAGCTGCAGGCACGCGCCTATGCCGATGAACTGCGCGGGCAGGGCGACCCGCGGTTCAAGGGCATACCTGAGCAGGAACTCGTCGGCAGGCTTTATGAAAGCATCCAGCAGTACCGGAAGGAACGCAACCGCGCCCTGCATCTGGCGAGTTTTGCGGCAATCGCCGGTGTCATGGCCGGTGGAGTTTTCGGCATCGCCCAGAGGAACTGGCTTGTGGCGGTGTCGTGTACCGCTTTCGGTGTTGCGGCATCGGTGTGGATATATGTGCGCCTGTCTGAACGGCTGACACGAAAATTCGCCGACCAGGGTTTGGACGCGGACAAGCTTGAGCTTGAACACGACCCCGAAGACCGGCAGCAGTGGCCGTTCTAAACTGCGGGCAGCGCTTCCCGAACGAGCCGTAATACCGGTCATTTGTTCTTGCAATGCAGCAATGTGCGCGGCATGTGTTGCGCATGACGGACACGCTCACGTTTCGCCGCCCCGACGACTGGCACCTGCATTTGCGCGACGGCGACATGCTGCGCGCGGTGGCGCCGGTGACGGCGGCACACTTTGCCCGTGCCATCGTCATGCCCAATCTGGTGCCGCCCGTGGTGTGCGGCGAAGACGCCGCCGCCTATCGCGATCGCATCCTCGCAAGCCTGCCCGCTGGATCTTCGTTTGAGCCGCTGATGACGCTTTATCTGACCGAAACGACCGACGCGGACGATGTCGCCGCGGCCGCCGCATCGGGTCTCGTCAAAGCGGTGAAACTCTATCCCGCCGGCGCCACGACAAACTCCGCCTCCGGCGTGCGCGACTTCGACAAAGTGAGGGCAGTGCTTGAGCGCATGGCCGAAGTCGGCCTGCCGCTGTGCGTGCATGGCGAGGTGACCGATCCGGATATCGATATATTCGACCGCGAAGCGGTGTTCATCGACCGTGTCCTCGATCCCCTCCGACGTGCCACGCCCGGACTGCGCTGCGTTCTGGAGCACATCACGACATCGAACGGCATTGACTATGTGAAGTCGGCGGCGGACGGGCTTGGCGGAACCATCACCGCGCACCACCTCATCATCAACCGCAATCACCTCCTCGTCGGTGGTATTCGCCCGCACTACTACTGCCTGCCGGTCGCCAAACGCGAAGAGCATCGTCTGGCGTTGCGTGCTGCAGCCGTGTCCGGCGACGCGCGGTTTTTCCTTGGCACCGACAGCGCTCCCCATGCCGACGCGGCCAAGGAAACCGGCTGCGGCTGTGCGGGATGCTTCACCGCACCGAATACAATGAGTTGTCTGGCGCATGTGTTCGAGGAAGAAAGCGCGCTTGAAAAGCTTGAAGCGTTCGCTTCGCTGAATGGTCCGCTGTTCTACGGGCTGCCCGCAAACGATGACACCATAACGCTTCAAAAGGACAATGAGCCGGTGGTCTATCCGGCCAAAATCGAGACTGGCGAAGGCCCGTTGACCGTATTCGATCCGGGCTTCGACCTTTATTGGCGCGTCGCCTAGGTCAGAAGCGCGTCGCGGCAATCCGCCGTCCGCTTTCTTCTTGCAAACCACCCCGCCGCACGGCATCTCTAGAGCCAATCGTTAGTCAAATCAGGAGGCGCCGTCATGGCAAAGATCGGGTTCATCGGACTGGGAAACATGGGCGGGCCGATGGCGATCAACCTCGTCAAGGCCGGTCACGAGGTCAAGGGCCTCGATCTGTCTTCCGATGCTGTGAGCCGGCATTCCGAGGCCGGCGGCGGCGTTGCCGGTTCCACCGGTGAAGCGGCGATCGATGTCGATGTCGTGATCACCATGCTGCCGGCGGGCTCGCATGTGCGGGCGATTTACCTCGCGGACGACGGCGTTCTCGCCCATGCAAAAGCCGGCACCTTGATGATCGACTGCTCCACAATCGATGTGCAGACCGCGCGAACGGTTGGCGAAGCGGCGGCGGAGCGGGGCATGGACATGATCGATGCTCCCGTGTCGGGTGGTGTTGCCGGGGCGGCGGGCGCGACGCTCACGTTCATGGTCGGCGGGCCGGATAAGGCGTTTGACAGGGCACGGCCCGTACTCGACGTCATGGGCAAGAACATTGTCCACGCCGGCGGCGCCGGCAACGGCCAGGCCGCCAAGATCTGCAACAATATGATCCTTGGCGTTTCGATGATCGGTGTCTGTGAAGCGTTCGTGCTTGCCGAGCAACTCGGCCTCGATCATCAGAAACTATATGATATTTCCTCTACCGCATCCGGCCAGTGCTGGTCGCTCACGAGCTACTGCCCGGTGCCTGGACCGGTGGAAACCGCCCCCTCGAACCGCGATTATCAGCCCGGTTTCAGTGCCGCCATGATGTCGAAGGACCTGAAGCTGGCGCAACAGGCGGCGCAAAGCACCGGCGCCTCGACACCCATGGGCGCGCAGGCCGCCGCGCTTTACAGCCTGTTTGAGGCCGCGGGACACTCCGGCACCGACTTTTCCGGCATCATCCGGTTCCTGCGCGGCGAAAGCTGACAGCGCCGTTTGGTGTAGGCGGGGTTTCCGCGAAAACTCAAAGTTTCATTGGTGTACTAAGCTGAAATTAACTGTGCCTTTTAATCAAATCTTTGGCCGACTTCGCTACTGTGCCGGATAAGAGATGGTCACAAGAACCATTCGAGAAAAAGAAACAGGGCAGGTGTAACCAATGAATAGTGCCACTCAGATGGCTCCGGAGGCCGGGGAAGATCGCGCTGCGATGGAACCGCGCTATCTTGAAGCTTTGACCCTCATCGAACGCCTGCATCGCCGGCTGCTCGATGTGATCAAGGATGAGTTCGAGCGTAATGGCCAACCCGAGGTCAATTCCGTGCAGGCTCTTCTTCTTTTCAATATCGGCGATTCCGAGTTGACGGCAGGCGAGCTGCGCACCCGCGGCCACTATCTCGGCTCGAACGTGTCATACAATCTCAAGAAGCTCGTGGATGCCGGCTACATCCATCACGAGCGCTCTGAACTGGACCGCCGTTCGGTGCGCGTGCGCTTGACGGAAAAAGGCCGCGATATCCGCGCTCAGGTCTGTGAACTTTACCAACGCCATCTGCTGTCGATCGAAGAAGTCGGTGGCATCAACGCGGACGATTTCGAGCGGCTTAACGCCTCGCTCGTGCGGCTCGAACGCTTCTGGACGGATCAGATCCGTTACAGACTATAAGAAACGGACAGGAGCATTTCAGACTTCGCCCCGGCTTTTGCCGGGGCTTTTTTTTGCTCGCGCAAAATTGCGCCACATCCAGCGCATACAGCTTGACTTTCAGGGGCGCGGAACCACATGACATAAGTGGAACGCACTTTGACGGTTAGCTCAATTGTTGCTAGGTGTTGAGGACAGCGGTCCTGCGGAGATTCTGTCGACGGAAGCTCTTGATTATCAGGCGGGGATGCGCGGCATTAGAGGTTTCAGGAATGACGCTCCATGACACACCGGCGGCGGGCCGGGTGAGGCGGTTCATACGCGTTGGCGCCCGGGCGCTTGTACTCGGTGCCGCCGTGGCAGCTATATCGGCCGTGACGCCGGCCCGTGCCGAGCGCATGGACCAAAATCTCGTAAACTGGGATACAGGTTACGATCCCTCGCCGCGCCAGACGCAGGTGCTGGCGGGCGAGTTTGTGCGCCCCATGCTCGATACGCGTTCCGAAGACGCGTTGCTGCAGGCCATTGCCTATTATCAGATCATCGTACGCCGTGGCGGTTGGCCCGCCATTCCGGGCGGGCGCACGCTGGTGGTCGGCTCACGTGGCGACCCGGTGGTCCTGCTGAGCCAGCGTTTGATGATCACCGGCGACTTCACGCCGGGAGATGGTTTCGATGCGACGGTCTTCGATGCCCGCCTGCAGGAAGCAGTTCAGAAATTTCAGGCCCGCAACGGCCTTTTGGCACACGGCAAGGTGGACGAGCGCACACGTCTGACGCTCAACGTGCCGGCTTCGGTGCGGCTTCGAATGCTGGAGCTCAATCTGGCGCGCGTGCGCGAATACACAGAAGGGCTGGCATCGCGCTACGTGGTCGTCAACGTTCCCGCGGCCGAACTTGAAACCGTGGTCGATGGCTATGTCCACTCCCGCCACGTTACCATCGTCGGCAAGGTCGACCGGCCGACGCCGATCGTTTCTAGCCGCATTACACAGCTGAATTTCAATCCCTACTGGCACGCGCCGCGCTCTATCGTTGAAAAAGACATTGTGCCGATGGTCCGGCAGAACTCGTCCTATCTGGATCAGATCAGCCTGCGCGTGTTTGAAGGCAGCTACTACGGCACAGAAGTCGATCCCAGCACAATCAACTGGGACGAAGAGCCGGAAAAACTGTCGAAGCGTTATTTCTTCCGGCAGGAGCCCGGCGAGGCGAATGCCATGGCTTCGGTTCGGATCAATTTTCCGAATGAACACAACGTCTATCTGCACGACACGCCGACAAAATCGCTGTTCGGCCAGGCGTTCCGCTATGACAGTTCGGGCTGCATCCGCGTCGATGAGGTGAAGACTTTCGTTGACTGGCTGCTCGCCGGACAGGACGGCTGGAACCCGCAGCGCATCGATGCCACGGAGGAAAGCCGCGAGCGCTCCGATGTCGATCTGCACAATGTCATCCCGTTGCGTATCGTCTATCTGACCGCATGGGCGACGGGCGATGGTGAAGTTCATTTCCGGCCCGACATTTACGGCCGCGACCAGATCGACACCTCCGGTTCGAGCCAGTCCTCGCAAGTAGAACGTGAGGGCGGCCCAACTGGCGAAACGGCGCAAGCCGTGGCGGCCACGGAGCCGGCCGGTGCCCAGGACGACAGCATGGGCGCATTGATTGAGCGCGAAGTACTCGGCAGCAATCGCGGCTCCGCCGCCGGCAACGGCGACATTCGTTAGAACTGCACCGGCGGCGTTGCAGAATCACCCGACGCGGATCACATTTTCTGCTCAGGTACCGAAACCTAGTGCCGCGCCGAATATCCGTGCGCGCAATTCCGGAGCAAATGACTTGGCGCGCAACCGAGATACAGCACCAACGCTCAACGAGGTCATCTTTGAATTCGTGACGCTCGGTAACTCCGTCAAGGTTTCAGCCATCGATGCGAACAGCGGCACGGAGGTTGTCATTACCGGCCCGCGCACCGCTCAGCAGTCGGAACTTGAGCGCGTCGCTCTGCAGAAACTGAAGCGCGCTCTGGGAATCTGATACCGAACCGGCTTGCGAAGTTGCCTCTGTCGAGACCGAGTGTCGCGGGGACCCTGAAACCTCCCGGTTTCGCGCAGCGGTGAATTGATCTTGGCCGCGTGAACCCCGGCGTCGGTACATTCATCTGCGGCCATGTGCCGCCGCATTGACGGCTGTTCGCCACGACGTTTTTTATCGATAACATGCCGGTCCTATATTGCGCCGTCTTGGCGTGATGAGGCCATATATGGTAAGAACACGCGGCTGAAGCGGTCAGGGGCGCGGCCCGTTTTCCACACATTGCAGGGAGCATGACCAACTATGTCCGTTTCTGATGTCGCCGATACCGCTGCGCTCTATCCGAATTTCTTCACTGGCAAGCTGGATCAGGCCGATCCCGCTATTGCCGCTGCGCTGGATGATGAACTTGGCCGGCAGCGCCACGAAATTGAACTGATCGCCTCAGAGAACATTGTTTCGCGCGCTGTGCTTGAAGCCATGGGATCGGTGTTCACGAACAAATATGCCGAGGGCTATCCGGGCCGGCGCTACTATGGTGGCTGCGAGTTCGCCGACGTTGCCGAGAATCTCGCGATAGAGCGTGCCAAGAGGCTATTCGGCTGCGAGTTTGCCAATGTCCAGCCCAATTCCGGGTCGCAGGCCAACCAGGGCGCCATGATGGCCATGGCGAAACCCGGCGATACCATTCTGGGCCTGAGTCTCGCCGCCGGCGGGCACCTGACCCACGGCGCGCCGCCAAACCAGTCGGGCAAGTGGTTCAACGCCATCCAGTACGGTGTGCGCCGCGAAGACTGTCAGATCGATTTCGACGAGGTCGAACGCCTCGCGCACGAACACAAGCCACGGGTGATCATCGCCGGTGGTTCGGCCTATCCGCGCTTTATCGATTTTGCGAAATTCCGTGAAATCGCCGACGCGGTTGGGGCTTACTTCATGGTCGATATGGCGCATTTCGCCGGCCTTGTGGCGGCAGGCATTCACCCAAACCCCTTCCCGCACGCCCATGTCGCGACGACGACCACCCATAAGACTCTGCGCGGACCGCGCGGCGGCATGATCGTCACCAATGACGAGGCGCTTGCCAAGAAAATCAACTCCGCGATCTTCCCCGGCATTCAGGGCGGCCCGCTGATGCATGTCATTGCCGCCAAGGCGGTGGCGTTCGAAGAGGCGCTGCGGCCGGAGTTCAAACTTTACGCGCAATCGGTGGCCGACAATGCCAAGGCGCTTGCGGCCAAGCTTGTCGAGGGCGGTCTCGATATCGTATCCGGCGGCACCGACACGCATTTGATGCTGGTCGACCTTCGGCCCAAGGGGCTGAACGGCCGCGACGCGGAAGCCGCCATGGGCCGTGCCAACATCACATGCAACAAGAACGGCGTGCCATTCGATCCTGAAAAGCCGATGATCACATCCGGTGTCCGTCTCGGCACTCCGGCCTGCACGACGCGCGGCTTCGGTCTGGCTGAGTTTCAGGAAGTCGGCGCCATGATCCTTGAGGTCCTCGACGGTCTTGCGGCAAACGGCGAAGACGGAAACGGCGATGTCGAAAACCGCGTGCGCGAGCAGGCGATCGCACTCACCGGACGCTTTCCGATCTATACTGGCTGGCGCCGGAAATAACACTTAAAGGGCAGGGCGGCTGACATATGAAATGTCCCTATTGCGGAAATGACGACACACAGGTGAAGGACTCGCGTCCCTCAGAAGACAATTCCGCAATCCGCCGCCGCCGCCATTGCACGGCCTGCGGCATGCGCTTCACCACATTTGAGCGCGTGCAGCTGCGCGAGTTGATGGTGGTGAAGAAGTCCAATCGCCGCGTGCCCTTTGACCGTGACAAGCTCATGCGTTCCGTTCAGATCGCGCTGCGCAAGCGGCCGGTCGAGCCGGAACGCATCGAGCGTATGGTGAGCGGCATCGTGCGGCGTCTTGAAAGCATGGGCGAAAATGACATTGCCTCCGACATTATTGGCAAGCTCGTCATGGAAGGCCTGCGCGGCGTCGATGACGTGGCCTATGTGCGCTTCGCCTCCGTTTACAAGAACTTCCGTGAGGCCAAGGATTTCGAAGCACTGCTTGGCGAACTGTCCGGCGATGAGCCCGATATGGTTGAGGGCTGAGGCACTTCCCGGCGCGGACCGATCATGACCGCAACCGATCATTCATTCATGCAACATGCCCTGCGGCTTGGCCGTCGAAATATGGGGGCGACTGCGGAAAACCCGTCCGTCGGCTGCGTTATTGTCGATGAAGCGGCAAACCCGCCAAGGGTGGTGGGCCGCGGATGCACGGGCGTGGGCGGACGCCCGCATGCCGAAACCGTCGCCCTGCGCCACGCCGGCCCTGCCGCACGCGGGGCAACGGCCTTCGTCACCCTTGAGCCATGCTCCCATCACGGTGAAACGCCACCCTGCACGGATGCGCTCGTGGAAGCCGGTGTCGCGCGCGTCGTTGTCGCGGCCGGCGATCCCGACCCCCGTGTCGATGGCGGTGGCCTGAAGCGGCTTCGCGAAGCGGGTATCACGGTGGAAGCCGGCCTTTGCGAAGACGCCGCGCGGTGCGATCTGGCAGGCTTTTTCAGCCGCGTTACCTTGGGCAGGCCCCATGTCATCGTGAAGCTTGCGGTCTCGGAGGATGGCAAGATCGCCGCAGGCGATGGTGTGCAGACCGCGATCACGGGCGAGACGGCGCTCGCGCGGACGCATGTTCTGAGAGCGACATCCGATGCCATTCTCGTCGGCCGGGCAACGGCAGAGGTTGACGACCCGCAACTGACCTGCAGATTGCCCGGGCTTGAGGAGCGCTCACCCGAACGCATCGTGCTCGACTCAAATCTTTCGCTGACACCGTCGGCGAAGCTTTATCAGGACGCAGGCGTCACACCGGTGAGAGTTTACTGCCTTTCCGATGCGGACAAGACGCGCGCTGAAAGGCTGCGCGAACTAGGGGTGACAGTGGAAAGTGTGCCGGGAAGCGCGAACGGTGGCGTTTCGATCCCGGCGGTTCTGACAGCCCTTGCCGCACGCGGTATCGGCCGGTTGCTTGTAGAAGGTGGAGCGAAAATCGCGTCCGCCTTCATGCAGGCGGATCTAGTTGACGAATTTATTCTGTTTACCGCGCCGAAGACGCTTGGGCCCACGGCAACAGACGCGCTATATGAACTGCCGATTGAGGCGGCCCTTGAAAGCAACGGTCTCAGGCTCGCGTCTTCGCTGCCCTGCGGCGACGACCGGATGGATCGCTATCTGCGCACAGGATGAGGTGAATGTTCACCGGACTGATTTCCGATATAGGCGAGGTTCTCGACGTCGAACAGCGCGGTGATACCCGGTTCCGGATCGCCACCGCCTACGATGTCGACACCATCGCCATGGGGGCATCGATATCGTGCAGCGGGGCGTGCCTGACATCTGTCGCCATGGGGCATGACGGCGGGCGGGGCTGGTTTGCCGTTGAAGCCTCCGCCGAAACCCTCAGCAAGACGTCGCTTGGACGCTGGCAAAAGGGCACGCATATCAATCTGGAGCGCGCTATGAAGCTCGGTGACGAGTTCGGCGGCCACATCGTCAGCGGCCACGTCGATGGTGTCGGCGAAGTGCTGTCGCGCAAGAGCGAGGGCGATTCGGAGCGGCTGATGTTCGAGGTTCCAGCCGAGCTTGCACGGTTCATCGCGCCGAAAGGGTCCGTCACGCTTGACGGTACGTCGCTGACGGTCAACGAAGTCGACGGCAACCGATTCGGTGTCAACCTCATCGCTCATACCTTGCAGGTGACAACCTGGGGTCAATCAAAGCCGGGCGACCCGGTCAATGTGGAAATAGATATGCTGGCGCGCTATGTCGCGCGGCAGCTTGAGGCGACGCGCGGCTGAAGGCCGTGCGATGGAGATCGGTACGGACATGGCATCACCTCACATTCTCATCGTCGAGGCTCCTTACTATGAGGAGTTGTCGGAGGAGCTGGCCGCTGGCACCATTGCCTGTCTGGAGGCCCGCGGTGCGACCCATGAACGTCTGGTGGTTCCTGGCGCCCTGGAAATCCCTGCCGCGATTGCCATCGCGGAAGAAAGCGGCCTTTACGATGGATTTATCGCACTGGGGTGCGTGATCCGGGGCGAGACCAGCCATTACGACATCGTCGCCGGCGAGTCGGCACGCGCCCTCATGGACCTTGGTATTTCGCGCCACCTCGCCATTGGCAACGGCATATTGACGGTCGATACCGGTGATCAGGCATGGGCGCGCGCACGCGTCAGCGAAAAGAACAAAGGCCGCGATGCGGCGACGGCGTGCCTGCGGCTCATTGAAGTGCAGGCCGTCTACGATGTGGACGCCGGGTGATGGTAAAATCGACCGATAACCGCGCCCAATCGAGACGTACTGCCCGGCTGGGCGTGGTACAGGCGCTCTATCAGATGGAATTGGCGGAAACAGATCTGTCGGACATTCTTGCCGATTTCGGCGCACGCGGCCTCGCCAAGGCGGGCGAGGGCGATGAAACGCTCGAAGGGGATTTTAGGTTCTTCAGCGATCTCGTGACGGGCGTGGTGCAGTCGCAGCGCGAACTTGACCCCAAAATCAACGACACCCTCAACGCCTCATGGCGGCTCGATCGTCTCGACAGCATACTCCGCGCTATTTTGCGTGCCGGCGCCTATGAACTCGCACATCGCCCCGACGTGCCGGCAAAGGTCGTCATCAATGAGTATCTGGAGATAACGCACGCGTTCTTCGACGATGAGCAGGTGAAATTCGCAAATGGCGTGCTCGACCGTCTGGCACACGATCTGAGGCCCGGAGATCAGGCCGAACGGGCCGGGTAGACTGGAGCGGTATGCGTTCGCCCGAACAGCAGCTAATTCAGGAGATCTTCGCGCCGCTTGCCGAGGCGGCGGACGGGGCATTCGGTTTGACGGATGATGCCGCGCTCATCACGCCGGTAGCGGGGACCGAACAGGTAATCACCAAGGACGCTCTTGTTGCGGGTGTGCATTTTTTTGCTGACGACGCGCCCGAAAGCGTCGCGCGGAAGTGCCTGAGGGTGAACCTTTCCGACCTTGCCGCGAAGGGCGCGCGGCCGCGATACTATCTCCTCGCGATTGCATTGCCGCTCGATCTGGAGCGTTCGTGGCTGGAACGTTTTGCGGCCGGACTGGCAGTGGATCAGAGATCCTACGGCTGCACGCTGATCGGCGGCGACACAGTATCGACGGACGGACCGCTCATGGTATCGATCACGGCACTGGGCGAGGTGCCTGAAGGCGGAATGATCACCCGCGCCGGTGCCAAACCGGGCGATGGCGTGTTTGTCACCGGAACCATTGGAGATGCAGCGGCGGGGCTCGGTGTTCGTGCGCGTAGTGCATTCGAGGGCTTGCCCCCGGGTGATTTGGAGTTTCTCCGCGATCGTTATCATCTGCCACAGCCCAGGGTCAGCGCAACGGACATGCTGCAGAATTTCGCAACCGCCTCGATCGATGTTTCGGACGGGCTGCTCGGAGACCTGCAACTCCTGTGTCTGGCGTCCGGGGTCGGGGCTGAAATCGACCTCGCAAGCATCCCGTTTTCACCTGCGGCTACGACCCTGATCGCTGCGGAATCAATCTCCGAGGAAGATTTGATAACGGGCGGAGACGACTATGAGATCCTGTTTACAGCGGATGCCCGCAATGCCGACGATACGGAAGCCATGTCCGGTGCGGCAAACTGCGATGTTACCCGGATCGGAACCGTCGTTGATGAAGCCCGGGGTGTCAGGTGCATCGGCCGCGATGGCAAGCCTTTGAGCATTGTCCGGGCATCCTACAGCCATCTCGGCGGGCGCGGGTCGGATGGCTGAGGCTGAGGTGCAAGAGCAGTTTGTTGACGACGTACGCGCGCGTCGGAACAGTTTCCTCCTCGCGGCGGCGCAATCGCTATACGGGGTCCTGGCGATGAACATCATCGCGACGGGCGTGCTCGCCGGCCATATGCTGGCGGACGACAAGGGTCTTGCGACCGTACCCATTACCGGATTTGTCACCGGAACGGCGACATTCACGATCCCCGCCTCTTTGTTCATGCGCCGTGTCGGGCGGCGGGTCGGGTTCATGTGCGGCGCGGGCTTCGGGTTTTCCGGTGCCATGCTCGGGGCCTATGCGCTCTACATACAGAGCTTCTGGCTTTTTACGTTTTCCGCATTCCTGTGCGGCGCCTATCAGGCCTTCGCGCAGTACTACCGATTTGCCGCCGCCGACATTGCAAGCGACGGGTTCAAATCCAAGGCGATTTCCTGGGTACTGGTAGGCGGATTGTTTGCCGCCCTGTTCGGGCCATTCGTCATCCTGGGCACGAAGGATGCCTTTGCGCCGGTCCTTTTCATGGGGGCGTATGTGGCATCGGCCGGCCTTGCCGTGGTGGCGATGGTGGTCCTGGCCTTTGTCGATATCCCGGTTGTGCGCGAATCAGGTGCCCAAAGCGATGCGCGGCCGCTGAAAACCGTTCTTATGCAACCGCGCCTGCTGATCGCCATATTCTGCGGAATGGCGAGCTACGGCATGATGAACCTGATGATGACCGCGACGCCTCTTGCCATGGTGAATTGCGGTTTCACCGTCGATCACTCGACCTGGGTCATCCAGTGGCACGCCCTTGCGATGTATGTGCCGAGCTTCTTCACCGGCCACCTGATCAACCGTTTCGGCAAGGAACGCGTCATTGCCGCGGGCATGGTTCTCCTGACGGCGTGCGGCATTGTCGCGCTTTCGGGAATCAGTATGGCCCATTTCGGATTTGCCCTTGTTTTCTTGGGCTTAGGCTGGAATTTTGGCTTTGTTGGAGCCACCTCGATGGTCACCGACTGCTACCGCCCTTCGGAGCGCAACAAGGTTCAGGCGGTGAACGATTTCTGTGTCTTCGGTCTGGTCGCGCTGGCCTCGTTCACGTCCGGCAAGCTTCTGGACATCTATGGCTGGGACGCGGTGGCGCTTGCCCTGTTCCCGGTAATTGCCATCACCCTTGTGCTGATCGGGTGGCTGGTGTTCGCCCGGTTGCCCGTAATTTCCCGCCGGACCTGACCGCCGCGGTCTTGAATGCGGCAATCTGTCTCGCCTTCACGTGCGACCTACGTCGGTTGCCTTGGAGGCTCAGTTTTGGCATGTTCCGCGCGACCTTTTGGGGGTTAGTGGGGAAACTGCGTTTAGAGTGATTTCAGATCGCGTAACTGACGCCTCCCATCACCCGTTCTCTTACGTAACGCAACAAGGATTTACCAATGAGCAATGCGATATGGCTGATCATAGCCTGTGGCGCGCTGTCGATCGTCTACGGCATCTGGGCGACACGCTCGGTTCTGTCGGCGGACGCCGGTAACGAACGCATGCAGGAAATCGCCGGTGCCATTCAGGAAGGCGCACAGGCATACCTGAGCCGTCAATACACGACCATCGCCATCGCCGGTGTCGTGATCTTCATCATCGTGGCGTTTCTGCTGTCGCTGCCGGTCGCAATCGGATTTGCGGTGGGCGCGGTGCTGTCGGGCCTCGCGGGCTTCATCGGCATGCTTGTATCGGTTCGCGCCAATGTGCGCACCGCTCAGGCCTCGAGCGTAAGCCTCGCCGGCGGTCTCGAAATCGCCTTCAAGTCAGGCGCCATCACCGGCATGCTGGTGGCGGGTCTGGCGCTTCTGGGCGTCGTCATCTACTTCGCCGTTCTGACCACGGGCATGGGCCATGGTGTTACCGACCGTACGGTCGTCGACGCGCTTGTCGCTCTCGGCTTCGGCGCCTCGCTGATCTCGATCTTCGCCCGTCTCGGCGGCGGCATCTTCACCAAGGGTGCGGATGTCGGCGGCGACCTCGTCGGCAAGGTCGAGGCCGGTATTCCCGAAGATGACCCGCGCAACCCCGCAACCATCGCCGACAATGTCGGCGACAATGTCGGCGACTGCGCCGGCATGGCGGCCGACCTGTTCGAAACCTACGCCGTGACGATCGTTGCTACCATGGTGCTGGCGTCTATCTTCTTCGCCGGCGCGGCCAACATCGAAGCGATCATGACCTATCCGCTCGCCATCGGCGGCGCCTGCGTGATCACCTCGATCATCGGCACATTCTTCGTAAAGCTCGGCTCGAGCAACTCGATCATGGGTGCGCTCTATAAGGGCGTGATTGCTACGGGCGTACTGTCGCTGGTCGCTCTGTGGCCGGTAACGGAGTATCTCATCGGTATGGATACCGCGTTCAGCGCGGGCGGTGTTTCCTTCACCGGCTGGGATCTCTACATCTGCGGCATTGTCGGCCTGATCGTGACCGCCCTGATCATCGTCATCACCGAGTACTACACCGGTACGAACTACCGGCCGGTGATCTCGATCGCGAACAGCTCCGTATCCGGTCACGGCACCAACGTGATCCAGGGCCTTGCCATATCGCTTGAATCGACAGCGCTTCCCGCGATTGTCATCATCGCGGCAATCATCGTCACCTACGGTCTTGCCGGCCTGTTCGGCATCGCCATCGCGGTGACGACGATGCTGGCGCTTGCGGGCATGGTTGTGGCGCTAGACGCCTTCGGCCCGGTCACCGACAATGCCGGCGGCATTGCCGAGATGGCGGATCTTCCCGAAGAAGTTCGCAACACCACGGACGCCCTGGACGCGGTTGGCAACACCACCAAGGCGGTGACCAAGGGCTATGCCATCGGGTCCGCCGGTCTTGGCGCGCTGGTGCTGTTTGCCGCTTACACGGAAGACCTGAAGTTTTTCACGGCAAACCCGGGTCAGTTCGAGTACTTCGCGGGCGTTGGTGCAATCGACTTCTCGCTCACCAATCCTTACGTCGTTGTCGGCCTGTTCTTCGGCGGCCTGCTGCCGTATCTCTTCGGTGGTATCGCCATGACGGCCGTTGGTCGTGCGGCGACAGCGGTCGTTGAGGAAGTACGCCGGCAGTTCAAGGAAAAGCCGGGCATCATGAAGGGCGAGGAGCGTCCCGATTACGGACGTGCCGTCGACATGCTGACCAAGGCTGCGATCAAGGAAATGATCATTCCGTCCATGCTGCCCGTTCTGTCGCCGATCGTGTGCTACTTCGTGGTCAATGCGATTGCCGGTAAGGCAGCCGCCTTCTCTGCTCTCGGCGCCATGCTGCTCGGTGTAATCGTCAACGGCCTGTTCGTTGCGATCTCCATGACGGCGGGCGGCGGTGCCTGGGACAACGCCAAAAAGTACATCGAAGACGGTGCGCATGGCGGCAAGGGCTCAGATGCCCACCACGCGGCAATCACCGGCGATACGGTTGGCGATCCTTACAAGGACACGGCCGGTCCGGCAGTGAACCCGATGATCAAGATCACCAACATCGTGGCGCTGCTGCTGCTTGCGGTGCTTGCCCACTAAGCAGCCGAACACAACGCAAAAAAGTCAGGGCCCCATCATGCGATGGGGCCCTTATTCATTTTGCCGTAGTTTTAAGTTTTAGCCCTGAGGTCCGGTCGGGCCGCCTGCACCCGGGTCGAAGCGGCCGATATTCTCAAACAGCTGCTGAAGGATGGTCATTTCCTTGCCGCGCGTTGGTGTTTCGCGCGAAATGAAATCGATGATCTTGCCGTCCTGCAGGCCGTAGTGGGCGAGGCCCGATACCCGCTGATCGTAGCCGAAGCGCACCGCGAGGATTTCCCGGTCGACCACTTTCGGCGCCAGGAACGCGTTCGTCTCGACGACGCTTGATATGTAGTAGTAGCTTTCACCCAGATTGGGGATTGTTGCGGTTGTCGAAGGAGATCCGAGCAGGGCTTCAATCTCGGTCTTGCCCATGCCGATCTGGATCTTCGCGATCTCATCGCCGCGCGGCAGATACCCGCGGTAGTCCGTAATCGGTTGCACGATCGGTGCGCAGGCACCCGCTGCAAGTCCCATTACCGCAGCCGGCACGATCGCCATGCGGAAGAGGGTGCGTTTCCAAGTCGTCGAACCGGTCATTTTTTGCTCTTTACTTTTGCGGTGCTATTCGCAACAAACTGCCGCCCGCCGCTCATAATGTCACGTAACGTGGTGGGTCGGCAAATTCAACTAATGTTTACCTAAATCGGGCGCCTTGGTTACCGACGCGCCTGGAAACCGTCACTGGGGACCATCGTCCGACATGATCCTGAACCGACTGTTTGGCCGATCGAACACCGAAGACCCCGCAAGTATGCTTTATGCAGCGATTGTGGCGCAGGCGCGGCAACCGGAGTTTTATCGCGACCTTGACGTGCCCGATACTCTTGACGGGCGGTTTGACCTTCTGATCCTGCATGCCTATCTGGCGTTCGACCGCCTCAAGTCGGAGGGCGGGGAGGCGCGGGACTTCTCGCAACGGGTTTTCGATGTGATGTTTGCCGATCTCGACCAGAACCTGCGCGAATTGGGCATCAGCGATGTCTCGATCGGCAAGAAGGTAGAGGCAATGGTATCGGCGTTTTATGGCCGCACATCCGCCTATGACAGTGCGTTGAACAAGGTTGAAGACAAGGACGAAGCCCTGATCGGCGCGCTGGAGAGGAACATATACCCGGACGGCCCGCCGGCTGCTGCCGCGCTGGAACTTCTCGCGGCCTATGTCCGCAATTGCAGGGCGCACCTTGCCGCGCGGCCGCCCGGCGGATTTCTTGGCGGTCATATTGATTTTCCGCCGCCGCCTGACACCGGTTTGGATGGAAGTGATGAGCGATAGTTCAGTGGAATTTTCCAGACCCGTACGCGTTTCGGAGCTTCCCGCATCGGGTTTGCATGTACAGTTCGAAGCCGATGACGATGAGCGCGCCGCATTGGCCGGGCGCCTCGGCGTCGAAGCGGTGCTGGCACTTGGCATCGATGTGACGATTGTGCCGGGCGAAAGTGGCGTCCTGTCGGTTCGAGGCAGGGTGACTGGAGAAGTTGAACAGATCTGCAGTGTCAGCCTCGACACTATGGTCAACGCGATTTCCGAACCGGTCGCGGCGAGTTTCATCCGCGGTAAGTCGCGCAAACTGGAAACCGATGCCGACGGTGAGTATGTGATCGACCCGGAGGCGGAAGAAGACGAGCCGGAGGTTCTGGAAGGAACCGCACTGGACATTGGAGAGATTGCTGCGGAGCATGCGGTGCTGGCGGTCGATCCGTTTCCAAGGAAACCGGATGCCGATACGATCGCCATTCCCGATAGCGGTGTGCCCGACGAGGGTCCTTTTGCGGTTTTGAAGGCGATGAAAGGGTCAAAGGCCGGTGAGTCGTAATCGCGCGAATGTGGCTGCAATCTTCTTTGAGTGTATCGTGCGCGGCGGATTCTTGCTATTTGACTGCCATGGGGGTGCTCGCAATGACGATTGATGGCTTTTCCGGCCAGCCCCGACGGGCGGATCGTGGACCCTGCGGGACAATGCGGCATGGCGGATGAATTAATCATAGCCGTTGACGGCATGGGTGGCGATGCGGCCCCGGAGATGGTCGTGCATGGCGTGGCGATATCGCACGAGCGCAATCCCGAGGCGCGCTTTCTCGTGTTTGGCGACGAGGCGCTGATTGCTCCCGAGCTGGCCAAATACGACCGTCTGAAGGACGCCTGCCGGCTTGTGCACGCCGATGTATCAGTGGCGATGGATGACAGACCTAGCCAGGCGCTCCGCCGCGGGCGTCGCAAAAGCAGCATGTGGATGGCCATTGCGGCGGTCAAGGAGGGCGAGGCGCATGCTGCGGTTTCCGCCGGCAATACCGGCGCGCTGATGGCCATGGCAAAGGTCATCCTGAAAACCGTGGACGGCATAGAGCGGCCGGCAATCGCGGCCATGTGGCCGACGTTGCGCGGTGAGAGTATTGTGCTCGATGTCGGCGCGACGATCGGCGTTGATGCGCAACAGCTCGTGGAGTTCGCCGTTATGGGCGAAGCCATGTCGCGCACCATTTACGGACTGTCGAGGCCGACGGTCGGGTTGCTCAATATTGGCGTTGAAGAGGTCAAGGGCCTCGACGAAGTTAAGCACGCAGCACAGCTCCTCAAGGAGTCCAATTTGCCGATTGAATATTATGGCTTTGTCGAAGGCGATGATATCGGCCGCGGCACGGTCGATGTCGTGGTGGCCGAGGGGTTCAGCGGGAATATCGCACTGAAGACCGCCGAAGGCACGGCAAAGCAGATTGCGGCCTATCTGCGCGCCGCGATGAGCCGAACGCTTCTGTCGAGGATCGGGTATGTGTTCGCTCGCGGCGCGTTTAACATCCTGCGCGAAAAACTCGATCCGCGCACCATGAACGGCGGCGTATTTCTCGGCCTGAACGGCGTTGTCATCAAGAGTCACGGCAGCGCGGATGAAATTGGGTTTGCCAGCGCCATAGATCTTGCGGCAGATATGGTGCGCAATGATCTGGTCGCAAGGATCAAGCGGGATCTTGGCAGGTATCACGCGCCCGCGGATGCAGCGGCGGCGCAAGAAGTGGGGATTGGCACCTCGTGAGTATTATACGTTCAGTTGTGACAGGGTGTGGCGCGTATTTGCCGGAAAAGGTTCTCACCAACGAAGAGCTCTCCCAGACCGTCGATACCAGCGATGAGTGGATCGTCGAGCGCACCGGCATCCGCGAGCGCCGTATTGCCGCGGAAGGCGAGAACACATCGGATCTCGCTTTGCACGCAGCGCGCAACGCTCTCAGCGATGCAGGACTTGAGCCCGGCGATATCGACCTCATCATTCTCGCTACCGCGACACCCGATCTGACCTTTCCCGCAACGGCGGTCACCGTGCAGGCGGAACTTGGCATCACCGATGGCGCCGCCTTCGACATTCAGGCCGTATGCACCGGGTTTGTCTATGGGCTGACAACGGCGGACAATTTTCTGCGCTGTGGTCAGCACAAGCGGGCGCTGGTCATCGGTGCTGAAACATTTTCACGCATTCTGGACTGGGAGGACCGCGGCACGTGTGTGCTCTTCGGCGATGGCGCAGGTGCGCTGGTTCTCGAAGCGCAGGAGGGTGTCGGCGACAATTCCGACCGCGGCATTCTGCGCACGCGCATCCGTTCCGATGGCCGCTACCAGGACAAGCTTTACGTGGATGGCGGTCCCTCGTCGACGCAAACCACCGGTTACCTGCGCATGGAAGGCCGCGACGTGTTCAAACACGCGGTCACCAACATTGCGAGCGTGATGGCTGAAACACTTGAGGCCTCCGGTGTCGAGCCCAAGGATATCGACTGGTTTGTGCCGCATCAGGCCAACAAGCGCATCCTCGATGGCACGGCACGCAAGTTCGGCCTGTCGAACGAGCGGGTTGTCATTACCGTCGACCGGCACGGCAATACGTCCGCCGCGTCGATACCGCTGGCCCTGAATGTCGCAAAGCAGGATGGCCGCCTCAAACGCGACGACCTCGTGCTGCTCGAGGCCATGGGCGGTGGATTTACCTGGGGCGCGGCGCTTGTCCGGTGGTAATAGAAGCGTATTCCAGCATAAATTGTAAAATCCGTGCTGGTGCCACCACTCTACGGGATTTCTTCCGTTTGCGGATTAGTTAGGCGAGATAGTCACTTACGGGCTATTGACCGCGGACGCCCTGGTGAATAGGCTGCGGGTTCTATTGGATGCAAGGGGTCTCCGATGGGTGAGAAAACGCTTACGCGTGCTGATCTTAGCGACGCCGTTCATCAGAACGTCGGGCTGTCGCGTACGGAATCCGCCGACCTTGTGAAATCGATACTCGATCACATTACAACCTCGCTGGTCGACGGCGAGACAGTAAAGCTTTCATCGTTTGGAACTTTCATGGTGCGCAGCAAGGGCGGACGCATCGGGCGCAACCCCAAGACAGGGGAAGAAGTGCCGATCACGCCGCGGCGTGTGCTGGTGTTCCGTCCAAGTCACGTCCTCAAGGATGTGATCAATGACGGTGCCGGAGGTTCGCGGGGCGAGTAAGGCTTGAAGGGCGGACAGGTTCCGTGCGTGTGATATCGACTTCAGGAGTGTGTGGCGGTGGACAAATCACCTGAAGCGTTCCGGACCATCAGTGAGGTGGCGGAAGATCTGGACGTGCCGCAGCATGTCCTGAGATTCTGGGAAAGCAAATTTTCGCAGATTAAGCCGATGAAGCGTGGCGGCGGCCGCCGCTACTATCGGCCGAACGACATTGAGCTGCTGCGCGGCATTCGCCATTTGCTCTATGGCGACGGTTACACCATTCGCGGCGTGCAGAAGATCCTGCGTGAAAACGGCGTATCGCACGTCACCGAAGTCGGCCGCGAGGCGACACTTGGCCAGAAGATTTCAGGCGAAGGCGATGAAGCCGCCGCCGCCGCGCCGCCACCGATTGACCCGGCTGCGGTTGAACAGGCTCAACGCGCCTCTGGCCTCTCAAAGGATCAGGTTCAGATCCTGCAGTCGACGCTGGCGGAGCTGTCCGAGATGAAACGGCTGCTCGACGGCGGCACGAGCTAATCCAGATTAGATCTTAGGGCGTGTGCGCGCGCAGCCGGTTGTGGAGCAGAAGAGCTACCGGAACATTCAGCGCGGCTGCGGCGACGAATACCTGTTGCGGCGACCAGCCTGCCTTCAGGAGCGTTGTCGTGACAACCGCCCCGGTTACCATGAAGAGAGCGATGACGATGTTTCCCGCGGCGATGGTGCGCGAACGCACCTCGTCGGCACTGCGCGACTGCACCAGCGCATAAAGCGGTACGGAGAACAGCCCGGCGCAGGCGGCAAGTAGCAGGAGTGCGACCGCAACCCGCGCGCCCGGCACGGTCGCCAGGAGTGCAAAGCCGCTGGTTAGCCCGTCGGGGGCAGGGGTTGCCCGGGTGGCGAGCCAGAGCTCGGCAGCGAACACGGACATGCCGAGGATCGCAAGCGGCACAAACCGCACGTTGATCGCGCCGTGCAGCAGCCTGTTGCACAGAAGCGAACCGGCTCCGATGCCGATACTGAAGATTGCCAGGTAAAGCGTCACGGCGGTTTGATCGCCGCCGATCGCGAATTTCGTGAACGGCGCAAGTTGCGAGACAAACAACCCGCCAAGTGTCCAGAACCAGGCGATGCCTAAGATCCCCCAAAAGACGGCTCCATTCTGCCGCGCATAACGCAGCATCCGCCATGTTGCGAAAATCACATTTGCTTCGATCTTGATGCCCGACGTGACCGACGGAGCCGGCGGGATGGCGCGCGACGCCAGATAGCCGCCAATCGCCGCGGCAATCATGATGGCTGATACGACGAGGCCGCGATTTGCCGGATCGATGAACAACGAGCCGATGATCGAGCCGAACAGAATGGCGAGGAACGTGCCCGCTTCGATGAGGGCATTGCCGGCGATCAGCTCGCGCGTTTCAAGGTGTTGCGGCAGGATCGCGAATTTGACCGGGCTTAGAAACGTCGACTGCGTGCCGAGCAGGAAAAGCACACCAAGCAGCATCGGCACGCTGGATAGCGCAAACGCGATGGCGCCGAGCACAACCAGCGCAACCTCGCAAAGCTTCAGCAGGCGCGCGACGATCGCCTTGTCGAACTTGTCGGCGACCTGACCCGCAAGCGTCGAAAACAGAAAATAGGGGAGAATGAAAAGCCCCGTCGCGATGGCCGCCACCTGGCCCGGTGGCAATCCCTCGCTCGTCCCCAGCCCATAGGTCGCAAGCACAATCAGAGCATTGCGGAAAATGCTGTCATTCAGCCCGCCAAGCGCCTGCGCCACAAACAGCGGCACGAACCGGCGGTCCTTGAGAAGCGCTATCTGCGACATGACAAATTTGAACCAAGAGCAAGTTAATCCCCACATTTACTCCGTGGGGAAAGTAAAGTCATGCCGGTATTTCAACTGGTGGTTAAGGAGGCGGACTGCGGATGTGGAACCCAGTGCCACTCAGAGACCAACGTGAGTGAGGCCAGCGTTGGAGGCTGGCTGCGACTTCGCCGCTTTTTGAAAATCGCCCCGCAGGCGACCGCCGCCGTCGCCCCAGCCAACCCGTTCGCTGAACTTGGAAGTCTATTCACTCATTCTTCTGAGCACAGTCGGGATAGCTCTATCAATTCGCAAGCGCTCAAATCCTTCGGCATCATCACGCCTTTGCTCAAGGAACGCCAGCACCTGTTTTGCCCAAATCGCTTCAGATGTAAGTTCTGTGCCTAGACGGCCGGCGCTGTATCTCTCTTCCAGTGCTTGATCGATCTGTTGCCAACTCTCCTTTGGTAATGCCAACCATGCGTCGACAAACTCTTCGGGCGGGACGCCGGCTAGAACCTGTCCGGCGTCAGCGCCCATGGGACAAATTGAGGGCTTTTCATAAGGGAGTGTTTTTGGCTCATCGTCACCAATCAGGTGTGAGCGATGAGACAGAAGTCAGAACGGCATCAAGGTGCCGCGGAACGCACGATCAAGGACATCCGCCGGCGACCCGATAGTTACGAGCGGGTGGTACTCGTTATAGCCGAGTAGCCGGGCCTCTTCGTAAGGCGGGCGCGGAAACCCCGCCATCGCGTCTTTGACGTCGTCCTCGCTCATGGCCTTCCAATTGACGCTTACACTTGGCCTGTGCATCATCGCGGAGCGACAACGGAACCATCAGGGGGCAACGATGGCGGACCAGGACAAGGCTGAAGGCGCGGGAACCGCCGAAGCAACGCCAGCAGTAGTGGCGCGTTTGGGAGCGCTGCAGCGTTTGGCCGACTGGCTCGATGAGTTTCACGTCATCCGCATCATGGCCGCAATCGGCATCCCCATTGCGCTCATCGCCTTCGGCGTAGACATGTACGCCCGATGGATAGAACGCGGGCACCTTCAAGAGGAGAGGATCGCCCGAGAAGAGGGACGCGTTGGGCTCGCCTGGCAGTTGCTGACGCAGCCTGCGAACGGTAACTCCGGCAAAGTCTGGGCGGTCGATTTTCTCGCGGCCCGAAACCATTCCATGAGCTTCGTCGATCTCGCACCACCCAACGGCGCGAGAGCGGAAGTCCTGACATATCTTCGATACTTGCGTGCGCCGCGAGTGCGTTTCCCGAATGCGAGGCTCGAACGTGTCGATCTGTTTAATGCCGACCTGCGTTGGGCGCAGCTTGAGAGAACCGTTTTGACCGGCTCTGTTCTGCGCGTTGCTCAGTTGAAGGAGGCATCTTTGAACGGAGCCGATCTTCGCGGTGTCGACTTTCTTGGAGCGAACCTTTCCGGTGCATATTTTCAGGGCGCGCGTTGGGAAGGCGCCGATATCTCTTTCGCTAACATTTCTATGGCGGTGTTCCGATCGGTTTATCGTGAAGACTGCACACTCATACCAGCGGAGCTGCCGCTCGCAACGATGAGAAGCGAATCTGTCTGGGCATGGGCAGACCAAGTGCCAGCGAGCGCCCCTCCAGATCTCGCCATCCTCAAGTGCCCCGCGGATCTCCGTGCCGAACACGATGCTACGTTTGCGAAGCTTACGGAGAGCATAGATTACGGCGTGTTCGAGGTGATTGGTGCGGACGCCGTAGACTACGGCGAACCTTACCCCACCCTCAGCGTGAACAACGGTCGATGCTGGGGAGGCATCGAAGGTTGCGTCGGCATCGTACTGCCGCCGCGCGGGTGCGAGCTCTGACCTCATCACGCCGCGTCCGACCACACCAGATCGTTGAAATCCATGCCCCGGGGCGGCCACAACGGACATGCCACGCCTTGAACCTTCCTGACATCGCCGACGCTCATGCGGCCTCCAATTGAAGTGGCGCCGCGCCTCGCGGACTATACGAAGCAACACCGGGTACGCGTGCAAGCTGCACGCTTGCATTGACGCGTTCTGCGTCGATGCTCTCCCTGAAGTACCTTCATTCAGAACATTAGACGTGGTCGCGTGTCCGGACTGAGGCGTGCGCAATGCGGAGCCAGCCCTTCCGCTGTGGTCGCGTCCGGACGCGCGGCCGCCGACGCTTGCGTTCGGCCGATTTGCCTATCCGTCGCAGAATGAGGTCGAGTAGAACAAAGGGTGATTCCAGCGCGGGGAAAAACGTGGGGACTGTGGGGACTCCGTTTCCCGAATGTTCCCTTTTTTTTACGGTTTTTGCCGGTTTGCACCTTGCGCCGTATCCCCGAAAAGAGTAGGAATTCCCTTGCTTTTCAAGCAGGTCGGAGCGTGGCGCAGTCTGGTAGCGCACTTGACTGGGGGTCAAGGGGTCGTAGGTTCGAATCCTATCGCTCCGACCAATTTTACCAGGAAAATCAAATAGATACCGCGTCCGTTTGAGCGCGTGTCAATCCACTGTGCCGCGCAGCAGCGCCTGTCGGGGCACGGCTTGTGCGTGTTCCAGGTTCGGTTCTGGCCGCTCCGCCATCGCCCCGATGCCCCACACAGCACCCATGACCACGAAGAAATGGCGCCAGTGATCGGTGTCGACGACAACGCCTTCCATCACGAGCCCGATGAAGCACGAGATGAAGATGATCGAGATGCCGTGCGAGGGCGAGGGCCGTGACAGCGCCTTGAAGCCGTAGGCGAGCGTCAGCACCAGCATGGCGATGTAGAACAGCCCGCCCGGCCAGCCGCCGACCATGAACAAAAACAGATAGACGTTGTGCGGCTGCTCGAACCAGTCGGGCAGGAAGCCGCGTGCGCCGAGCCCCAGTGGGTTGGCGAGGATTTTCTCAATGGTGACAAGCTGGCCGGCAAACCGGCCGTTGGCGGCGCTGTCGTAATTCTGTGTGAGCTGCGCGCGGTTGGCGAAGAGGTCGCCGACGCTTTCAAAACTCAACAGCCAGACGAGCGCCAGCGCCGAGGCCACAACGCCGACGATCATGATGAAAACCAGGCGCGCCCGGAAAACCGGGTCTTTGTTGGACGCGACCCATAGGACGACCGCGATCAGTGCGGACAGGAACAGATTCAACCATCCGCCGCGCGAAAAGCTGAGCAGCAGCCCGAGCAGCAGGACGCCAAGAACGCCACCGTAGAAAAGTGCACTCATGTGCGAGCGGGTGATCATCTGATAAATGCAGTAGATTGCAGGCACGACGAGAAACGGCGCAAACACATTCGGATCCTTGAACGCGCCCTTGGCGCGGCCATACAGGACGAAATCCTCCGACATTCCCCCGAGCACGCCAAAGTAGCCGGCAATGCCGAGCAGCGATGTAATGACGCCTGCGACGACCCAGCCGTTCATGATGGCGCGCAGGCCGCGCTCGCGGAATTGTGTGACGAAGCAGGTGATGAACACCGATACCGCGCACAACAACCCGGTGACGAATACGTGGCGCAGCGATTCATCGTACCGCGGGCCGCGGTTCGAGCCGACAACCGAAAAAGCGATGAACCCGAAGGCCAGGATCAGCAGCAACAGGGCGCGTTTCGGCACCCGCAGGCCGAACACCATGAAAAGGGGAAACAGCGCCAGAAACAAAACATCGAACGGCGCCGGCTCGAACAGCACATAACCGCTTGCCGCCATCATCAGCCACACGGCCAGGACCGGCATCGCCGAGATGATGCCGTAAGGGTCGCTGGTGTTATGAAAGTTCGGGCTCAATAGGCGTTCTCCGTATTGAGCAGCGCATAAGGCGTTGTGAACACGATGTAGAGGTCGAAGAGCAGAGACCAGTTCTCGATGTAGTAAAGGTCGTGCTCAACGCGCTTCTGGATCTTCTCGGACGTGTCGGTCTCGCCCCGCCAGCCGTTGATCTGCGCCCAGCCGGTGATGCCGGGTTTGACGCGGTGGCGGGCGAAATAGCCATCGACCACTTCCGTATAGAGCTGATTGGCGGCCTTGGCCTGGGTGGCGTGCGGCCGGGGCCCGACGAGCGACAGCTCGCCTTTCAGAACGTTGAAAAGCTGCGGCAGTTCATCGAGGCTCGTCTTGCGGATGAAACGGCCGACCTTGGTGACGCGCGGGTCGTCCTTGGTCACGAGCTTCACCGCTTTCTGGTCCGACTGGTCGGTGTACATGGAGCGGAACTTGTAGACTTCGATAAGCTCGTTGTTGAAGCCGTAGCGTTTCTGTTTGAAGAACACAGGGCCCTTGCTGTCGAGCTTGATGGCCAGCGCGACCAGCGCCATCACTGGTGCCGCGGCAATGAGCCCCAGCGCCGAGATCAGGCGGTCCTCAATGAGTTTGATGATCGAGTCCCAGCCGCTCAGCGGTTTGTCGAACACATCCAGAAACGGCACGTTGCCGATATAGGAATAGGCGCGCGGGCGGAATCTGAGTTTGTCGGTGTGCGCTGAAAGGCGGATATCGACCGGCAGGACCCAGAGCTGCTTCAAGACCTCAAGGAGGCGGTTTTCCGCCGTCATCGGCAGCGACACGATAAGAAGGTCGACGCGGGTCTGGCGCGCAAAGTCGACCAACTGCGAAATTTTTCCAAGTTTTGGATAGCCGCGGACATTGGCGGGCGAGCGGTCGTCGCCGCGGTCATCGAAAATGCCGGTGATGGTGATGTCGGAGCCGCCGGTGTCGTCGAGCGACCCGATCAGTGTGGCGGCGCGGTCACCGCCGCCGACAATTACGGCGCGGCGGTCAAGGCGCCCGTCTTTGTTCCACTTGCGGACCAGACCGCCGATGATCGTGCGGAAGCTGAGAAGCGCCAGAAGTCCCACGCCGTACCAGCTTGCAAGCCAGACGCGCGAATAGATGTCGCCGATCTTGGTGAAGAAAATCAGGGCGGTGAAAATGGCGAAAACCGTTGTCCACGCGAAGAACACGCGAGCCGACTGTTCGGCCACGCGCAAAAGCGCGTGTACCGTATAAAGACCGAACGCCTGGAATACGATCGGCACCGCACCGGAGAGGATCAGAATGGGACCGGAATAGGCGGCCGCGCCGGCCATGGTGCCATCGGCGATGTAGAGCGCCCAGATGTCGAGCCCAACGATGGCGATAATCAGGGCTTCCAGAAACCGCACGCTTGAGAGCACGATGCCCGGAGAAATCCAGCTGCTGGAAGGCGCGTCATCTGCGGATTCTGCCGGCGTTTTTACGGCGATGGCCGTATCGAGCGTCTCGAGCATGTCTGCCCGGACCAGTTTTCCCTGAAGTTCTTTTTCTTTGCGCATGCGGTCCTCGGTGATGCTTGCCTGCGGCGGTTCATTTTGGCGCCAATGATGATTGTGCCGGTTCGCCGCAAGATTCGTGCCCACAAGTGGATCGGTGCCAACTGTGTTGCGCACACGGTTAAGCAAGGGTTACCGCGCCGGAAGTCCCCTTTGTGCGGCGTCGGCAAGTTCGCTTCTGTAAAACGCTTCAACGCTCGTTGTCATTCGCTCCGCGGAGAATGCCGCACGGGTTTGCCCGGCGAGTGCTTCTGCCTGTTGATGCAGTTGCTGCGGAGATGTCAGCGCCGCTTGCATGGCCTCTTCGAGCTCATCGCAGTTGTCCGGAGTTACGAGGGCGCGCTCCCATTCGCCGAACATCTCGGGAATGCCGCCGACGCGGGTCGCGATAACGGGCACGCGTGCGGCGAGAGCTTCCAGGACGATGTAGGGGAAGGACTCGGCGCGAGAGGGCACAACCAGAACCTGACCGCGCTTGAAGCCGTCGCGCGCGGGCATGGCGCCGGTGAACTCAACCGCGCCGTCAAGACCGAGGTCGCGGGCCATCTGATGGAACCGGGCGGCATCGGGGCCATCGCCGACAATGGTGGCGCGCGCATCGTGGCGGGTGCGGATACGGGCAAGGGCTTCGAGCAAAAGATCGAGGCCTTTGAGGTCGCGCAGTTCGCCGATGAACAAAAAGTCGGCCGCTTCGCGACCGGGCGTTACGCGTTTGAACTCATCAGCGTGCAATCCGTTGTGAATGACCTGCACCGGGCATTCCGGCTGCGCGATCTTTTGCATGAATGTATCGCGGCCGTAGACGCTTTCAAAGATCAGCCCGGACGTTGCTTGCGCCAAAAGCCGTTCAAGGCGAAGAAACACAAACCCGGCAGGGGAGCGCGGCGAATAGTGCAGGCTGCCGCCGTGGGGTGTGTAAAACGCCAGCACATTCGTGCGCAAAGCCGCAAGCCGGGCAAAGGCGCCGCCCTTGGCGCCGTGTCCGTGCAGGATGTCCGGCCCGATTGCCGCGCACAGATCGCGGGTTTTCCTGATTGCCCAGAAGTCGCTCGGCGCGATCTGGCGGTGCATCGGCACAAGGTGAATGCCAAGCGCGCAGAAACGCTGCAGTTCCGCCAGGTTTTTTGCAGTCAGGGCATCCTGCGCATTCGCATCGCAGATGACGCCAACGGCATTGCCGCCGAGCGCCTGGCCCCTGGCGAGGTCGCGCACATGGCGAAACAACCCGCCGACGGGCGCGCGCAGGCAGTGCACGATGCGCAAGGGCCGGGACGTGCGGGCGGACGGCGTGGTTTGAGCAGGCGCAGACGGCCTTGAACGCGTTTCGGTTAGAACCACCGCTCCCTCACATAAATCGTATCGCCGGGCAGGAGAGCTTCCGTCGGTGCCAGCCGCATGGTAACGGGACCGCCGGCGGTCTGGCGCGTAACGATGACCTCGCCGGTACTCGCACGCGTGGAGTAGCCGCCGGCGATGGCGATCGCGTTTTGCACGGTCATGCCGTTGACGTAAGGGTACTGACCGGCGGTCTGCACCTCGCCGAGGACAAAGAACGGCCGGAACGTCAGCACTTCAACAGAGACATTCGGATTGCGCAGGAACCCGCTGCGCAGTCTGTCTTCTATGATGCTTTCAATTTCCGGCGTCGTGCGCCCGCCAACCTCTACAAGCGAGAGCAGGGGGATCGAAATGCGTCCCGAACCGTCAACACTGTATTCGCCGGTCAGGTCGGTCTCGCCGAACACCGAAACGCGCAACCGGTCGCCGCTGCCGACCCGGTAATCGCTCAAGTAGGCATTGAGATTAGATGCCGCGAAGTTCGGCGCATCCGCACCGGCCGGGTCGACGGCGCTAACCTGGTGCAGTTGTGTATTCCAGTTCGTTGAATCGTTACCGGAGGATGGTTCATAGAGTTCCTGCCAGCCCTCCCAGCCGGAACTGCAGCTTGCAAGGAACGTGCACAGCACCGCGAGGGCTATAACTCTGATTGTGTTCACCGCTCAGGTATCCCCGACAACTTGACGCATCTACTGGTGCGAATTGGTAAAGCGGTTTGGTCAAGAAAGGATTAACCGGCAGTTCCAAATTGGGGCGCTGTTAAGAGATTAGTTACTCATGGCGCCGCAAATTCAATGTTGAGTAAGTTTCGATTCCTTTGCGGTGCGCGGCGATAAGTTAACAACGCGCGTTGAATTGCGGCGTCGGAACCCTGGGTGTGACTTGGTGCGGAACAGCACGACCGATGGAACAGTCGCTTAATCTTTGGGAGTTGTTGCAGGGTATCCTGTCGCGCAAGCGGCTGATGTTCGCTGTTTTTGTGCTTGTTGTCGGCGTCGTGGCCGCGGTTGTCATGACCGCCAAGTCAAAATACACGCCCAGCCTCCAGATCATCGTTGAAGCCGACAACAATCCCTATACACGCATCGACCAGAATCAGCAGCGCGAGCAGATTTCCGAACAGGAGGTGGCAAGCCAGGTCCAGGTTCTGATGTCGCACGACCTTGCCGGCCGGGTGTCTGAGCGGTTGAATCTCGCCCAGTACCCGCAGTTCGATCCGCTGATGGAAGGCGTTTCGCTGAAGAAGCGGGTCTTGATCATGCTGGGAATTGCCGAAGACCCGCGCGATCAAACCGTCGAACAGCGGGTGCTTGAAAGTTACTTCAAGAACATCAAGGTCTATCAGATCGAGACGTCCCGGGTGATCACCGTGGAGTTTACCTCCACTGACCCGCAGATTGCCGCCGACGTTGCCAACGCCGTTGGCGAAACTTATGTCATCGCCACGCGCGAAGTAAAATATGAAACCGCCAACTCCGCGCTGCAGTGGCTGTCGGCGGAAATTGCCCGCCTGCGTCAGAAAGTGGCGGAGTCGGAAGCCGCCGTCGAAGAGTTCCGCGCCGCCAAGGGGTTATTCCGCACGCAGCAGGAATCACTGTCCGGTCAGGAACTGTCGGGCATCAACGGCCAGATTGTCCTTGCCGCGGCGGCACGCTCGGAAGCCCAGGCGCGTGCCGACGCGATCCGCCGGCAGCTTGAAGAAACCGGCACCGTGGAAAATTCGCGCGATGTCCTCAATTCGACGGTTGTCCAGCGCCTGCGCGAACAACAGGTTACGCTGCAGCGCCAGGTGGCCGATCTTTCAAGCACCTATCTGTCGTCCCATCCCCGCATGGTGCGGCTGCAGAATGAAATCGACAATCTGAACCGGCAAGTGAGGGCGGAAGCTCTTAAGATCGTCGCCGCGCTGGAACAAGAAGCCCGCGTGCAGGGCACCCGGGAAGCATCGCTTCGGGCCAGTCTGGCGGAGCTGAAGACTGCGGAATCGACTGCAAATCAGGACGAAATCACGTTGCGCGCGCTGGAGCGCGAGGCTGCTGCCAATCGCGGTTTGCTGCAAACCTTCATGCAGCGTTTTTCCGAGGCGAGCGCACGTCAGGATGTTTTTGCGCTGCCGGCCGGCGCGCGCATCATCTCGCGCGCCCAGGTGCTCGGCCGGCCGAGCTTCCCGCGCCGCGCGCCGATGCTGTTCCTCGGCGTCGCCGCGGCGATTGCTTTGGCGCTTCTTAGCGGGTTTGTCGCGGAAGTCTTCCGTCCTTCCGTCGGGAGCGCACGGTCGGCAGCGGCGATCCCGGTACGCCGCGAACCGCGCATTGCGGAACCGGCGACAGCGGTAGCGGCGACAGGAGCAATGGAAACAGGGGCAGCGGCGACGATGGCACCGCTCGTGACGGAGCCGCAGTTGCATGCCGAGCGTCAACTCGCGCCGGAACCTGAGCCTGCGGTGCCTGCGCGCGAGTTGGGACCGGTGCTTCAGGAGTTTCCGCCGATCGCCGCTGAAGGCAAGGATGTCTTCGATGTGGCGTCTGAAAGCGTGCGCGATCCAACCACCGATCTCTCCGTGGCGGTGCGCCGTCTCAGCCAGAAACTTGAAGACGAGCGACGCTCCGGCGGCAGTAAGCTGACAATGTGGACCAGCAGTCCCGATGCGGCGGAAGACCGGGCGGTAATCGTTGCCAATCTTGCGCGCTCATTGGCGCTTGCCGGCACCAAGACCGTGGTGCTCGACGCCGACTTCACATCTCAGGACCTTTCCCAGGCGTTCCGGCTCGAGAACGGGCCCGGCCTCGCCGATCTGATTTCGGGCAACGCGTCTTTTGCCGAAGCGATCGCCAAGGATCAGCTGTCCGGCGTGCACGTTCTGCGCCGCGGCAGCGGCGGCGCCGCAGCGCGCGAACTGCTCGAACATCAGCGTGTCGGATATATTCTCGATGCGCTCGACCATGCCTATGACGTGGTGCTCGTCAATTCCGGCGCGATCACGAATACGCACGGCCTTGGTCTTGCAACCAAAGTCCCGTTCGCGCTCATCGTTGCCCACGCAACGCGCGATGGCGAGCGCGCCGGAGCGGCCGTGCAGCAAACGCTGGATACGCTGGGTGTCGGCAAGGTTGCGGCCGTCATGGTGCAGGCAGGCGGAGGCCTTTTCGGCAAGCTCATGGGGCGCGGGCGCAAAGCGGCCTGATCCGCAAACATTCAACACGATGGAAAACTTCAAGGGTTCGTCAATCCTTTGATGTTAGTGGACGAATGAGCAATGGACCGTGCTGTACTGCGCACGTGGAACGCAATTCGGCACTGACGAGGACAATATGGCACTGCAGAAAAGCGACATCATCAGGGCCGGGCTTGAGACGCTCTATCATTCGCGTCTCTACCGGATGTTTGAACCGTCGTGGCGCGGCCTCGGTGCGGTCTTTATGCTGCACCACATCAGGCGCCGCACCGAACTGGTGGCAGGTTTCCACCCCAACAGCTGTCTGGAAACATCGCCGGAATATCTCGTCAAGGTGCTGGAGCGTCTGCAGGACCGCGGCATCGAGTTCGTTTCACTCGCCGAAGCCGTGGAGCGTACGCGGCTCGGTGAAAATGCAAGCCGGTTTGCCGCGTTCACAATCGATGACGGCTATCTCGACAACTACACCAACGCCTGGCCTATTTTCAGGAAATTCGGATGCCCCTTCACGGTATTCGTCGCGACCAAGATAATCGATGGAACGGCCGAACTCTGGTGGCTTGCTCTTGAAAAGATCATTGCCGCGAACGATGAAGTAACGGCTTGCGTGGACGGCGAGCAAAATACATACAAGACCTCGACCTCGGCACAGAAGCAGTCGGCGTATCAATCCATCTACTGGTACTGGCGCGGTCTGCCGGAGCGCGATCAACGCCGCAAGGCGCGCAATCTGTGTGCGTGCTACGGCGTATCGCTTGAGAGGCTGTGCCGGTCGCAGGCGATGACATGGGACCAGCTTCGCGAACTCAATGCCGATCCTCTCGTGACCATCGGTGCGCACACCGTTAATCACGTGGCCCTCGCCAAGCTTGAGGAAGGCGATGCTTCCCGGGAAATGACAGCATCCAGACAGCGTCTCGAAAAGGAGTTGGACCAGCCGGTCGACTTCTTCTGTTACCCCTACGGTGACCCGGGTTCCGCCGGAGCGCGCGAATTCGATCTTGCCGAGACCCTCAATTTCAAAGCCGCAGTGACGACCCGAAAGGGGCTTCTCTACGATGACCATGGCGAACATTTGACCGCCTTGCCGAGGGTCTCGCTCAACGGCGACTATGAAGATTTGAAGTACATTGAGCTTTATCTAAGCGGCGCCCCGTTCGCTTTGTGGAACAAGTTCCGCAAAGTCGACGCAACATAATTCAGTTGCGCGCGCAATCCTCTTCAGGTTGTGCCGTCCTCCGCGGCAAGTTGCACAGAGGGTATTCCCTGAATTTATCCCGGTTCAGTAGATCTGCGTGACGCTGGACACTACAGGACCGTGGCGCCACGCGGATTGTGGCGAGCATATATGTCTGAGCTCCGATCACTTTGAAAAAATCCCTTTGTGTATGCTGGAAACTCCGGCAGTCTATGGCCGCTGTTCTGGAGTGAGCGGGAAATCTGCTTTGCGGAAATGTTTTCCGTCGCCATGCTCGCCCGTCCAGCGGACGGGGGAGATGTGGGGATCTTCGGCAAATGAGTGTGCCATCTACGGGCAAACCGGCGCTGCTTTGTATCACGCCGTATTTCGGTAACTCCGTGCCGCCGGCCGGAGCCGCGGCACTGCTGTCCCATCTGCATGAAAACGGTTGCACCGATTTCGCATTCACGGATTTCCGCACATGGCTGCCTTATCGGTGCCAGACATTTTCGGAGATGGGCGCGTTTGCGGAAACGTTTGTGCTCGATGTCCCCGAGCTTCCGATTGTCCTGAAGATCTTGCGGGCATTTCGCGAAGGAAAATCTTCGGTCGTTCCAGAGCGCGATGCTGCATTCGACAACTACTGCATGTTCCGGTTGCTGAACCCGAAATATGTACATCAGTATCTCGTTACCCTTGAGCGGTTTTTCGAGGGTGCCTGGCAGCAATATGACGGCTTGAAGTTTGTCGGGTTTACCACCTGGACGACCAACTATCTCTCAACGCTGATCGCGGCTGCGCAACTCAAACGCTGCAATCCGCAAGCCTATGTCGTTGCCGGCGGACCCCAGGTCACCGAAAGCGTGAACTCGGCGCATCTTGGCATCGAGGCGATGCTGTTCGACGCGGTCGTGTGCGGCGAGGGTGAGCAGGCGCTTTTGGAACTCTACGAAGAATATGCCGAAAACGGCTACCAGGCCGGCGGCCGCCACATACCGGGAGTTCTGAAACACAGCTCATGGGAACCCGGCGAGGGTACTGGCGAAGACACCGGGAAACGCAAGCTCCTCAATCTGAAAACCATGCCAGCGCCAAGGTTCGACGAAATCGACCTGTCCGCCTATAGCGGTTGGCGCGAGCACGGCATGCTGCCGTTTCAACTGTCGCGCGGCTGCACGGATAAATGCGCGTTCTGTTCTGAATGGGTGTTCTGGCAACAGTTCAGACTGGTCAAGCCGGATGTATCCGTTGAGCAGATTGCCGAGCTTCAGCGCAAGTACAAGCTGCGCCACATTTCTTTCACCGACTCACTCGTCAATGGCGTTGAGCGCCGCCTGGAGATGTTTGCGGAAAACCTTCTGAGCAACGACGTGAAAGTGACCTGGGGCGGATTCATGCGCGCCCAGATGACACCGGATCTTGCCGCCCTGATTTCACGCGCGGGATGTACCTTTGCATTCGTGGGCGTCGAATCGCTCGCCGACGAGACGCTCGATTCCATGAACAAGCGCCGCACCGGCGTTGAAAATGTTCGCTCCATCGAGGCCTTCGCCAATGCCGGCGTTCCGGTCGAGATCGGTCTGATCACCGGGTTTCCCGGCGATACGCGTGAACGGTTCATTGAGACAGTGCAGGGCGTCGTCGGACTTCAGGAGCGGTTTCCAGGGCAGGTGCGCGTAAGCGTCGAACCCTTCCGGCCGACGCCCAATCAGCCGATCTATTCGAAAATGCGCGAATTCGGACTGGAGCCCGCCGTTTGGGACGACAAAACGCGCGATATTGATCCATTCTTCAGCGACATTACCGCAAACATCTATTGCTCGGTGACCGGCAGCAATCAGGGCGTTGACCGCCTCGGCGAACTGCACTACCTGGGCAAGGTCGTAAAGTCGGGGCCGAAATCTTCAGCGGAGATCTTTCCGGTGGCGTGGGGGCGTCCGGAGGTTATCGATTTTGAGCAGGAATTCGTCAGATTCCGCCCGTTTGGAGGCCGGGGTTTGCACCGCTGGTGCAGCGCCCGGGCTTTGCACTGCGATGGATCTGTACGGTTTCTGATTGTGAGCAACGAGGAGGCCGGCCGGTTGTCAAACCGGTTGAAAGAGATCGAATTCGGCCGAAATCCATTTGAAGATGTAGAGTTTCAGGACCTTTGGGATGGTCTTGCAGCCGACCACGCCATATCCGGTTCCATACATCCGCGAAAGTCTGCGACCCTTCGGTTCCGACCGGGTCTTGAACCTGAAGATCTGGTCGTCGCTTCGCCCTACTGGGCGGCGCGTATCATTGACGCGGGACAGGATGGCTTGCTGCTGCACAATCTGCACGATGTTGCGAAAACGTACCAGACCAATCCCGCCCTCGCCGATGTACTCGGCGGCCTGACGCATGCGCCAATGGTGTTGGAAGAAGTGGTTGGCGAAACCCTGAGTGCGAATGACGGGCTCGAGCGTGCCGATGTGGTTCGCGTCCTGGGCGCGGCGCACGAAATGGGTCTGTTGTCGGTGGTTTAGACTTCGTCGTCGATCAGCCGGTTCATAAGCGCGCCGGTGTCCTTGCTCTCGACTACCGGTGTAACTTCGAACTCCACGACGCTTCCCCAGTTGGCAACCCATTCCTGCAGTTTTGCCGCATCATCGGTTTTCATAAGCTGAAAGCAGCGGTTGAGACTGATCTCGATCCAGCTGCCCACATACTCGACGCCCTCGGGCATCATGCGTCCGCGTTCGCGGAACAGTTCATACGCCGGTTTGGCGTTGCCCTCTCTGAATGTCTCGATCACCATGAACAGCATGCCGGTAGGCCCTTTCCCGATTAAAGCGTGCCATCCTACAAGATTCATATGCGCTGTTGAACCGCAGTTGCGGTGCCGCGGCTGCTGTCCCAGAATTGCCGCGACGTCGGAATTTGGACGCGAGGGAGTGCGTGGTGATCAGCAAAGAGGATATCGCCAACTTTGAACGCGACGGCGCGGTGTGCATCCGCGGTGCGTTCAGCGATTGGGTCGAAACATTGGCGCGAGGCATTGAGGGCAACATGCGCGAGCCGGGCCCCTATGCGGCGGAGAACCTCAACCCCGGCGATACCGGCCGGTTTTTCGATGACTATTGCAACTGGGAACGCATCGGCGATTTCCGCGAGTTTGTGATGCACTCGCCGTGCGCGGAAATTGCTGCGCAGGTGATGCGGTCGAAAACCGCGCAGATGTTCCACGATCATGTGTTGGTGAAGGAGCCGGGCACGTCGAAGCCGACACCCTGGCATCAAGATATTCCGTACTATTTTGTCGACGGTCGGCAGTCGGTGAGTTTCTGGATCCCGGTCGATCCGGTGGACGATGCCACGCTGCGCTTCATTGCGGGCTCGCATCTGTGGGACAAAATGGTTCTGCCGGTGCGCTGGCTGAGCGATGAAGCTTTCTACCCGGACCCTGAGAAGTACAGGCCGGTGCCCGATCCGGATGCGGAACCGGGTACCTACGATGTCGTTGAATGGGCCATGGAACCGGGTGATGCGGTGCTGTTCGACTTCCGTACCGCTCATGGCGCGCGTGGCAATCCCGCCGGACACCGCCGCCGCGCGTTTTCAATCCGCTGGCTCGGCGATGACATGCGTTACATATCGCGGCCCGGCCGCACGTCGCCGCCTTATCCCGGGCACGGTATGAATGACGGCGAGCGTCTGCGCGAAGACTGGTTTCCAACAGTCTGGAAGTAACTGGGGCGCGGCTACGATTCGCGCGGGCGCTGCATCCATTTGACGATCACCATGGCTACGGGAAGCCACAACAGACCCGCCACGACAAAGTAGACGCCTTGCGCCAGGTTCCCGAGCTGCAGCACATAGTTAGCCGCAACGCCCATGGCGGCAAGGCAGTAAACCAGCAGAAAAATCAGCAGCGTCATCGATCCGACGAACTTGCGCGCGCGCTGGTTCATTGCCTCTCCGTTCAGCATTCGCTTCCACTTCCGCTCTATAGAGCATGTGTCTGCCTTATGCCAATCGCTCGCGCGCGACGCCGTGCCGCGCCATGCGCAGTGCAGCTTGCTTGTCGCCCCGAACAGGCCGCGTTATCAGTGTGTCCATGTCGAATGTGTCTGCTGGAGCGGAGCAGATTTCCGCGCGAAAAAACACTGCCGTCCGGGTCTGGCTCTTGTGCGTTGCCGGGCTGATCGCCGCCATGGTTGTTGTCGGCGGCGCTACGCGTCTCACCGACAGCGGCCTGTCGATTACCGAATGGCAGCCGATCCTCGGCGCCATTCCGCCGCTCAACCGCGATGACTGGATGGCCGCGTTCGAGCTCTACAAGCAAATTCCCGAGTACCAGGTCGTCAACCGCGGCATGTCGCTTGAAGAGTTCAAGTACATTTACTGGTGGGAGTGGGGGCACCGGTTCCTTGGCCGCTTTATCGGCATAGCCGTTCTTGTGCCGCTATTGTTTTTCTGGCTGCGCGGCTACCTCACCAGACCTCTTGGCCTGAGGCTCATTGTCGTGTTTTTGCTGGGCGGCGCGCAGGGCGCGCTGGGCTGGTACATGGTGAAAAGCGGCCTCGCCGATCGTGTGGATGTCAGCCAGTACCGTCTGGCCGCACATCTCGGATTTGCCGTCATCCTGTTTGCTTATGTTCTGTGGCTCATCCTGCGGCTTGGACGCGGCGACAACCTGCAGCGCGCGCCGATGTTCAGCGCCACCGGCGTGACCGCCCTTGCCGGAGTTGGGCTGATTTTCCTCCAGATCGTTGCCGGAGGCTTTGTTGCCGGGCTGGACGCCGGCCAGGGTTACAACACTTGGCCCTTGATGGATGGCAGGGTTATTCCGCATGGGCTTTTCGTCATGTCGCCAGCCTGGCTAAACATATTTGAAAACGCGATGACGGTTCAGTTCCTGCACCGCGTGCTGGCTTATGTGGTCGTGATTTATGCGGGACTTCTTGTCTCGTGGAGCTGGAACGTGTCCGATCGCGCATTGCGCACGACGTCGCTGATTGTCTTCTTTGTCGTGTTGGTGCAGGTCGGGCTCGGCATTGCAACTCTGCTCGGACAGGTGCCGATTTCGCTTGCGCTGGTTCACCAGTTGGCGGCGCTTGTCGTGCTTGGCGTGGCGCTAAGCCATCTGCATGTTTCCGTTTATGGCTCCGGATATGAAAAGAGCCCGACCTGAGCCGGGCTCCTGGAACGTTTTCGGTTTGTAAGTTTACCTCAACCCGCTTCCGCCAGTGCCTTGTCCAGGTCGGCGATGATGTCTGCCGCATCTTCCAGGCCGATTGACAGCCGGACCACGTCGGGGCCAGCACCTGCTGCAATCTGCTGTTGCTCGGAAAGCTGGCGGTGGGTGGTGGAGGAGGGGTGAATGATGAGTGAGCGCACGTCGCCGATATTGGCGAGGTGGCTGATCATTTCAACGCCGCTGACCACTTTGACACCGGCTTCATAGCCGCCCTTGAGGCCGAATGTGAAAACGGCACCGGCGCCGTTGGGGCAGTATTTTTTTGCCAGCTTGTGGTGCCGGTCGCCGCGCAGGCCGGCATAGGACACCCACGAGACGGCTTTGTGCTCGCTCAGGTGTTCCGCCACTTTAATAGTGTTCTTGCAGTGCTTCTTCATGCGCAGCGAAAGCGTCTCAAGGCCCTGGATGATTAGAAAGGCGTTCATGGGCGAGATACACGGGCCCAGATCGCGAAGGCCGAGCACACGGCACGCGATGGCAAAAGCGATGCCGCCGAAGGTCTCGTGCAGCTTCATGCCGTTATAGGATTCGCATGGCTCGGACAGCGTCGGATAGCGGCCTTCCCTGGACCAGTTGAAGGATCCCGCATCGACGATCATACCGCCCATGGAATTGCCGTGGCCGCCGATGAACTTTGTGAGCGAGTGCACGACAATGTCGGCGCCGTGCTCGATCGGGCGGCACAGATAGGGTGTCGCGAGCGTATTGTCGACGACGAGCGGCACACCCGCGCGGCGTGCGATTTTTGAAATGGCGCCGAGGTCGGTGACCAGACCGCCCGGGTTGGCAATCGACTCGCAGAAAATCAGTTTGGTTTTCTTCGTGATGGCTTTTTCGATGCTTGAAATATCGTCAGCATCGGCCCAGACCACATTCCAGTCGAATTTCTTGAACGAGTGGTTGAACTGGTTGATGGAGCCGCCGTAAAGCTGGCGCACGGCAATGAATTCATCGCCAGGCTGCAGCAGCGTGTGGAAGATGATCAGCTGTGCGCCGTGGCCCGATGCCGTGGCGAGCGCCGCCGTGCCGCCTTCGAGAGCAGCGATACGTTCTTCGAGCACCGACTGGGTCGGGTTCATGATGCGGGTGTAGATGTTTCCGAAGGCCTGCAGGCCGAACAGTGATGCCGCATGATCGACATCGTCAAAGACGAACGAGGTGGTCTGATAGATCGGCGTTGCCCGGGCGCCGGTCGTCGGATCGGGTTGCGCGCCGGCATGAATGGCGAGCGTGTCGAAGCGGGGGGTGTCGTCCAGGCTCATCTGGTTCGTCTCCTAGAAAATGTGCTCTTTTCACTGGATCACGCCGACAGGCAACGCGTCCGGCGCGCACCTTACACTGTGAACCGTACACGGCTCAAAGATTTTCACCGAATGGTTTCCGGCCGATTGGCGGACGCTCAGGTGCGCTTGACGCCGATTGAGAGGCTTTGCGCACGGCCGCCCATGAGCTTGCCGCGCTTTGAGGAAATGCGGCCCGAATTGCCGCCCATCCAGCCCCATTCGCCGCTGAGTTTGCCGTATTCCATCTTCGGGCAACGGTCCATGACAACCCTGAGTCCGGCTGCTTCGGCGCGCTTGGCGGCCTCCGGGTTCTGTACGCCAAGCTGCATCCAGACGACCTTTGCGCCGAGGTCGATGGCCTCATCCGTCAAAGTACCCGCGGCCTCGGAATTGCGGAAAATGTCGACCATGTCTACCGCTGCGGGGATGTCATCAAGCGAGGCGTAGACCGTTTCGCCGAGAATTTCGTTTCCCGCCTCTTTCGGATTCACGGGGATCACCCGATAGCCCTTTTTGATGAGGTACTTCATGGCGAAGTAGCTTGGCCGAATGGTGTTGGCGCTGGCGCCAACCATGGCGATTGTCTTTACGTCGTTCAGGATGCTGCGGATGTAAGTTTCGCTGTAGGCACTGTGATCCATGGATTATTCGTTGTCCCACTCAGGCGAGCGCTTTGTAATGAAAGCGTCGATACCTTCTTCGGCGTCGCGCGCCATCATGTTGTCGGCCATGACCACGGAGGCATAGTCGTAAGCGTCGGACAGGCCCAGTTCAAGCTGCCGGTAAAATGCCTCCTTGCCGATCTTGACCGAGTATCCCGACTTGGAGGCAATGCGGGCTGCAAGCGCGTGGGTTTCCGCCGCGAGCTTTCCGTCCGGGACGACGCGGTTTATCAGGCCGGTCGCCTGTGCCGTGGCGGGATCGATGGGATCACCGGTCAGCAGCATCTCCATGGCGTGTTTGCGCGCCACATTGCGGCTTAGAGCCACCATCGGCGTGGAACAGAAAAGGCCCAGATTGGTGCCCGGCGTGCAGAACTTGGCGCTTTCCCCGGCAACGGCCAGATCGCAGCTTGCGACAAGCTGACAGCCGGCCGCCGTCGCCATGGCATGCACCTGCGCGATGACGGGCTTGGGGTTTGTGACAATTGTCTGCATAACGTCGGCACATTTTGACAGCAGGAACGCGAAATATTCCCGCCCCCGGTCTTCGTCTCCCCGCCGCGCCGTAATTTCCTTCAGATCATGTCCGGCGCAAAACACCGGGCCGCGTGCGGCAATGACGACAGCGCGGATGTCTTGACGCCCCGCGGCATCGTCCAGCGCCTGTTGCATACTTTCCAGCATGGCTTCCGACAGGCTGTTGCGTGTTTCCGGCGCGTTCAGCGTAATCGTCAAGACGGCGTCCTGCTCTTCGCGCAGCAGCAGGTCGCTTGCGCTGGCATCGCTTGACGTGACGGGGGTGTTCATAGGCTGCTATTCCTTGAGTTCCGCAATGAGAGCGGCGCATTCGGGGTCCGCGGCGACGTCGCGCGCGACTGCTAGGTTGTCTTCAGATGGCATCAAGGCACGGAACCTTTCCAGCATCTGCTCTTTGACGGATTCTGGAATCTGGTCGTTGTTTTCAAGCTGAGCGATCATTTGTGCCATCTCGCCGCCCTGACCTTCCTCATCCATCAGATTTGCCATTATGAAGCTCATCAGCGTTTTGTGCCAGTGAGCGGTATCGTCGAAGCCGTGGTTTTGTACAATGGCCTGTGCGCCGGCATTCATCGCCATCGCCGAGGCCCAGGCTTGTGCTTCGCTGGTTGGGGGCGCCGTTTCGCCGTAGGCCGCCTTCAACTCGCGCATGGCAAGCATGGCATTTTTCGCGCTATCGTAGGTGAGGGGCACTTGTTCGATGACGGGCATGCCGGAAGCGTCCGTCTGGGCAACGGAAGGCGTGGCCGCACCCGAAGCTGCAATGATGGAAACAAACAACGCAACAAGCCCGTTTGCCAATGTGGTTCCAAGAATGTGCCGTACTGTATTGATCATGATTTTCTTTCGGTTTCGGGGTTTTCCAGGGCGTCTGAGTACCGCGGCAAAGTGGTCGAATGTTGCCCGGGCATCCGCTTCCATATGATGCGGGTTACTTTACAGGCAACGCCCAAGATATTGGAAAGCCGGCAATTGCGGTTTTATGACGCTGACTCTGCGTAATACGGATGCTGGCTGTCATGCGGTAATATATTACCGTATTCATAAGCTACTGTAATTTCGCGATAATTCTCGCCGAAAACGGTTGACTGAGGTTTCCGCTTCCAGTAGAAGCCTGCACCGAAGCCATGTGATGCGGTTTGACGGTGCGCATGGCGCTGGCGCCCCATGAAGGGGCTTAAGCTTCACGAAGAGTTTTGACATGAAGACGTACTCTGCAAAACCTGTAGAGGTGGACAAGAAATGGCTGCTGATTGACGCCGAAGGCCTCGTTGTTGGCCGCGTCGCAGCCCTTATCGTCACCCGCCTGCGCGGCAAACACAAGCCGATGTACACGCCCCATATCGACTGCGGCGACAACGTTGTCGTCGTCAATGCCGACAAGGTTGTGCTTACTGGCAACAAGCGCGCCAACAAAACCTACTACTGGCACACCGGTTACCCCGGTGGCATCAAGGAACGCACCGCGGAAAAGATTCTCGACGGCAAGTTCCCCGAGCGCGTGCTGCAGAAGGCGGTACAACGCATGATGCCTGGCGGTCCGCTGTCGAACCAGCAACTCAAGAACCTGCGTGTCTATTCGGGTGCCGAACACCCGCATGAAGCACAGCAGCCTGTGGCCCTCGATGTGGCCTCTCTCAACTCCAAGAATGTCAGGAGGGCCTGATCGTGGCGGAACAGGAAACACAACGTTTGGACGATCTGGGCGATGCCTTGGGTGTCGAAGTTCAGGCAGCCGATGCACCCATCGTTCGCGAACAGCAGCTCGACGACCACGGTCGTGCCTATGCTACCGGCAAACGCAAGAACGCGGTCGCCCGCGTGTGGATTAAGCCCGGCAGTGGCAAGGTCACGGTCAACAGCCGCGAGTTCGAGACCTACTTTGCCCGCCCGGTTCTGCGCATGATCATCGAGCAGCCCATGGTTGCCGCTGAGCGCAAGGACCAGTACGACATCGTGTGCACGGTATCCGGCGGAGGACTGTCCGGTCAGGCCGGTGCGGTTCGTCATGGTGTCTCGAAGGCGCTGACATATTACGAACCCGATCTGCGCGGTGTCTTGAAGAAGGGTGGCTTCCTTACCCGCGATTCACGCGTCGTGGAACGCAAGAAGTACGGCCGCGCGAAAGCCCGCCGCAGCTTCCAGTTCTCCAAGCGCTAAGCGCTCACGAGCGGTTACGGTTTCAAGGGGGACGCACCGCGGTGCGTCCCTTTTGTTTTGGCATTCAGAACTTCAGCTTCATTCCGACATGGCTGGTGGTGAATCCGAGACGCTCGTAAAATCGGTGAGCGTCCGCGCGTGTGCGGTCTGTCGTGAGCTGTGCCATGCCGCACCCGGCATCGCGCGCGCGGGCAAGGGCTTTGTGCACCAGCGCTTCGCCGATTTTCCGGCCTCGGTAGCTGTCGGCGACCCGCACAGCCTCGATCTGCGCGCGCAGCATGCCCTTGTGCGACAGGCCCGGAATGAAGGTGAGTTGCAGGCACCCGATAATGGTATCGCCGTCAGTTGCCACCAGAACCGTGTTTCCGCCTTGTGCGGTTAGGGCGTTGAAGGCGTCAATGTAACTCTGCGCGGGTGGATCGGACGGATCTTCGCGGGTCGCTCCAAGCGCATCGTCGGCGAGCAACCGCACGATGGCGGATATGTCGCCTTCGACGGCATCGCGAATGTTGACCATGGACGGTGTCCTTACGGCGTTTGAAAGTGAGTCGCTTTAGTCGCCGCAGCGGCACTCCCGTGTCAAGTTTGATGCCGCATGGCTTTTCACAGCGGACACATTCCGCTAAACACCCCGGCCAGACCTTACGGTCACGCCTTTGCGGGAGAAGACGGATGTCAGCGAAGAAACTTAATGTCGGCGTGCTTGGTGCCTCAGGCTATACGGGCGCCGACCTTGTGCGTCTGGCCGCCTGCCATCCCGCCATGGACATCAAAGTGCTGACGGCCAACGCGCAGGCCGGCAAATCCATGGGGGACGTGTTCCCGCATCTTGCGGGTCTCGACCTGCCGGATCTGATACGCGCCGAGGACGCCTCGTGGAAGGGTCTCGATGTGGTGTTCTGCGGTTTGCCGCACGGCACCACACAGGAAATCATCGCATCGTTGCCGGTCGATCTGAAGGTCGTCGACATGTCGGCGGACTTCAGGCTGCGCGAGCCAGAGACCTATGCGCAGTGGTACGGCCGCGAGCACCGCGCCACGGATCTGCAGAAACAGGCCGTGTATGGGCTGAGCGAGCACTACCGCGACGAGATTGCCGGCGCTCGCCTCGTTGCCTGTCCCGGCTGTTATCCAACGGCGGTGCTCATGCTGCTGATCCCGCTCGTGCGCGGAGGTCTCATCTCAGCTGAGAACCTTATTATCGATGCAAAGTCCGGTGTATCGGGTGCCGGCCGGGGGTTGAAGCAGAACACGCTGTTCTGCGAAACCGGCGAGGGTCTGTCGCCTTATGCGGTCGCAAGCCACCGTCATTCCCCGGAGATCGAGCAGGAGCTCTCCGTTGCCGCTGGCGCGCCTGTGCTCGTCAATTTCACACCGCATCTCATTCCGATGAGCCGCGGGGAGTTCATCACCGCGTATGCGGCTCTCGGCGATGGCGTTAGTGCCGGCGATGTGCGGGCGGCCCTCAACACACGTTATAGCCAGGAGCCCTTCGTGAGGGTGGCGCCGGAAGGTGTGGTCCCGGCAACGCAGCATGTGCGTGGCTCCAATTTCTGCCTACTCGGCGTCTTTGAGGACAGGCTCCCGGGCCGCGTCATATTGATGTCAACACTCGACAATCTGGTGAAGGGCTCAAGCGGGCAGGCGGTTCAGAACATGAACCTGATGTTCGGGCTGGAAGAGACGACGGCGCTCGGCCAACAGCCGTTGTTCCCTTGAGATGAGGGCCGAAAGCTACTGTTTCAGCTTTCTCGCACCGTCCCGGTTCTTGACGTATGAGCCCGGTGCTTCCTCTATGGGCTTGAATTCATCGCTTCCCGGCGCGCGTGCATCAACCTGCTTGCCGCCATGACCGGCCAGCCATTCGATCCAGTTCGGCCACCACGATCCTGAATGCTCGGTTGCCCCCTCAAGCCACTCATCAAGCTCTGCTGGATCTTCTTCATTCGTCCAGTACTGGTACTTGTTGGCATCCGGCGGGTTTACGACACCGGCAATGTGACCGGAACCGGCGATCACCAGCTTCGTTTTACCGCCCATGAACCGGCCGACGCGGAAGGCGGAGGCGATCGGTGCAATATGGTCGTCGCGGGCGGCGAGATTGTAGATCGGAACCTTCGATTTTGAGAGTTTGATGGTCTCGCCATCTAGCACCAATTTGGCCTGCGACAGCGTGTTGTTGAGATAGCACTCGCGCAGATAAGAGCTGTGCAGAGTGGCGGGCATACGTGTTGAATCAGCGTTCCAGTAGAGCAGATCGAACGGGAAGGGTTCCTTCCCCATGAGATAGTTGTTCACCACATAGGACCAGACGAGGTCGTTTGAGCGCAGGAAATTGAAGGTCGACGCCATGCTGCGGCCTTCGAGATAGCCTTTCTCGGCCATCTGACGTTCGAGCGACTGAAGCTGATCCTCGTCGACGAAGACCAGAAGGTCTCCCGCCTTTTCGAAATCGACCTGCGTTGTGAAGAACGTCGTCGACTTGACCCGTTTGTCCTTGGTCTTCGCCATGTAGCCAAGCGTTGCGGCGAGCAATGTGCCGCCGATGCAGTAGCCGATGGTGTTGACGTTTTTCTGGTCGGTGATGCGGCACGCTACGTCGATGGCCGTCAGGATGCCTTCATGCATGTAGTCCGAGAGCGTTTTCGCTGCCAGTTCCTCGTCCGGGTTGACCCAGGATACGACGAACACCGTGACGCCCTGCGCCACCGCCCATTTGATGAATGACTTCTTCTCGTTGAGATCGAGAATGTAGAACTTGTTGATCCAGGGCGGGAAGATCACCAGTGGTCTCTGAAACACCTTCTCGGTCGTCGGCTCATACTGGATGAGCTGGATCAGGTCGTTCTGGAACACGACCTTGCCCGGACTGGTGGCGATGTTTTCGCCAATCTCGAAAGCGTCGAAGTCCGTTTGCTTGATGCGTAGTTCGCCCGCTTCTTCATCAAAATCTTCAGACAGATTATTGAGGCCGTTGATGAGGTTCTCTGCATTTGTTGAGAGCGTTTCTCGCAACACCGCCGGGTTTGTCAGGGCGAAATTTGACGGCGACATCGCATTCGCGATTTGCTCGACGTAGAAATTGGCCTTGCGTCTGGTGTGATCGTCCACATCTTCAGCCCCCTCAACTATCCCCTGCGCCCAATTGGCGGTAATCAGGTAGGACTGTTTGAGGAAATCGAAAACCTGGTTTTCTTCCCAATCTGTGTCCTTGAAGCGCCTGTCGGAGCGTTTCGGTGAAGCCACTGGCTCGACATCCTCGCCCATCATGCGCCGCCAGCTGTTCTGCCAGAGATCCGCATGATTGCGCCAGAGCTCCATCTGCGCATCGATCAGCTTTTCCGGCTTGGACATGTAATCCTGAGCGATGTCGGCAAGTGTGGTGGCGACTTTCGTCAGTTCCTCGGTTTGCGATTTCTGCCGTTCCGGATCGCCGACATGCTTGGCGAGGGAGGAGAACAGCTTGCTTGTCTGCTCCGCGACCGTGGCCATGTTTCTGGCAAACTCGGAAGGGTCGGAAATTTCATAACCGCTCTCGTCGCGAGGTTCGTCGGTCTTGGACATGGCTGTGTTCCTCGTCTGGTCACCCGCCTCATGCGCTAAGCGCCTGCGCCACCATAAAACAAACTGCGGGTGTGTTGTACCTGTTCGCGGCTTTCCGGTGCCGCGTGCAAATGCGAAGCGAATCGTGGTTAAGCCGGGATTAACAGATTTGGAGTGTCATAGAGCGTGAGTTGAAACCTGTCGATTCGCCGATTGGCTAAGTCAGTTTGCCGCACGGCTTGCGCCGCGCGCGACTGACGAAAGGCAAAACCGGTGGTGAGTTGCGTACCGGGGATTTATGAGTATGACGACGAACTTCACAACAAACAGCAAAGTCCCCGCGTGCCGGCACGCCAGAGCCCGCGCTTGTTCGACCGTGGTGCTCATCGCGGTATCGTCAGCGGGACTGTCGGCCTGCATGACCACGCAGGAGCGATCGCCCGAGCCATTGGCGGCGCACCCGACGGAACCCGTCGCAACGTCAGAACTCGCCGCGCCGCCGGCCTACGCTTCCGGACAGCAGGCCGTTGCCGCACCCGTCATGCCCGACCCCTCAACGCAGGGCGGCCCCCTGCAACTGCACGCCGGTGCCCGTTCGGTAACGGCACAGACGCCACAGCAGGCGCCGGCGTCCGTTTATTCACCCACCGCCCCGGTTCCCGCCCCGAACCCGGCGCCGGTTCAAGCAGCGCCTCAGGAGGCGCCATCGCAGAACCGGCTGACCAGCTTCCTCGACAGCCTGCGCCCCGATGCAGCGCCGCAGCCGGCCCGCGCGCCCAATCCGGTCGAACAGCTGCGCCGTGCACGCGAACTGCCGGCATCCCAGGGCACTGGTCCCCAGGCGTCTGCACAACAGTATCCGGTCATGATCGGTGAAAACTCGCGCCTCGTACCGACCTATTCCGACGGGCTTCCCGTTCCCGCCAATCACGACGGTATTGTTACCGGTTCCGTCACGCCGCGAACCCCGCAACCTGCGCCGCCCGCCGAGCCCGTGCGGCTTGCGAGCGTGGCGCCGGCGCAGGGGGTCATCAGCGCACCCTCGCAAAGCCCTGCGAGAGTGCCGCTGCCGACGCGCACCGAACCCCAGACCCTGCGGTTTGCCCCAGGCCAGATCAGCCTCGACCAAGGCCAGCGCGCGCAACTCGACCAGGTGGCCGCGCGCTACGCGGGCAGCAATGGCAAGGTCCACATCTTCGGCATCTCGCGCGGCACCCCGGGTGACCGCACCTTGAGCTCGGAACGCATCCGCCGTCTCATCAGCCAGACCAGCGCCGCCGCGCGCTATCTCACCGAGCGGGGGTTGAACCAGGACCAGTTTGTTCTGAAAACCCTCGAAGAGCGCATTCCGCGCCGTTATTTCGGTTCCGAAACGCCGCAGGACCAGGACCGTCTCGAAATCTTCGTTGAGTAACCGGCCGACAATCGAACTCTATTTGGGTTGCACTTAGTGACCCTGCGCGCTGTCGTGACCCGCACTTCCTGAAAGATAGGAAATGAAGTGAGAAAACAGCTCGAACTGCGAAGATATGCCAAGCTTCGCGTAAATGTTCCTTCGGTGTATCTTGACCGTTCCCGTGCTGATTTGAAACTGGCGTCCGATTGAATTTGACGAGTGCCCGCGCAGTACCAGGCGCACAACCTCGCGCTCCCGTGGTGTGAGAACGCCTTCACCGAAATTTTCAAACGCGCTTGAGACCTGATGATCCAGCGATGGATGCGCTGCCTCTTCGCCATCGTCGCCGGTGTGATAATCGCTCAGGGTGTTCCAGTGCCTGGCAGACGATGCATGCACGATCGGCTCCATGCGCCTGAGCTTGTGCATATCGCGATCGCTGAACTGTGCACTGGTGCCTGCCCGCATCAAGGAAATCACCAGCATCATGTCGTGGGGGAGGGAAACCAGGAATCCAATCTCTTCGGCAAGCCCGGTGCGGCGGTAGTAGGATCTGTAGTATTCGGAATGATAGAACCGATCCGGCGCAATTTCGCGAAGACGATACAGTCCCGGTGCCATTCGGTCCGCATACATCTGATAAAAAGGATCCAGCAGATACGGTCCCTCCAGGTAGTCGGTGACGAACACAATGCGCTGCTTGGGCGTGAACGTATCGTACGTGCAAATCGGTCTGTGCTGCCGGCGGTATGCGAAAAACACGGAATTGTCGAACGGCACGACGTTGCGTAGTGCTTCGACTAGAACGGCAGGAAACTGCGGCGTGTCTTCGGCCGAAATCACCTGCGCAATCTGTTCGTGCCAATCACGGGAATCCAGTTTCAACAGTGTGCTTCGGCTGTTGCTCATCGACGGTGGTAATATCCCTGCTCTGGGTTGATTTCGACCAAAACCATCTTGGAGGGCATATATACCGTGGGGGATATATACAGTCACGCGCGAATAGGAGCATGCTTGCGGTGGCCGACGTGGCAACTGACCGAATACGTTCAATAGCGCTTACGCATGTAAGCGGCAGCGATGGAACTCAACGTATCCATGATCAACTCCGACAAGTCGGGTTCGCCGGACATCCAGTTCGATCAGGTGACCAAGCGTTATGGCGATGTGGTTGCATTGGACAATGTCAGCCTATCCGTCGAGCGGGGCGAGTTCTTCAGTTTTCTCGGTCCTTCAGGCTGTGGCAAGACGACATCATTGCGTTTGATTGCTGGCTTTGAACAACCCACACAGGGCAACGTCCAGATAGGCGGGGTCTCTGTCATCGGCGTGCCGCCCCACAGGCGCCCCGTCAACATGGTGTTCCAGCATTACGCCTTGTTCCCTCACATGAACGTTTCGGACAATATCGGATATGGCCTGCGCCAGCGCAGTCCCAAGCCCCCAAAATCGGAAACCTACCGGCAAGTCGATGAACTGCTTGAGATGGTGCAGATGTCCGGGTACGGCAAGCGCCGGATTTGGGAGCTGTCCGGTGGCCAGCAGCAGCGCGTAGCTCTCGCTCGGGCGCTGATCAATAAGCCGACGGTTCTGCTGCTCGATGAACCACTCGCGGCACTCGACCGGAAACTGCGCCGGGATATGCAGATCGAGTTGCAAACACTGCAGCGCGATGTGGGCATTACGTTCATTCTCGTAACCCACGATCAGGAAGAGGCGCTCTCCATGAGCGACCGTATTTGCATCATGCGCGAGGGGTGTGTGGTGCAGATGGGAAGCCCTCGCGATTTGTACGATCAACCGAGTAATCTTTACGTCGCCGATTTTGTCGGCAAGTCGAATTTCATTACCGGTTCTGTGACAAACATAAACGGCCGCTACGTCACCGTTGAAGACGCGAATGGCCGGACGTTTGTCGGCGCTCCTTCTGCCAGCGCTTCGGGGTTTTCGGTCGGTGTGGCCGCAAGCATTGCGATCCGCCCCGAGTTGATCGTTGTGAGCTCTCACAATTCATGCGCTGTCGACATGGCTACCGATGTTGCCCTGAACGGCCGCATCAAGAACCGCATTTTTCTTGGTGAGCACACCGAGTATCTGATTGAAACGGACGGTCTCGGGGACATTCTCGTGCTGTCTCCCAAGCATATCGAAAGTAAGCGTGGAGCGTTTGAGCCCGGCGAAGCAGTCGCCCTGGGATGGAAGAACGCTGCCGCCCTGGCGCTGGAAGATTCATAGAGCCGCAAAGCTAATCCGTCGAAGACGGCTCAAATATGAAACTGACTACGGATTAGTTGCAAAACGGAGGAAGCAACCATGAGCAAAAGTTACAAAGACAACCTGCCGATTACGGCCACAAAATTGATGGAGGAGCTCGAGCGCTACCGGAAAGGTTCTGTTAGCCGTCGTCATTTCCTGGGCGTGACGGGCCTCGGTACCGCCATGGCGGTCTTGAGTTCAGCCGTTCCGGGGCTCGCGCCTCGAAAGTCATATGCCTATGGCGACCTGGGTGACCGGCTGGTGTTTTCCACTTGGCCAAACTACCACAACCCGGTCAATGTCGAAGAGTTCACCGAAGCTACTGGTGTGAACGTTCAGATCAACGCGTTCGGTTCGAACGAAGAGATGCTGGCGAAGCTGCAGGCCGGCGCTACCGGTTGGGATGTGTTCGTACCCACCAATTACACCATTTCCAATTATGTGGAACTGGGCCTGATTCAGGAACTCGACCTGTCCAAAATGCCCAATTATGACGCCGGTGCGCAAAATCCGCTGTTCGCCGGGCCGGCAACGGTGAATGGCAAAGTGTATGCCGTCCCGAAAAACTGGGGCACCACGGGCTTTGTGCTCAATTCCAATGAGATCAAGAGCGGCCCCAAATCATGGAAAGACTTCTTCGAGGTCACCATGGCTGAAGGATCAGGCCACACCATCGTGCACGACTATCAGTTGACCACCATCGGTGCCGCGTTGTGTGCATTGGGCTATTCGTTCAATTCCATCGACGAGAAGGAATTGGCCGAGGCTGAAAAAGTGTTGATCGATGCCAAGCCGCACCTGTTCGCGATTACCTCGGACTACCAGCCAGGTATGCGCAGCGGTGATGCGTGGATGTCAATCTGCTGGAATGGCGACGGCCTGCAGCTCAATACCGATCTGCCCGAGATGCAATACGTCATCGCCACGGACGGCGGTGAGATATGGTCCGACTTCTACGCCATTCCCACAGAAGCTCCGCACCTGGAAGCGGCCTATGCCTTTGTCAACTTCCTGCTGGATCCATATGTCCAGGTTCGTGAATTTGCCTCGCACGGTTATGCGAGCGGAGATTCCCGCGTTTCGGCCATGTTGCCGGCGGATACGGCCAATAACAAGATCCTGTTCCCCGCGGTCGAGCTGATGAACGGGCTGGAATTCGGTGCCGCACAAACGCTCACCGATCCCGGCCGCGCCGAATTGATCGCCCGGTTCAAGTCCGCTTGATCATGGTGGTCACTGACTGAAAAATGGCGGCGGCAATGACAGGCGAAAGCACCAAGGGACGATGGCTGACGGTGGCGTTGTTGACGCCCACCTCCGCCTGGTTCCTGGTTATGCTGGTGATGCCTTTGGTTGTCGTCGCAATTTTCAGTTTTGGCGAGCGCTCGGCGGTTGGGGGGTATACGGCATCGTTTACGTTCGATCAGTACGCCAACCTGCCTTCGCGCTTCACCGCTTTCAGAAACACCCTGACCTATGCGCCGTTTGGCACGCTGGTCAGCCTGCTCGTTGCCTATCCGCTGGCCTATTTTCTAGCGGTCAAGGTGAGTCCGAAGTGGAGACTCCTGTTGCTGGTTTTGGTCATCGTACCATTCTGGACCAGCCTGCTCATCCGCACTTATGCCTGGATATTTATTCTCGGTGGGCGCGGCATTCCGACGTTACTGGACTATATCGGCTTCGAAGGCGTTCGCCTCATCAACACGCCCTTCGCTGTGGTGGTTGGCATTATTTACGGTTACCTGCCTCTCATGGTTTTTCCAATTTTCGTTTCACTGGAAAGGCTCGACAAACGGTTGCTGGAAGCATCCAATGATCTCGGCGGCACGCCATTTCGGACATTTCTGCAAGTGACCCTGCCGCTATCCATGCCGGGCGTGGCGACCGGATGCATGCTGGTGTTTATCTTGTTGATGGGTGAGTTCCTGATCCCGGCCTTTCTCGGTGGCGGCAAAGTCTTCTTTATCGGCAATGCACTGGTCGATCTGTTCCTGCAATCCAGGAACTGGCCGTTCGGCTCCGCCGTGGCGGTTACCCTTGTCATCATCATGCTGATTACGGTTAGTCTGTACATGCGCCTGACCATGGGCAGAGCAGCCGACCGCAACGAATCGATAATGTAGGGGTGCGGCGATGGCTATGCGTTTGTATTCGGTCGCCGTCTACCTGTTTCTCTATGTGCCGATCGGCATCATCGTCCTGTTCAGCTTCAATTCCGGGCGCCATGCCAGCAGTTTCGAAGGGTTGTCCGTAAAGTGGTATGGCAAGGCCCTGTCGAACCCGTTCGTGCTTGAGGCTCTGACCACCAGCTTGATTATCGCCCTGTCGGCCGCCCTGCTTTCGAGTCTTATGGGAACAGCCGCTGCTCTCGCGTTGCAACGGATAAGGGGACCGCTAAGGGCCATGTTCGATGGTCTAATCTACGTAGCCATAATGATCCCGGGCATCGTGATTGGCATAGCCACCTTGATTGCGTTGGTAACGGTGTTTGATCTGCTAAACCCGGTTTTGGGCGCTTTGTGGCCGGCGGATGCCGCTCCACCGAAACTTTCCCTCGGGTACGCGTCCGTTATTGCCGCCCATACCTTGTTCACCATGTCGCTTGTGATCGTCCTGATACGGGCCAGGATCGCCGGAATGGATCGCGCACTCATCGAGGCATCGGAAGATCTGTACGCATCACCATGGCGGACATTTTTGCAGATTACACTGCCTCAGCTGTTCCCCGCGATCCTTGCCGGATTTTTGTTGAGCTTCACTTTCAGTTTCGACGATTTTATCATCTCGTTCTTTGTTGCGGGACCCAACACAACTTTGCCTATTTACGTTTTTTCATCAATTCGCCGCGGCATCACACCCGAGGTCAATGCCATCGGTACAATGGTGCTGGGGGCATCTTTGACATTGTTGATCATCGCCCAGGTTCTTCTGCGGCGCAGGGAAGGTCGATGACCCGAGCCCGCAATCATAGGGGGATGTGTCGCTTTGACATCTGTTGAGTGTATCTGGGCAGCCGACGCGATCTTGGGTGAGGCGCCACTTTGGTGTGCGAAAGAACAGGCTATCTACTGGGTTGATATCGACGGCAAGGCGGTGCTGCGCTTCGATCCCCGTTCCGGTGATCGTCACGTGTTTCCGCAGCGCTACGAATTCGGGTGCATTGTAAAGCGAGCCAACGGCGACTTTATCGCCGGAACAAATGCCGGACTGGTTTATCTCGATGCGGACATGGTGTCGGTCGATGTGTTTGCAACGCCTGAAACGCAGTTCCCAAACAACAGATTCAATGATGGCAAGTGCGACCGCCACGGCCGGTTTTGGGTTGGCAGTACCGACATGGACGAAACGCATCCGAACGGCGCGCTTTACCGTGTGAATGGTTCTGGAGAGGTCACCCGAATGCTTCCCGGCGTCATCGTTGCTAACGGCCTTGGGTGGAGTCCGGACGATAAAACGATGTACTTCACGGACAGCGGACACCGTGCGATCTACGCGTTCGACTTCGATTTAGACACCGGCACCATTGAAAACCGCCGGGAGTTTGCCCGGGTCGCGCCCGAAGATGGCATGCCTGATGGATTGGCTGTCGATGCGCAAGGTGGTGTTTGGGGGGCCCATTGGGGCGGATGGCGTCTAACGCGCTACGATCCCGAAGGAACCATAGATCGAGTAGTCCATTTGCCGGTGCCTCAGGTCACCAGTGTCGCATTCGGGGGCGATTCCCTGGACCAACTGTTCGTCACCACGGCGAGGCTCGGGCTAAACGAAGCTCAACTGAACGAGGCGCCATTGTCGGGCGGCCTTTTTGCGCTTGATCCGGGGGTGTCGGGGTTGCCGGAGGTTCCCTTTCAGGGCTAGGTCGGAACGAGTGACCCAAAAGGGCTCGGACAGAGCGGGATCAGGAGAACCTTAGGCCTTCGCCGATAGGCTGGTGTTACGGGGCTCCTTTTTGTTGGCCGATAGCGACACTGTGCCCTACGGCCCACAGCAGTCTTTGCACATCGAGCGCGGCTACGGATGTTGAAAATGCCCGCCGGATAAGGCAGGTTGCGCAACCGCGGCTGCAGCTTTGCAGGCTGCAGGGACTAAGCAGCATGTGCGGCCTCATGCGTTCCACCCTTAAACCCATGAAAAGGCATTGGCGGGAATGAGCAAACCTCTTCGAGTGGGCATAGCCGGTCTTGGCACCGTCGGCGCGGGTGTGATCGATATGTTGACCCGCAATGCCGACCTGATCGAAGCGCGGTGCGCACGAAAGATCGAAGTGGTCGCGGTGTCCGCACGCAGCCGCAATCGCGACCGCGGCATCGATCTGGGCAACTATGACTGGTACGACGACTGCGCCGAACTTGCCCGCGCTGCGGAAATCGACGTTTTTGTCGAACTGATCGGCGGAGAGGATGGCCCGGCGAAAGCCGCCGTCGAAGCGGCTCTTGGCGCCGGACGGCATGTCGTCACCGCCAACAAGGCGATGCTTGCCTATCACGGCACGGAACTCGCCCATCTCGCGGAAAGCACGTCCGTCGCCCTCAACTACGAGGCAGCGGTCGCCGGCGGCATTCCGATCGTCAAGACCATGCGCGAAAGTTTCGCCGGCAACCGGGCGGAGCGCATCTACGGGATTTTGAACGGCACCTGCAACTATATTCTGACCTGTATGGAGCGTGACCGCGCGGACTTTGCCGGTGTCCTGAAAGATGCCCAGGACCTCGGCTACGCCGAAGCCGATCCGACGTTCGATATCGGCGGTTTCGACGCCGCCCACAAGCTTGCCATTTTGACATCGCTCGCGTTCGGTACCGAGATCGATTTTGGTTCGGTTTATGTCGAGGGCATCGAGAACATCACCGCCCAGGACATCCAGGTGGCGGGCGAACTCGGGTACAAGATCAAACTTCTTGGTGTCGCGCTTGAAACCGACACCGGCATCGAACAACGCGTTCACCCGACGCTCGTGCCGGCGGGCTCGCCGATTGCCGATGTGGACGGCGTCTTCAACGCGGTTGCCGTTACCGGCGATTTTCTGGGCGATCTTATGATCGAGGGTCAGGGAGCCGGCGCCGGGGCCACTGCATCGAGCGTCGTGGCCGATATCGTTGACATTGCCATGGGCCGCATTATGCCGCCGCTCGGCCGCCCGGCTTCAAGCCTCAAGCCCTACACACCGGCCCGCATGCGCGCCCACGAGGGTGGTTATTATGTGGCCCTGGATGTACATGACCGGCCGGGCGCCTTTGCCGAGATCGCCCAGCGAATGGCGGAACAGAACATCTCGTTGAAAAGCATTGTTCAACGCGGATCGAATTTAGGTGTGGATATCGACACGGATTTGCGCCAAGAGCCGGGAGAAACGCGTTCCGTCGTCTTGATTACCCACGACACATTGGAGAAATCTATCAGGGACGCATTGAGCTCGATCGAAAAAGACGGCGCGATTACCGCAACACCGCGCATGGTTCGTATCGAGCGTTTGTAATACGTGAAGGCCTCCTGCAGCGACAGGGTGGCCGAAGGGAGGTTGAATGTCAGACGATGATCGTGCCCTGGACCGGGTCCTGGCGCTGGAACTGGTACGCGTCACCGAGCGTGCCGCGGTAGCGGCTTCGCGCCTGACCGGGCGCGGTGATGAGGCGGCGGCCGATCAGGCGGCGGTCGATGCCATGCGCCGCGAACTCAACGCACTCGATATTGACGGCACCGTGGTGATCGGCGAGGGCGAGCGCGACGAGGCGCCAATGCTCTATATCGGCGAGAAGGTGGGAACCGGCAAAGGCCCAGCTGTCGATATCGCGCTCGACCCGTTGGAAGGCACCACCATCACGGCGAAGGCCATGCCGAATGCGCTGGCGGTCATTGCACTTGCCGAGGCCGGCAGCTTGTTGCATGCGCCCGACGTCTATATGGACAAGATCGCTATTGGCAGCGGCTATGAGGATGGTGTCGTCGATCTTGACCGGTCAGCAGCGGAAAACATCGCATCGCTGGCCGAAGCCAAAGGTGTGCCGGTCAGCGAAATCACCGCCTGCATTCTAGATCGACCGCGCCATGGCGAAACCATTGCCGCGGTGCGCGAGTGCGGCGCTGCCGTCAACCTCATTGGTGACGGCGATATTGCCGGCGTTATCAACACGACGAACCCGGACGAGACAGGTGTCGATATCTATATGGGGGTCGGCGGCGCGCCCGAAGGCGTGCTGGCCGCGGCGGCGCTCAGGTGCATTGGCGGCCAGATGCAGGGCCGCCTTGTAACCTCAAGCGCGGAACAGAAAGAGCGCGCCCGGCGCATGGGCATTGAGGATTTTGACCGCAAGTTCTCGATGCACGAAATGGCATCGGGAGATGTGATCTTCGCCGCCACCGGCGTCACCGACGGTTCGATCCTTGAAGGCGTGAAGACGCGCGGTAAAAAAATGTACACCGACACTGTAGTGATGCGGTCATCGACAGGCACGACCCGGTGGATCAAGGCGGAGCACACCAAGCTTTCCAAGTTCTACTGATGCGCATGCCACGGGCGCGTGTCGGCAATGAATGAGCAATAGCGACAGCCCGTTTCTGGGGGTTGAGGCGTCCGTCAGCGGAAAGCGCTGGCGCGAGCGCGTGCACGAGCCGCGCATGGCCCTGATGATTGCCCAGGACAACGACCTTCCCGAACTGCTCGGGCGCGTTCTATCGGCCCGCGGCGTCGAGCCGGATGCGGTCGCCGGTTATCTAAATCCGACCTTGCGCGATCTGATGCCGCCGGCGCTGGCCATGCGAGATCTCGACAAGGGCGCGGAGCGGATAGCCGATGCCATCATGGCGGGCGAACAGGTCGGACTGATCGGCGACTATGACGTCGACGGCATTTCATCGTCCGCCCTGTTCCGGCGGTTTTTTGCAAGTGCCGGCCGGGAACTGCACGTCCACATACCCAACCGTCTCAACGAAGGATACGGGCCAAGCACGCAGGTGCTGGAACGGTTTCACGACAAGGGCATCACCCTTGCCATCACCGTGGATTGCGGCGTCAGTGCCCACGAACCGCTCAGCCGCGCCCGCGAGCTTGGCATCGACGTTGTGGTCGTCGATCACCATCAGGCGGGCGAGCAACTTCCCGACGCCCATGCGGTGATCAATCCCAACCGCCTCGACGATGTCAGCGGACAAGGCCAGCTTGCAGCCGTCGGCGTGTCGTTCGTGCTGTTGAGCGCAGTGCGCCGGGTGCTGCGTGACAGGGGTGTCGAGGGTGGCGAAACTGATCTTCTGTCGCTCCTCGACCTTACAGCGCTTGCCACGGTGTGCGATGTGGTGCCGCTTACCGGCCTTAACCGGGCTCTCGTCTCGCAGGGCTTCAAGGTCATGGCGAAGCGCGAAAACGCCGGTCTGAATGCGCTCGCCGATGGCGCCGGCCTGCGCCGCAAGCCGGACACCTATGCGGCCGGGTTTGTGATAGGACCGCGTATAAACGCTGCAGGCCGCCTCGGGCACGCGGAACTTGGACTTGAGCTTCTGACGACGAATGACAGATCCCGGGCGAACGCCATCGCGCGTGAACTCGAAGATCTGAACAAGCGCCGCCAGGCGATCGAAATGAAGATCCTTGACGATGCCCTGGCACAGGGTGAAGCGGCGTTGGGCCGCAACTCCGATCTGCCGGCGCTGGTCGTCACCGGAGAGGGTTGGCATCCCGGTGTCCTCGGCCTCGTCGCCGGGCGCATCAAGGATCGGCTCAATCTGCCGGTCATTGCCATCGGCTTCGAGGCGGACGGTTCAGGTCAGGCCTCGGGACGCTCGGTGGCAGGCGTCGATCTGGGCTCCGCGGTGCGCGATGCGGTTGCCGCGGGGCATCTCGTCAAGGGAGGCGGTCATGCCATGGCCGCCGGCATGACGCTGGAGCGTGCCAGGCTCGGCGATTTCCGCGCCTTTCTCGAGGACGCGTTGTCGGAAACCCAAACCGCCCGCCAGGCCGGGTTGACGCTGCATGTGGACGGCGCGCTCAGCGCCGGCGGCGCAACGATGGAATTGCTGGAGCTGATTGAACATGCCGGACCCTTTGGCGCCGGCAATCCGCAGCCGCGTTTCGTGTTTCCGGGGCATCGCATCGCCTATTCCGATCTCGTTGGCCGTGAGCATGTGAAATGCACGCTGCAATCGGGCGAGGGCGCAAAACTGGACGCCATTGCCTTCAGGGTGCTTGGCACGCCGCTCGGCGAATTGCTGCTGAGCGAGCATGACCGTCCGCTCCACATCGCCGGCCGCCTCAGCATCAACGACTGGGGCGGGCGCCAGAAACCGCAGCTCATGGTGGACGATGCCGTGCTTGCGGAGTGAGAAGGTGGCGCGTTGCAAAAACTTTGCGTTGCGCGCCATCACGCGCCTTGCAATTGCGCGGATTCGCATCTAAAAGGAGCCGCGTTTCGACCGGTGCGGGGCCTTCGTCTATCGGTTAGGACGCCAGGTTTTCAACCTGGAAAGAGGGGTTCGATTCCCCTAGGCCCTGCCAACCATCTGTTTGAAAAATCGGCGAAATTTCCGCAGGCCAAAAAAGGTTTGGCACTTTTGTCGCGAAGGTTTGGCAATTCCTGCTCACGTTTCGTTCTCCAGTTTGCGGATTGCGTTGATCGCCTGGACGTTTTGGCGAGCGCCTCTCGTGTAATGTTGAACCATTGCGAGAGTACGATGTCCAGTGATCGCAGCGACTTCAAAATCCGTGCAGCCGGCCTCTGCAAGACGCTGCGCCGCAGTGGCGCGCAGGCCGTGGAGAACCAGTTTTCGGTCTTTTCGCAGGTTCGCTTTGTCCATCCAACTGGAGAACCAACCTCCCAAGTGCTTGGACGAGAAGGCGCGGCCGGTTGAACTCGTGAGAATGGTCACGCCTATTGGCAGGCAAGGGCGTCGATCTTAAAGCAACCGAACAACCAGTCGACACGACGACGGCCGCCGGCAAATGCTTCCTCGACATGCTCGGTGTTTTCGCAGAGTTCGAAACGAACCTGCGCCGAGAGCGGCAAACGGAAGGCATCGCCAAGGCCAAATCACGCGGCGCCTACAAGGGCCGCAGGGCAAGTATCGACCGCGATGAGATCCGTCGCTTGAGTGACAAAGGGATAGGAGCGAGTGCAATTGCCAAGCAACTGGGGATCGATCTCCCGGCTGTTTCACAGCCGAAGAGGGGCGAAACAGACAGATAGGGAGCGGATTGTACTGCGAGACAGACAATCGCCGCGACAATTCTTGCAAGTCGCGGGAAACGGGATTTCATCAAAAACACGGCCAATGTGCGCGGGCCGGTTAGGAGCGGGTCCAATCGCATGGTTTAAATTTGCACCCTTGGGCGGCGGCGGCAGCCAGCGTCAAATCTAACGGCACGGCAATTTTCACAGCCTGACCGCCGCACGTGAACACCATGATCCTACTGGCTCAACGTGTAATCAGGCGGACTCATAAAAATATTGAAAGCATCAATTTCACAAATACTCGTCCGCGATGCTAATCGAATTGTGATGGCTGCGGCTAACCGTCAGCCTGTGAACAACACGTAGAACAATAACGGTCGGAGGCACGCATGCGGGCGCTTGCGGATGCGATTTCAGCTAAGGAGCCGATTGCAACAATCAAGGTGTGGTCGGAGCAGGAGATGCGCCGCCGGCTCAGCAATCTGCATGCCCTTATGGACGAAAAGGGATTGGATGCGGTCATCCTGACCTCCATCCACAACGTTCTGTATCACACAGGTTTCTACTGCCCTCCTGTCGGGCGATTGCATTCCACCATCGTACCGCGTGGCGGGGAGCCAACTCTTATCGCTTCGACCATCGAGGATCTCCGCACGATTTACAACTGCTACTACTCCGATGTGCGGTTGTTCGACGACTGGGAACGCAATGCGCAGGAAAGCAATCTGAAAATTTGGGGCGAAGTACTAAACGACCACGGCATCTCATCCGGCCGTCTCGGTATTGAAGAAGACGTCCTCCCGGTGCAGTTCATGCGTCGCATTGAACAGGACCTCAAGGGTTTTGAGTTTGTTGATGTCGGCTACGACACCATGCGCCGGCGTCTCGTCAAATCGGCGGAGGAAATAGCGATCATTCGGCATGGTGTCGAACTCTGCGAGATTGGCGGCTATGCGGCCATCGATGCGCTGAAGCCGGGCATCACCGAAGTGGAGGCGGCGAACGCCTGCAACGTGGCTATTGCCGCTGAAATGCGAAAGAGATTCCCTGACATCGAGTACGACGATCTCAATAACAAGTGCCTCTTCCAGACCGGCCCTTTTCGAAGCCGCGTCGGGCACACAATGAACGCGCACCGCGTCGTCCAAAAGGGCGAAATGATCAGCAACAATCCGTACGCGATCATCGCCGGCTATTATCATGTTCTCGAAAGGAGCATGTATTGGGGGCACATACCTGACGATGCGCTCGAAGTATTCAAAACCAATGTGCGCGCCCATCATGCAGGTCTGGGTGCGCTGAAAGCCGGCGTGAAGTGCTCGGACATCGATCAGCATGTGAATGCGGTTTATGAAGAAGCGGGCATCGATTGGCGCCGAGACCGTTCGTTCGGAACGGGACACTCGCTTGGTATCATGACGTATTGGTTTGGTCGCGAGGAGGGCGGTGAATTGCGTCAGTACAACGACACACCGCTGCAGGAAAACATGGTCGTTACCATGGAACCGATGATCAATATCGGCGAGCTTGGCGGCTTCAGGCATCACGACATCTGCCTGATCACCAGTGACGGAATCGAGAACCTCAACACATTTCCGCGCGGCGTCCTTTTAATAGACGATGCCAACAAACTGCAGGAAATTTGGCTCCCGGACTGAGGAACCGCTCGGTTGATGCACGATCGAACTGCGACGATTTGAAATGAAAACGGAGTGGCCCATATGAGCGCCCGGTTAGCTGCAGACATTGGTGGAACCTTTACCGATCTGGTCGTGCTCGACTCTGATGGACACCTGCATGTGGAAAAGACTTCCTCAACGCCCGGGGATTTCAAGAGTGGCGTTCTTACCGGCGTCACCAAGGTTCTGGATGCGGTTGAGAGAAACACGCAAGGCAAGATGCGCCTTACTCTTGGCGATGTGCAGTATTTCGTTCACGGTGCCACGGTTGTGCTCAACGCGTTGATCGAGCGCAAACTGCCTACCGCCGCATTGGTAACGAGCGCCGGCTTCCGCGATGTGCTGGAAATCATGCGGACCAACAATCCCTACATGTACGACCTCAAATGGGTAAAACCCGCGCCGCTCATTCCGCGTCATCTTCGCTTCGAGGTGCGCGAGCGCGTTCGCCATACGGGTGAGGTGCTAACGCCCCTCGATGAAAAGGCGGTTGTGGAACTGGCACGCGAAATAAAGGCGCGGTCGATCAACACGATTGCCGTTTGCTTCATCCACGCTTATGCGAACCCGCTGCATGAGAGGCGCTTCCGGGAAGTTTTCTTAAAGGAACATCCCGACTGCGTGGTTGTCATTTCCTCCGATGTAGCACCGGAAATCCGGGAGTTCGAACGTACGTCGACAGCTGTCATCAACGCCAGCACGGTACCGATCATCAGTTCATATCTGGATGACCTCTCCGCCGAACTCCGCGAGCGCGAGTTGAAACGGGAACTCTACGTCATGCAATCGAATGGCGGGATCATTACTGCTTCGACGGCGCGGCTATTTCCAGCGCGTACGGTCATGTCCGGCCCAAGCGGTGGTGTCGTCGGCGCACAGTATCTGGCCGAAAGGGCGGGAGTTCAGAACGCGGTGACGATCGATATGGGTGGAACCAGCAGTGACATGGGCGTGATTTCGAACGGCCACGCTCTCACTGTTGACGAAAGCCGCATTGATGGTTGGCCCATCATGGCTCCGATGATCGAAATACTCGCCATCGGCGCAGGGGGTGGCAGCATCGCCTGGATCGATTCAGGCGGAGCGTTAAGGGTTGGGCCACAGAGCGCGGGCGCCTCGCCCGGTCCTGTGTGCTATGGACACGGCGGCGACGAACCGACCGTGTCGGATGCCTGTGTCGTCCTCAACCGGCTGAACCCCGACTACTTCCTTGGCGGTGAAATGACGCTGGACACGCAGAGTGCCGAGCATGCCGTAGCTGAAAAGGTTGCCAAGCCCCTTGGTCTCTCCACTCAGGAGGCAGCGGAAGGGGTTATCCGCGTCGTCACGGCAAATATGGCGAAGGCAATACGTTCCATTCTGATTGCCCGCGGCCACGATCCGCGCGACTTTACTTTGATGGCGTTCGGTGGCGCTGGCGGAATGGTTGCGGCGGATCTGCTGCGTACCGGCGAAGTCACCAAAGTGATGGTGCCCAATAATCCCGGGGCGCTTTGTGCGATGGGCATGCTGTCTACCGATTTCCGTCACGATTTCGCACAGTCGAATGTGACCGCATTCGATAATGCTGACTGGGGGGAGGTTGCGAAACAGCTCGGATCGCTGCGTGAAAGAGGCGTTGAGCGCCTCGTGGAGGAAGGCCTCTCGGAGAAAGAGATCGACTGTTCTTACGTTCTGGATGTCCGGTATGTCGGCCAGGATCATTATCTGCGGGTTTATGTGGACAATGAAAATCTTGACCCTGCAGAAATCCGCGAAGCATTCAACCAGCTGCATGAAAAGACGTATGGCTATTCGACGCCGGAATTCGACGTCGAGATGGTCAACTTGAGGGTATTCGCGGTTGGAAAAGTGGGGCGTCCGGATTTGCCGACTTACCCGGCCCGCGCCGATAGAGATGAACTTGCGGCAAAGGACAGTCGGAAACTGATCTTCGATGGAGCGGCAGTCGAGACCGCGGTCTATGGGATTGAACAACTGGCCGATGGCGACCGGCTGGAGGGGCCGTGCGTCGTCGAGGACCCTCGTTCCACAATCGTCATCGCGCCGGAACAGTACGGTACGGTCGATCAGTTCCGGAATGTGACTATCGAAAACCGGCCTTGAAGCGCAGCCGCCGAGCAAAGAGGAAACAGAGCCATGCAAAAGCAAGCTTCGCGACCCGACGCCGTCGATCCCGTGACCCTGGAAGTCGTGCGAGCGGGACTTACCTCAATCATCAGCGAGATGTCCATCACGCTCAAACGGACCTCCTACTCGACGATCCTCAGAGAGATCAACGACTTCAGCTGTGTGTTGTTCGATGGCACTGGGCGCCTGTTGGCGCAGGCCGAAGGCATTCCCATCTTCAACGGATCAATGAACTTCGTCATCGAAGCGGTGATCGAGAAATACCCGTTGGATGTCATGAAGCCGGGAGACATCTACCTCTCCAACGATCCCTATACCGCCGGCGGCACACACAAGAATGACATTAACGTTGTCATGCCGATCTTCTGGGAAGGTGAGCTTGTGCTTCTCGCCGCCAACAAGGCGCATCATCTCGATATCGGCGGTAAAGACCCGGGAAGTTGGTCAGCGGATGCACGCAACACGTATCAGGAGGGCTTGTGCCTTCCCGTGATCAAGCTGGCAACAGAGGGCGTCATGAACGATGCCATTGTCGAAATCCTGCTCGCCAATTTGCGGACGCCGGAACTATCGCGAGGAGATTTTGCGGCACAGATCGCATCGCTGAAAACGGCAGAGCTGAGGGCGCACTCCTGGTTGGAGAAACACGGATCTGAGTTGCTCAAGATCGCCGGTGAAGAGCTCATAGACCACGGTGAACGGCTAGTGCGTGCGGCAATCCAGGCAATTCCTGACGGAACCTACAAAGCGTCCGGCTTCGCCGATGGAGATGGAGTATCAGACGAGCCGATCCCCATCGCCGTGGCTGTAACGATCAAGGGGGGCGACATCGAAATCGATTTCGCCGGCAGCGGCGAACAGCGAGAAGGGGCGGCAGGAAACTGTCATTGGGTGGTAACGGTGTCCATGAGCCGTCAAACCGTGATGTTCCTGACGGATACCGCGCTCGGCGGCAACGAGGGTTCGTACCGGCCAATCACCGTCAAGGCTCCGGTGGGCAGTGTCTATAACCCTCAGTATCCAGCACCTGTCACCACCGGCATGGGAAATATGGGGACGCGCCTGATTGAGCTCGTTTTCATCGCGCTATCGGAGGTTATTCCCGAGGAGGTCATAGGCGGCACATTCGGTTGCTTCAGTTGTATGACGCTCGGCGGTGAGGAGCCCGATTCCGGTGGGGAGTTCGTTCATTTCGAATGTTACTCGGGCGGATGGGGTGGCCGTGCTCATGCCGACGGCAACACCGCGACAGTTTCACTGGGAAGTGGTGACGCCTACAACATACCGATCGAAGTGATGGAAACGACGACGCCAGTCTTGCTGTGTGAGAAATTTGCCCTTCAGCCGCGCTCGGCAGGGGCCGGCAAGTATCGCGGAGGCTTCGGTACGGAAATCGATTACCGCACACTCGGCGATGCTGAAATGGCGATCGCGCTTGATCGCGAACGGTTCAAGCCCTACGGCCTTTTTGGCGGAAAAGAAGGGCAGGGCAGCGAACTCCTGATCGACCCCGGAACCCCTGAAGAGCAATGGCACATTCGTTCCAGCGGCGTGAAAATCAAGGCCGGATCGGTTATCCGGCACCGCACTGCGGGCGGCGGCGGATATGGTGACCCGCATGAGCGGGATCCAGCTCTTGTCGCAATAGACTATCGCAATGAGCTGATAACATTCGAAGATGCGCGCGATATTTACGGCGTTGCCCTTGATGAAAAAAGCGGAGAAATCGACGAAGACAAGACAAACGCGCTTCGATCCAGCTAAACGCTATTTACATCCTCCCAACTGTCGGTGGCGCCACGTGTTGGTGCCACCATTTTTCAGGCAGCTCTCTACGAACGATGCCACCTGCTGTCGTCTGTCGACAGTAGCCAACCGGCTTCGCACAGCGCATCCACCACCATTTGCGCGGATTGACGGGATATTCTGTACTTGCTGATTTTGCCGGGGGGCAGGAATTCATCAGTTGAGCGAAAGTGCCCGGCAAGATGGTGACGAATGGTTTTCAGTTCGCATGCTTGCGAAAGAACGGGTTCCAGTACCTTGGCAACTTCGCCAATTGTGACCGAACGCTCCCACTCCACGGTGACCTTAAGATCCAGGTTGTATGTTCCTTGAACCTTAAGGGCCTGTTCCTGTGCGATATCGATTCCTGTGTCTGAAAACCGCTTTCTAAACGCTTGCGCCATGGTGTCGTCTACCCGGCACCGATTTCGTCGTCGGGCGCGGTTTCACCTGTTGGTCGCGAACCGAGCCTCCGGTCGAGTATTCCGGAGAGGTAGCTGGCAAGTTGTTGCGTGGCCTTGGTGGCACCCCTTTTGTTCCAGTAGAGGCCAATTTCCACAGTCCCAAGATCGGGGAGATCCGGCGTCTGCGGTAAATCCTTGAGGTAAGGAGGCACCGTTGTGCGGGACAGGACGGTAAGCCCAAGGCCGCTTTGGATCGCCGCCTGGTTTCCGGCCATGTTCGAGCTCGAATAGACAACGCGGAAGGCAATGTCGTGGTTCTGCAGGGTTTGGATGATCCGATTGCGGTACTGACAGCCCTCGGGAAACAGTACAAGCGGCAGTGGGCGCAGGCGCGCCAGATTGTGTGTTCGACTTCCAACCCAAACAGCCGGGTCCCGCCAGGTTCCTTCCAAAAACTCGGATGGTTGTCCGTCATGCAGGCAGAGCACCAGATCGTAATTCTGATCGCGAATGCTTTGCCTGAGGTCCGAACTCAGGTCGCACTGGACATCCAGTTCGATATTGGGATTGTCCTGGCTGAACCGTCCAAGTATGCGCGGGAGATAAGTGATGGCAAAGTCACTCGGTATCCCAATGCGCACGATACCTTTAATGAGCCGTCCATGAAGGCGCGACATGCACTCATCGTTCAGCTTGATAATCTGCTCCGCGTAGTCGAGCAGGACTCTGCCCTGCTCGGTCAAGGCCAGCGTCTTGCCCGAGTTGGTGAACAGCGGCCCTTCGGCGATTTCTTGAAGGCGGCGCATCTGCAGGCTGACGGCGGACTGGGACCGCCCGACGATTTCTCCGGTCTTCGAAAAGCTCTTGTGCTCATAAAGCACCAGAAAAGTTTTCAAGAGATCGATTGGGATGACTCGCTCCATTCGACACCCTCCACTTCGATGGTTGCCGCCTTCGGCGCACCGCGCAACGACCAATTTCTGTGCCTACTTATAGCCTGAATTGAGGATTGATGAGTCTCATAAAAATATTTGACCTATCAATTTCAATCATACTCCGGCAGTCGTTACGTTCATCGTGCACGGAGTTACGAGACCCCTCCAAGACGATTGCGTCTGCAATCTGTCGCGGACGAACAAAGGTGGAGGTACCGATATGATCAAGCAAATGGTGAATACAGCAATCGTCGCAGCAGCGGCGGTTTTGTTGACAGTTTCTGCATATGCGCAGGTTCAGCTTCAGGGCGATCCGAAGGCCGCATTCATCTACCTCTCTCCAGCACACGATGGTGGCTGGACTGAATCCATTGAACGCGGCCGGGTAATTCTGGAAGAGCAAACCGGTCTCGACATTCACTTCACCGAAGATGTCGCTGAGGAGAAGGCGAAGGTCCTCCAGATTGTGGATCTCTATGTGCAGCGTGGATACAACATCATCATTGGAACCTCCTGGGGCTATGGTGAAGCACTGCAGGAGGCGGCGGAGAAGTATCCAAGTGTCGCGTTTATGAATGCCGCTGGCGAAACGTCGGCCGCCAATTTGGAAAGCTTCTACGCGCTCACCTACCAAGCCTGGTATCTTGCTGGTATGGCTGCCGCTTCTGCAACCACAACCAAAAAGATTGGCATAGTAGCGGGGTTCCCCCTCTCGGTCGTGAACTGGGATATTAATGCTTTCCAGCGAGGCGCCCAGGCTATCGATCCCGAGGTCCAGCTTGTCGCGACTTTCGTCAATACTTGGTTTGACCCGGTCAAAGAAGGGCAGGCAGCTGAAGCCATGATCGAGCAGGGAGTCGATGTAATCGCGACCAACCTTAGTGCAGCTTCGGTGCCAGCAGCTGCGGAGAAGGCTGGCGTTCGTTTCGTCGGTTTCCAAAACGACATGTCGGCGCTGGCTCCCAATGGACACCTGACATCGGTCGTGTTCCACTGGGCATCACACTTGGTCCCCTCGGTTCAAGCCATGATTGCGGGTACCTGGGAAAGCCCGGGCAGCTCTTTCGTCGGTCTCGACAAAGGCATGATCGGGTTGGCGCCTTTGAGCGATGCCATTCCGACTGAAGTCAGGGAACGGATCGCTGCGGCGGAAGCTGCTATGAGGGCGGGTGAATTGACACCGTTCGACGGTCCCGTCCGCAAACAAGATGGCACCGAGGTGATTGCCGTCGGGCAATCCATCACCGATGATCAGCTCTGGACCATGGACTATTTTGTTGAGGGTATAATCGGCACAATGCCGGCAGGCGAATAGCCACACAACACAAACTCCTAAGGGCAAGCGCCCGGCCATGAAGCACCATCACAAGGCTCTCGAACTTGCGGGAATCTGCAAGGAGTTTGATGGTCGGCCGGCGCTTGCCGGAGCACATTTCGAGGTGGAGTGGGGAGAAGTTCACGCTTTGCTCGGCGAAAATGGTGCGGGCAAGTCAACGTTGATGAATGTTGCCTGTGGCCTGTATGCACCGGACGCAGGTACGATGGCTGTAAATGGGGTTCATTCCCCGGTCGCCGGCCCGGCCGATGCGGCGCGCCACGGCATCGGAATGGTGCATCAGCACTTTCGACTCGTCGGTCGCTTTACTGTGGCAGAGAACATTCTACTTGCATGCGGGGAAGCGTTGGGCGTGCGAACATCGGCGGCTGCCGCTGAACTCTTGCGAGAGAAATCAAAGGAGCTCTCGCTTGAAATCGACCCGGACAAACGCATTGATGAAATTTCAGTAGCCGAGCAGCAGCGCGTCGAAGTGCTGAAGATGCTGCTGCTGGGCGCCCGCATATTGATCCTGGACGAACCGACCGCAGTTCTGACCGACCAGGAAGCCGCGTCGGTCCTGCAGCTGCTACGCAATATGGCGGGTGATGGCTGCGCAGTCGTCCTCATCACGCATAAGCTTCGTGAGGTCTTGGGATACAGCGACCGCGTGACGGTTATGCGCGATGGCCAGACTGTGCTGGCCTCCAGTTCAGCAGAGGGACTAACACGGGAGGATCTTGCCAGATCGATGGTGGGGGCATCGACGCCAACACCGAAGCGTGAAAGCAAGCACCTCGGTGATGTGTCGTTGAAAGTGGCCGGTCTTACCGTAAAACGGAGTTCGGGCGGCTGTGATGTTGAGGGTGTGAGCTTTGAGGTTCGTGGTGGCGAGATTTACGGTATTGCAGGCGTTGGCGGAAACGGCCAGCCTCAGTTGGTTGACGCACTTATAGGTTTCAGCCCCGTAGCCGAAGGCGAAATCACAATTGATGGCAATACGGTCGACACGGGTAACGTGAAGGCGTTTCGAAGCAACGGCTTTCGGTTTGTACCTGCCGACCGGTTCGATACCGGGCTGATTGCGGACTTTTCCGCCGCAGAGAATTTCGCCATGACCGGAGTTCCAGATGGGCGATACGGCAACTGGGCTCGTGTTGATCGCAAGCGAATGCGCCAGCATGTCGAAGGCGCGATTGAGCGCTATCAGATTCAAGGATGCCTAGCCTCCACGAAGTCGAGACTGTTGTCCGGGGGTAATGCGCAGAAGCTGCTAATTGCACGCGAACTTGGAGAGGACATGAGTGTGATTGTTGCTCATTCACCGACCCGAGGTTTGGACATTCAGGCGGCAAGTACGGTGCACAGTCTGTTGCTCAATGCGGCTGCGAAGGGCATCGCCTGCGTGCTTGTCAGCGAAGATCTGGAAGAAGTCCTGGCGCTGTCGGATACAGTTTCAGTCATGAGCCGAGGCCGGCTTGTGGGTGAGTTTGCGATCAAGGACGCAAGCCGCGAACGTATCGGGGAGCTAATGCTGGGTCATGCTTGATTTGTTCTATCTCGTGTCACGTCAGCAGGTGCCTGCTTGGCTTCGACTTTTGACATTTGTCGCCGGGCTCTCCACGGGGCTGCTTCTGTGCACTGTCGTGCTCGTGTTAAGTGGCGTTTCGCTGAGCGACGCCGTCAACGAGTTCGTATATTTTGTGTTCTTCAACGAAATCGGCCTTGCGCAAACCTTTACGGCGTTTGTGCCGCTCGCTTTGGTGGGGCTGGCTGCGGCAGCGGCAATCAAGCTGCGATTTTGGAATATCGGCGTTGAAGGCCAAATGTGGGTGGGTGCAATCCTGGCGACCTGGGTTGCAACGTACGATATCGGCCCACCGTGGCTTCGTCTTGTCTTGATGTTCGTGATGGCGGCAGTTGGCGGCAGCTTGTGGATCGCTGTGCCTGCCGTCTTGAAGCTGCGGTTTGGGGTCAACGAAATTATCACGACGCTATTATTGACTTATGTCGCGTTCCTCTTGGTGCAGCACCTTCTCTTTGGGGTCTGGCGCGACGCTGATACCGGCTTTCCGGCCTCGCCGGCCTATGAGCCCGGCGTCGAGCAACTGGCCAAACTTGGCTGGGGCAATCTCCATCAGGGCGTATGGGTGGCGTTGGGTGCCGGCGTCATTTGGTGGTGGCTCATGTCGATGTCGCGGTTCGGGTTTTTCATGGATGCCGTTGGCGCAAATGCAATGGCGGCCAAAGCCTCGGGCTTGCCGGTCGTGGCAACTATCGTCGGTGCGGTAATCCTGTCTGGAGGTCTCGCCGGTGTTGCCGGTTTGGTCATTGTGGCCGGGCAGGAGTATCGCCTGACGCAGCATATTGCGGTCGGATACACGTTTTCCAGTATCGTAATTGCGTTCATCGCCCGCTTTAATCCGATCGGATGTCTCGTCGTCGCACTTATCGTCGGCGGCGTGTACACGGCAGGCGATACGTTGAAAGTTTTTTATCAGCTGCCGAGCGCCACTATCACATTGCTCGAATCCATCATCTTGCTCAGCTTGCTGGTTGCTGAATTCTTTGGCCGATACCACATCGGAATCCGAAGGAAAGTGCCTGCGTAATGGACACCTTCATACTCAACTGGCTCATCAGCGTTCCGTTGTTTGCCGCGCCACTGCTCATTGCATGCCTTGGCGTTATTGTAACTGCGAGAGCGGGTGTCCTTAACCTGGGAGTTGAAGGGATTATGGCCCTGTCGGCTGCGGCTGGGGTGGTATCCGTTTTGCAGGGTGGTTCTTTATGGTGGGCGCTGGCCGTCGCGGTGTTATGCGGAATGCTGCTTTCCGCGGTCTTCGGAATTGCAACGGTGGTGTTCAAGACCGATCAGGTCCTCTCCGGGCTGATCATAGTTGCAATGGGAGAGGGCCTGTCGGGCGTGCTCGGTCGCGGTTTTACACATCGCCCGATCACCGGTTTCGAATCTGTTGACTTCGGGTTCCTCCATGACCTGCCCTGGGTCGGTCCCATCGTGTTCGGGCAGGACATCCTGGTCTACGTAACGGTCCTCCTTGTCGCTTTGACGGGGTATGGCGTGCACAAGACATTTACAGGGTTGCGTTTGCGGGCGGTCGGCGAGAACCCTTCTACCGCTGACACCGCGGGTGTTAACGTTACGATCTACCGATTGGGAGCGGTCATTATCGGCGGCGCGCTTTGCGGCTTTGCGGGGGCCTATCTCTCGCTTTCGGCCGGACAGGTTTGGGTCGAACATATGGTTGCCGGCCGGGGCTGGATCGCAATTGCGCTTGCCATATTTGCACGATGGATGCCATGGCGTGCGGTGGTGGGTGCCTTAATATTTGGTGGAACCGAGGCGATAATTCCACGCATTCAGGCAACGGGTGCTGACGTGCCTGTGTATTTCCTGATGATGCTGCCTTATCTGCTCACGCTTGCGGTACTCATCATACCCGCGATCACCAGCAGGGGCTCGCAGGACGATACACCGGCGGCATTGCTCACCAACTATTTGCGTGAAGATCGTCACTAAAGCGGCTGTATGCGGCAGGAATTGTGCTTGGCGTCGAATTTGACGTGCCCAGCCGGGGTTCCAATTTGGCAATCGATGCATTTGGCGGATCAATAATCTTATTGAGACTATCAATTATGTGAATGGACGCCGCCGACCGTACCATTTTCTCTGAGCGTAATTGAAAGGCAGCGGCATGATCTCAATACATCTTACGCAAGCTCTGGGACATGCTGGCGATCCGGGCATTGCCGAACGTTTGCATAATCTGTCGCATCGCGGCTGTGTCGACTATTTGCATGTTGATACCACCGACATAAACCGCCGCCGTCAGCGTCTCACATCCGAACAGGGTGTCGATTGCATGATCACCTTACCTCGCGACCAGTTGCTCAGTAATGGTGCTGTTCTTGAGCTTGCGGATGATCGCGCCGTGGTGATCCGGATATCCGAGCAGCAATGGTTGAAGCTCAGACCCCGCGATTGTGCGGCGGCGCTTGAGTTAGGCTATCTCGCCGGCAATCTCCATTGGCGGGAGAAATTTCAGGACGAGATCCTGGCCGTTGCCCTGCAGGGCCCGGAAGTGGCGTATCTGGAGCGCCTGCATTTCTTCTTGAACGATGGGCGCGCGGAGCGGGCGCCGGTATGACGGACCGCCAAGCCACCGTCAGTGCATTCGGTAAAGCCAAGCGAGCGCTGAGTGATTCGTTCGTCAATTCGATGGCTCTCGATGCCGATATTGGCGGCAAACCGGGCTTGTCGAAGATGCTTCTACCGACGTCTGACGCCCGCAAGCTCAACACGCAGCACAATGTGAGCTGCCCGGAAATCAAGGTCGACCCGCAAACCTTCGATGTGGTTGTTGACGGCCAAGTCGCGACCCGCGAATCGGCCGAGGTCCTAGCTCTTGCACATAGGTATATGCTTCAATGACAGAAACCGGCGTAATAACTGGTGCCGGTCCGGCACGCATCGGCATCGGTGGCCCCGTGGGTTCGGGCAAAACTGCGCTCATAGAAAACCTCATCCCGGTTCTGGAAGAGCGAGGCCTGGAGATTGCGGTCGTTACGAATGATCTCGTGACAAAGGAGGATGCGGAGCGTCTGCAGCGCACCGGATTGATCTCGCCGGACCGTGTGATTGCGGTGGAGACGGGGGCATGCCCTCATACGGCGATCCGCGAGGATCCAACCATGAACATCCAGGCGGCGGAACGCCTCGCAGACCTTTTCCCTCACACGTCGGTTATTTTGATCGAGAGCGGAGGCGACAATCTTGCCTCCACGTTCTCGTTGGACCTGGTCGATTACTGGTTATTCGTCATCGATGCAGCGGACGGTGACGATATTCCGCGAAAGAGAGGCCCGGGCATCGTGCGGTCCGACCTTTTGGTCATCAATAAGACGGATCTGGCACCACATGTGGGGGCGGATCTCGGCCGTATGGTGCAGGAGGGTGATGAGGTGCGCGGCGGAAAGCCGATCGTTCTCACCAATTGCGCCACCGGTGACGGCATCGAACAGGTTGTCGACCACCTGTGCCATGATGTCTTGTTCGGCTACTGAGCCGGGCTGGCCGTTCACCTCTAGTACCCAGGCACGCATGCAAACAGCCGAACCGCAAACTCAACTCTCGCTGTCGTTCAAACAGGGTCCGGATGGCCGGACATATCTTGACCGGCAGTTGGCGCGCTATCCGCTTCACATTTGCCGCGCACAATATTTGGATCCGGAAAGTCCAGAACTTGCAGCGCTGTACACGCAGTCGTGCTCGGGCGGCCTGTTCGCGGGCGAGCGACTAACACAGGAGGTTCAGTTTGCAGAGGGTGCGCAGGCCCATCTGACAACGCAGGCTTCAACGATTGTACACCGTACCGACGACGAACATGCGAGCCAGAAAATCACAATTGACGTTGGAGCAGGTGCCTTCTTTGAGTACCTGCCCGACCCTCTGATTGAATAGCCCCGAGATTCGTAGACACCTTCTTCCCTAAATATGAGGCAAGGAGGCCGTCATGGGCAAAGCTAAATTCTGTGATGATTTCAAACGCGATGCTGTGCATCAGATCACCGAACGGGGATATCCGGTCGTGGAAGTTTCGCGGCGTCTGGGTGTCAGCACGCACTCGCTTTATGCGTGGAAGAAGCAGTTCTCGAAGTCGTCTGACGGCAAGGATGATGATCAGGCAACTGAGATCCGCCGCCTGAAGCGGGAACTGGTGCGGGTAACAGAGGAGCGCGACATCTTAAAAAAGGCCACAGCTTACTTCGCCAAGGATGCAAGATGAGGTACGCGTTTGTCGCCGAGTATCGCCCGCTGTTTTCAGTGCGGGCGATGTGCCGATGCCTGCGCATCCACCCGAGCGGCTCCTACGCCTGGCTCAAGAACCCACTGAGCAAACGGGCTCACGAAGATGCCCGCCAGACCGACCTTATCGCGAAGGCATGGAAGGACAGTGGTAAAGTGTATGGTTATCGCAAGCTTCATGATGACCTGCTGGATCAAGGCGAGACATGCTGCCCCAATCGCGTTGCGCGTCTGGCCAAACTGGCCGGCATCAAAGCGCAGATCGGCTACAAGCGCCGGCCCGGCACCTATGGCGGCAAGCCGTCTGTGATCGTCGACAACACGCTGGACCGGCGGTTCGATGTGGAAGCACCGGACAGAGTTTGGGTGACGGGCATCACCTACATCAGAACGCTGGAAGGCTTCATTTATCTGGCCGTGGTGATTGATCTCTACTCGCGTCGCAATGTGGGATGGTCTCTCCAAAGTCGACAAACGACAGACGTCGTATTGCAGGCATTGCTCATGGCGGTGTGGTGGAGGAAGCCGAAGAACAAGGTGCTCATCCTCTCGGACCAGGGTTCGCAGTTCACCAGCATGGACTGGGCCTCATTCCTCAAGGCTCACAATCTGGAACACTCGATGAGCCGACGTGGGAACTGCCACGACAATGCCGTGGCGGAGAGTTTCTTCAATCTGCTCAAGCGCGAACGGGTACGGCGCAGGACCTACAAGACTCGGGATGACGCCAGGCAGGATGTGTTCCGTTATATTGAGATGTTCTACAATCCGAAGCGCGAGCATGTGGGGAACGGGATGCTGTCGCCCGTCGAGTTCGAACGGCAGCAGGAAATGACAACCGAGGGCGTCTACAAAACTCGGGGCTATTCAGTCCGCTGCTTCGTTTTCGCCTTGAGTTTCTGCTTCTCGGTCAGCGATTGCCGAAAATGGAAGGCGAGTGGACCGACGCCTCGAAGTAATGGCTGCGGCCACCGAAATCCCCAAACAGCAAACTCGCTGTGGCGTCCTATGGACTGACGCTCAAACTCTCCCCAGATCATATGTCTGTCTAAACCGCCATATTCGCGCAAGTTTTGAGCATCATAAAGGTCGATAAACAGTCGGAGTGTCATCACACTTTGTGTTTGCCTAATCAGTTCAATGGGAGGCGTTTCGTCTCCAGATCCTGTGACGATTTCATTGGGCAGCCAGAGGAGCGCAGGCCGCTCATCCTTCGGGTCGTCCTTTACAACTTCGAGCTCTGTTTCAACGATTGTGTCTTGGCGGTGCACGAGGAAGTCTGTGTCTTGATTGATCCGGTATCTCGGACGCGAACCGCACTGCAGCTGCGATATGACACCCGTATCGAGCAGAACCTTGATTGCCTTCTGCGCGCGACCTCGCGATACTCCGGTGTAGTTCTCAACTGCGTTTACAGACCACGATGAATGTGTATTGCTCCGACCAGACCCGCGCGCGATGACAAGGAACGCAACAGCTGGGTTTAGCCCTAGCAGGGTGCTGAAAAACTATTGGCGGCGCAGAGTTTAATGTGATTCCTTCGGTTATCGAACTGAAGGAGTTATCGATGCGCGGCGACGACAGCAATACGGGCCAATTGTTCAGTTACGTTGATTTAGAAGCACGTGTTCCGGTTGGTCATCCTCTGCGGTTGATCCGAACGATTGTGAATGACGTTCTTGGTACGTTGTCGGTCGACTTTGCCCGGCTTTATTCGCACACTGGTCGCCCCTCGATCCCGCCTGAGCAGCTTCTTCGCGCGCTTTTGTTGCAGGCGTTTTATACGATCCGCTCGGAGCGGCAATTGATGGAGCAGTTGGACTTCAATATTTTGTTCCGGTGGTTTGTCGGCTTGGGCATGGACGATTTGGTTTGGGATGCAACGGTGTTCTGCAAGAACCGGGACCGGCTTCTTGAGGCTGAGGTGTCTGGCAAGCTTCTCAACGGTGTGATTGCGCACAAGAAGGTTCGCCGGTTGTTAAGCCGGGAGCATTTCTCGGTCGACGGCACACTGATCGAAGCCTGGGCGTCGATGAAGTCATTCCGGCCCAGGGAGGGCGGTGGCGACGACACCGGTGGGGGCCGCAATGCAGAGCACGATTTCCGTGGCGAGAAACGGTCGAATGCAACCCATGAAAGCACCTCTGACCCTGAAGCGCGGCTTCACCGAAAAGGCAACGGTAAGCCTGGCCGGCTTTGCTATATGGGCCATGGCTTGATGGAGAACCGCAATGGTCTGGTAGTCGGTGCAAGCGTGACCCAGGCAAGCGGTACGGCGGAACGTGACGCCGCACTTGATCTGATCGACCGGCACCGTCGTGGCAAGCACCGTATCACACTGGGTGCGGATAAGGCTTATGACGTTGCAGGCTTCGTCGAAGATCTCAGGGATCGCAAGGTGACACCACATGTGGCGGTCCAGAACCATCTCACCAAGACGGGGAAACGTCGCAAGACAAAGATCGATGCTCGCACTACCCGACACCCCGGCTACGCCGTCAGCCAGCGCTGCCGCAAGCGCATCGAAGAGGTCTTCGGGTGGGCGAAAGTTCAGGCCGGGCAGGCCAAGACCCACTTCAGGGGCCAGAGGCGTGTCGAGGCATCGTTTACGCTGGCAGCGTGCGCCTACAATCTTATTCGCTTGCCCAAACTCATCGCTACAAGCCCATGATCACGGATCAACATACAAACACACCCCGCATCAAACCAACTAAACAGTCAAAATCCAACAGTTCGAACTCAAAACGATCGAGCCAACACCGAAAAACACACAGCCACCATCAAAACTCGTCAGTTTTTCAGCAGCCTGCTAGA
>JAJFHE010000018.1 GCA_021775755.1 Hyphomicrobiales bacterium | reverse complement strand
TCGACGGATTCCACGGTTCCCCGCGGGATGTCCGCCTGCCCTTCGATGAACTCCGCAAGACTTGACGCATCGGCCTGCGCCGCCGCAACGCGGTCGGCGCGGGAAGGCGCCCGAACTACATTCCCGACTTGCGGCCCCTGCAACCTGTCGCGGACTTGCGCCGGAACGCCGGGATCGCGGGGCTCGGATGCGGTCTGCGCATCGTTTTGCGCCGGCGTTTGCGGTGTGTTTGCCAGGGCGCTGCGCGTTGCACCTTGCGGGGCGCCCTGCTGTGCAGGTGCCGGGGGGTTGGCGCTTTGCGCTCTCCCCTCCGCTGCCGGGATGACCCGGGCCTGCAGATCCTGCGGTTGCCCGCTGCGGACTTGTGTGTTCCGCACCGGAGGTGCCGCGATGCCGAGTGACTGGGAGGCGGCGGGTCCGGTTGCTTCCGCCTCATCCCTGCGCGCTCTGAGCCTTTTGCTGATTTCCGCCTTGGCGAACAGCTTGTCGGAGTCCGACATCACATCCGGGCGGATCTTGTCCACTTCCTTGAAGGCGAACTGCCGCGACGGTTCGAACTGGGAGGGGTCGGCCTTGACGTCGCTCTCAAGTCTCGTACCAATGCCCGTAAGGCGCCGCTGTTCGCCGCGCGCGAACACCTTGTGCTCTGCGTCGCGTGCGCCGGTCTCGATCTTCAAACCGGCCTCGCGCGCCGCATCGCGCATCTCGCGCTTCATCAAAGGGTCGGGCAGATCCTTGATGATCGCCTTGGCCTTTTTGGAAAAGTCCTTCAGCTGAAGGGTGCAAAAACCGGTGGCGGGCCCTTTGCTGTTGCGCCCGAACTCGAAATTCTCGTCCTCTTTCTGCTGTTTAAGGTCGCTCAGCCTGCTGAACCCTTCGTCCACGGCCAGTTGGCGGCCCGTTCCGGGCCCGACGACCTCGGAGACCTCCGCATGCGGTTCGGGGCCGAGGAACGGTGAGGCGCCGAACGGCTCGCCGATACGAAACCCCGGCGCCCGCTTCGGCCCGCCCGGATTGTCTGGTGGTGGTACTTTAAAAGGCATCTGCTCTCGTCATCCTCCCTTGTGGAGGACAGACTTCGCCCGCGCGCCCGGCCTGCGCCGTTCTGGGCAAACCGGGGGCGTTCGCCGGGAACGGTGTGTTCCGGCGGGGGTAGGCCTGTCTGGTTGAAACTCTTCGTGCAGCGGCAGGCAACGATGCCTGCAGCTCAAGCGCGGACTCTAAGGGCGGTTCAGGGGTGGGGGATTAGATTGTGCGAATTATTTTTTCGTGGTGGCGCGGCTGGACGCTCCGAGCGTTCGCAACCGCCACACCCCGGCCTCCGAGCCGGGGTGCGGTGCGATGGGGCAGGCCGTGCGGCACCGCCCCTGGATCCCGGGTCAGGCCCGGGATGTTGGGGTGGACGGATAATGACGAAAGAGGGCGTGCGGAATGACGAAATGCGGGAAGGTAGCGCCAAAGGCGCGTGGGTAGAAACGATACGGCGTGCGTGCCGGTTCGCACGGATGGCCGCAGCGTGCATCACCGCTCCGCCTGCATCGCGCGGCGCGCCCTACCCGCGCAGCACGCCGCCGGTTGCCTTTTCGACCTGGGCGACGATCGTGGCGCCGATGGCGTCGATTTCCTCGTCCGTCATGGTGCGCTCGCGCGGCTGCAGGGTCACGGTGATGGCAAGGGACTTCTTGCCTGCGCCCAAAGCCGCTTCCGCCTTGTCGCCTTCGAAGAGATCGAAGACATCGACGGAGGCGACGAGCTTCTTTTCAGCGCCGCGCGCCGCGCGCACGATGCGGTCCGCGTGAACATCGCGATCGAGGACGAACGCGAAGTCGCGGGTCACTGCCTGCAGGTCGGAGGCATCGAGCGCCGGCCGCGAGGCGGTCTCCTTGCGTTTGGGTTCGGGCACCGCGTTGAGCACGATTTCGAACCCGACGAGCGGACCCTTGACGTCCAAGAGGTCGAGGATACGCGGATGGATCTCACCGAAGGAACCGAGCCTGTTCTGCGGCCCGAGCTGCAGCGTGCCGGAGCGGCCCGGGTGAAACCACGGCGGCGCTTCGCTTGATATCTGCAGGCTGGCGACCGGGGCGCCGGCGGCCTCAAGCGCTGCCAGCATGTCGGCCTTGGCGTCGAAACAGTCCACCGCGCGCGGCGCCGCGGACCAGTGACGCGCGCTGGACATGCCGCGCCTGACGCCGGCAGCGCGCAGGGTTTCGTCTTGCGGCCGGTCGCCGGCATAGGCCTGACCCAGTTCGAACAGATCGACATCGGCAAACCCGCGCGCCATGTTGCGGCCCACCGCGGCAATGAGGTTGGGCAGGAGAGAGGGGCGCATGTCGGAAAGTTCCGACGAGATCGGATTGGCGAGTATCAATTCCGGCTGCCCGCCGCCAAAGGCCTCCGCATGCTCGCGCGGCAGGAACGACCAGGTCACCGCTTCGTTGAAGCCGCGTGCGGCAAGCGTGCGGCGCGTGGCGCTGGCGCGCCGCTGCAGCACGGTCAAGACGCGATGCGCAACCGCATGGCCGCGCGACATCGGCGCGGACGGCACTTCGTCAAGACCGACAATGCGGCAGACTTCTTCCACAAGGTCGGCTTCGCCGTGAACGTCGGGGCGCCAGGGCGGCACGGCGCATTCGAGCCCTTCCGCCGTTTCGGCGATACCGAAACCCAGCGCTTCGAGGATCCGCCGCTGCTCGGAGGGCGCCACATCAATACCGCCGAGACCACGGACACGATCGTTGCGCAGGACGTAGGAACATGACGTATCGGGTGCCTCACCGGCAATCACCGGGTGCGAGGCCTCGCCACCGCACATATCGAGGATCATTGCGGTGCCAAGTTCGGCACCAAGTGCGACAAATTCTGGATCGACCCCGCGTTCGAAGCGGTAGCGTGCATCGGACTGAACACCAAGCTTGCGGCCGGTGGCTGCGGTGCGGATCGGATCGAACAGGGCCGCTTCGATGAAGACATTCACGGTGCCCTCCGTGCAGCCCGACAGCTCGCCGCCCATGATGCCGCCAATTGCTTCGGGGCCGGCATCGTCGGCGATCATGGTCATGGTGTCGTCGAACGCATACTCCTTGCCGTCGAGCGCCAGAAGTTTCTCGCCAGGTTTCGACAGCCGGGCGTGAATGTTGCCCTGGACCTTGTCGGCATCGAACACATGCAACGGCCGGCCATAGGCGTAGGTGAGGAAATTCGTCATGTCGACGAGGGCGGAAATCGGGCGCAGGCCGATGGCGCGCAGGCGACGCTGCAGCCATTCGGGCGAGGGACCGTTTTTGACGCCGCGGATGTAGCGCCCGACGAACATCGGACACGGGACGTTGTCCGGGTCGTCGAATTGCAGGCTCACCGAAATCGGGCTGTCGAAGGTGCCGGGCACGGGATCGGCTTCAATCGGTTTGAGTGTGCCGAGCCCCTTGGCGGCGAGATCGCGCGCCAGCCCGCGCACGCCAAGCGCGTCGGGGCGGTTGGGCGTAATCGCGATGTCGAATACCGGATCGTCGAGGCCGAGCGCTTCAACCGCCGGCATGCCGATGGGCAGCGCATCATCGAGATCGATGATGCCGTCGTGATCGTCGGAGATCATCATCTCGCGCTCCGAACACAACATGCCGTTCGATTCGACGCCGCGGATCGATGCCGGCTCGAGCTGCACGCCGGTGCCCGGAATATAGGTGCCGGACGGGGCGAAGATACCGGTCATGCCGGTGCGCGCGTTGGGCGCTCCGCAAACCACCTGCACCACGCCGTCTTTGGTCTCCACATCGCAGACGCGCAGCCGGTCGGCATTGGGGTGCTGGCGCGCCTCGATCACTTTGGCGACCGCAAAGGCGCCGAGCGCCGCACCCGGGTTGATTATATCTTCGACCTCAAGGCCGACGCCCAAAAGACCATCGGCTATCTGCTCGACGGTTGCGTCCGTTTCGAGATGCTCCTTGAGCCAGGAAAGGGTGAATTTCATCAGCTGAGCCCTCCCGGCAAAGTCGGCTGGGAAAGCGCGGAAAAGCCGTAATGGCGCAGCCACCTCAGATCCGCCTCGAAAAAGGCGCGCAGATCGGAGATGCCGTATTTCAGCATCGCCAGCCGGTCGAGGCCGACACCGAAGGCAAAACCCTGAATTTTTGCCGGATCGAGGCCGCCGGCCCGGATGACATCGGGATGCACCATGCCGGAGCCCAGAATCTCCAGCCAGTCGTCGCCGGTGCCGATCTTCACATGGCCAGCTTCGAACGAGCAGCCAATATCGACCTCCATGGAAGGCTCGGTGAAGGGGAAATGCGAGGCGCGGAACCGCATCTTCAGCTCATCGACCTCGAAGAATGCCTTGCAGAATTCTTCCAGGCACCATTTGAGATGCCCCAGATGAGTGGTTTCGTCGAGCACCAACCCTTCGACCTGATGAAACATCGGCGTGTGCGTCTGGTCTGAGTCGCAGCGATAGGTGCGGCCCGGCGCGATGATGCGGATCGGCGGCGCCTGTTTTTCCATGGTACGGATTTGCACGGGGCTTGTGTGGGTTCGCAGCACCATGCGTGTGCCGTCTTCGCGCTCGTTGAAATAGAACGTGTCGTGCTCCTGGCGCGCGGGATGCTCAGGGGGAATGTTGAGAGCTTCGAAATTGTAAAAATCGGTTTCGATATGCGGGCCCTCGGCAACCGCGAAGCCCATGTCGCCGAAAATCTGGATGACCTCGTCAAGCACCTGACTCACCGGATGAATGGTGCCGCGGCGTTCGGGGCGCACGCTCAATGTGACGTCGACGCCCTCGCCGGCCAACCGTGCCTCGAGCAGGGCGTTGTGCAGTTCGCCGCGCCGCGCGGCAATGGCATCGCCGATCTTCGCCTTGAGGCCGTTGAGCGCCGGCCCCATGACCTGGCGCTCTTGCGGCTGCATCGCGCCGAGCCCCTTCATGAGCTGCGACACGGAGCCCTTCTTGCCAAGGGCCGAGACGCGCACATCTTCAAGCGCCGCCTCATCGTCCGACGATGCAACCCGGGCCAGGATCTCCTGCTCAAGGGTTGCCAGTTCTTCGTTCGCGCCCGTCATAGAGCATCCTCATGTTTCCACACACCAAACAGCAACGGCCAAAGGCCGCTTTCCCGAAAGAGAAAGCGGGCCCGACAAGTCCGGCATCCATGCAGTGGTGGTTGGCCTAAAGGGCCGCCTTGGCTTTTTCGACCAGCGCCGTAAAAGCCTCGGGCTCGCGCACCGCGAGATCGGCCAGGACCTTCCTGTCGACCTCGACACCAGCCTTGTCGAGCCCGTTGATAAATCGGCCGTAGGTCAGTCCGTTTTCGCGCGCCGCGGCGTTGATGCGTTGAATCCACAGGGCGCGGAAATTGCGCTTGCGGGTGCGCCGGTCACGGTAGGCGTACTGGCCGGCCTTTTCGACCGCCTGGTTGGCGACGCGGAAGGTATTCTTGCGGCGCCCGTAATAGCCTTTCGCGGCCTTGATGACTTTGCGGTGTCTGGCGTGGGTCGTCACGCCTCTCTTTACTCGTGCCATTGGATTGGTCCTTTACAGAATTCGGGGCGCGGTGATCAGACGTCGTAGGGCAGAAACTGCCTGACGATCTTCGCGTCCTGGGGCTTGAGAATTGTCGTGCCCCGCAAATTGCGGATCTGCTTGTTGGTGCGCTTGATCATGCCGTGCTGCTTGCGCGACTGATTGGCGCGGACCTTTCCGCTGGCCGTGAAGCGAAACCGCTTCTTGGCACTCGCCTTGTTCTTAAGCTTGGGCATTTTGCTTCCCTAAAGTTGCGGCCGACCGCTGCAGCAGGATCTGCCGAGAAGTCGCCTATTTCGCAGAAAAGTGCACGGTTCGCGCACCTGAAGCATTCCGAACCGCCACGGCAGCCCAATTTCCGGCCGGCCGGTTCTGAAACGGTGCGGGTTATTGGCACAAACAGCGGGTTTATGCAAGTACCGGGTCGGTTCTCGCGGAGCCGACTAGGGGTAAGCAAAATTAAACGCATTCCCTGCATGATCGAGGATCGGGTTTGGCGGGGTGTGAGCAAATAGGCCAATGACAAACGGCAGCGGTGGCGAGCGACAAATATCTGAACTGCTCAGGTGCGTGTCGGAAACGCTCTCCGGCACGACCGGAGAGGATTATTTCAAGGCACTAACGCAGTTTCTTTGCGACCATCTTGGAATGGAGTTTGCCCTTGTTGGCGAACTCGCAGGCGACTCGCAGTGCATGGTGAAGACGCTGGCACTGTTTGCCAACGGCAAACTTCAGGAAAACACCGAATACGCACTCGCCGATACGCCGTGTGACAATGTCATTACCAAAAAGAGAACCTGCATCTTCGAGGCAGACGTGCAGTGTACATTTCCGAAGGATTTGATGCTGGTGGACTTAGGCGCCGAGGGTTATGTCGGCGCCCCGCTCCTCGATTCTCAAGGAAAGCCGCTGGGCATTATTTCCGTTCTCGGGTGCAACCGGATTACCGATGCTGGCACCATATCCTCGCTTTTCGACATCGTCGCATGGCGCACAGCCGCCGAAGTCGAGCGACTCAGAAACAACGCTGCCCTGCAAGAGGGCGAAAAGCGCTTCCGCGACTTCGCCGAATGCTCTTCAGACTGGTTCTGGGAGATGGACGCCAACTACCGTTTCACTTACTTTTCAAGCCGGAACGAAGAGGTCCTCGGGTTTCCGAAAGAGCACTTCATCGGCAAATCGCGTTTCGATATCAATGTCGACGAGGAAGACCCGAAATGGAAAAACCATTTCGACGATCTGAAATCCCAACGGGCATTCAAGGATCTGACCTACGAAATTCTCGATTCACGCGGTGAAGTCCGCACCATACGGATCAGTGGAACGCCGGTATTCGACGGCGCGAGCCGGTTCACGGGCTATCGCGGCACCGGGTGCGACGTCACCGCGGAGAAGCAGGCCCAGCAGCGGCTGCTTCGCAAAGAACAACAGTTCCGCTACATGTTCGAACAGGGCGCCGTCGGCATGGCAATGCTGAGCACACAAGGTACCTTTGAGCTCGTAAACAGCGCCTACGCGGAATTTCTCGGATATCAGCGGGAAGATCTCGTGGGCATGCAGGTCGCGGATGTCATCGTCGAGGAAGATCTCGATGAAGTCCGCTCGGACATGGCCCACATGCTGCACACAGGCGAGACCGCGATGGCGAGTGAGCGGCGCTACCGGACCAAAAGCGACGATATCCGCTGGGGGCTCGCGCAAGTGTCCGTGTTGAGCGATTATGACGACCAGCCAGCCGGTTTTATCGGACAGATCCAGGACATTACAGCACGCAAGGCACTTGAATCGCACCTGATCGAACAGGAGCGTCGCTTTGAGGATTTCGCGAAGTCGGCGTCCGACTGGTTCTGGGAGATGGATGCGCAATTGAGGTTTTCGTACTTTTCCGAGCGCTTCAACGAATTGACCGGCGTGCCTCCGGAGGTTCTGCTCGGCAAGACGCGCGAAGAAACCGGGATCCCCGGGGTCGAATGGGAAGTATGGCAGGACCATCTCGACGACCTGCGCGCGCATCGGCCATTCCGCAACTTCGTGCACCCGCGGACACGATCGGACGGCTCGGTCGTGTGGCTGTCGATCAGCGGTCAACCTCATTTCGACGATGCCGGCGACTTTGTTGGATACCGCGGTGTCGGAACCGACGTCACCTGGCTCAAGGAAACCGAAAGCGCCCTGCGGCACGCCAAGCACAAGGCGGAAGTGGCGAACATCGCCAAATCGGACTTCCTGGCAACCATGAGCCACGAAATTCGAACGCCGATGACCGGTGTCATCGGTATGGCAAAACTGCTGCTGGAATCAGACCTCGATGCGGAGCAGACGCAGAAGGTCAATACGATTATCGATTCCGGCGGCTCCTTGTTGAATATTCTCAATGACGTGCTCGATCTTTCGCGCCTGGAAGCGGGAAAACTTGAAATCGAAACGGTGGACTTCGCGCTGCCTGAAACCATCAAGGGTGTCATCGACCTGCTTGCCGGCAAGGCAGAAGAAAAAGGCCTTGAACTGACCTGCGATTTCGCAGCGGCGTTGCCCGGGCATGTGCACGCCGACAGCACACGGCTACGCCAGGTTCTGATCAATCTGATCGGCAATGCAATCAAGTTTACCGAACGCGGCGAGGTTCGCTTGAGCGTGTGTTCACAGGATACCGAGCGCGAGGGTATGCTTTTGCGTTTCGATGTAACCGACACCGGTATCGGCATCGACGCAGGCGCAATCGACCGCCTGTTTGCAAAGTTCGAGCAAATGGATGCCTCGACAAGCCGGCGCTTCGGCGGCAGCGGGCTTGGCCTGGCGATTACCAAGCAACTGGTTGAGCTCATGGGCGGAGAAATCGGCGTCAGGAGCGTCGAGAACCAGGGCAGCACGTTCTGGTTCTCGATGCCTATCGAGATCGCCGAGAAGGCGGGCACCCCTGGCAACCTTCATCGCAACGAGGGTACGTTCTCCGCGAACCGGCACCTGAAGCTGCTGGTGGCAGAAGACAACCACGTCAATCAGCTTATACTTACCGCAATGCTGGGCCGGTTCGGCCATCGACTCGATATTGTCGAGAACGGCGAGGAAGCCGTGGCCGCGGCGCGCGACAATGATTATGACGCCGTTCTCATGGATGTGAGAATGCCGAAGATGGACGGACCGCAGGCGTCCCGCGAGATCAGGTGCCTGGAGGGCTCAAGAGGCAACGTGCCGATACTGGCCGTAACCGCAGATGCCATGACGCAGACGCGCGAAAACTACGCGCAGGCCGGCATGAACGGTATCGTGACCAAGCCGATTTTCCAGTGGCAGCTCCTGGAGGCCATCAACGACGCGCTGGACGAAGAGGTTCATTCTCCTGATCTTGTCGCCTCAACCCGCGTCTCCGCATAAGGCACGGAGTTTTCCGTAAACGACGCTGTCGACCCTCATAAGGCCGGTGTCGACGGCCTCCCGGGCGCGGGCCCGGGCGCGTTCTCCCGGCAATGTAACCGTCTCCTCCCCCCCATCGGCCCGTCCGGCTTTGACAGCCGCGCACAACGCATCGACCCGTGTTCGAAACTCGTGGTCTCCGATCAGGAAGCCGGGGTCGATCGCAATAAACGTGCAGCCGCGATTTGCCGCCGCATCGTCGTCTCCCACAATGCCGGCACCGGTCAGCGGGCCCGTCAGGATTTCGATCATCAAGGCAAGCCCGGCCCCCTTGTGTCCGCCGAATGCCCGCAGCGCACCTTGCATGGCGGTCACCGGGTCGGTGGTCGGCTGGCCATCGCCGGCAACCGCTACCCCTTCTTCCAGGGCAGCTCCGCTATCGCGCGCCGATATCAGCGAAAACCATGTGGTGGCAGCGGTGGACATGTCCAGCACAAGCGGCTCCTCCCCGGTCGGAATGGCAATCGCGATTGGATTGGTCCCGTACACAGGATCGATGCCTCCCGCCGGCGCCACGACCTTTGCGGACCCGGCCATAACCATGCCGATATAGCCTGCTTCGGCCATCTGCGTTGCGTAATATCCGATCGCACCCGTCGATGAGCTTGTGTTGAATGTCGTGGCAATGAAAATCCCGTGCTCACCAGCACCGGCCACGGTCTCGCCCACGGCTCTCTGACAAACGACCATGCCGAGATTGCGCGCTCCGTCTATACGGCAGCTCGCGCCGCGACTTACAACAATCGTGATCTCGCCAGCCTGCGGGTCCGGCTCGATCGTGCGCTCGATAATCTTTGCAAACCCCTGTGAGTTGCCGCGCATCTCGGCATAGAGCAGCACATCGCGAACGACTTCGAGGTCGACCCCCTGAAGACCAAGCCGGCCGAGGCAACCCTCGACCGTTGCGCGAACCTCCGACAGCGGCACCTCGATTTTGTTCACTATCTCACTCTCCGGTTACCTCATTTATTGCCAGACTAGCGCACTTCCACCAACCATTGTGCCGAGTGACCAGATCCGCAAATACTTGATCTCGATCAAGTGTCCAGCCGTCCGGCCGGGCTAATTTCCATGCTGGGCGTTTATGACCAATCGCACAATCGGGCGAAAGAAACTTTTGGTGGGGGAGTAATGGGGGATTCGGCGACGATCACGACACCGGCGGCAAAGCCCGTCGCCAACTCAATAACAACGGCAGACATTCGAACCGCGTTTTCGCTTGGCGTGCGGGATTTCAAGTCCGCACCGGCATACGGTCTGTTCTTCGGTGTATTCTACGCGGGCGCCGGCTGGCTGATCATTGCCCTGCTGCTGTTGCTCGACATCAACTATTACGTCTGGCCCATGGCAACCGGCTTCGCCATGGTCGCGCCCTTTGTCGCCGCGGGCCTCTATGACGTGTCGCGCCGGCTGGAGCGCGACGAACCGCTCAGCTGGAACGCCGTCCTCACTTCGGTGCGCACCGGGGGGGGCCATTCCCTAGGCTGGATGGTGCTGGTTACAACCTTCGCCTATATCATCTGGCTCGATATCGCGATCGCACTCTATGTCATCTTTTACGGGCTTGAGCCCCTTTCCTTCTCAAACCTTGTCGTCGCCATCTTCACAACACCTAAGGGCATGGCGTTCTTCCTGCTTGGCAATTTGCTCGGAGCGGTTCTCGGCACGGCAGTGTTTTCGATCAGCGCGATATCGTTTCCGCTTCTGTTCGACCGCGACGTTGATTTCGTCACGGCAATGATCACGTCGGTCAAGCTGGTGACCGGCAGTCCCAAACCAATGTTGATGTGGTGTTTGATCATCACGGCATTGCTGGGCGTATCTTTGGTAACGGTGTTCGTCGGCCTTCTCGTTGTCCTGCCGATACTCGGTCACTCGACATGGCATCTCTACCGCCGCGGAGTGCGGTTCGACGACGCAGCGTAAGGCGCACCGCTCGGGGCGTGCGCATCACGGGACACGCCTGTCTTACTTTTTATGTGATAATGCCGAATTCCAGAACTCGGCTATAGTACCCCGTGCAACAACATGGGCACCGACAGGTTGCGCAACAAATCGAGTATCTCTCTCGCACTATCTGCATTTTGGTGGGCAGGTGTCTGTATCGCCCTGCCCGCTTCCGCACACTCGGCCGAAGTCGAGTTGGAGCTTGTCCTGGCAATCGATACTTCAGCCAGTGTGGACGACCGGGAGTACCTGCTGCAGATCGACGGCATTGCCAATGCGTTTCGCACACCGCTTGTAATCGATACAATTCGCGCAACGGGGGACAACGGTATTGCGGTGACGCTGGTCATGTGGAGTTCAAGCTTCCAGCAGGTTCAGGCTGTCGGCTGGACCCACATTGACAGCGCGGAAAACGCCTATGCATTTGCAACTCTGGTCGCTGCGATCAGAAAACGCGAGTTTTCCGGCAATACGGCAATTGGCAACGCGCTTCGGTTTGCGTCAAGATTGTTTGAGGCAAACGGTTTCGAAGGCCGCCGGCGCGCCATCGATATTTCAGGCGATGGACGCAACAACTCCGCTATGAGTACGTCGAGAGCGCGCGACCGCTATGTCGGCGACGGCATCACCATCAATGGCTTGGCAATTCGCGCGGAAGACCCCGGCCTGCTTGACTACTACCAAGACGAGGTCATTGGCGGCACCGGCGCCTTCGCGATTGCCGCCAACGACTTCAACGATTTCTCGCATGCAATCATACGCAAACTTCTGCGCGAACTTGCCTCACCGCTTTCGCAGCTGCGAAAAGAACGTCCGCACAGCACTATGCACACTGCGGGCACACGTCTGCGGCATGCACCACATGCAGCATATTCCCGGGCTGATTAGACGGGCGGTCGGTGGCGGTTACTTCGGAGCAAGAACCATGATCATCTGCCGGCCCTCAAGTTTAGGCTCGGCTTCGACCTTGGCAATCTCCAGCGTTTCGTCGCGCACGCGATGCAGGAGCTGCATACCAAGCTCCTGGTGGGCCATCTCACGGCCGCGAAACCGCAGCGTGACCTTGACTTTGTCGCCGTGGTCGAAAAACTTTCGGATGGCCCGCATCTTCACGTCATAATCATGCGTGTCGATGTTGGGACGCATCTTGATTTCCTTGACCTCGATGGTCTTCTGCTTCTTGCGCGCCTCGTTCGCCTTTTTCTGTGCCTGGTACTTGAACTTACCGTAGTCCATGACCTTGCACACCGGCGGGTTAACGTTTGGCGAAACCTCAACAAGATCCAGCCCGGCTTCGTCAGCCAGCTGAAGTGCATCCTCGAGTGTCAATTCACCCCTTTTTTCACCCTCATGATCGATGACCAGTACGGTCGGATTGTCGATCATCGTGTTGACGCGCGGCCCTTCGCGGGTGGGCGCCGTTCTGTCAAATCGTCGGCTTATCTCAAAATCTCCTGTTGCCGTTCGGTTCTGAAAGGCGCGATTATAGTGTCAAACGTATCGCCAAGCCAGAGTTTCCATGACTTGTGCGGCAGAGGGCGATGTCAGTCAATGCGAAGTTACGAGATGCCGAACGGCGATAAGATCGCTTACGCCGTGGAACGCCGCAGGGGGCCATCATTTGCGTCCGCCGGACTCATGTGGCTCGGCGGCTTCAACTCGACGATGGAAGGGACCAAAGCACAAGCGCTGGCCCGCTGGGCGCGCGCCAGGACCCGCGAGTGCGTCCGGTTCGACTATTCCGGCCACGGCGCTTCGACCGGCGATTTCGAAGACGGCACGATATCCAAATGGCTGGAAGAAGCCGAAGCGATCTTCAACGAGATCACCACAGGGCCCCAGGTTCTCGTTGGATCCAGCATGGGCGGGTGGATCGCCCTGTTGCTGCTGCGCCGCCATCTCGCCAATGTGCGGGCCGCGGACAACCGCATTCGCGGCATTGTCCTGATCGCGCCGGCGGCCGACATGAGTGAGGAACTCATGTGGAAGAAGTTTCCAGACGAGATCAAGCAGGAGATTACTCAGAAAGGCGTTTGGTACCGGCCGTCATCCTATGACGATGGCCCCTATCCGATCACCCGCGCCCTGATCGAGGATGGACGCGACCACCTGCTTCTTGATAGCGGCATTGCGGTTCCGTGTCCTGTGCGCATCCTGCAGGGCATGGAAGATCCCGACGTGCCCTGGACACACGCGCCACGCATCTTAGAAGCGCTCGACGGTGACGATGTGACGGTAACGCTTATACACGGTGGCGATCACCGGCTGTCGCGCGACACGGATATCCTGCGGCTGCTGCGCGTCGTGGAGCGAATGGGCGCGCGTGCCGATCCTTGAGGATCACCACGTCTTGCCGGCAAACAAGGCATCGAGGCCGCTGCGATAGTCGGGATAGGCAAGATCGACGCCGAGATCACGCTTGATGCGCTCATTTCGTACCCGCTTGTTCTCGGCATAGAAGCTGCGCGCCATGTCGGTGAGTTCGGCATCTTCAAATGCAATGTCCGGCGGCACCGCTTGGCCAAGCAAACCTGCAGCGTAGGCAATGACATCTTGCGGCGGCGCGGGCAGGTCGTCGCAGACATTGTAGACTGCACCGGGATCGGACCGCTGCAGTGAAGCGCGCAGCGTCGTGACAATATCGTCGGCATGGATGCGTCCGAACACCTGGCCGGGTTTAACGATGCGGCGGGCGCGGCCACCCTCCACCTGGAGGAGAGCGTTCCGGCCCGGCCCGTAAATACCGGCGAGCCTGAAATAATGCACCGGCATTCCATGTTCGACCTGCAACGTCCGCCATTGCGCTTCAGCCTTGACACGCCAGGTCCCACGCCGTGTCGAGGGCGCGCATTCAGATTGCTCATCGACCCAGCCGCCGTCCCTGTCGCCGTAGACGCCGGTAGTCGAGAGATAGCCGACCCAGTCAATTCGAGGCGCAAGCTCCGCGAGCTGGACGCCGTGCAAGCGCGCCACGCGGTCACCCTCTTCACCGGGCGGGATGGATATGAGGATCGACGTTTGCTGCGGCACGAGCGCGGACAGGTTGTCGAGCGCTTCAACACCATCAAACGGTACTGCGCGAAAGCCCTCCCGTTCGAGGTCATGTGCCCCCTCCGCGGCGCGAACCGTTCCCACCAGGCGCCAGTCCGGGCCGCGCAAAGCCTGAGCAAAGCGGCGAGCGCAATATCCGGTGCCGAAACACAGGAGGGTTTTCATGTCTCCTCCCCGGTTCGTGCCCATTCATCACGCACAAGAGCAGACGATTCGCCCGCCAGCATGTCGTGGCGGCAGGCGTCGACCTCATCTCGTCCCGCGAGTTGCGCAAACGCCCACACGGCGCTCGCGCGGACGATCTCCGCTTCGTCGCAAAGCCGTTCGCGCAACACCGGCAGGTGCCCGGCATCGCGCGAGTTTCCGATCGCAATCAACACGTTGCGCACAAACCGGCCGCGGCCGATGCGTTTTACGGGCGAGCCTGAGAACAGCGCCCGGAACGCCGCATCATCGAGGCGGGCGAGATGGTCGAGCGGCGGTGCATTGAGATCGTCGCGGGCCCGCAACTTCAACTCCCGTGCAACGGAGGCAAATTTGTTCCAAGGACAAACGGCAAGGCAATCGTCGCAGCCGTAGATACGGTTTCCCATCAGCGACCGCAGAGCATGCGGAATAACCCCCTTGTGCTCGATCGTCAGGTAGGAAATGCAGCGCCGCGCATCGAGCCTGTAAGGTGCCGGGAAAGCCGATGTCGGACACACATCGAGACACTTGCGGCAGGCGCCGCAGTGGTCAGTCTCCGGCGCGTCGGGCGGCAATTTTGCGGTGGTGAAGATCGATCCCAGGAACAGCCAGGAGCCGAACTCGCGCGACACCAGGTTTGTGTGCTTGCCCTGCCAGCCAAGACCGGAGACCTGCGCCAGCGGTTTCTCCATCACCGGTGCGGTGTCGACAAACACCTTGACATCGGCATCCGATGCACGATGCAGCCAGCCTGCGATCTGCTTGAGTTTGCCTTTGATAATGTCGTGATAATCGCGATTGCGGGCGTAAACGGAGATTACACCTCTATCGGTGCGTTCAAGGCCGTCCAATGGATCGCAATCGGGCCCGTAATTCATGGCAAGAGTAACGATGCTGTTTACTTCAGGCCACAGAGCGCGCGGCGACGCGCGACGCCCGGCCGTATCGCGCAGCCAGACCATGTCGCCTTCGAGACCGGCGTGCAGAAACCCGCGCAACCCGTCTGCCGCCTGTGGAGCACCATCGCGTCCGCTTACAGCAACCGCGTCGAATCCCGCGGCTTTGGCGCGCGTGTCAATTTCGCGTTTGAGCTGTTCCGGATCCATGGTCATCCGGCGCAATATCAAAACTCGAGATCGGCGTAGCTTCGCGGCGGCGGCATACCGCGAATCTGATCCGCCAATAGCGGCCGGAAACACGGGTGCGACTTGATGCGCGCATACCAGCCCTTGGCACCGTCGCTGGCGCTCCACGGCACATCTCCCAGGTAATCGAGGCAGGACAGATGCGCCGCGGCGGCCAGATCGGCGTGAGACAGCCGGTCGCCGGCAAGCCAGCGGCGCTCTTCGACGAGCCGGCCGATATAGTCGAGATGACCCCTAATGTGCGAAAGCGAATTGCGCACCGCCTGCATGTTCGGGGCGCCGCCACCATGTTCTGGCGCGGCAAACCGGCGCTCGATATTCTCGACGATTACATTTCGGCTGACATCGCGGTGAAACGTGACATCGAACCAGGCGACAAGTCGGCGCACTTCGGCACGCTCGACAGGTGTTGCACCAAGCAGAGTGGCAGCGCCCCCTGTCCCGGCCCGGGTCTCCTCCAGATACTCCGACACCGCTTCGATCCCCGCGACAGTAACGCGGTCGTCGTCGATGAATACCGGCAGGGCTCCTGACGGATTAAGCTTGAGAAGCGCGCGCGTCAGCGACCACGGCCGCTCTTCGATGAGTTCGGCATCGACACCGTACTCACCGAGTGCCAGCCGTATCCGCCGTGAAAACGGACACAGCATAAAGTGGTAAAGTCTGGCCATAAATATCCAGCTAAATCAGCGTGTTGAGCGATTTTCGCAACGATGTCGGACGCACCGGACCGTTCCTCCGCTCCAACAAACTACAGCTTGTGTGTTGCACCTTTATCCGCATTCGATATAGAACCTGAGCGCCGCACCGACAAGGTGTATGTTCCAGCGTTTTGCGCACAACCAGCGGTTCCTTCCGGTGCCATTCGACCAACTCGTATTTCTCGCCATCGTTCAGGGCCTCACGGAATTCCTTCCGATAAGCTCGTCCGGCCACCTTAATCTCGTGCATTTGTTGACGTCATGGGAAGACCAGGGCCCGCTTATGGATGTCGCTGTCCACGTCGGCAGCCTGTTTGCGGTGATGGTCTATTTCTGGCGAGACATGGTGATGCTCATGACCGCCGCCTGGCACCTGTGCCACGGAAGGTTTACGCCCGAGGCGCGGATCCTTTTGCTGCTCGTCGCCTCCAGCATTCCCATTTTTGCGGCCGGTTACGTTGTGCTGCGGGCCGGAGTGCTGAACGATCTTCGCACTCTGCCGGTAATCGCCTGGGCCAATCTGATTTTCGCGTTCGTGCTCCTGATCACCGACCGTATCGGGATGACCGTACGCCGTGTTGAGCATATCTCGCTCAAAGATGCAGTGGCCGTCGGCTTTGCGCAGGTGCTGTCGATAATCCCAGGCGCCAGCCGCGCAGGCGTCACGATTTCAATGGCGCGCCTGTTCGGTTACGAGCGGCGCGAGGCAGCACGTTTCTCGATGCTGTTGTCCATTCCGACCATTCTTGGCCTGGGTGCCGCCACCGGCTATGAACTGTACGGAACCGGCGACCTGCAAATACAGACAGACGCCATTATTGCGGGCGGGCTGTCATTCGTGGCCGCGATCATTTCCATCGTGTTCATGATGGCGCTGCTCAAACGTACAAGCATGCTGCCGTTCGTCATCTACCGGCTTGTGCTCGGCGGATTGCTGTTCGGGTTGATCTACGACTGGTGGGCAATTCCCTAGACCGCTTCAGGATCATATGGAAACATTTGATGGGTCAAATCGGTTCATCCGGCAGGCGCGGCGCGAAGAGCGATGCGGTGTATCGGGCAAGTGTCGCAACGCGGTCGGTGAGCCGCTTTGGCCCACCGAAGGCTGGTGTTTCGCGCCTACTGGACAGCGTTACGGCCCCCTTGTGGACGGCCGGTCCACGGCGGGACCCGTGCCTAACCAGCAGACGAGAAACACCGGTCAAACGATTCCATATGATCTTGAAGCGGTCTAGACGCGGTCACGCCCCGTTGGGGCCATCGCCGGCCGGGCGCATGCGGTCGAACTGTCCGGCGCGGCGAAACCGCTCTAGATAGTCGGGCACGATTGCTTCGATGGCTTGCGGCTCAATACCAAGATCTTGCAGCGTCCGCGCGCCTTCGCTCACGACATTGTCGATCTCCAGCATGCGCACCTGATCAACGGTGAGAATCGGATTTGGCAGGAGTTGCAGGAACAGGGCTTCAAGCCGCAGCACGCCAAACGGCACCGGCACGAGCAAGCGCTTGCGGCCCGTTGCCTCCAGGATAAATTCCATGATCTCCCGGAAATTCAGGACTTCGGGGCCTCCGAGTTCGAACTCCGCGCCGGATGTGCCGGCATCGCCAAGTGTGGCTGCGACGGCCGCGGCCACGTCGCCGACAAATACCGGCTGAAATCGGGTTTCGCCGTCATCTATCAAAGGCAATACCGGTGAAATTCGCGCAAGCGATGCAAACCGGTTGAAGAACGCATCTTCTGGACCGAACACGATCGAGGGCCGGAGAATGGTTGCCTGATGATACGCTGCGCGCACTTCCGCTTCCCCCGCGGCCTTGGTGCGTCCGTACTCGGCGGCGGAATCCGCGTCCGCGCCGATCGTTGAAATATGCACCAGGCGCGAAGCGCCGCATTCCGCCGCTGCCTGTGCGGCGATACGGGCGCCGAACACATGCACTGCATCGAACCGCTGGCGTCCCGACTCGTGCAGAATGCCCACGAGATTGACCACCGCGTCGGCGCCGTCGCAAGCCGCAAGTACGGAATCTGGATAGCGGACATTGGCCTGAACCGCATGAATCTGGCCGACCGTGCCGAGCGGCTGAAGGTGGCCGGCAAGATCGGGGCGGCGCACGGCGACGCGAACCCTCCAGCCGGCGCGTGCAAGGGCTCGAACCACGTGGCGGCCGACAAATCCGGAACCGCCTATCACAGTTGCAAGTCTGTTGTTCATGGAGTTGTCCATCGGGGGGGTTCCCATCGGGCTTTTGCCGGTTGCCGGAGCACCGGCGGCGGAAACTGATCTACACGCTTATTAGCTCATGTGTGCGGCGGCGTACAGAGGCGCATCAGGCATCTTCGCTGAGAGCGAAAGGTGACGGTTGACAAAGCAGAGCCCGAGAACTTAAGTCTCCTCCAGAAATGCCCAGGTGGCGGAATTGGTAGACGCGCTAGCTTCAGGTGCTAGTGATCGAAAGGTCGTGGAAGTTCGAGTCTTCTCCTGGGCACCATCACTTTGCAGACCCGCGCCGAAACAAGCCGGAAATCTCTAGCCTCATGTCAGTTACCCTGCACCACGGCGACCTGCCAAATACGCTCGATCTCGGGCCTCTCGTCGCGGTGGATACGGAGACGCTCGGTCTGCGGCCGCACCGCGACCGGCTGTGCCTTGTGCAGCTGTCATCGGGCGATGGAACGGCGCATCTGGTGAAGCTTGAGCGCGGCGAATACGACGCGCCCAACCTGAAGCGCCTGCTCGGCGATGAAAAGATCACGAAACTGTTCCATTTCGCCCGCTTTGATCTTGCCGTATTGCAGCGGTATCTAGGCGTTATGGCTGCACCCGTCTACTGCACCAAAATCGCGTCGAAGCTCGTGCGCACCTATACCGACCGTCACGGTCTCAAGGACCTGTGCCGCGAACTGATCGGCGTCGATCTGTCAAAGACCGTGCAAAGCTCCGATTGGGGTGCCGCCGAACTGACGCGAGCGCAGCAGGACTATGCGGCCCACGATGTGCTCTACCTTCACGCGCTGAAGGCCAAACTCGATGCCATGCTTGAACGTGAAGAGCGCAGCGGGCTGGCGAATGAATGTTTCCGGTTCCTTCCCTCACGCGCCGAACTCGACCTGCGCGGGTGGAACGATGAGGACATTTTTGCGCACTAGTCGTATATTCGACCGTGCGATTCACGGGGGCAGGACAGGCTCCCGGCGCCGCAGCCGCATGCTACGGGCCGCAAACAGTCCGGTGGTGCGCGACAGACCGGACAACTTTACAGGCGAATGAGCGTAACAGCACATACAAGAGAGGCAGCCAGGCCACCTGAACGGCATGGGCACAGCTTCGACTTCACGCCGCATGCCAATGACCGGCTGGCGCGCTCGCTGCGCTGGCGCAACCGCTGGATCACCATCATGGCCTGGGTTGCCGGCGCGACCCTTGTGGGCCTTGTCACCACGTTCCTTGCCTATGCGGGGCTGTTCAGCGCAAGCGTACCCGAAGTGCCCGAGATCGCCGACGCCGAAATTGTCAGCGACACGCTCACCATGGGCGATGCACACTTCACCGGTTTCGACAAACGCAATCAGGCCTATGCCATATCGGCGGCAGCCGCCGAACAGGACCGCGACAACCCCAACGTCATTTATCTCGAAACGGTGCGTGCCGAGTTGAAACTGCGGCGCAGTGGCGACGTCGTCCTGGTCAGTGCCGACAGCGGCATCTACGACACCGATACGGAAGTGCTTGTGCTGTCCTCGAACATCAAGGTCCTTACGACCCATGACCTCACCGCTCAGTTGAGTACGGCGACCGTGACCCTGAATGACGGCTATGTGACATCGGACGATCCGGTCACGGTTATCTCCAAGGACGGCACCATAGTGGCCAACGGGGTTCGCATGTGGAACAACGCCCAAAGGATACTGTTCACAAATCGGGTGCGCGTGATATTCGAAGGCGATGATGGCAAAGCCGACGCGGGCTGAAGAAAACGCGCCGCCGGGACAGGTTAAGGATCATGAAGCAGTCAATAAAACAACTATGCGCAATGGCCGCGACGGCTTGCCTGGCAGGCGGGCTTTTGTATGCGATCGATGCGGCGCCGGTTCTGGCGCAATCGACGAACCAGATCATCACCGGCGCACGCGAAAGCAACAATCAATCGGTACAGATCGAAGCCGATTCGATGGAGATCAATCAGGAGCAGCAGCGCGCGACCTTTACCGGCAATGTCGATGCGGTTCAGGGCAGCGTGAGCATTCAATCCGACCAGCTTTTCGTCGAGTATGAGGAGCTTCCCGACGGCGACGGCACCAAAACCGACGTGACGTTTCTCGACGCGCGTGGCAATGTCACCGTTGTAAGCGGCGGACAGACAGTGCGTGCACAGTGGGCGCGCATGGATGTTCGCGCAAACACGGTGCTGTTCGGCGACGATGTGACGGTATCTGACGGGCGCACGGAGATCCGAGGAAAGAAACTGGAAATGAACCTGAACACCGGAGAAAGCCGCCTGACGGGCGGGCGTGTTCAGGGCACGTTCTTCCAGTCTGGAAATTGACGTGTCCACCGGCAGGACACCGGATGGCCCACTGTCGGGAGCGTGACTTCACCGAAAATTAATCGTCTAAGGCGTCAAATGCGAAAGTGTGGAGCGACGTGAGCAGACTGTTCACATTTCAGGGGCTGCAGTCCGCGTGGGCGCGGCGCGCGGACAAGCGTGCCCAGCGCGAACAGGACATGATGCCCCCGGCCGGTCAGCAGCAGGCGCTCCCGCGTGAAGGTTTGGTCGTCCATTCCGTAGGCAAGAGCTACAAACGGCGGCCAGTGGTTCGTGGCGTGAGTCTCTCCGTCAGGCGTGGCGAAGCCGTCGGTCTCCTGGGACCGAACGGTGCCGGAAAAACAACCGTGTTCTACATGATCACGGGGCTTGTTCCGGCGGACTACGGTTCTATCGCGCTTGATGGCCTCGACCTGACACATCTGCCGATGTACCAGCGCGCACGGCTGGGGATCGGATATCTGCCGCAGGAGGCGTCTATCTTCCGCGGTCTGACGGTCGAGGAAAACATTCGTGCGGTGCTTGAGCTTGTCGAAAGCAACCGTGCGAGGCGTGAAGGTATATTGAATGGGTTACTCGAGGAGTTTGCGATCACCCATCTCAGGCGTACAACGGCTGTTGCGCTATCTGGCGGAGAACGGCGCCGGGTGGAAATCGCCAGAGCATTGGCCGCACGCCCCTCCTTCATGCTGCTTGACGAACCGTTCGCCGGGATCGATCCGATTGCTATCGGTGATATCCGCGCCCTGGTGCGACACCTCACCCATCGGGGAATCGGGGTGCTTGTTACGGATCACAACGTTCGAGAAACCCTCGAACTCATCGATCGCGCACTCATCATCCACGAGGGGCGCGTGCTGATGGAAGGGAAGCCGGATGAGATTGTCGGAAACAAAGACGTTCGCCGGCTCTATCTCGGTGACAGCTTCAGCCTGTAGCAACCGCGCCGCGGCGCGCGCGCCGTCCGGAAGCCTTCGCGGGGGGCTGCCGTCATGGCATTGAAGCCCAGGCTCGAACTGCGCCAGAGCCAGTCGCTGGTGATGACGCCGCAATTGCAGCAGGCGATCAAACTGTTGCAGATGTCCAATCTTGAACTCACCGACTATGTCGCATCGGAGCTGGAAAGCAACCCGCTGCTGGAACGCGACGAAGACGAAGCGCCCGTCGATCAGATCGCCGGCGAGGCACCGCTGGCCGAGACCGGCAGCAGTACCGCGAGCGAGAACGAGAGCGAGTCCGGTGAAAGCCTCGATGCCGGTATGAACTTGAGCGAAGGCGACGCGGACTTTGAGCGCATTGAGCAGCTCGATACCGAATATGACAATGTCTACACCGACGCGTCGCGCTCGGATGTGCAGCCGCAGGGCGGCGCGTCGGGCGGCGACGGCGCCTGGACCAGTGTCTCGAACCGTGGCGCCAGCGGATTTGAAGACCGCTCGTTCGATCTGGAAGCCACTCACGCCGGCGAAAAATCCCTGAGCGAGCACCTCACGGAGCAGCTTCACATGTCGATTTCCGATCCGGCGGAGCGCCTGATCGGTGCGCATCTCATCGGCATGCTCAACGATATCGGCTACCTCACCGGCGATACGGCGGGGATTGCGGATATCCTTGGCACGAGTGAAAAGGTCGTGCTCGATACCCTGTTCAAGATGCAGCGCTTCGATCCGCCAGGCGTCTTCGCGCGCGATCTTGCAGAATGTCTTGCCGCACAGCTCTACGAACAGAACCGGCTCGACCCGGCGATGAAAAGCCTGGTCGACAATCTTGAGCTTCTTGCCAAACACGACGTTGCCGCTCTCAGGCGGATGTGCGGTGTCGATGAAGAGGACCTGCTTGAGATGATCGCCGAATTGCGCGCACTCAATCCCAAGCCCGGCAATGCCTTCGGCGAAATTTATATGCAGCCCGTGGTGCCTGACGTATTCGTTCGCGAAGGCGCCGACGGGTCATGGATCGTGGAGCTCAATACCGAAACGCTGCCGCGCGTACTCGTCAACAATGAGTACTATGCAACCGTCAATTCGACCGCGACCCGCGATGAGGACAAGACATATATTTCGGAATGCTTTGCGAACGCAAACTGGCTCGCGCGCAGTCTCGACCAGCGCGCACGGACGATCCTCAAAGTATCGCGCGAGGTCGTGCGCCAGCAGGATTCCTTCCTCGCCTACGGCATTGAACATCTGCGTCCACTCAATCTGCGCACCGTTGCCGACGCCATCGAGATGCATGAATCGACGGTGAGCCGGGTGACCGCCAACAAATACATGGCGACGCCGCGCGGTATCTTTGAGATGAAGTATTTCTTCACTTCCGCTATCGCCTCGGCGGAAGGCGGTGAAGCCCATTCGGCGGAGGCGGTGCGCCATCGCATCAAAGAGCTGATCGATGCGGAGACGGTGGACGCCGTGCTGTCAGATGACCGCATCGTCGATATCCTGCGCGAAACCGGCATCGAGATCGCCCGGCGGACCGTGGCTAAATACCGTGAGGCCATGAACATCCCCTCATCCGTTCAGCGCCGCCGCGTCAAGCGCTCGAAGGTCTGACTACCCCACCTGAAACACAGCATATTGTGTTCCTGCCGCACTCCTATACAATATATAGATCTTGCATGGACAGGTTGATCCGGGAGAACTTTTCCCGGGGAGGAAGCCGTTCCACTGTTGACTTCCGCAGGCCACATCACTAGGTTCCCCCTCGCCCTCAGGGATCAAGTGAAATTCCTTCTTCCCGGCGGCAATGAGCGACAGGCGCAAAAGGCCCGGCAAAACTCAATCCATTTCCTTGAAATCCCCGCAGCCCTCGATCATGCTGGGGATGTGGATGCACCCGAGATGAGCATGCAGTTTCAGATATCCGGGAAGAATGTCGACATTGGTGACGCGTTGCGCACCCAGATCGAAGACCGGCTTAATGAAGATGTGTCGAAATATTTCGATGGCCGCGCGGACGGCCATGTCACGATCTCCCGTGACGGGGGCGAATTCAAGGCCGACTGTATGGTGCACCTGAGCACCGGCATGACGTTGCAGTCGCAGGGCCGGGCTCCAGACGCCTATGCGTGTTTTGAAATTGCCGCCGACAAGCTCGGCAAGCGGCTGCGCCGTTACAAGCGTCGCCTCAAGGATCACCACAGCCACCGCGCCGAGCCTGTTGCGGCGTTCGAGGCGGCGAGCTACGTGATCCCGGCAAGCGACGACACGGCAAACGAACCGGAAGGTCCCAACCCGCCAATCATCGCGGAGAGTACGGAGCGGGTCCAGGAACTGACCATCGGCGAAGCCGTTATGCAGCTGGATATTTCCGATGTGCCGTTTGTGTTTTTCAAGAAACCCGGCACCGGCATTCTGAATGTCGTCTACCGCAGGGAAGACGGCAATATCGGGTGGCTCGACCCGGGCACCTGAACGAAGTTTGAACCTTCGCCCGCCGCATGAGCGCAGGCATAAAGCCTCACGCCGCGGTGGCGCCACATTAATAGAGAAAGATGGATGAACATGCAGCTTTCCAACCTGATCGACGCCAAAGCGGTGGTTCCTTCATTGAAGGTGACCAGCAAAAAGCAAGCCTTGCAGGAGCTTTCCCAGGTCGCGGCGAAGGTGACCGGGCTGGCACCGCGCGATATTTTCGAAACACTGCTGCAACGCGAACGCCTGGGCTCGACGGGCCTTGGTCAGGGCATCGCCATCCCGCACGGCAAGCTGCCGGAACTGAACACGCTGTACGGCATCTTCGCCCGCCTCGACGCGCCGATCGAGTTCGACGCCATGGACAACCAGCCTGTCGATCTGATTTTCATGCTGCTGGCGCCGGAGACCGCGGGCGCCGATCATCTGAAAGCGCTGGCGCGGGTGTCGCGCCTGTTGCGGGATGTGGATACGGCTGAAAAACTGCGCGGCTCAAACGATGGCGCCGCGCTCTACGCCATTCTCACAGAACCTGCCGCCTCGCACGCTGCCTGATGCCACACCGGTGCGCCACACCGGGGCGCCGCGCATCAGTGCACGGCCATGGTGTAGATCTCGCGCTCGAACGCATCGGCCATGATGGCCTCACGGCTGTCGGCCACGGCCATGCAGGTGCCGTCGGCGCCGTGCAGGCTGTAAAGCGTCTCGCCGGCTGATATCTCACTCTCGACACCGAACAGCTCCGCTGCCTTTTCGCCGGAAATTTCACGCACATAGCCAACCTCGCCGCCGCCGAGCAGGGCGAATTCGAGCGGGCTCATGTCCGGTCTGTCGTCGTTCTTTCCGTCTACCATGGGCTTCAGGCCTCGTTACTTGGGGCGAAGCGGCTCGGACCACCTCTCCCGGGATACTATACTCCTCACTCACCGTTCAAACGCTTGTGCGTCTCAGGCGCCGTTTGCCTTGATATCGATTTTCTGGATGACGCGCTCGGGCTCGTGGCGTTTGAGGTCGATCGCGAGGAGCCCGTTTTCAAGTTCCGCGCCGGCAACCTCGATGCCGTCGGCAAGCACAAAGGCGCGCTGGAACTGGCGCGCGGCGATGCCGCGGTGCAGATAGGCGCGGTCGTCATCGTCGTCCTGGCGGCCGCGGATCACGAGCTGGTTGTCCTCCAGCGTGATCTCCATGTCATCTTCGGAAAAGCCGGCAACCGCAAGCGTGATGCGCAGCGCTTCGCCGGAACCGTTTTCGGCGGCAAGCCGTTCGATGTTGTAGGGAGGGTAACCGTCGCCGGATGTTTTGGCGGCACGGTCGAGCAGCCGTTCAATCTCTTCAAACCCGAGCAGCAACGGACTGCTGAATACGGAAACACGTGACATGTCAAAGCCCTCTTTCACAAAGCAGCCTTCAAAACACCCTGTCTTCCGGGCGGTTCCAACGCGGAAACCTCGCCCGGGCGGCCCAACCTGGCACCGCCGGCGTGATGGATCATATATGGGCAAAAACGAGGGATTTTTCAAGGACGGCGGACCCCCGCCCCACTACTGGCTGGCGCAGATCTGCGGGGTTTCGACCATGAAGGTTGCCGCGTCGGCGACCTCCTGTGCCGACATCTGGGCGCGCAGCGCGTCGCCGGCGGCCTGATCCTGGGTCACCATGGCGATGACGAGAGCCTGCTGGTTGGCGTCGAGAACCTCTTCAGCGCGCCCGCCGACGCAGGCGCAGCCCTCGGCGCCGAGATTGAGCTGTTTGTGGCATTCGGAGATCAGGATCTCGGCGCTGCCGGCGCGTGCGGCCGTTGCGGTAAGATGGGCGGTCAGATGGACGGCTGCGAAGAAAGCACAGCAAACGGCAATCGCATAAGTCAAACGCACAATGATATCCTCCAGGACAAGACTTGAGTGTGGTGATGTTCTATTCGGCCGCCTGCGCCTGCGGTTCGGGTGCTTGCAGAACCGACAAATACCGCCCGACATGGGCCAGTTCGTCTTCGATGCCGGCAAGGCGCAGCGCATGCCAGGCCATCGCCTGATTGCTGGAGACGACGGGTTTGCCGACCAGGTCTTCAAGCTCAGCGAGCACCGGCGAGACATGCAGCGCCGTACACGAGCAGAAAAGCGCATCGATATCAGCATCGCGCATGGTCTCGGCCGCGGTGAGCAGGCAGCGCGGGTCGATTTTGCCCATTTCCAGCCCGTCGCGCATGTGAAAGCTGGAGAACCGGACGATCTCCAGTCCGCAGCCTTCCAGATAGGCGGCGACCTCGGCATTGATGTCATCGCTATAGGGCGTGATCAAACCGATGCGCCGGCACGACAGCGCCTGCAAGGCGGCAAGCGCCGATGTCACCGGCGTCGTCACCTTGGCGCCGGGCAGAACCTCGTTGACCGCGCGCGCAACACGCTCAGGTCCGATTGCCATGCTGCCCGACGTGCAGCCAAAGCACACGACGTCGAGATCGCCAACGGCGGCCAGGCCACGCGTCACCGCGCCGATGCGCGGATACATGGCGCGCAACGTCTCAGGCGTCGTGTCGAAATCCATCTCGATGCGGTTTGCATATACGGCCACACCGTCGCAGCGGCTGAACTGCGCAAATTCGGGTTCAAGAGCCAGATCGTGTATCAGCACGATGAGGCCGATGCGCCCCCGCCCGCCCGGACCGCCATCAAGGTGCGGTTCGACATATCGGGAAAGCGGATGAGTACTTTCGGTGCCGTTCGTCATGGCCGGAAATCTAACACAAAACCCGCGGAAGGCCCATAAGGTATCGAGTTGCGCAGGTTCGTCCCGGGTTCCGAATGACCCTCTGCATCGCGGCGCTTTCTACGCAACGGACGCCCGCGTGAATGGCACAATGGGCCACCAAACAATGTTCTATGACGAGAACATGAACCTCCTGCAGGCGAAAGACTATCGGCACATTCTGATTGTCAGAATGCCGGGCAAGGATATCGAGGAACTGATTTCGATACAGCGCGGTGAGTGGGGAGTGGAAGCATGAAGCAAACACGGCGGGACCTACTCATCGCCGGGGGCGCGGCCATTGCCGCGTCCGCCACTCCGGCACCCGCAACGAAGCCCGTCACGGAGGATCGCATTACCGACATTCTGACACGGGCGTATCACAGCAACAACGTATCGCTGCGGCCCGGCAGCGGTTCCCGCAGTTATCTCACGCTTCAGATATCGAAGGCGGAAGATGAAGAACTTCGGCGCCTCGCGCTCGCGGAAAGGCAGCTACGCCAATGACCTTCTTTGACACGCTTGCATTTGCAAACAAGCTGAAGGCAGCCGGGATAAGTGCTAAGGTTGCCGAAGCTCACACGGAAGCCCTACGGGAATTCGTTATGTCGGAACTGGCCACCAAGGCAGACCTGTTGCAACTGGAGCAGCACTTGACCATCAAGCTCGGCATTCTTGCCGTGACGGTCATCGGTGTGCTGGTGGCACTCGACAAGCTGCTGTAGCGGTCAGTCTCGCAGATACGTCAAATTGACGCTTTTCAAATGGGGCGGTGCCTTCGGGTGCCGTCCTTTTGCACGGGGGGGTACTAGATATCCTTGGCGGTTTCCAGTGGGCGCGCTGGCACGCGGACCCGCATAGCAGATGGCTTATCAGTATGGCTGGCAAATATCACAACGTAGGTGCGGCCTGATTCTACACGGGCCTCAAGATCGCCATCGTCCTCGTACCGCGCCATAAGAGCTGGTCCCCGAATCTGAGACAGGTAGCTAAGGTGGATTGACCGATGATAAGGACGATCCACGATGACGAAGCGCAGACGGTTTACGGCAGAGTTCAAGGCGCGTGTTGCTCTTGAGGCGATCCGCGGCGAGCAGACGGTTTCGGAGCTTGCGGCGAGGCACGGCATTCATCCCAATCTGATCACCACCTGGAAGCGCCAGGCGAGCGATGGCCTGGCATCGGTGTTTGACGGCAAGGCCGGCGAGCGCGAACAGGTCCGTGATGCGGAGTTGAAGGATCTGCATGCCAAGATTGGCCAGCTTGTGGTCGAACGCGATTTTTTGGCCAAGGCCTCCGGTCGCTGAGTGTTGATCGGAGGAAAGCCATGATCGATTGCAATCACCCGACGCTGTCCATTGTCCGGCAATGCAAGCTGGTGTCGATCTCGCGAGCCTCGTTCTACCGACAGTCCGGTGGCGAGAGCGAGGAGAACCTGTTGCTGATGCGCCTGATCGACGAGCAGTTCCTGGCAACACCGTTCTATGGTTCACGGCAGATGGCGCGCCATCTGCGGCGACAGGGCTGGTGCGTGGGGCGCAAGCGTGTACGCCGTCTGATGCGCAAGATCGGACTTGCGGCGATCTATCAGAAGCCGCGCACGTCCGATCCCCACCCACAGCACAGGATCTATCCTTATCTGCTGCGCAATCTGGTGATCGAGCAGCCAGACCACGTGTGGTGTGCGGACGTGACCTACATCCCGATGCGTCGAGGCTTTCTGTATCTTGTCGCTATCATGGACTGGGCGAGCCGCAAGGTCTTGGTCTGGCGGCTGTCGAATACGATGGATGCAGACTTCTGCATTGAAGCACTGGAGGATGCGATAGCCCGATACGGAAAGCCTGAGATCTTCAATACCGATCAGGGCAGCCAGTTCACGAGCTTCGCCTTCACCAACACCTTGAGGCAAGCCGGCATCAAGATCTCGATGGACGGCAAGGGCCGGTGGATGGACAATGTCTTCATCGAACGACTGTGGAGATCACTGAAGTACGAGTGCGTGTTCTTGCATGCGTTTGAGACGGGCAGCGAGGCGAGAGCCGGGATCGGCAGATGGATCGACTACTACAACGCAGATCGGCCGCATTCCGCCCTCGACGGCGCAACACCCGGTGAGGCATACATGATGCAATCAATCAACGAGAAGCTGGCGGCATAGACGAAACCCCAATCCACCTTAGCAAAGCCGCCAAGCTGTCTCATGAATGGGGTCCACCTCT
>JAJFHE010000017.1 GCA_021775755.1 Hyphomicrobiales bacterium | reverse complement strand
GTAATACCGTCTCTTATTTGAGCCTTTTACTCTCGATTTTGGCGTGATTCAGCCGATTTACCCTCTGTTTTTGAGACAATACCCTAAGAGTACTGTCTTAAATTGTGGCGGTATTAGGGGTAACGAAAAACGACTGCTTTTGACACAGCTAAATGTGGAGATAAAAAAGATCGTTGGATTTATCACCGTATCTAAAAAAACCTAGAGCTGGGCCAACTTAAAAGTTGTCGGTTATCGCAGCTACCCGGTCACTCCCCCTTATAAAAGCGACTTCACTGCCTCAGGCATGGGGTCCACTTCAGTCCACTAATTGATTTAGTGGACACTTATTGCGAGTCGAATTTTCCTTAGCGTATGTTTTCGGTCGGTTGGACTTTAGACCCCCATTACTAAAAACCTGCACTGTCCACGTTTTTTAACTCCATTTCGATCCGTTCTTTTTCCGCCAAAGCCTTAATCTTATTGTCGTAATATCTGACATCAATTGTGTGATCACCAAATACCCCGCTAACTTTAACCATAATATCTCGGTCGTTCTGTCTTACAATAACTGCATCATATAAATTATTGACGAGATTATTTTCTTCTCGTTTTCCGTATTTCCCCTCAAGAAGGGTGACTATTACGGCCTGTTCTTTCTTCCCTATTTCAGTATTTTCAATATCACCTACCGCCCAGATACTATAAACTTGGTGAGTCTTGGGTGTTATCAACACAAAATATCTATCGAATGATCTGAATTTGTTAATAGGATGAAACAAGTACATTGGCGTGCCATCTGTCAAAGAATATTGCGCTATTGATAAATCAGGATTAAATTTACAGCCAAAACCAATTCCAAATGCCCCTGAAATAATTCCTGCTTTCCGCGCATCCCATTCCTTGCTACATTGTTTAACGCTACGGAGTCTCTGTTTTTCATCTTTTAAACGTTTGTTTCTTCGCTCTCCTTCAACCTTTAAGTGTTCAGCCTTACGAGCCTCTTCTTCCTTTAAACTTTTTAATCTCAATTTCTCTTGTTCTTCTGCATCAGCCTTTCTTTTTAGATCTTCCTCCTTTTTTATCGCACTAAAAATAATGGGAGGCATGCTGCGCCGGCGGCTCGGATTTTTCGATGCAAAATAGAGCAGAATTTCAATTTCTTTTTTCTTTCGTTTAAAAGAAATGTCTTCATTCCATACGGCTAATAAAAGCTTGTCTAGCTCCTGATCGCTTATTTTTGTACTGATAGGTTTGGCTTCATTCTCAATGATTTTCTGAATCGCGTTATTCGATGAAGCACTCCAACCAAAGGGAGGATTAGTATCTTTGATCTCTTTAAGCTTAACGATTAAAGCCTCAGCCCGTGGAGGCAAATTCTCCTTTTCACCAAAATTGATATCCATATCACGATGAAAGAGCTGGCTTGCCCACGCCAATATCTTGCGGACTTGAACCCGTTTTTTAGCAAGCGGGTAATCTTCTTTTGCGGCTAAAATATTTATTAGCAACTGATCCAATTCTTCTTCAGATATTTTTGCAGAATCTTGACGGATCTCTTTAAGGCGGCTTACAGCGATATCGTATTCTGAGGCTTTGGCTGTTGAAGGAAGTGAGAATAGAAAAAAAAGCAGAATACCCAAAACCAAAACGGCAAGCTTTCTCATCTTCTTAATCGATAATATCGGCAACAATACTTGTTCTGTCGCCTGGGAAAAAGGGGGGGAGACCTTTAAGGTCTCCCCTATTGAATTTTTTTGCATACTCACGCTCAACTGGGCAACCTGCATCCCAAGCTTCCAGATTTAATGAAATATTCATATCTTGGTACTGGGCAAAATTCCTGCATTTGGATATTGTCATTGAAATCGTATGAACAAGCAATTTGCATTTTGCTTTTTCTCTTTTTATTTCGTACGTTAAGCAACGTGAATCGACTATTCTGCTGACATATAACTGAATGTCTTCAAATGATAGTGAAAACTCTATCGCTTTTTCAAAGTCTGCTCGTTTCTTCGGGCCGGGCCGGGGTTTTATTGCATGATCCTTTATGATTTTTTTCATATCTGAAACCGTCAAAAATGTAAGTGCTGCATTCATGTTCTCAGGCTGTTTTGGAGGTTCTTCGGATAATTGTGGATAATGCTGCCACATATATGGCCATTCCTTTTTTTCGGAGAACATCTGGTGCCATGCGTCAAAGTCGCTCCATTCCCAACCGGAATTCGCAAGATAATCTATTTCATCTTCCTGTCCAGACAAAAAACTATCGAGAAGCTTTCCTTTCACTTCGTCAGAAACAACTACGCCAATCATCACTTGATTGAAAGCCTTTTTTATTGCCTCTTCCTCTGGGTTATGATTCTTTCCTCCAAACAGAAAATCGAAAATTCCCATGATTCACCTCTTAAAATCCCGCGTCATTTTGGAAAATCTTTTCACATCCAGTAGCCTCCAATTCATCGAGCTGAAGGGATAGATTTTGTTCTTCTGTTGAAACTCTTGCATAGCCTATTTTCATGGATTCTTTTTGACACACCCTTTTGATTAAATCAAGGTCTTTGTTTTTCAACAACTTAGGAAGATGATAAATCTCTGTCAAAAGGGTTCCCTTTTGGTGAGATATGTTTTTCAAAAATGGCGCTGTTAAAAAAAGCTGATTTTGGGGATTTTGACCAAAGCGGTGTGTAGAAATTTCAAAGCGTTACGGTTATCAAAAATCTTGGTTTTGAATTGTTGCAACTGAGCCCACATTATTAACTCGCTACAGTGGTTTCTGTCATCAGTGTTAAAAGCAAATAGAGTTGTCCGGATTTAGAGCACATGAGTTGTCCGCTTTTTAATGGGCCTGATGTTTTAGTCTGGGCGGGTTTTTCCCGTACTAAAACATCAGGAGCTCAGCGCAGCGGGTTTACGCGGCAGCTTC
>JAJFHE010000016.1 GCA_021775755.1 Hyphomicrobiales bacterium | reverse complement strand
CACTCACAGGCCCATCTCAACAAGATTGACCGTCAGCTAAATGAGCGCCCCAGAAAAACATTGCTATTTGAAACACCTGCTGAAAAATTTAGCGCGTGTGTTGCAATGACCGGTTGAACTGGCAGAGCAAAGGCAGACATTTTGCGCGAGGTTGCCCCGGAAGGTCCGCTTTCGAGTGCTTTTTCACCGTCAGTTTGACAGATCGGAGAAGGCGGTTCATGACCCATATGCGACATCAGGGGAAGAAAGGCGCAAGGCGAATTTGCGTTATAAGCGAATGGAGGCGGTTTGTCCGATTTCGGGGGGCAACCGGAAATGGTGGCGAGACGCATGATGAGCCGATCATGCGAAAACAAGACGCCCGCCTCCGCCAAATTTGCCTTCAGAACTCAAGAGGCGCGTTGTCGATGACCTCTTTCATTACGAAAAAGGTACGGGTCTGGCGAACGCCGGGCAAAGCAATCAATTGCTCACCATGCAGGCGGTTGAAGTCGGCAATGTCCCTGACGCGGATCTTCAGAAAATAGTCAAAATCGCCGGCAACCAGGTGACAATCCAGGATGAAGGGGAGTTTGGTCGTCGCCGCCTCAAACTCTCCGAAGCTCTCCGGTGTCGAGCGGTCGAGAACCACACCGACCACGACCAATGCACCCCGATTCACCTTTGACGGTGAGACCTGCGCGCTGACGCACTTTATGAAACCTTCGTCGAAAAGCCGTTGCGTTCTCCGGTGGCAAGTGGCGGGGCTGACACTGACCAATGTTGCGAGCTCAGCATTCGTCAGACGACCGTTCGTCTGCAAATGCTTGAGTATGTTGCGGTCTATTTGGTCCAACTCAACCATTGTGAAAGATTCTTTCTATATTTGTGAAAACATTGGAATAAATTTGATCTTTTTTCCAAACAATATAATGCGTTGATACAAAATTTCGATCAAATTTGAAAGCACATTTCTCAAGGCTTCTGCTAACTTTCGCTCCAATCCGATTTTCGTTTGAAAGGCCCCACCATGAACCTCGAAAAGTTTGAACGCTATCCACTCACATTCGGTCCGACGCCGATTGAGCATCTGCCGCGTCTGACAGAAACGCTGGGCGGTAAAGTGCAGATCTACGCCAAGCGGGATGACTGCAACTCTGGTCTCGCCATGGGCGGAAACAAACTTCGCAAGCTGGAGTACATCGTTCCCGATGCAATTGCCTCGAACGCCGACACGCTGGTCTCAATTGGCGGTGTCCAGTCGAACCATACCCGTATGGTCGCCGCAACAGCGGCGAAGATCGGCATGAAATGCGTGGTGGTTCAGGAGAGCTGGGTGCCGCATGAGGATGCCGTCTATGACCGTGTGGGCAACATCCTTTTAACGCGGCTGATGGGTGCGGACAGCCGCATCGTTGAGGATGGGTTTGACATTGGCATCCGCAAGAGCTGGGAAGAGGCCATTCAGTCGGTCAAGGACGCGGGCGGCAAACCTTACGGCATTCCGGCCGGGGCTTCGGTGCACAAGTATGGCGGGCTCGGCTACGTCGGCTTTGCCGAAGAGGTCCGTGCCCAGGAAGCGGAGATGGATACCAAGTTCGACTACATCATTGTGTGCGTGGTGACCGGCTCCACGCAAGCGGGCATGATTGTCGGCTTTGCCGCAGACGGCCGGGCCGACAAGGTCATCGGCATCGACGCCTCCGGCACGCCCGGACAGACGCGCGACCAGGTCCGCGAGATTGCGGACAACACCGCGGACCTGGTCGAACTCGGCAGGAAGGTTCGCGACGACGAGATCGTCATTCTCGAGCAGTACGCCTATCCGGCCTACGGGGTGCCCAGCACTGAGACGAATGAAGCGATCCGCCTTGCCGCCAGAACTGAGGCGATGATCACCGACCCTGTATATGAGGGTAAATCCATGCAGGGGATGATCGATCTGGTGAAGAAGGGCTATTTCCCCGATGGATCGAACGTCCTCTATGCGCACCTGGGCGGCGCGCCGGCCTTGAACGGATACGCCTATACCTATCGAAACGGCTGAGTCCAGTCACAGCAGAATTTGCCTGACCGAGCATTCAACCCGACCGGGCACTAAAAGAAGGCGGAGCCAACGGGAGAGAGCCATGTTCACCAAAGATCCAATCCTGGAACCATTCAAGCTCAAGCACTTGAACCTCAAGAACCGGGTCCTCAGCACGGCGCATGAACCGGCCTATAGCGAAGACGCCAAGCCGCAGGAACGCTATCGCCTCTATCACGAGGAAAAGGCAAAGGGCGGGATGGCGCTGACATTCATGGGGGCCTCGAACGTTTCGCCCGACTCGCCGTCCGCCTTTTCCCAGATCTATGTCGGCAACGATGACGTCATTCCGCATTTCCAGGCCATCGCGGATACGATCCACAAATATGACGTCGCGATCATGGCGCAGATCACCCACATGGGGCGGCGAGACATCTGGGCTTCGGAACATTGGCTGCCAACTGTAGCACCTTCGCTGCGTCGTGAACCGGCACATCGGTCGTTTCCCAAGATCATCGAAAAGGAAGACATCCGCCGCATTCAGCGCGACTACCGCGAGGCAGCCCGGCGCTGCCGGGAAGGCGGCCTCGACGGGCTGGAGCTGGAAGCCTACAGCCACCTGATGGATCAGTTCTGGTCGCCCTTCACCAACTGGCGCGACGATGAGTATGGCGGCTGCATGGAAAACCGGATGCGCTTCAGCCTGGAGGTTCTGGAATCGGTGCGCGAGGGGTGTGGTCCCGATTTCATCGTTGGCATCCGCATGGTTTGCGACGAGATGCTTGAGGGCGGCCTCAAAGAGGAAGAGGGAATGGAGATCGCCCGGGTCATCGCGAAGACAGGGATGATCGACTTCATCAACGTCATCAAGGGCCACATGGACACGAGCGAAGGGCTCAGCCACGTCATTCCCAATATGGGCACGCCGGTTGCGCCGTCGCTGGCGCTAGCCGGGCGGGTCCGCAACGAGACTCGTCTGCCGGTGATCCATGCCTGCCGCATCAACGAGATGGCCACGGCACGTCATGCCATCCGCGAGGGGCTCCTGGACATGGTCGGCATGACCCGCGCCCATATTGCAGAGCCGCATATCCTGAAAAAGGTCATGGCAGGTCAGGAAGACCGCATCAGGCCTTGCGTCGGCGCGGGCTATTGCATCGACCGCATCTATCAGGGCGGTGAGGCGTTGTGCATTCATAACGCGGCCACAGGCCGTGAAAAGACTATGCCGCATGAGATCGCCAATGCCGACAAGAAGCGTAAGGTGGTCGTCATTGGTGCAGGGCCTGGTGGTCTCGAAGCCGCACGCGTGTCAGCGGAGCGCGGCCACGACGTGGTGGTTTTCGAGGCGGCAGCGCAGGCCGGAGGGCAGATTCAGGTGGCTGTCAATGTCGACCGGCGCAAAGAACTCATCGGCATCGTCGATTGGCGTTTGGCGGAACTTGAGCATCGGGGCGTTGCAATCCACTACAATACCTATGCCGAAGCCGACACGGTCCTAGTCGAAAACCCCGATGTGGTGATCGTTGCGACAGGCGGCCTGCCAAATACGAGCTTCCTCGACAGCGGTGAGGATCTGGTCGTGTCGTCGTGGGACATCATGACCGGACAGGTGAAGCCGGCAAAACAGGTGATCATGTACGATGACAATGGTCAGCACCCGGGATTGAACTGCGCCGAGTATCTGTGCGCAAAGGACGTCAACTTCGAGCTTGTCACCGCCGACCGAATGATAGCGCAGGACATTGGCGGCACCAACTACCCGACCTACTACAAGACATTCTACGAGCATGGCGTGACGATGACACCGAACCTGTTCCTCAAATCCGTGCGAAGGGATGGCAACAAGCTGACGGCCTGTTTCTACAACGAATACACGCATGAGACGGTCGAGAAAGAGACCGAGCAGGTCATCGTGGAACATGGAACCGAACCGGTTGACGGTATCTACTTCGATCTCAAGGAAAACTCGGTCAATCGTGGACAGCTGGACTTCGACGCGCTGATCGAAAACCGCCCACAGGCGGCCGAATTTGCACCTGAGCGCGGCTACTATCTTTTCCGCATCGGCGATGCGGTCGCAAGCCGTAACATTCATGGCGCGATCTATGATGCGCTTCGACTTTGCAAAGATTTGTGAGCCGGTGCGACGGTTAGTCGGGCGCGATCAGAGAAGTTTCACTCGGGAGTGACTATAGTAATGGCTTGTGTGGCAATCGTGAATTTTTCCGAGATATCTACGGAGCAAGTTGAGCTGATAAGCGCAAAGCTGTCAGTCAAAGGTGTGGAAACTATGTTTGCTGGCTACCGCATTCAGCGAGAACTTCATGCCCGCAACATATTTGTTGTGGCCTTCGCAGCGCCATCAGAAACTGAAGCGCGCAAAATCTTATCGGCGATAGCAATCGACGATTCGGGGAGTGAGAACAGCGTAGAATTCATTGAGAAAATTGAAGGTGTGCATCAGACCCCGTTGGCAATGTTTCCTTGACCGCTCAAAATATGCCTGTTTCCGGTTTCGACGTGATTGGTTTGGGGCAGGCTGAACGGTAGATAACGGACACAAGTTAGCTCTCCACGACTTCCGGCATGGGGCAATACTCTGATTGTAACGGATGACAGTGAGAGTCGCTTATTGGCACATTGGTTTTGCCCTTGTTTGGTGGACACCTAAACTGAGGCGCTATGAGCGCTTGGAGGTGTCAGATGCAGAATCCAAAACCGAAGGCAAAACGTCGATACAAACGTTTCAGTTCCGAGTTCAAGCGCGAGGCGCTG
>JAJFHE010000015.1 GCA_021775755.1 Hyphomicrobiales bacterium | reverse complement strand
CGCCAGAAGCGCAATCGACAGTCCGGCCGCGGCCTGGCCATACCCCCAGATTGCCTGGCCACGGACCGCGTCGCCGACGTAGATCGTCACGAAATAGGGCGAGAAGACGAACGTCGTGATCAGTGTGAAATAGGGCTGCGCCGCCCAGTCGAACAGCGCCCAGGAAAATCGGGCCCGCATGGTCGAAGGGTGGCTCGGACTATGGTCCGGCACGCGATCGGCCCATCACATCTGCTCTCATGTCTCCAGCAGGTCTTGCAGATAACTGCCCGCTACCGCCACCTTGGCGAGCGTCAGGTCGCCGCTGTCGATCATCTCCGCCATCGACCGTTCGGCTCGCTCGAACGCTTCGCCATTGGATTTGGCCCATGCCGACAGGGGGTCCGCCTTGGCGTTTGCCCCGCGCAGGATCTCGGCCACAAGACTGCGCTGGGTCGCGAAGATGCTCTCGCCGGCGCGTCCAAGGGCCAGTCTGTCGAAATAATCGCTGACCTCGACGCGACCGGCGCGTGCGGCCAGCCTGTCAATCCCGAGCCTGACGCCGATTCCGAAGAAGGCCTTGGCAACCGCTTCGACCGGACGCTTGGTCTGGGTTGCCACCAGAACGATATCGGGACCACGTGAGAGATACCGCAGGCGCGCAACCCTCGCTGCCAGCGCCTTGGGAACCTTGTGCGCCACCAGATCAGCTTCGGCTTCCGCGACCCGTTTCGCGGCCTCGTCAGGCAGTACCTTGTCGAGCGTCTTGGCCAACAGTTCAAGTCCCGACCGGTAATGCGCAATCTGTTTTTCAAGACCGGTCTTCATCGAGGCATTGCGCAGGAACCAGACGGTCTGACGGCGCAACAGATCCTGCAGGTCGAGATAGAGCCCGATCTGGGTCGCGCTCTCGATCTTGTTGTCGAGCGCATCGATCTCGCTATTGAGGGCGGTCAGGTCGAAACTGTCGCGCGCCATGGCAAAGGCGGCTGCGATCTCGGCAACATCGGCCCCGGTCTCATCGGTCAGCCGGTTGATCAGGGTCGCGCCGCCGCGATTGATCATGCTGTTGGCAAGCATCGTTGCAATGATCTCGCGGCGCAGTTTGTGGCCGGCGATCTCGTCAGGAAATTTCTTCTGCAGCTGGACCGGGAAGTATTTATTCAGTTCCGCGCCGAGATAACGATCGTCCGGCACTTTGCTGGCCAGCAGCTTGTCGTACAGCGCGATCTTGGCGTAGGCCAGCAGTACGGCGAGTTCCGGCCTGACGAGTTGACTATCGCCCGCCTCGCGTTCCGCCATCGTGACGTCATCGGGCAGATACTCTATCTCCCGGTTGAGCAGTCCCTGGCCCTCGAGGTCGCGCATGAACCGGGCGTGATAGCTGATATCGTCAAGAGCCTTCACCTGCATCAAGCTCAGGCTCAGGGTCTGCTGATAATTGTTGCGCAGCACGAGAGCCGCGACCTCTTCGGTCATGTTCGCGAGCCATCGGTTGCGCGCCTTGCGGGTCAGCGTCCCGGCTGCTTCCGCCGCGCCCAGCGCAATCTTGATGTTGACCTCGATGTCTGACGAGTTGACGCCGGCCGAATTGTCGACCGCGTCGGTGTTCACGCGGCCGCCGCGCATGGCGAATTCGATCCGCGCCCGATGGGTGAGGCCGAGATTAGCACCCTCGCCGATCACCTTGGCGCCGATTTCCGGCGCGGTGATCCGCAGGCTGTCATTGGCACGGTCACCGACCTGTTCGTTGCTTTCCGACGTCGCGCGTATATAGGTGCCGATACCACCGAACCAGAGCAGATCGGCCGGCGCCCTGAGTATCGCCTGGATCAGTTCCGTCGGTGTTGCCTGCTTTGCCTCGATACCGACCAGCTTCTGGATTTCCGGCGTCAGCGTGATCGATTTGTCGGCACGGCTGAAGATGCCACCGCCCTTGCTGATGAGTCTCGCCGAATAGTCCCGCCAACTCGACCGCGACAGCCCGAACAGCCGCTTGCGCTCGGCAAAGCTCTTGGCCGGATCGGGATCGGGATCGATGAAGATGTCGCGGTGGTCAAAGGCTGCCAACAACTTGATCTGTTTTGAGAGCAGCATGCCGTTGCCGAAAACATCGCCCGACATGTCGCCACATCCAACGACGGTAAACGGCGTCGTCTGGATATCGATATCCATTTCGCGGAAGTGCCGCTTAACCGCCTCCCAGCCGCCGCGCGCGGTAATGCCCATCTTCTTATGGTCGTAACCGGCCGATCCGCCGGAGGCAAAGGCGTCCGCGAGCCAGTGGCCGCGGTCTTCGGAGATCGAGTTGGCAATGTCGGAGAACGTTGCCGTACCCTTGTCGGCCGCGACCACCAGATAGGCATCGTCCGCGTCGTGGCGCACCACGTCATGCGGCGGAATCACATCGTCGCCGGCCAGATTGTCGGTGACATCAAGCAGGCTCGATATGAACATCTTGTAGCAGCGGATGCCCTCATCCATGAAAGCCTCGCGGGTCGGCATCTGTGCAAGCTTTTTCGGCACAAAGCCGCCTTTTGCACCAACCGGCACGATCACCGCGTTCTTGACCTGCTGCGCTTTGACCAGACCCAGCACTTCAGTGCGGAAGTCTTCCGGCCGGTCCGACCAGCGCAGCCCGCCACGCGCAATCATGCCGAAGCGCAAATGCACCCCTTCGACGTCCGGCGCATAGACGAAAATTTCCGCAAACGGCCTCGGTTCGGGAAGTTCTTCGAGCATGCCGCTGCGGAACTTGTAGGCGATCGCCGGGCGGTGGCCGCCGGCATCGTCCTTCTGGAAATAGTTGGTCCGCAACGTCGACAGCAGGGCATTGAGGAAACGCCTCAGAATGCGATCTTCGGCCAGACTGGGGATCGCCTGCAAGTCCGATTCTATCCTGCGCAGGAGCACCTTTTCGCGGCCGCCGGACTTTGCGCCGGCCGGCCGGTCGACGGCGAAACGGTCGTGGAAGAGTTCGACGAGCTTGGCCGACGTGGAAGAGTGCTTGCACATCGTGTCGGAGACATAAAGCGCGGAGAACGGCACACCCGCCTGGCGCAGATATTTGCCGTAGGCGCGCAAGACCGAAACATCGCGCCAGCCCATCTTCTGCTTGAGAACCAGCGCATTGTAATCGTCATTTTCCGCCGCCCCGGTCCACACTGCAAGGAAGCACTCCTCAAGCACCGTCTTGACGTCGTCGAAACCGAAACTTTCGCCGTCGGCGGATTCCAGCGCAATCTCGTGGATCCACACCACACCGTCCCTGCCGCCCTCGCCAAGCTCTGCCTGGAACGAGCGCTCGTCGATCGCGCGCAAGCCCATATGTTCAAGGATCGGCAGGCGGTCGGACAGCGCGATCGGCTCGCCCAGATGGTAAATCTTCAGCCGTACCGTCGAGGCTGCGTCGTCTCCGGATCTGTAAAACTCGATTTCCAGATCGCCATGGCTTTCCAGATGGTCGATGTGAACAATGTCGGCAAGCGCCTGATAAGGTTCAAAAGATTCCTGATAGGCGGCAGAAAAACCGTTGACATACCGCGTGATCAGGTCCGTCGCCGTCTGCCGCTCGTTGCCGGCCACAATGGCCTCGGTCAGCCGGTCGTCCCAGGTCTTGACGATCTCGACGATTTCAGCCTCGAGCGCAGCCAGGTTAGGTGTTGGTGTCTCGCCCTCGCGCCGCCCGATAATGAAATGCACCCGCACTAGAGAACCTTCCGGGAAATCTGGATAGAAGGCCGAGACATAGCCTTCATAGGCCGCGGCAAGCGCCACGCCGACGCGCTCGCGAACCGCGGTATTGAAGCGGTCCCGCGGAATAAACACGAGCGTTGAAACAAACCTGTCGAACTTGTCTTTGCGGATGAACAGTCGGGTGCGCGGCCGTTCTTCGAGCTGCAGAATGCCCATGGCATTTTCCAGCAGCGTTTCCTCGTCGATCTGGATCAGCTCGTCACGCGGGAACTGTTCGAGCACATTGAGAAGGGCTTTACCGGAATGGCCGTCCGGGTTGTAGCCGCTCTTTTCGATAACGTGTGAGACCTTGCGGCGCAGCAGCGGAATGAACCGGGCCGAACGCGTATAAGCGACGGAGGTGAACAGACCGACAACCCGCAGTTCGCCGATCAGAACACCTTTCTTATCGAACTGTTTGATGCCGATGTAGTCCATGTGGACGCGGCGGTGCACATGCGCTCGCACATTTGCCTTGGTGATGATCAGCGGCGCCGGCTGCATCAAAAACTCACGCACCTCCGGCGTGATTGAGACCAGCTCGCGGCCGCGGCGCAACACCTGCACGGTGGGATCACGCAAAATGCCGAGGCCCGATTTCGGGATGGATTTCAGTTCCCCGGTCTCCGCGCCGCCCTCGAAGCGGTATTCGCGAATGCCCAGGAAAGTAAAATGGTTGTCGAGCAGCCATTGCAGGAACTGGATCGATTCCGCCAGCTCATCGACTGCGACGGGAGGCGGATTGCTCTGGTAAGACGACACGCTCTCGTCGAGCCGGTCACGCATCTGTCTCCAGTCGAGCACGACGATGCGCACCGCGCGCAGTGTTTCCTCAATGTCCTTTTCGAGCTTTTTCAACGCCTTGGCGTCGTAGATACGCTCAACGTGGATATGGATCAGGCTCTCGCGCGCCACACCCGGTGCCGGGGCCAGCGCATCGTCCGAATAGCCCATCAGTTGTCCGTTGCTTTTGCGGTGCAGGGACAGAACCGGATGAAGCACCAGCTCGATTTCGTGCCCGCTCTCGTTCAGAAGGCTCAGAACCGAGTCCACTAGAAACGGCATATCGTCGTTGATCATCTCGATGACGGTCACATCATCGGACCAGCCGTCGCGTTTCTCATCGGGGACGAAAACGCGAACTTTCGACCGCCCGACAGTGCGGTTATCCATAAACCCGTTCGATGAGCGGGCCAGTGCCGCTAGCGTCGCCACGGAATAGCCGTCGAGGTCTTCCGCTACGCCCTGCGCGAAGAAGCCCTTGACGAAGGGAACCAGGGATTTGTCTTTCGGTGATTTTGAGAATTGCGACGCAACCGACTTGATAAGTTTGTCCAACTGCCGCTGAGAGCGCATCTTCGACCCCATTGCCTCCGTGTCAAAGCGCGCGCCGAAATCGGGTTTCGCAACAAACCGGCGCAACCGTGATTCGGCGCCCTTGATCCATCGCAACACTGGTGCGTTTCTCTAGGTATTACAATATAATTCGGCCATTACACTGCAGCGGCGCACGCCATTAGGTGTTGCGCGCGCGCACATCCGTACAGACCTCCAATACGAGACAACCGGGACGAGTTTACCGACATGCCCAGACCTGACATACCCAGAACCGACCACGCCGCAACCGCACTCGACCTGCCGGAATGCGAAAAGCTCGATGACGATCTCGACGCCTATTTCGCGAAGTGCCTCGAGAAACTGGGTCTCGTGCCCAATGTTCTGCGCGCCTACAGTTTCGACCAGGACAAGCTGCGCGCCTTCATGGGCATGTATAACGATCTGATGCTCGCCGACAGTGGCCTTTCAAAGCTTGAGCGGGAAATGATCGCCGTTGTCGTTTCAGCGGAGAATAAATGCCTTTACTGCCTCACCGCCCATGGTGCGCAGGTGCGCGAACTTTCAGGCGACGCCGCGTTCGGTGATGCATTGATCTACAACTACCGCACTTTGGATCTCGAACCGCGCCAGCGCGCCATGCTCGATTTTGCTCATCTTCTGACCGTATCGCCCGAGACCGTCGCCGAAGCCGACCGGCAGACGTTGCGCGATGCCGGGTTCTGCGACCGCGACATCTGGGACATTTCCGCAGTTGCATCGTTCTTCAATATGTCGAACCGCATGGCCTCTGCCGTCGATATGCGACCCAACCCCGAGTACCACGCCATGGCCCGTTGAGCGGGCTCAATCGAGCGCCCGGAACCAGGTATCCGACAGCGTGTAGCCTTCCGGATAGGGATCTGCGGGATCGAGCACGTAGTCGTGGAAACCCGATATCCACGCCCGCCCGGAGATAGACGGCACAATCGCCTCATTGCCGCCGACTTTCGTCGTTCGCTCGATGCGTGTTTGAAATTCCGAGCCGATGACGGAGCGGCTGAGAAACGTTTCGCCGGGCCCGATCTCACCCTTTGCATGCATGACCGCAAGCCGCGCGCTCGTTCCGGTGCCGCAGGGCGAGCGGTCGAGCTTGCCGGGTGAAATACAAACCGTGTTGCGGCCGACCTTGACGCCATCTTCTTGCGTGACCGGCAGTGTGAATTCGGTGAATACGATCTTGTTCACGTCTTCGAGGTCGGGATGTTGCACGGCGAGCTGTTCCTGCGCCGCCGCCTTGATCAGTTCGCCGGTCTCAACCAGCGCGCGCGCCTCGGAGCGTTCGATCGCAAATCCGAGCCCCACCGCATCGACCAGCAGAAAGAATGCTCCTCCATAGGCGACGTCGACGGTCAGGGACCCGAGCCCTTCGACCTCAAGACGCGCATCGAGATACGTCGCGAAACAGGGCACATTGGTGACGCGCACGCGCTCGCAGCGACCGTTCGCGCATTGCGCCACCACATCGACGAGGCCGCCGGGCGTTTCGAGCGTCATGCGGGTTTCCGGCTCTTGCATTTCGATCATGCCCGTCTCTAGCAGAACGGTCGAAACACAAATCGAGTTGGAGCCGGACATGGGCGGGTAGTCATCCGGCTCCATGATGATGAAACCGGCCTGGGCCCTTGCATCCTTCGGCGGCACGATCAGGTTGGCATGGGTAAAGGCACCACCGCGCGGCTCATAGAGCAGAAATTTGCGCAACCCGTCGTCGTGTTTCCACAGATGCTGCTGCTGCGCATAAAGCGTATCGCCGGGCGGCGGCAAGACGCCACCGGTTACAACGCGGCCGACCTCGCCTTCCGCATGTGCACCCACGACCGTGATCTTTCTGGAAAATTGCATGCTCACCACTCTGCCTGTGCCTCCTCCCAGTTAGGCGAAAGCCGGCGGCCCGGTCAATCGGCCATACGTTCTGATTGGCCGCGTTTCGTGCTAGAGGAGTTTCCCGTTTCCGTCACCAGAACGCCGGCATACCCATGACCCTCACCGTCGATACCCGCCATGACATCACACTCGACGCTGTTCTGCGCGTCGCCTGGCACGGCGAACATGTTGTCCTCTCCGATGCTGCGGTCGAACGTATGGTGGAGGCACGCCAGCGTTTCATGCACCTGCTCGATGCGGATCCGGACATTACGATTTACGGTGTCACGACCGGTTTCGGGCAGATGGCCAAACACAAGCTTTCCCCCGAAGAGCGCCGCGCTCAGGCGGCCCGGCCACCGATAGCGCCCGCCGCATCTTGGGGGGATCCGGTCCCGGACCGGGTTGCGCGCACCATGGTGCTCGCCCGGCTTGCCAATTTTGTCGAAGGCCACGCCGCCATATCGCCCCCTGTCGCGCAGGCCGTCGCGGCCATGCTTGCGAACGATAAGATGCCTGAAGTTCCTGCCAGCGGTCAGGGCGGCGCCGGTGAAATCCTCTCTCTGTCTCATCTCTTTCTCGACGTCGCGCACCAATCCGAGCTTGGCGAAAAAGATGGCCTATCGCTCGTAAACGGCTCGCCCTGCGCCAGTGCGCTCGTTGCCGATGTCGCCCTCACCACCGAACGACGTCTAGGCATTGCAGCGGAAATCCTCAGCCTCTCCGCCGACGCGTTCAAGGCACCGCTCGGTCATTTCGATGAGGCGCTCGAGACGCAATGGAACAATGTCCACGACGCCTGGGCATTACGCACCATACGCTCGCTGGTCGCGGACGAGGGGGCGGGTCCCCGCCGGCCTTATCAGGCGCCCGTCAGTTTTCGAATTCTGCCCCGCATTCTGGGTCAGGCACATCGCGCCTGGACGCTCGCTCGCGATATTGCCGCGGAGTCGCTTGCCGCCGTCACCGACAACCCGGTCTATCTCGATGCCGACGAGGAGCACCCCTTTGGCCAGTTCATCTCAACTGGCGGCTACCACAATGCGCAAGCTGTCATGGCCATGGATGCGGTCACGGCGTCGCTCGCAAATCTTTGCATCATCGTCGAGCGCCACAGCGCCAAGCTGCTCGATGGCTCGGTTTCACTTTTGCCCGACCATCTGGTCCGCTCGGATGATCAGGACGACTTGCGGCGCGGCTATCTCGGCTGCCTTGCGATGGCGGCAACCGGGTACGAGGAAGAGGCCCGCCACGAAGCCCGCGCCACGCTGCTGCCCGGCAGCGAATCGGGTGGATTCGGCCAGAACGATGTTGCCTCGCCAATATTTTTCGCCTGGACCAAGGCAAACCGCGCGGCACGCGCGCTGGATATGGCGCTCGCCTCTCTCGCACCGATTGCGCTTCGCGCCTACAGGGTCACCGACCGTGCCCCACCAAAAACCCTGGCGCATTGGCAAGCGCCCATCGATGCCGCCTTTCCAGGTCTCGACACAAGCGCACCGCTTGGCCCACGCGCTGCGAGCCTCGCGGAGCACATCGCCGTGCGCATTTTCGATAACGCATCTTCGCCAGTGCCTGCGTGACATTGACCACGAATTCTGCCGGACGTAACGTTCGGCGAACATCAAGTCCCGCGCGGAGTGAATTGGATGTGCGCACAGTCAATCGAGGTCAGGCCGCTCGCCAGCGCCATCGGCGCGGAAATCCACGGGGTCGATCTGAAGGAACCTCTAAGCAATGCTCAATGGTCGGCCATCGAGCAGGCGTTCCACGATCATCTGGTGATCTTTTTCCGCGATCAGGACCTCACCCCGGAACAGCACATCGCTTTTTCCAGACGCTTTGGCACACTTGAAGATTATCCATTCGTGCATGGCATCGAAGGCTTTCCCGAACTCATTGAAATCGTCAAGATGCCAAGCGAAGTACGCAATTTCGGTGCCGGGTGGCATACCGATATGTCGTTCCGTGAAGACCCACCCCTGGGTGCGGTTCTGTGCGGTATGGAAATGCCGCCGGTCGGCGGCGACACCATGTTCGCCAACATGCACCTCGCCTACGCGACCTTGTCGAAGGGCATGAAAACGATCGTCGACACGTTGAAAGCCGTGCACGACAGTCATGAACCAGCGAACCATTCGAAGAACTACAAAGGCATGTCGCTGCGCGGCAAAGAGAACATGACGCGGCAGATCACATCCCACCCGCTCTATCGGACCCATCCCGCGACCGGCCGCCGCTCACTTTTCATCTCCCCGGACTACTGCTGTGAGATTGAAGGCATGACAACGGAGGAAAGCGCGCTGCTTCTCAACCATCTTGAAGCGCACGCAACGCGCGACGAGTTCACCTGCCGGTTTTCCTGGGAGCCGCATTCGATCGCGGTGTGGGACAACCGCTGCACCATGCATAAAGCCCTGAACGACGACCTCGCCGCCCGCACCGGCGGCGAAGGCTTCAAGCGCGTCATGCGGCGTTCAACGATTGCAAAATAGGAATGCGCCGTCGGAAGGATTACGTCTCTGGAGGCTTTCCATAGAATGCAATCCATTGCGCTAGCGCTGCGGCGTCATCTGCATTCAGGCCGTTAGACGCTTCGCGGATTGTCCTGGAAGTCGACAGACCGTAAATTTTTGCGATGTCATTAGAGTACTTGTAGAAAAACTGTCTTATGCTTCGCTCAATTTGCAAAACAGCGGGGGTCGACGAGAGAACCCAGTTGCCCCAATTCGAACGCAACAACATATGTTCAAAGAAGAGAATCCGGTCGCCATCATTTAGTTGCGTAGACTGCCCTAAAAGCTCAACGACAGTGGCGCTCACAGCGCCGCGTGATTTGTTTGCCTCATACAAAGTGCGATACAACAATCCGAGCTCCGGATACCCGGAATCGGGTGCCGCGCGTTCCAGTTTTTCGAATGTCATCAGTGCAAAATCGTTGATGTCAGGCGCAATTGGACGGCCGACTATCTCTTGTCCGTAGTGGTGCAAAAATGCTTCGGTTAGCTCCCCTATCCGGAGGACTTCAGTTTCAAACAGGACGACGAGCTTGTCCAATTCTCGAGACAGGCCTGCAGATACAAGTGATTGTGCCACTTGAATCAGCAGCGGGGTGAAATTGTACGACGCCTTCAGCTTGTCATTGTTCGCCGCTTTTTCGAGAAATGTCATCATGAACCGGACATCTTCCGGCGGCACCTCAGCACTAATGGCAATTTTTGTTGCCATCGTGAACGCAATTCCAATTTCGAGTTGTTCTCCAGCGAAGCCTATTTGTTCCTCGACGGCATCCTCAACGGCATCTTTGATTAGATAGTTTGTTAGCGTAACGAAGGTCCCGACGCCAACCACACCGACAAATACGACGATCCATTTTAGCTGGCGGTATCGCACCTCCTCTTCCGCCTTGACCGCCTGATTGACAAGAGGTTCAAGTTTCAAATCGATGTATTCGGAAAGTTTCTCGTCCAGCTCTCCGTGAACCGGTGCTGAATCCTCTACCATAACGATGCCCCCGTCTAGCAATCGAGAACTACAACAAGGATGAAACCAAATTGGGCGACCCTTCGTCAACCGGGCTTTATCCGCGGTTGCTTGTCTCTTGCTTTCTCAGAACGTGCGCATTGGCCGTATAAAAACGACGTCGCGATCACCAGCCACCAGGAAATCGGTTTACAGTGGCCACTCTGAATTAAGTTTCGGCCACCGGCAGCGTGCGCGGCGCGATGTCGTCGAGCGGTTTCTTGGCCCAATGCCGCGATGAGGCATCGGGCGTCAGGGCCTCCTGGGTTGCATTCACCTCGGACGCGATGCGCGGCATATCGAGCGACAGGACGACACCATCGCGTACCCGCTCGATGCCACCGACATAAACGTCACGCACGGCGCGATCCGCCGCCGTATGGATGAGACTGCGCAGGGGATCGTAAAGCGGCTGCATTTCCGGCACCTTGCAGTCGACGACGACGAAATCCGCCTTGGCTCCTTCCGCAAGCCGGCCGAGATCGTCGCGTCCGAGCGCCTTTGCCGCTTCGCTGGTCGCCGCCTCGAAAACGGACGTCGTCGGCACCGCGTGCATGTGCTGGTCGGCAATACGCCCGCACACGGCGGCGGAGCGCATTTCCTCGATCATATTGTGCGGGAAGACGTCGGTGCCGATGGTCATCGTCACGCCCGCATCATTGTAAAGTCCGAAGGACTCAAGCGTGATGCCGTAGCGTGAAAACACGACCGGGCAATGGGTCACCACTGCCTTGATATCGACGAGAATGTCGAGGTCGTCGCGTGTCCCCCAGTGCAACCACGAATGATGATCGAGGAAAATGCCGTGGCCGATGAGCATGCCTTCGAGCAAGAGATCGTTGGCATCGAGCCACTGCATCTGCGAGAGACCGGTACGCCGCGTCATCTCCAGAAACTCGATCATCGATTCACCGACATGCAGCTGGAACGGCGCGCCAAGGGCCTGGCTTTCGCGTTCCGCTTCGGCAATAAGCTCCGCCGTGCAGGTGTCGACCGCCATAGGCGTTACCGCGCCATCGAGCAACGCGGAACCGTGCGCCCGCGCATCGGCAATCAGCTGCATCGACTGTGCCATTGCCGCGGTGCCGCCATCGTCTGCCCAGATGTAGTCGAGGCTATGACCGTTCGTGGTCGACCAGTTTGCGGACTGGAAGAGACCGCCGAAATAGCAGCGGATGCCGCTCTCGTCCGCCACCTCAAGCCAGTCTGGAAACGGGTAGCACATGTCGAGCACGGTCGTGCAGCCCGAGCGCAGCATCTCGCCATACGCATAAGCCGTATTCCAACGCTTGCGCTCCACAGGCGTCGGAAAAAGATTCCAGCCGTCATAGAGCGCCGACATATAGAGCGAGGGATTGGCCATGTCCTCGCGGATGCCCTTGAGCACCGGCATTGTCGCCGAGTGAGTGTGCAGGTTGATCAAGCCGGGCATGATCATGAGGCCGGCCCCAGCGCGCTCTTCCGCCACTTCGCCTGCATAGCCTGGACCGACATGCACAATACTGTCGCCATCATAGGCAAAATCGCCGCCGCGCACATATTCATGCGCCCCGGCCTCGCCATTCCAGCGTACAAGCCAGTCGACATTACGGTAACACACGGTCTTGTTCTGCATCGTTATAACCCCTTTTCACCCACGATCCGGTTGGGCGCTCAATCTTAGCAGCTACGACCGGAAAGGCACGAACGTCCGTTCGCCGCGATGATAGGGGATACTACGTAGCGTTGGTACGAATGTTCATGCGCGGCATCAGGGTGTAAAATTTAAGTCAAACCTTGCGGCTTCAATGCGACGGGATTCACCATCACCACCGTCGGCGCTCAAATGCACATTTGAACCAAGATATCGGATCAAGCGCACATCGGCATGTCGAAGTACAAACTGAACGCTACAGTAGATATCCTGCTCGTCGACGATGACCCGGACGATTTATGGCTCATGAAGCGTGCCTTCGACAGGGTAGTTCACGGACATACGTTGCATTGTGCAGGTTGTGGCGAGACGGCCATGTCATTTCTGAACAAGCAGTCTGGCCATGAAAATGCGCCAACGCCGAATCTGGTGATCCTCGATCTCAATATGCCGCGCATGTCCGGGTTCGATATTTTGAAAGCCACACAGACAATCGTATCGCTAAAGCCCGTCCCGTTCGTGGTGCTAACCACCTGCACCGACCCGAACACCGCCGAGAGTGTTCTCGAACTGGGCGCCGCGGCATTTCATTCCAAACCCGGATCGGTGCTGAAACTCGAACAACTGGTGCGGCATATGCTGATGCGCTGGTGTTGTAGCGGTTCGGTGCAGGCTGAAACAGCATAAGCGGCTACCCGATGCCGCCGCAGTTTGACTGCCGCCCGCACTGCCGGCTTGGGTGAGGTATCGTTGCCCGGCCGATTTGTGTGTGGCAATTACACTGAACTCGAGCGCTTCGTCCTCGTTCTTACGCTCAAATGGACTTCGCTCAGCACTGGATTTGGCCTGCTTTGTCAACTCGATGAGCAAAGCGATCGACCAGGGCCGAAAACCTCCCTCCACTACATCCCTCTCTCCAGGACACCGTTGTCGCACGGCATCGGTGAAGGCGCCTTCACATCAAAACCCGCACCGGCAAATCGGGGCTCATCCCCGTTCAGTACCGCAGTTTATTTTGCATACGCCACGATAACCGGGTACTCACTTTCCTTGCATCGTGATTGGCTTCGGTTCGTCAGTACTCCAATCAGCCAATCCTTGTCGTAGCGCGATAAACATTCTTTGGCGTTTTGCATGATTTTCAAGCCGACCGGCACATCAAATCTGGTTTATGTCGTTGACGACGACAAGCTAATCAGAAACATGCTCGTCGCAATCCTTGAATCGTTGGAATATCGGACGCAAAACTTCGAGGACGGAATCTCGTTCCTGCAAAAGCTGGAGGAGCTTGATCGGGGCGCGGTGATCCTTGATGTAAATATGCCAAAACTCAACGGCATACAGGTGTTGAGTTCACTCCAGGAGCAGGGCTTGGACTGGCCGGTTATCGTAATGTCCGGCCAGGCCGATCTGGCGATGGCGGTAGAGGCCATGAAGAACGGCGCCTATGACTTTATTGAAAAGCCCTTCTCGGTCGGCACCGTCGCGAAAGCTCTCGAAGAGACTTTTGCCAAGTCGAGCGGTCAAAAACGTCCGGGCGCCGGACAAAATGCAAGGGCTCCAATCGAAGAAACGCTTTCTGCACGCGAAATCGAGGTGTTGGATAAACTCGTCAGCGGTCAGCAGAACAAGGACATCGCCAGAAGTCTCAACATCAGTCATCGCACCGTTGAAGTTCACCGTGCAAATATCATGCGGCGGTTACAGGCGAACAGTTTTGCAGAACTGATAAGAATCGCGATATCGAATGGCGTTGTCGGGGAGCACGATTTGGATACACAGTCTTGAACGGGAATGCCTGAACTGTGACTGGCTGTCGAAGTAATGGCGGTGTGGCCCGCATAGCCGGCCGACTCCAAAAACCCCCGCTGAGGAATTGACCAATCTGAAAAGTCAATACGCGACCCGACCCGGTCATGGACAGATATCCAAGTCTTCCATAAACTCGCTAAGTAATTATACGTAGTGTTGGTGATTGCGTGCATCGCGAAGAAAATCGTTCGCCTACAGTAACAACGAACTGAAACACAGCTGTCGACAATGGCGGCCGTCAACTCAGTGGACCGATCGATGCTCATCCGCCGCAAAGAAGTGTTAGAGCGACCGAAACTGGCGCATGGACCGGCTTGTTGCGGGCAGCCGGAAATTTTTGCTCCATACCATGGCGGATGGATCCTATAGCGACCTGGAGATGAAGCATGAATCATTCTCATACAACCGTATCGCTTGGTTTCACCGACGAACAGTTCCCTCCAGGGACCCATATCTGCCAAATTTACAGCGACGATGCCGAAAGGGAAGAGTCACTCGCGAAATTCATTCTGAGCGGGCTGCAGGCTAAAGAATGTACCGCATGTTTCTCGGACAACATCAGAATCGAAGAGCTGACGGCGTATCTGGCCGAAAATGGAATATCCTATGAGGCTTGCGAAAATGACGGTCTGATAAGCGTCGTCGGCACGCGTGATATTTATTTCGAAGATGGCAAATTCGACCCCAGCCGTATGCTTGATCTGCTGACAGTGTTCCACGAGAATTCGGTTGCCAAAGGTGCCCCCGCCGCACGGGTAATCGGCGAAATGGACGCGGTGATCAACGACACACCGGGAGGCGAGCGGTTGCTTGAGTACGAATCCCGCGTCACCATGTTGTTGGCGGAACACCCTGTGACGGCTGTCTGCCAGTACGATGCCAAGGCGTTCGACGGCAAAACCATCATGGACATCCTCAAGGTCCACCCCTTGATGGTGGTTCGGGGGGCAGTGGTGCGTAACCCATTTTTCATCTCACCCGAAGAGTTTCTTTCGGAGATGAACGAAGGAACGTGAGCACCCGCGCATCACTTCGGGGCGACCTGCTGGCTCGGCTGCTCCTGATACAGCACATTACAACCCTACTGCCCGAACAGGAGCCACTGCTCGAAGTCGCATGCCGCGGCCTGGAAGAATTCCCCGGTGTTTCCAGCGTAAAGCATTCACCCGAAGTCGATCCGGTGCGACAGGATGGATCGCGTCTGGTGTTCCCTATCAGACACGGCTTGTCGGCCTTCGGGGCTCTCGTGGTCGAGATGAGCAACCACGAAGCGATCCGGCCCTATATCCCTTACCTGCAGAACACAATCTCTGTGATCGCAGTGATCCTGGAGAACCAGGCCCGCGGGTCGCAAATGACACTGGAGCGAAACCAGTTCTTTCAGCACTCGCGGGACATGTTGTGCATCGCCGGCGGTGACGGCTACTTCAAGTCACTCAATCCCCGCTGGCAAGAGACGCTGGGTTGGACTATCGAGGAATTGTTATCCAAGCCATTTGTCGACTTCGTACATCCACATGACATCGAGGCGACGGTGGCCGAGCTGAACCAGCACAGGGCGGGAGAACAAGTCGTTAGTTTCCAAAACCGCTACCGCTGCAGGGACGGCTCCTTTCGCTGGCTGGAATGGAATTCGAATGCGGTAGGCGACATATTTTTCGCCACCGCCCGGGACATCACCGAACACCATCGGGCGCAAGATGTGTTGCGCAGGGAAACCGAGGTCGCGTGGCTCGTGCAACGAATTACGATGCTGTCGAACGAGGCCTCGAGCATGAAAGAGGCCTACCAGATCTGCCTCGATCAGGTTTGCGAGTATACCGGGTGGCCGGTCGCGCATGTCTATGTCCGCTCACCTGAAACCGAAGCCCGCCTGGTCTCGGGCAAGATTTGGCACCTCGACCAGCCGCACCGTTTTGGCTCCTTTGTGGAGATCACGGAAACAACCGATTTCGACGCGGGCAAAGGGCTGCCCGGCCGCGTTCTGAAGAGTAGACAGCGGGCGTGGATCGCCGACGTAACCAGGGATCCAAATTTTCCCAGGGCCAAACTCGCCAAGGATATCGGGGTTAAGGGCGCCTTTGCATTTCCGGTGATTTCAAAGCAGGTCGTCGTTGCCGTTTTTGAGTTTTTCTCCGAGGCGGCGATATCGGCAGACGATTTGATGCTGACGACGCTCGCTGATATTTGCGCGAGCCTGGGGCCGGTTATCGAGCGAAAACAGGCGGAAGAAGCTCTCAAGGCCAGCGAGAAGCGGTTCCGTGACCTCGCCGAGGGCTCGCTTCAGGGTATTGTTGTGCTCGATAATAACGGCAAGCCGCTATTCGCCAATCCGGCGGTTGCCTCGATGTTCGGGATGAACGGTCCGGAAGAATTACTCGCGCTGAAGTCGCTGGATACGGTTCTGGCCCCACACGAGCGAGCGCGCGTCAAAGGTTATCGAAAGGCCCGCCTTACCGGGGAGCCGGCGCCCATTGAGTACGTGATTGAGGGCGTAAGCAAGGACGGGTCGGCAATCTGGCTTCACAACGTCGTTCGCGGTGTCGAATGGGAGGGCGTGCCGGCGGCCCAGAGCACGCTTATCGACATCACTAAACGCAAGCAGGCCGAGGAAGCGCTCAGGGCAAGCGAGGCGAAATATCGCGAACTGACAGAGGGCTCTCTTCAGGCGATCGTTATTGCGGATGCCAAGGGCAAGCCGCTATTCGTCAACCAGGCCGCCGCCGCGGTTTTCGGCTATCGCGACCCGAAAGACCTGTGCAGGATCAAATCCAATGCCGATCTGATCGCCCCTCAAAGCCGGGACCAACTTATTGCGCTCAGGACTTCACTGATCTCGGGCGAGCCAGCGGGCGGCGCGCGCACCGTGGAAGGCCTCCGCAAGGACGGTACGCGAGTATGGCTGGAGCATTCGGCGCGCACGGTCGAATGGGAAGGACAGCCCGCCATTCAATCTGTTCTTGTGGACATCACCGAGCGCAAGCTGGCCGAGGATCAGCTTCGCCAGGCGCAGAAGATGGAATCAGTGGGTCAGTTGACCGGAGGCATAGCCCACGACTTCAACAATCTTCTCGCGGTGGTGTTGGGCAATCTGGAACTCGCCGCGGGCCAACTGGGGGCAGAAGACGAGAAGGCACGAGGGTTCGTTGCCGCGGCGGTCCACGGGGCAGAACGCGGCGCCGAACTCACCCATCGCTTGCTCGCTTATTCGCGCATGCAGGTGCTGCGGCCCAAGGCCATCAATCTTAACTCCCGCATAGAGGATATGATCGATCTGCTGCGCCGGACCCTCGGTGAAAACGTCGAGATCGAGACTATGCTTGCCGGTGACCTGTGGCGCTCGGTGGTCGATCCGGGCGAGCTCGAAAATGCAGTCCTCAATCTTGCCATCAACGCGCGGGACGCCATGCCACAGGGCGGCAAGTTGACCATCGAGACCACGAACATGCCCCTGGACGACGATTACCTGGCAACCCAAACCGATGTGTCTCCAGGAGACTATGTCACGGTTGCAGTGAGCGACTCCGGCACCGGCATGACGCCGGACGTTATGACGCGTGCCTTGGAGCCATTTTTCACTACCAAGACGGTGGGGGCGGGCAGCGGCCTCGGGCTGAGCATGGTGTATGGATTCGCCAAACAATCAAATGGCCAACTCACCATCTACAGCGAGATCGGCGAGGGAACGACGGTCAAGCTCTATCTGCCCCGCTCATTTGACGAGTCGGACACCCAAGCGGCGGAGCCGGAGCCGGCAAAGTCAGCTGATGGCCAGGGCGAGACAATCCTCGTGATCGAAGACGATACCGATGTCCGGAACCTGGTCGTCTCACAACTCATTGGTCTAGGCTACAGTGTGCTTGACGCGAAAGACGGTCCGGCTGCAATGGCGCTGCTCGATAGCGAACTGGACATAAATCTGGTGCTGACCGACGTGATGCTGCCCGGCGGGCTCAGTGGCCCCCAGGCGGCTGCCGAGATCCGCGATCGCCATGGCGCTATCCCCACAATGTACATGTCTGGCTACACCGAGAATACGGTGGTTCATCAGGGCAAACTTGATCGCGGCATAATACTACTCCAGAAGCCTTTCACAAAGTCTGATCTGGCACGCAAAGTCCGGCAAGCCCTTGACTTGCCGACGATCATGGACACCTCACCTGCACATGTAAAAACCTGATCGACCCCCTACACAGGCAGCAAATGCCTGTTGGCCGCAGACGCAAAATCCCCCACACTGGTCGCATGGTTTCAGCTTCATACACTTCAGATCAGGGCATCGGCCAGCCCGTGCGGCGCAAGGAGGATATGCGCTTCATCCAGGGCCGGGGCCGCTATGTCGATGACCTCGGACAAGCGCGCGATTACCAGGCCGCGTTCCTGCGCAGCCCGCATGCCCATGCCGAGATCAAAAGCATCGATATCGCCGCCGCTGCACGGCGCCCCGGCGTGATAGCCGTCTACCTCGGCACCGACATGGAGCGCGACGGTGTCGGCCCGCTTCCGTGCACCTGGGCTATCGCGGGACGGGACGGCAAGGCGATGGCCGAACCGCCCCATCCAGCCCTTTGCGTAACCCGCGTACGACATGTCGGCGATCCCGTCGCCGTCGTGATCGCACGCACGAGCGCCATTGCGGCAGACGCGCTGGATCTGATTGAAGTCGACTACGAACCCCTGCCGGCGGTCTCGGATACCGCACGCGCGCTTGACGAAACCGCCCCTCAGATCTGGGACGAGGCGCCCGGCAATTTATGCTGCGACTGGGAAATCGGCGACGAAACCGCAACAGCCGCCGCATTCGACAACGCCGCGCACGTCGTCGAAATCGAACTGCAGAACAACCGGCTTGCCGCCTGCCCGATGGAGCCGCGTGCGGCGCGGGCTGCGTATGATCCAGGCGATAGCCGTTACACGCTGTTCACCACGAGCCAGATTCCGCACGGCGTCCGCGCCATGCTCTGCCACCTGATCCTGCATATTCCCGAAACCGACCTGCGCGTTGTGTCGCCCGATGTCGGCGGCGGCTTCGGCACCAAGATCTTCCTCTACTCCGAAGAAACCGTTCTGACCTGGGCTTCCGCCAAACTCGACAGGCCCGTTGCGTGGCGCGCGGCGCGGGCTGAAAGCTTTCTCATCGATGCCCAGGGCCGCGACCACGTCACACGGGCAGAGATGGCATTCGACACAGACGGCCGCATTCTTGGTCTTCGCGTCTCCACAATTGCCAATATCGGCGCCTATCTTTCGCAAGCCGGTGCCGCCATCCCAACGACCTACTACGCGCAGGTGCTTTCAGGTGTTTACCGCATACCGGCAATCCATGCCCGGGTGCGTCTCGCCTTTACCAATACCGCCTGCGTCGATGCATACAGAGGCGCGGGGCGGCCCGAGGCCACCTACGTTCTTGAACGCCTCCTGGACAAGGCTGCATGCGAGCTTGCCATCGACCGTCTGGATCTCAGGCGCTTGAATTTCATCCCGGGCGATGCCTTTCCTTACGAAACGCCCCTCGGCCTGACGTATGATTCCGGCGACCATCACGGCACACTGGAGCGCGCGCTCACGGCAATCGACTTCAACGGATTTGCCGCCAGACGTGAGGCGTCGAAGAAGAAGGGTCTCGTGCGCGGCATCGGCTTTTCGACCTATCTCGAAATCGCCGGCGGCGTCCCATCGCGCGTCTACCAAAGCCTCGGCACGCGCGGCGGGCGTCACGAGGCAGCGGATGTGCGCGTGCACCCATCAGGCGCCGTTACGGTTTTCGCCGGCACGCACAGCCAGGGCCAGGGCCATGAGACCGCCTTCGCACAGATCGTGGCCGACCGCCTGGGGCTGCGGGTAAAGGACGTTTCCGTCGTGCAGGGCGATACGGACCGCGTACATTTCGGCTGCGGCACGGTGGCCTCGCGCTCCCTCGTCATCGGCGGCAGCGCCATCGTGCGGGCACTTGACAAGGTGATCGACAAATCAACTCGGCTCGCGGCCCATGCCCTTGAGGCGAATGCCGGCGACATCGAGGTCGAACACGGCACATTTCGCGTTACCGGAACGGACCGCAAGATCGGCTTCCGCGAGATTGCCGCGATGGCCTATTCGGCGGCTGACCTGCCCGACGACGATCCCGAGCCCGGCCTCGTGGCTTCGGCATTCTACGACCCTGAAAACTGGACTTATCCCGGCGGCTGCCACGCCTGCGAAATTGAGATCGATCCCGACACCGGCGTCATTGAAATCACCCGCATCGTTGCCGTTGACGATGTCGGAAATCTGATCAACCCGATGATCGTCGAAGGTCAGATTCAAGGTGGACTTGCGCAATCCGTCGGCCAGGCGCTCTTCGAGCACGTGCGCTACGAACCGGCGTCGGGCCAGCTCCAGACCGGTTCCTACATGGACTATGCGATGCCCCGCGCCGACACCATGCCCGCCTTGGAAGTGCACCACCACGGCACCATATGTACGCACAACCCGCTCGGTGCCAAAGGCTGTGCCGAGGTCGGCACCGTCGGCCTGCCTCCCGCTATCGTCAACGCGGCACTCAATGCGCTCTCGGACATCGGCGTCGAGCATCTGGAAATGCCACTGACATCCGAACAGATCTGGCGTGCCATTCGCGATGCAAGGATCGGTGCCGACCCCAGTGAAGAGTGTAGCGATGTCTGACGGCGTAACACTCGCCCACGCCGACGACTGGCTTCGCCGCTACGGCCGTGCCTGGGAGGACGGCGATGTAGAGACGATCGGTGCGCTTTTTGCCGAACATGCCACCTACCGCGAAAAGGCCTTTGACGAACCGATGCGTGGCCGCGCCGCAATCTGTGATTACTGGAAAGAGGGCGCCGACGAGGGCCAGCGCGACGTGACTTTCGGCCATGAGGTCTGGGCCGTGAACGACAGCGAATGCTATGCACACTGGTGGGCCGCATTCACGCGCACTGCGAACGGTCACCGCGTCAGACTGGATGGTGTATTCCGCCTGGTGTTCAACGCTCCGCGGGGCGATCATTTGCTCTGCCGCGAGCTGCAGGAATGGTGGCACGCCGACGAAAACGAATGATGCCCGGGCTCGGTGCTCATGGCCGCGCTCTCCCAACTCTTGGAAAGTACTGTAGATGTCGATCCGACCTGTCAAAACCATTTCTTCCGCAAAGCCCGCCATCGAAGGTGCCGGCGTGCATCTCCACCGCGCCTTCGGATTCGGCGACACGGAGGCCTACGACCCGTTTCTTCTGTTCGACGATTTCCGCAACGATCGCCCGGAAGACTATTTGAAGGGTTTTCCCTGGCACCCGCATCGCGGCATCGAGACGATAACCTATGTGCTTGCCGGCACCGTCGAACATGGCGACAGCCTCGGCAATCAGGGAGCGTTGTCGGCCGGCGACGTGCAGTGGATGACAGCGGGCAGCGGCATCATGCATCAGGAGATGCCGCTGGGCGACGCGCGCGGCCGCATGCATGGCTTTCAGCTCTGGGCGAATTTGCCGGCCGAACACAAGATGACCGACCCGCGCTATCAGGACGTGCCGTCCACCGAGATCCCCGAAATCACCGACGACGACGGCACCCGCGTGCGCGTCGTCTGCGGTGAGTTCTGGGGGAAACGCGGACCCGTCGACGGCGTTGCCGCCGACCCGCGCTATCTCGATATTTTCGTGCCGGCCAACACGCGGCGTACCCTCAAGGTCGAAACCGAACGCCATGCCTTCGCCTATGTGTTTGAAGGCTCAGGCCGCTTCCGCGACGCCTCCGCGCCGTTCGGCGTGCTCACTGAGAAGGAAACCCCGGCGGGCGAAACCCTCGTTCGCGAAACCACCGGCAACCGCTCGCTCGTGCTGTTCGACCAAGGCGATGAAATCGCCGTCGAGGCGGGCGATGAGGGCATCCGCTTCCTCCTCGTCTCCGGCAAGCCGATCAAAGAGCCGGTCGCCTGGCACGGCCCCATTGTCATGAACACGCAGGACGAACTGCGCCAGGCTGTCTCGGAGCTTCAGGCAGGAACGTTCATCCAGCATGGCTAAGCTGCGACGGCCTACACCTGCCGTTCGGCATATTCCTTCTGCCAGATGTCGACCTGTTGGAATGCCGGACCAAGTTTCGGGCGCTGGCGCACAAGCGCGTTGCAGCGCTTCACCGCCGGATAGGGCGCCAGCAGATCGGGGATTTCGAAGTAGGTGCACCAGTAGGCCAGAATAAGGTCGACGAGCGAGTATCGCTCTCCCAGATGATAGGGGCCGGCTTGACCGAGACGCTTGTCGATAATGCCGATGCGTTCCAGCGCGGCGTCGCGCGCATGCCGCTCGACGGCGTCATTGTCTTCCGCGCGCATGGCAAACCGCTGCGGATAGAAATAGCGCTTCATCGGCGGCTCTATATCGTCGGTGAGATAAAACAGCCCGCTCAGAAACAGCCCGCGTTCGGGCTCATCGGTGCGCGGCGCAATGTGCGTGAGGCCATGCTGTTCGGCAAGATAAAGGCAGATCGCCGGCGTCTCATAGAGAGCAACGCCGTCGGGCGTAATCAGTGCCGGCACCCAGCCGGCCGGATTGATGGCGAGGAATTCTTCCGCGCGGTGTTCGTTAGTGAATATATCGACATCGCGTTTTTCATGGGCGATGTCGCCCTCCGCCAGAACCATTTCGACAATCATCGAACGAGTTTGAGGCCCGCCATAAAGTATGTACACCACCGTTCCCGCCCTTGACCGTTATGCGTACGGCCATGATAACGGGCGGCCCGGTTTCTGGAAACGGCGGAAATACCAAAGTGCAGACCTCCCGTTCCCCTTCTGCAGACACCCCGCTCAAGGGGTTCGAGCGCCCACTTGCGGCGATGCTCGCCCGCGCCGTGCAAAAGGGCCGTCTGGCGGTGGCCTTTCCCTCGGGCGGCACGCGCTCTTTTGGCGATGGGGCGGCGCCGCACGTGGAGATCACTCTGAAAGATGCCGGCGCCGTGCGCGCCGTCTATCTCGACCCGGCGTTGAAATTTGCCGAAATGTATATGGACGGCCGCCTCGACTTTGGCGGCGAGGGCATTGACGGTTTCATCGCCCTTGCCAAGATCAATGGCGCCAGGCGCTTCGCCACCGGGCCCGCCGCCGCAATTACCGCGTGGCGCATCGCCAACCGCCTGTGGCGGCGCTACATGGCGCGCGAAACCGCCCGGCGCAACGTTGCCCATCACTACGATCTCGACGAGAAGCTGTTCCGCCTGTTCCTCGATGCCGACCTGCAATATTCCTGCGCCTATTTCGAAATTCCGGGCATGAGCCTTGAAGACGCGCAGCGCGCCAAGAAACGCCATATCGCCGCCAAGATGATGCTCGAACCCGGCGATCAAGGCCGGCGCGTGCTCGATATCGGCTGCGGCTGGGGCGGCATGGCGCTTTATCTGGCGCAAAACTGCGGCGCCGACGTGACCGGCATTACACTCTCGACCGAACAGCGCCGGGTGGCGGCCGCGCGCGCGACGGAGCAAAGCCTTAGCGATCGCGTGCGCTTTGAGCTCAAGGACTACCGCGATGTCGCCGGCCCGTTCGACCGCCTCGTCTCCATCGGCATGTTCGAACATGTCGGCCCGCAGAACTTCGACGCCTATTTCAAGGCGGCGCGGCGCCTCATGGCCGACGACGGCGTTTTCGTCCTGCATTCGATCGGGCGCGCAAAGCCGAACCTCTCCGACCCGCCCTTCGTTGAAAAGTACATTTTCCCGAACGGCCACATCCCCGCCCTGTCGGAAACGCTCAAGGCCATTGAGCGTGCCGGCCTTCTGGTGAAGGACATCGAGATCCTCACCTTCCACTACGCCGACACCCTGAAACACTGGCGCCAGCGCTTCCACGCCAACCGCGCCGAAGTCCTCAAGCTCTATGACGAGCGCTTCTTCCGCATGTGGGATCTCTATCTCGCCACCTCGGAAATGAGCTTCCGCCACGGCAAGCTCTACAACTTCCAGATCCAGCTTGTGAAGCAACAGTCCACATCGCGGCCCACACGCGGCTATATGGCGGTCGCGGAAGAGGCGTTGCGCAAAGCTGACGCGCACTGACGCGCCGGGCTCACGCCACGGGATCGGATCGCGCTGATTTTGAAAAAATTGGAGCGGGCGATGAGATTCGAACTCACGACTTCAACCTTGGCAAGGTTGCGCTCTACCCCTGAGCTACGCCCGCATTAAGACCGTACGGCCTGCCGCATATGTAGCGGCGCCGGTCTTATTGCGCAAGACCTGCACAAATGCAATAGAAACATCCGCGCATTTCGGCGCTTGTGCGCCTCGCCCGCGAACAATCCATCGACCGGAGATACAACATGCCTGCGAGCCCCGACGACCTGTTTGCCCGCCTGGCGGAGCTCGGCATCGAAACCCAGACCCACCGCCATGCGCCTCTCTTTACCGTCGAACAGTCGCAGGCGATGCGCGGCGAGATTGCCGGCGGCCATTCGAAGAACCTGTTTTTGAAAGACAAGAAGGGTCAGGTGCTGCTTGTGTCGGCGCTGGAAGACGCCGACATCGACCTCAAGACCTTCCATAAACGCTGCGAGGCCGCGCGCCTCAGCTTCGGCAAGCCGGAGCTGTTGATGGAGCTGCTCGGTGTAGTGCCCGGCGGCGTTACGCCCTTCGGCCTCATTAACGACGGCGAGTGCCGCGTCCGCTTCATTCTCGACGAACGCATGATGGACCATGACGTCATCAATTTTCATCCGCTAACCAACGAGGCGACGACATCGATCACGCCTGACGACTTCGTCGCGTTTGCCCGCGCCTGCGGCCACGAACCCCTGATCATCGCTGTTGTGTGAGCGGATCATTCGCTGGCATTGGCGGGCGCGAATTTGCTATACCCTGAGCCCAACGCGCTCATCACCATGGCCGGCACACACCGGCCTTGAGAGGAAATATGGAAACACCCATCATCGGCGGCGATCCGTCGGCGGCAGAGACGCCCGGCGATCTCATCAAGGATGCCGACATTTCAAGCTTCATGGCGGACGTCATCGAGGCATCGCGGGAAGTCCCGGTCATTGTCGATTTCTGGGCGCCGTGGTGCGGCCCCTGCAAGCAACTCACGCCGGCGCTTGAAAGCGCGGTGAAGTCGGCCAAGGGCGCGGTGAAACTCGTCAAGATCAATGTCGACGAGAATCAGGAAATCGCCGCGCAGATGCGCATTCAGTCGATCCCCGCCGTTTACGCCTTCAAGGATGGCCAGCCGGTCGACGGGTTCATGGGTGCGGTGCCTGAGAGCCAGATCAACACCTTTGTGGAAGGCCTGGCCGGCGCCCCGCTTGGCGACCAGGAGCTGGAAGCCATTGTCGAGGCTGCCCAGGCAGCGCTTGACGGCGGCGATGCCGGTCAGGCGGCGCAACTCTTTGCGGAGGCCTTGCAGCGCGACCGCGAACATGTCGTCGCCATTGCAGGCCTTGCCAAATGCCAGATCGCAGGCGGCGACCTCGAGGGCGCAACGGCCACGCTCGCCCTGACCCCGCCGGCAAAGGAAGATGCGCCGGAAATCGTCAGTGCGCGCGCTGCGATGGAACTTGCCGCAACTCCGGTTGACGAAGGCGCGGTTGGGGAACTCTCCAGCGCCGTTGACGCCGACCCTGAAAACCATCAGGCGCGCATTGATCTTGCCATCGCACTCAATGCGGAAGGGCGCCGGGAAGAAGCGCTCGATCAGCTGCTTGAAAGCATCAAACGCGACCGCGAATGGAACGAATCCGCGGCCCGCCAACAGATGCTGACGTTTTTCGAGGCCTGGGGCATGAGCGATGAGATGACGATTGCCGGACGCCGCCGGCTGTCTTCCCTGCTGTTCTCTTAAAACGGCTCGCTGTTACAAGGAGGTAAGGCTCTATGCCGGTGCGTGCGTTATACCGCGGGAGCGCCGACCTGCCTTCAAGCATTGCACTGTTTCCGCTGGGCGGCGCCTTGTTGTTGCCGCGCGGCCAATTGCCGCTCAACATCTTCGAGCCACGCTATCTTGCCATGATCAATGCAGCGATTTCCTCTGAACGCATAATCGGAATGGTGCAGCCGGCGACCGACGAGGCGCTGGCGCTGCAGGACAATGCCGATGCCAGGCCCGAGCTCTACGACATCGGCTGTGCCGGCCGCATTGCGTCGTTTTCGGAAACCGAGGACGGCCGCATGGTCATCACGCTTACCGGCATTTCGCGGTTCAGGATCGAAACCGAATTGGACACAACAACGCCGTTCCGCATTGCCGCGGTCGACTTCGGCGTTTTCGAAAGCGATCTTGAGCCCGGACGCGGCGAAGACGAGGTCGACCGCGACCGGCTGCTCACCATCTTCCGGCGCTACCTTGAAGCCCACGACATGGAAGCGGACTGGGATGCGGTGCACAAATCGTCGAACGAGAGCCTCGTCAACACCCTGTCCATGATCAGCCCCTATGCGCCCAAGGAAAAGCAGGCGCTGCTGGAAGCGGACGGGCTGGCAAAGCGTGCGGATATCCTCATCGCACTTACCGAAATGGCACTGTCCGATCCCAGCGACGACCGCGGCACGATACTGCAGTAATTTCAGGAACCCATCATGGCAGACGACAAACCAGCCGATACTACCCCAGCCGGGCCCCCCTCAGCCGAAGCAGGCGACATCGATCCGAGGCTCCTGGAGATCCTCGTGTGTCCGCTCACAAAGGACACGCTCGAATATGATCGCCAGCGCGCCGAGCTCATTTCGAAAAAGGCTCAACTCGCCTATCCGATCCGCGAAGGCATTCCGATCATGCTGCCGGAAGAAGCCCGCCACCTGGATGACGATGCATGAATACATCCGGTGTTGAGGGCACTCCCTGGCCGACCGAGTTGCGCCTGCGCGAAGGCAGCTCGGTGCTTGCGATAACGTTCGATGACGGACAAAGCTTTGAACTGGCGGCTGAGTTTCTGCGCGTCGAAAGCCCAAGCGCCGAGGTCAAAGGCCATGGACCCGGGCAGGAGGTCACCGTCGGCGGCAAGCGCTCAGTATCGATCACCGGCGTCGAACCGGTCGGCAACTATGCCGTAAGGGTCGACTTTTCGGACGGTCACAACACCGGCATTTTCTCCTGGGACTACCTGCGCATGCTCGGCACCGAGCATGACGATCTGTGGGCCACGTATCTGGAAAAGCTCGAGGCTAAGGGCCTGACGCGCGACTAGCGTCCCGACCCTAAACCCCGTCGCCGCGCATGATGGCCGGCAGCGGCGTGTTGCGGCCTGCCGCCTGATCCATGAAGAAGCCTTTCAACGGTCCCGCCCGATCGACCAGGGCAAGACCGAAGTCACGCACCATTCTGAGCGCGGCGTTGTCGTTGGAGAAGAGCCTGTTCAGCCCGTCGGACGTAAGCGCTGTGGTCAGCGTGTCGAAGCGCCGCGCCGCCTGATAGCGCGACAGGCCCGCCGTCGACCCGATGTCGAGCCCAAGCCGCGCCTCGTTTGCCACCGTGTCGGCGAGCACGGCAACATCGCGCAGGCCGAGATTGAACCCAAGACCGGCAATCGGGTGCACCACGTGGGCGGCATCGCCGATCAGCGCGAGCCTTGGCGCAATAAACGCCTTGGAGAGCTGCATGCCGAGCGGATAGGACATGCGCGGCCCATCGATCGCGATACGCCCGAGGCGTTCGCCAAAACGCCGCTCCAGTTCCGCCTGGAATGTCGCGTCGTCTCCGCCAACGAGATCGCGCGCAAACTCCTCGCGCTCCGTCCACACAAGCGATGACCGGTTTCCGGGCAGCGGCAGGATGGCAAACGGCCCGGCCGGCAAAAAGTGCTCTTCGGCAATGCCGTTGTGCGGCTTTTCATGGGCGACGGATGTGACGATACCATGCTGCCCGTAGGACCAGCCGACGGTCTCGATCCCGGCAGAGGCGCGCAGCGGCGAGGCCCGGCCGTCGGCGCCGATGACCAGCGCGGCGGAGACGTTCCTGCCATCGTCGAGCACAAGACGCGCCGCGGCTTCGCCCCAGTCGGCGGTTTCAATACTATGCCCGGTATGAAGCGTCACGGTCCCCGTCTCGCCGATTGCCTGCCACAGGGCATCGTAGATGAAACGGTTTTCGATCATATGCGCGGATGCGGCACGCGAGACGGCTTCGTCGAAATGCAGAAACACCGGCCTTCCCCGCGCCGAAGTCTGGCTGTCCGTAACCTTGATTTCACGCATCGGCTGGGCGTGGTCGGCAAGCCGCGGCCACACCTGAAGCGCCTTGAGCATGTTGACGGCCGTGGCGGTGATTGCCGACGCGCGGCCATCGGCCTCAATATTTGCGCGCGCTGCCGGATCGCCGGCATCGAGCAGGCAAACGGAAAGCCCCGATTGTGCGTGGGCGCGCGCCATGGTCAGCGCCATGGCCATGCCGACAAGGCCGCCGCCGACGATAGCAATGTCTGTCTGGATAGTTTCAGCCATCAGCGCATCCCCGCAAGGGGTCCCGGCTTGGTGTTCGTTCAGGCACACTATCACGGCACGCCGCGGTGCAAGAGTGCGGCACCGGGCCTCATCCGCAAAGCTGTTTTGCGCTGCCAGACGACATGGTCTAAACAGGCGCTAACCTTCCTTTCCCGATCCGGCCACAGCTTTATGAACACCGCCTCGCAAACCCTTTTGGAAACGCTCGACCTTGAATCGCTGGAGCGCAATCTCTATCGCGGTCGCAGCCCGCAGGTCGGCTGGCAGCGGGTATTTGGCGGACAGGTCATCGGCCAGGCGCTTGTCGCGGCGCAGCGCACGGCAGAAGGCCGGCCGGCCCATTCCCTTCACGGCTACTTTATCAGGCCGGGCGATCCCGCCGTGCCGATTATCTATGAGGTTGACCGCTACCGCGACGGCAAGAGTTTTACAACGCGCCGGGTCGTTGCCATTCAACACGGCAAGCAGATCTTCACCATGGCCGCCTCGTTTCACGAATCGGAAGCAGGTCTGCAACACCAGATCGACATGCCCGATGTGACCCCGCCGGAGGACCTGCCGAACGAAAAGGAAATCATCTCGCAGCTTCCTGACAGCATTCCGGCCAACATTCGCGCCTATTTCGAACGCGAACGCCCGATTGAGCTTCGGCCCGTACAGCAGCGCGACTATTTCGCCGCAACCGCCGGTGACCCGCCCATTCAGAATGTGTGGATCCGCGCCACCGGCACAGTGCCGGACGATACTGCGCTGCATCAGTGCATTCTCACTTACGCATCCGACATTACTCTGCTCGACACGGCGCTGGTGGCGCATGGCCGCTCCGTCTTCGACACCGACATCATGCTTGCCAGCCTCGACCACGCGCTGTGGTTCCATCGCCCGTTCCGCGCCGACGAGTGGCTGCTCTATGCCCAGGACAGCCCATCGCTTGCCGGTTCGCGCGGCTTTACCCGCGGCAGCATTTTTACCCGCGACGGAACCCTTGTTGCATCGGCCGCCCAGGAAGGTCTGATCCGCCTGAAGGACAAGTGAAACACGGGGGCTAGCGTCGTTTGAATGTGCTGATGAATTATTATGCAAATGCGCATGGGTGGTGAAATAGTGTGCATTCTAAGATTGCCATAATTCACAACACCTGAAATAGCACATATATTTCAATATCTTACATCTCTCCTCAAACTGGCACGCCTCTTGAAACAAGGGATGCGGGACGTGTCCGGCATGCTCGTTCCCTACGAGCAATGCGCCGGACACATGGCAAAACGGTTCAGAGTGGAGAAGAGCTCATGAAAATGCTCACCGCCATTATCAAGCCGCACAAGCTTGAGGATGTCGACGACGCGCTTGCCGCTCTCGGCATCGCCGGAGTGACGATTTCCGAAGTTATGGGGCATGGCCGCCAAAAGGGGCACACGGAAATTTACCGCGGCAACGAATACAAAGTCTCCTACATCCCCAAGTTGAAAATCGAAGTGGTTGTCGACGACGACCTCGCCGAGCGTGCCTCCGACGCCATTATCGGCGCCGCACGCACCGGACACATCGGTGACGGCATGGTGTTCATCGGCACCATTGGGGATGCGGTGCGCGTGCGCACCGGGGAAAGCGGCGCGGCCGCGCTTTGAAATGCACACCAAGGAATTGACAATGATGAAAGTCTTGCGCGTAACCGCAGCCGCCGGCGCTACTCTGGGTCTCATGGCCGCACCGGCACTCGCCCAGGACGCCGCACCCGGCGTTTCTCCTGAAATCAAGTTCGTTTTCAACACCATGCTGTTTCTGGTTGGCGGCACCCTCGTCATGTGGATGGCGGCGGGTTTTGCCATGCTCGAGGCGGGCATGGTGCGTTCCAAGAACGTCGCCACGATTTGCGCTAAAAACATCGGTCTCTATGCCATAGCCGGCCTGATGTACTGGGCGGTCGGCTACAACCTCATGTATGACGGCGTCGATGGCGGCTGGATTGGCTCCTTCACCTGGTTCGATCACCCGGCCCACGCCGACGAGGACATCACCTATGCGGCGGCAAGCTCCGACTGGTTCTTCCAGATGGTGTTCTGCGCGACCGCGGCCTCGATCGTTTCGGGCGCGCTGGCAGAGCGCATAAAACTCTGGCCGTTCCTGATCTTCTGCACCGTCCTCACCGGCGTCATCTACCCCATCCAGGGCGCCTGGAAATGGGGCGGCGGATGGCTCAACGAGTTTGGTTTCCTCGATTTTGCCGGGTCTACGCTGGTGCATTCCGCCGGCGGTTGGGCGGCACTGGTCGGGGCTCTCATCCTTGGCGCGCGCCTTGGGAAGTACAGCGCATCGGGCCGCGTTACGCCCATACCCGGATCCAGCATGCCGCTGGCGACGCTGGGCACCTTTATACTGTGGCTCGGCTGGTTCGGATTCAACGGCGGCTCGCAGCTGGCGCTCGGCACGCTCAGTGATGCCGCCGACGTATCGCGCATTTTCGCCAACACCAACACCGCGGCCGCGGCCGGTGTCGTCGCCGCCATGGTTCTGACCCAGGTGCTCTACAAGAAAGTCGACCTGACCATGGCGCTCAACGGCGCGCTCGCCGGGCTTGTATCGATCACGGCAGAACCCCTAACTCCCTCGATGCCCATGGCGGTACTGATCGGTGCGATCGGCGGTGCGATCGTTGTTCTGACGGTGCCGCTGCTTGACCGGCTGAAGATCGACGATGTCGTCGGCGCCATTCCGGTGCACCTTTTCTGTGGCATCTGGGGCACGCTCGCGGTGATCTTGACCAATCCGGAGGCCAGCCTTGTCGCTCAGCTTGCGGGTATCGCGGCAATCGGTGCCTTCGTATCCGCGGCAAGCCTCGTTCTCTGGCTTGCGGTAAAATACGCCATCGGCCTCAGGGTCAGCGAGGAAGACGAGCTCACCGGCCTTGACCGTTCCGAACTTGGTCTTGAGGCCTATCCCGAATTCGGCGTCACCGCGCCGGCACACGTAAGCTGACCACGTCCGGACGAACACCAAAATCCCGGCGGTCGCTGCGGCCGCCGGGCTCGCGCCATCGGTTCCCAGCACCAGCATTGACGAAGAGTTTTCAGATCCAGTCTGTCAGGTGGCCAGACATCCTGTGATCGCACACAGAAAAAGTTAACCTTAACCGGGTCTTAACTGCGCATAGCGCACAATTCTGCGACGAAGAGCCCTGTTCCGCGATCATCCAGACGCCAATGCGGCCGGATGCGTTGTGGCCAACCGCCGAGCCGCAGTTCATGTTCGCCAGCCGTTTTGACAGTCTGCCGCCCTCGCCGTTTCCAAGGTTGCGCACGCTGCTTGAAGGTATCGAGCCCGCGGCCACGCCGATCGATCTGGGGATCGGCGAGCCGAAACACGCGGTCCCGCAGTTTCTGCGTGCCGCGCTCGACGACCATTTCGACGAATACAACCGCTATCCCCCGGCTCAGGGCACACCTGAACTCCGCCAGGCAATCGCCGGGTGGGCGGCGCGGCGCTACGGCACCGGTGACATGATTGATGCGGACCGCCACGTTGTTCCGCTGTGCGGTTCGCGCGAAGGCTTGTTCAACATTGCCCTTGTGTGCATTCCCGAAACGGCCGGACCGCCCCCCGCCGTCTTGATGCCGAACCCATTTTACCAGTGCTACGGCGTCGGCGCGGCGGCGGCGGGAGCCGAACCTGTGTTCCTTCCGACGCCGCGCGGCAGCGGATTCCTGCCCGATCTTGACGCGATCGACGACGCAACCCTTGCCCGCACGTCGCTGTTTTACTTCTGTTCGCCGGCAAACCCGCAAGGTGCGGTAGCGAATCTTGACGACCTGATGACGTTGATCGAACGGGCCCGCCATTTCGGATTTACGGTCCTTTTCGATGAGTGTTATTCGGAAATCTATCTCAACGACCCGCCGCCCGGCGCACTGGACGCGGCCCGCGAACTTGGCGGCAGTCTTGAGAATATCGTCATATTCAACTCGCTGTCGAAACGTTCCAACCTCGCAGGCCTGAGGTCCGGCTTCTGTATCGGCGATGCGGCCATCATGTCGGCCTATCTGAAATTCCGGAACCTTGCCGCACCGCAAATGCCGCTGCCGGTGCAGGCCGCCGCAACGCTCGCCTGGAACGATGAGGCGCATGTTGAGGAAAATCGTAACCTTTACCGGGTGAAAATCCGCCTTGCGGAGGAACTGCTTGCCGGCCGCTACGAATTTTATGCCCCCGAGGGCGGATTTTTTCTGTGGCTGGATATGTCCGACCACGGCGGTGGCCAGGAAGCAGCACGCACGCTTTGGCGTGAAGCGGGACTGCGTGTTGTGCCGGGCGACTTCCTCGCCCGCGACGCGGCGGACGGCGGCAACGACAACGCAGCCTTCGTGCGTGTTGCGCTGGTGCACGATGAAGAGATCACCGGCGAAGCGCTGCAGCGGATGACGAAGACGCTGGACTGAATGTGAACGGGTAACGGGACTAGAGTGTCAATGGCGCGTACGAGATCAGCGAAAGCGAACGATTCTGCCATACCGGAGGGCGTGAAACGGTTCATGTCCAACCGTATGCGCGAAGTGCTCGGACTTGCCGCGATATCCTTCACCATCGCCCTTGCGCTCGCGCTTGCCTCCTGGCAGGTCGACGACCCGAGCCTCAACTATGCCGTCGACCGGGCACCGGAAAACCTGTTGGGATACCCAGGTGCGGTTGTCGCAGATCTTTTGATGCAGATGCTCGGGCTCGGTGTCATCGGGCTCATCGTCCCCTTCATCGCGTGGAGCACCCGCTGGCTGAGCCACGGCCAGATCGGCCGGCCGTTCAAGCGGTTCATCGCTTGCATTCTGGGCGCCGTTTTCCTCGCAGCCGTTATGGCGACGATTACAGCGCCCGACACCTGGCCGCTCCCTTCGGGCCTTGGCGGGGCGGCGGGCGACCTCCTGTCGCGCCCCATGCTGGCCGTATTCGCGATCTTTGCCGGCGGCTGGATTGCCGCAGTGGCGACCGGTGCCCTGTTTCTGTTTGCGGCCGTTTTCCTGCTGCTTTTCGCCTGTGCATTTTCAGCCGGCGAACTGGTCATGTCAGCGCAGCTTTTTGGCGAGCAGGCCGGCGAGATCACCGCTCGAATGCTCGGCCGCGGCACGCACACCACTTTAGCGACATCATCGTTTCTGCGGCGCATATTTGCGCGTTCAGAGCCCCGCGAACCTCGGCGCGCGGAAGCCGCGCCGCAACCGCGCGCACGTACCCAGGTGCGCGAGAAGTCCGGTTCCCGGCTTCGCCAGGCCCTCTCGGCGCTTGTGGACTTCGATGAAAGATCTGCCGGCGTCCTCCCGGATGGCCGTATTGAACCGCATTTCGGCCAAGATGGCGACGTTGCGCCCGTGATGGATGAAGATGTATTCGCCGATGAGTTTCAAGACAGGCTTGACGACGATTACACCGATGAACCGGTGCTGGAGCCCGCACCCGCACGCCCGCGCATAACCCGGGGCACGCAAGGTGTGCGGCCCGTCGGCAACGCGAATGGCAGGGTGCCCGCGCGCGGAAAAAACTTTGCATTACCGCCTCTGGCCCTGCTCGCCAAGCCGCCGCGTCAATCGGCCGCCAGCGAAATCACAGATGAAATGCTGGAGGAAAACGCCCGCTTGCTCGAAGGCGTGCTCGACGATTTCTCGGTGCGCGGAGAAATCATCAACGTCCGTCCGGGACCGGTTGTCACGCTTTACGAACTTGAACCGGCGGCCGGTATAAAATCGTCACGGGTTATCGGTCTTGCCGACGACATCGCGCGTTCCATGAGTGCAGTGTCAGCCCGCGTGGCCGTGGTGCCGGGGCGCAACGTGATCGGCATCGAGCTGCCGAATGCCAAGCGCGAAACCGTTTACCTGCGTGAAATTCTCGCAGCGGAAGAGTTTACCGAATCCGGCCAGGATCTCGCACTGACGCTTGGCAAGAACATCGGCGGCGCACCCATCATCTCCGATCTGGCGCGCATGCCGCACCTTCTCATCGCCGGCACAACCGGTTCGGGCAAGTCCGTCGGCATCAATACGATGATCCTGTCGCTCGTGTTCCGGCTGCCTCCCGACAAATGCAAGCTCATCCTTATCGATCCCAAAATGCTGGAACTTTCCGTCTATGACGGCATCCCGCATCTTCTCTCACCGGTCGTGACGGATCCCAAAAAAGCAGTCGTGGCGCTTAAATGGGCGGTGCGCGAGATGGAAGAGCGCTACCGCAAAATGTCGAAACTCGGCGTGCGCAACATTCATGGCTTCAACCACCGGGTTACGGAAGCCAAAGAGCGTGGCGACGTTCTTACCCGCACCGTGCATACCGGTTACGACCCCGACAACGGTGAGCCGATCTACGAAGACGAGGAATTCGAGCTCGACGAAATGCCCTATATCGTTGTCATCATCGACGAGATGGCAGACCTCATGATGGTCGCCGGCAAGGACATTGAAGGCGCCGTCCAACGCCTCGCGCAGATGGCCCGCGCCGCCGGCATCCACATGGTAATGGCAACCCAGCGCCCTAGCGTCGATGTCATCACCGGCACCATCAAAGCCAACTTTCCGACCCGCATCAGTTTTCAGGTCACATCGAAAATCGACAGCCGCACCATCCTCGGCGAACAGGGCGCCGAACAGCTTCTCGGCCAGGGCGACATGCTCTACATGGCCGGTGGCGGGCGCATATCGCGCGTACACGGCCCGTTCGTCTCCGACGAGGAGGTCGAGAAAGTGGTCAAACACCTGAAGAAACAGGGCGCGCCGCAATATCTCGAAGCCGTGACCGAGGAAAGCGACGAGGATGCCGAAAGTGGTTTCGGCATGGAGGGCATGGAGTCTTCCGGCGATGACCTCTATGACAAGGCGGTCGCCGTTGTGATCCGCGACAAGAAGGCATCGACGAGTTACGTGCAGCGCCGCCTGTCTATCGGCTATAATCGCGCCGCGACCCTCATTGAACGTATGGAGCAAGAGGGTATTATCAGTTCAGCGAATCACGCGGGCAAACGGGACATCCTTGTCGGCGGCGGCGAGGAAGAATTTCACTAAGAGCTGGCCCGATTGAGGGTGATTGATCCAAAACTCGACACAATGAGAGTCTAAGGCATCCGCCATGAGCCATCATCACGCCTTCAAGACCGCGCAGACGCTGTGGCGTCAAATCGCCTCTGTGCTCGCCATTGTGGCCATCGCTACGGTGTCGGCGGCCGCGGCGCAGGCGTCACGGAATTTGCATCTTTCCGCCGACGACAAGGCTGCCATCGACAAGGTCACGGCCTATTTCAACGGCTTCGACTCGCTGCAGGGTGAATTCGTCCAGCGCGGCCCCAGCGGAGATATCTCGCAGGGTATTTTCTACCTAAGCAAGCCGGGAAAACTGCGGTTTGAATATGCACCGCCCAATCCGTTTCTGGTGGTCGCCGACGGGACTTACGTGATTGTCCGCGACCGCCGGCTCGACCGCGCCGATCATTATCCCCTGTCGATTACGCCACTGCGGCTGGTGCTTTCGGAAAATATCGACCTCATCGAAGAAGCACGGATCATCCATGTTTATCAGGACCCAACCGTCATCTCGTTGACTCTGGAAGACAAGGACGAATGGGTTCCCGGGCAATTGACGCTTGTGTTCGACAACGAAAATTTCGCGCTCCAGCAATGGGTTATCATCGATGGCCAGGGCAATCGCACGACCATCCACGTAACCAACCTTGAAACAGATGTCGAAGCAGACCCGCAACTTTTCGAGGTCAATCTGCCGCGCGGTGTGCAGGATTCAGACAAATAGGCGCTGCCAACATTAATTTTCGCGCAAATGATTGAAATCCGCCAAAACCGTTCCTACCTATAGTTATAGACACGGTCATATTTGCCGTGGCCCGTTTTGCCCCCCGCTCGATCGGCCACGTTTGACCGTGAAGCGCCGGTATCCCCTCCCGGCGCACAGCGCAGTCAATTTGCGCAAGGCGTCCGGTTCCCCAGCCGGGCGCCTTTTTTATGTGCGTGCCGTTGGGTGTCCGACTAATTTTGCGTTGCGCTGTTCGAACGATTTCGCGATAGACTTGTCCCCCACTCGTTCGGCCCGATGCGTCGCAATAGCCGTTCGGAGTAGGAGGGGGAACTGCATCGGGATGACGTTTTACAGATTGATACTGTTGCTTCCCGTCGGACTTTTCCTCGCACCGAATATCGGCGTCTATGCGCTTTTGCTTCCTCTGCCATACCTGCTCTGCGCGCGGCTGAGCGCACGTGACCGCACACCGATTGTTGGCGGAACATTGAACAGAGTGCTGTTTGTTTTTGGGGCGACCGCATTTGTGGCCGTTTCAATGTCCGACCAACTTCTGCAATACCCAAACATTTTTCCGAACCACATTACCAGCATCTATTTCAAGAACACGCCGTTCCTGACCACTTTTGTCGAGCCGGTACTACTCGGCGCAGACGGCAAGACCTATGCGTTTGTCTATTACTACGGGCTAAGCGCTCTCTACGGCACATTCGCAAGGTTTCTAAGCCTGTGGTTCTCCCTTGAAGTTGCAATGTTTACGGCAACTTATGTTGCGTTCTTCGGAATGCTCATAGTCGGATTTCATGCGCTGAGCGCCACATTGCCATTCCGCGGTCACCCGGTCAGGCCCTTGGCGGTTCTTTTTATTGTTCTGTATCTGCCGGGCGTCGAACTCTTCTGGTTTTACGCCTTCAGTGACGTAACAGGCTTTGAATACTGGCCGTACTGGTGGGCGGGATTTGAAGTGATTTCTCAGTCCTCACCCATTGACCAATTCGTCTGGGTGCCGCAACAGGCAGCGCTGATACCACTGCAATTGGCGCTTTGGCTTACAAACGGCGATCACATCGCCAGGAGTTTCAACCGTGCCCTCGTATTGATGTCATCCCTGGCCTGCGGACCGTTTCTAACAATCGGGTGGATTCTGCTATTCATGTGGGAAGCACCAGCCTATTTGACGCGTTGGCGCCGCAGTTGGGTGCAGTATCTGTGCATATTCGCACCGGCGGCGGGTTTTGCCTGCTACTGCGCAACAATATTTCTTTCCAAGCAGTTCCCCGAAGGTATCTCGTTCACCTATCCGCAGCTTGGATTGCTCGGTTTAATCGAGTTCCTCATTGTGGAAAATTTAGTCTATGCCGTGTTGGTTCTGGCCGTATGGCGGGAGCTGCCCTGGACCCAGTCCGCCCGGATAGGTTATCTGTTTGCCTGCCTTCTGGTGCTGTCGTTTTTCAAAATCGGATACTACAACGATCTGTGGCTTAGATTTTCGACGCCGCTGATCCTGGTAATACTTCTGCCGGCTGTCGTTCGAACCTTGGAGAAACCCAAGCTCGCCGGAGTGCTCATTGCCTATGCCGCCATATTCGGTCTCGCAGTAAATCTCCACGCCTACTACTATGAGTTCGGCGACCGCCAGGTAAATAGGACCTCCCTTCGGATAGTTCCGGATCGACCGGTTTCGATCGCTTTCCCTTGGACGCAGTATCTCGGCCCCGAGCGATAAGGCTGCAACCGGTTTTCCGCACTGCGCAACCGGGTGCTTCACATAATTTCCGCTGTCTCGATGAGGCGTGATATCAAGCGTGCTCGCGGTGCGCGGACGGAGGAGTTGTGGCGATGAAACTTGCGACCTGGAACATCAATTCGGTTCGGTTGAGGCTGCCGATTGTGCTGCGGTTTCTCGAAGATGTTGCACCCGATGTTCTGTGCCTGCAGGAAACCAAATGTCCAAACGCACAGTTTCCGGAGAAAGATTTCCGCAAAGCCGGCTACGAGCACATCCTGGCAAACGGCCAGTCGGGATATCATGGCGTCGCAATCATTTCCCGGCTTCCGTTTGCGGATACCGGCAAACGCGAGTTCTGCGGCAAGGGTGACGCGCGTCACGCCAGCGCCACCATTGACGCGCGCGACGGCCCGCTGACGGTGCATAATTTTTACGTGCCGGCCGGTGGCGACGAGCCCGATCCGGAAAAGAACGAAAAATTCGACCACAAGCTTCGGTTTCTGGACGAAATGCGCGGCTGGTTCGAAGGTGCGGCAAACGAACATGATGACGCCATGGTGCTCGTGGGAGACCTCAACATCGCGCCGCTGGAAACCGATGTGTGGTCGCATAAGCAACTTTTGAAGGTGGTCAGCCACACGCCCGTCGAAGTCGATCGCCTTGCCGCCGTGCAGGCGTCCCGTGGTTGGGTCGATGTTGTGCGCCAGCACATACCTGCCGATGAGCATCTCTACACATGGTGGAGCTATCGCGCCCGCGACTGGAGGGCGTCGAACAAGGGCCGCCGTCTCGATCACATCTGGACGACGCCGGGGCTCAACGGCGCCTGCAAGTCGGTCGATGTACTGATCGATGCGCGCGATTGGCAAAAACCGTCCGATCACGTGCCAATTACCGCTGTGTTTGATATTTGAAAAACGGTTTTAGAGGTCGCGGCGTACCCGGCTCAAATCCGTCAGGGTCGAATTCAGCTTCTCGTTCACGGATTTAATCGCTTCGACGGCAAGGTCGGGAAACTCTTCCGCCACCCGGTAAAACAACTGCCGGCTTATTTTGAGCACCTCAGCCCCGTTTTCCGTATGCGCAGTGCCGCGATAGGGCACGTCGGCAAACATCGTTTGCTCGCCGATCAGCATTCCTTCGCCGGCGTTGATGGTGACATCGCCTGCGCCGACATTTCGTACCAGTTCAACCTCGCCCTTGGCGACGATGAAGGCTCCGCTGCCGGTTTCACCATCCCGGAACAGCACTTCACCGTTGGCGAGCTTTATCCGCTCAACCGAAAACGCGAGAACGTTAAGCTGCGCGTCGTCCACTTTCGCAAACAGCGGTATCTGTTTTAACAGTGCAACGTCGTCTCTGACGCTCATATCCCGGCCTCGCTGACCGCCACAAATATGCGCGGCAGAGCCAAATCCCCAGACGCACACCCCTAGGAGTGGACGGCGCCTGCCGGCGACTATAGCAACCAACCGGCCTCGCTGCCTAGCGTCAGTAAGTTGCGCGACACAGATTGTCGGAGTGAATCAGTTCACGGTACGAGTTTGTATCCGCCTGTTTCGGTGACAAGGATTTCCGCGTTGGAGGGATCGCGCTCGATTTTCTGACGCAGGCGGTAAATATGGGTCTCAAGCGTGTGCGTGGTGACGCCGGAATTGTAGCCCCACACCTCATGCAGTAGCACATCGCGTCCCACCACCTGCTCTCCGGCACGATAGAGGTACTTGAGGATCGAGGTTTCCTTTTCCGTCAGCCGGATTTTCGACTGATCTTCCGCCGTCAGTGTCTTGGCGGACGGACGGAAAGTGTAGGGCCCGACCGTGAACACCGCATCTTCGCTCTGCTCATGTTGCCTGAGATGCGCCCGAATACGCGCCAGAAGCACGCCGAACCTGAAAGGCTTCGTAACGTAATCGTTGGCGCCCGAATCCAGTCCGAGAATGGTATCAGCGTCTGAATCCTGCGCCGTCAGCATAATGATCGGGCTCTTCAGTCCGTTGCGGCGCATGAGCTTGCACGCCTCGCGACCATCCATGTCCGGCAACCCGACATCGAGCAGCACGAGATCATAATGCTCCGCCTTGACGCCACGCACGCCGGGCGAGGCGGCATCGACCGCATTGACGAGAAATTCTTCATGCAGCGCAAACTGTTCAACGAGCGATTCGCGCAACGCGTCATCGTCGTCGATAATCATAATCTTCTTTGCTGTGCTCATATTGTTCCCGCGTCGATCCGTCCTCTGACTTCTTGTCACTTAGTTTAGTGCATAGACGCATTCAAGAAACGGTAAGGCCTCAAAGATGTTGACAATTTGGTGATACGGTCGTGCTTTGGCGACTGTATCTCCATCCTTTTCGGCCGCACCAGGACACAATTGGTCTGCACACTGTGAATGTAGCTCCAAATACGACCTCCCGCCAGTTCGCATCGAGGCTTGGCGTTACCGGCTTGGTCCGTAAACGTCATTTGGGAATGATCCTGCTTAATGGCTATAGTTTCCCGTGCGCGTTGGGAGTGGCTGGAATAACGACCCGCAAACGCGAAGGCGACCACGCGACACCCGCCGGCATCTGGCCGATGCGGTGTGTGTTCTACCGCCCCGATCGGGTCAAACGGCCGCAAACCGGGCTCGATACCTACGCAATTTGCCCGTCTGACGGCTGGTGCGATGCCGGAAACGATCCGTTCTACAACCGCCCCGTCACACTGCCATACCCGGCAAGTGCGGAACGCATGTGGCGCGACGACCGGCTTTACGACATCGTTGTGGTTCTCGGACACAACGACACGCCCTGTCTCTCGGGCCATGGCAGCTGCATATTCTTCCACATCGCCCGCCCGGACTTCGCACCAACGGAAGGCTGCGTTGCCGCTGCGCCCGATGTCATGCCTAAACTCCTGAAACACTGCTCTGCGGCTACGGCACTTCACATATCATAGGTCTAAATGGCGACCGGTGTCGGACGGCTGCCGAATATTGCCGTGCCGACCCGCACCGCTGTCGCCCCGAACGCCACCGCCACGTCATAGTCACCGCTCATGCCCATGGAAAGTTCCTTGAGCCCATTGCGCTTTGCAATCTTTTCCAGAAGGGCAAAGTGGAGCGAGGGTTCTTCGTCGAACGGCGGGATACACATCAAACCACAAATCCGGAGGCCCAGCTCATCACGGCACAGGGCGATGAACGCGTCGGCGTCTTCGGGCAGCACGCCTGCCTTTTGCGGTTCCGCACCCGTATTGACCTGGATGAAAAGTTTCGGTTCGTACCCGCCCGCGGCACACTCCTTGGCGAGTACTCTGGCAAGCTTCGGCCGGTCGACGGTTTCAATACAGTCGAACAGCGCGAGGGCATCGCGTACTTTGTTTGTTTGAAGCGGTCCGATCAGGTGCAGTTCGGCGCCCGGGTAACTGTCTTTTAGCGCCGGCCATTTGCGTTGCGCCTCCTGCACGCGGTTTTCGCCAAACAAACGATGGCCGGCGTCGAGCACCGTTGAGATAACGTCGGCCTCAAAAGTCTTTGAAACCGCAACAAGCGCGACGTCACTACCGTCTCGGCCTGCTTCACGGGCGGCGGCCGCGATCTTTTCGCGCACCTCATCAAGACCTGCGTGCCCGCTTTTCAATTCTCCGCTCACGTTTCCTGTGCTCCTTGCATGCTTCGCATTGCACCCGCCGCCGCTCCACGTCCTTGAGACGCCAGCTCCGCGCCGTTCATGACCTAGTCATAGCGTCCTTGCAGCCCTGTGCAAGTCCGTGTAAGTGCTTGATCGCAATCTGAACTCTTTACGGCATCGCAACCGGAGGCCGCACGTCCCGCCATGGAACGCTACAACCACCGTGAGACGGAAATCCGCTGGCAGAAGGTCTGGGAGGAGCGTGGCACCTTTGCGGCCGGGGAAGACTACTCCAAGCCTAAGTACTACGTGCTCGAGATGTTTCCCTATCCTTCGGGCCGCATTCACATGGGCCACGTGCGCAACTATACCATGGGCGATGTCGTTGCCCGTTACAAAATGGCTAATGGTTTCAATGTGTTGCATCCGATGGGATGGGATGCGTTCGGCATGCCGGCGGAAAACGCCGCGATGGAAAACAAGGTGCATCCAGCGCACTGGACCTACGAAAACATCGACGCCATGCGCGCCCAGCTTAAATCCATGGGCCTGTCTCTCGACTGGAACCGCGAATTCGCAACCTGCGATCCGGAATATTACAGCCAGCAGCAAAGCATGTTCCTGGACTTCCTCAAGGCCGGGCTCGTCTACCGCCGCAAGAGCAAGGTCAACTGGGATCCGGTGGATCAGACCGTACTTGCCAACGAGCAGGTCATCGATGGGCGGGGCTGGCGTTCCGGCGCACTGGTGGAGCAGCGTGAACTGACACAATGGTTCTTCAAGATTACCGCGTGGTCCGACGATCTTCTCACCGCTCTTGACGGGCTTGAGAAGTGGCCTGAGAAAGTGCGCCTCATGCAACGCAACTGGATCGGCCGCTCAGAGGGCGTGCGTATGAGTTTTGAGCTTATCGACCAAGGCAGCCACGTGAGCGCTTCTGCGATAGAGCTCTTCACTACCCGGCATGACACACTGTTCGGCGCAAGTTTTTGCGCCATGTCGATCGATCATCCTCTGAGCCAGGAACTCGCCGCGAGTGATCCTTCATTGCAGGAGTTCATTGACGACTGCCGCCGGGTCGGCACCTCTGAAGAGGACATCGAAAAGGCGGAAAAAAAGGGCTATGACACCGGGCTCAAGGCCCTCCACCCCTTTGACAAAAATCGGCAACTGCCGGTCTACGTCGCAAACTTCGTGCTCATGGACTATGGCACCGGCGCAATATTCGGGTGTCCGGCCCATGACCAGCGTGACCTCGACTTCGCCCGCAAGTACAAACTGGACGTCATCCCGGTCGTCGTGCCGCGCGATGTTGATCCCGCAACTTTCGAGATTGGCAATGAGGCCTTTGTCGAAGACGGCGTGATGGCCAACTCCGATTTTCTGAACGGACTCGATGTCGAGACCGCCAAGGACAAGGCGGCAGCTGCACTGGAAAACCAGACGCTTGACGGCAAGCCGCAGGGCGAGCGCACGGTAAACTACCGCCTGCGCGACTGGGGCGTGTCCCGCCAGCGCTATTGGGGATGCCCGATCCCGGTCGTGCACTGCGATGCCTGCGGCGTCGTGCCGGTGCGCAAGGAGGACTTGCCGGTGGCGCTGCCCGACGATGTCAGTTTCGACAAGCCCGGCAATCCGCTTGAACGCCATGCTACGTGGAAGGCAACCTCGTGCCCTGAATGCGGCGCGGCGGCACAGCGCGAAACCGATACCTTCGACACCTTTGTGGACTCGTCGTGGTATTTCGCTCGCTTCTGTTCGCCCCGCGCGACAGTGCCTGTGGACCGCGAAGCCGTCGACTACTGGCTGCCGGTCGATCAGTATATCGGCGGTATTGAGCACGCCATTCTCCATCTCCTTTATTCGCGGTTCTTTACCCGCGCCATGCGCGAGACCGGACATGTCGGCCTCGACGAACCCTTCGAGGGCATGTTTACGCAAGGCATGGTCAACCACGAGACCTATCGCGCCGCCGAGGGCGCATGGCTTTCGCCCGCCGAGGTGAGGATTGTTGGCGAGGGCGGGGAGCGCCGGGCGGAACGGCTGTCCGGCGACGGTGAGGTTGCCATCGGCTCCATCGAGAAGATGTCCAAATCGCGCCGCAATACAATCGACCCGACCGATATTATTGAAACTTACGGAGCCGACACGGCCCGCTGGTTCATGCTGTCGGATTCACCACCGGAACGCGATGTCATCTGGACCGAAGCAGGTGTCGAGGGCGCTCACCGATTCCTGCAGAGGATCTGGCGTCTGGTCGGCGACGCGGCAGCCCACCTGGCGGACGCGGGTGATGGAACGGCGCCTGAGGAATTCGCGCCTGAGGAATTCGCGCCTGCGGCATTGGCGTTGCGCAAGGCTGCACACCGCGCTCTAAGCGAACTTGGCAACGATGTTGAGCATCTCCGTTTCAATCGGGCGGTTGCCCGCATTTATGAGCTCGCAAATGAGCTCGGGGCGTTCCTTGGGTCCTATGATAGCAATACGCCGGGTGCCGCCTTCGCCCTGCACGAGGCCTGCGGCATTCTGGTGCAATGTATCGGCCCGATGATGCCGCATCTTGGTGAGGAATGCTGGGCGCGCCTTGGATTTGACGGAATTCTGGCCGATCAATCGTGGCCCGGCGTTGACGAAACTCTTCTGTTGGAAGACACTGTGACCATCGCCGTTCAGGTCAACGGTAAGCGGCGGGATGAGTTGACGATTTCGCGTCAGCTGACAAATGCGGAGGTTGAGGCCGCCGCACTGGATCTTGAGAGCGTAGCCCGTGCCATCGGGGATAAACAGGTGCGCAAGGTTATTGTTGTGCCGGAGAGAATTGTAAATGTCGTCGCTGCGTAATAAGAGCCGCAAATTCGGCCGGGCCCTGGTGTGCGCCGGCACGCTTGCGTTTGGGGCGGTTGCCCTGTCGGGATGCGGATTTCAGCCGCTGTACGGTGTCACGTCGTCTGGAACACGGGTAAATTCCGAACTCGCCTACGTGATGATCCCCGAGCAGACCACACGTCTCAACCAGCTTATCCGAAACGGCCTTTTGTCGACCATGTCGCCTCCTGGCGGGCCGCTTGGCGAACGTTACCGGCTCGAATTCGCCGCGTCCGGACGCATTTTCGATATTGTGAAGGCGATCAACACCGATACTCTCCGACGGCTCTACAAATTGAATGTTCAATACCGTCTTTTCGATACGGCTACGGGTGAAGTGATTCACGAGGGCAAAACGTTCTCCGACATCGCCTATGACCGCACGGGTTTAGAGTTTTCCAACATTCAGGCTCAGAACAACGCCGAAGAGCGCGCCGCGCTTCAGGTGGGCGATGATATCCGCACCCGCCTGGCGGCTTTCTTCGCCGCGGCCTGAGTTTCATCAGAAATGGTCGGCCTCAAGGCATCCCAGGTTGATGGCTTCGTACGCAGGCCGGACCCGAAGATGCGGGCAATCTTGGTATACGGTCCAGACCGCGGCGCGGTGTCCGAGCGCAGTCGGAACATCGTAAAGACAATTGCCGGCACACTGGACGATCCCTTTACGATCGCGCGAATTGACGAAACGGACCTTGGCGAACATGCCGGTCTGCTTGAAGACGAAGCCCGAGCCATTCCCATGATGGGTGGGCCGCGCGTCGTCTGGATAACCGGAGCGGCAACCCACAGTGCGGCGGCTGTCGGGCGGTATCTTGAAGAGCCGGTGGACAATGCCGTTGTTATTGCCGAAGCGGGTCCATTGCAGACATCCGCAAAGCTGCGCCAGACATTTGAACGTTCAAAAATCGCCTGTGCGCTGCCGTGTTTTGCAGATTCCGTGCGTTCTCTCGGTCAGGTAATAGACGAAACAGTTTCGGAGTTCGGACATCGCATAGCCCCGGAGGCCAAACACCGCCTGACATCTTTGCTTGGCGCCGACCGCCGCCTGACCCGAACGGAACTTGAGAAGCTCTGCACCTATTGTCATGGGCGGGAGACGATCGAGACGATGGATGTCGATGCCATATGCGGCGACGCCTCGGCGCTCGATCTCGACGGTCTGGTTGACGGAACGTTCGAGGGCGAAGTCGACAGGCTCGACCTGGCATTTGCGCGGCTGATTGGTGCCGGCACGGCGACACAACAAATGATTGCAGTGTTATACACGCACATCGGGAAATTGCGCAGCCTGAAGCTCAAGGTCGATAGCGGAGACGATCCCAAGTCAGCCGTGTCAGCGTTGCGGCCGCCGGTCCATTTTTCGCGCAAGGATTCGATGATCCGGCAGGTGCGTCTTTGGAGTGTTGAAGATCTGAACCGGGCAGCACAGGCAACCGCGGCCGCTGAGTATGAAACAAGGCGCTCTGACGGATTGGCGGAAACCATCGTGGCGCGGCATTTTCTAAGCCTTGGCCAAGCGGCAGGCCGGCAGCGCTCGAGAAACTGGTAACCGGAACGACGCTCGTCTGGCTTACATATTATCGTTGCGGTAAAGCCGTTGGCAGACATCATCGAGCTGCTCGAGCGATTTGTACTTGATGGTGATCTGGCCGCGACCCGACGGCTTGTGCGAAATATCGACCACCAAGCCAAGCACTTCCGTCAACTGTTGTTCCAGCGCTGCAGTGTCCTTGTCTTTCACGGCAATGTGCTTTGACGATTTCGGGGCCGAATCGGTTTCCGCTTCGCGCGCAAGCTTCTCGGCATCGCGCACGCTCAAACCAAGCTTGACGATCTTTTGCGCAAGCGCTTCTGGCGATTGAGTGGCGACCAGGGCACGGGCATGCCCGGCCGTCAATGATCCGTCGGCCAAATAGTCGCGCACGATTGCCGGCAGGTTCAGCAGTCTCAGTGTGTTGGCGATATGACTGCGGCTTTTGCCAATGGAATGCGCCAGCTGCTGCTGTGTATATTTAAAATGATCGATGAGTTGCTGGTAACCGTCCGCCTCTTCTATCGGATTGAGGTCGGTGCGCTGGATATTCTCAATCAGCGCAATTTCAAGTGCTTCGCCATCGTCGAATTCTCTGACGATAACGGGAATGTCGTGGATGCCGGCTATCTGCGCGGCACGCCACCGACGCTCCCCCGCGACGATTTCATAGCGGTTGTCTTCGCCTGAGAGCGGTCGCACCACGATCGGTTGAAGCAGACCTTTTTCTTTTACGGATGCAGCGAGATCGGCGAGATCCTCATCGGCAAAGTGCCGCCGTGGGTTACGCGGATTGCGGACGACGAATTCGATCGGCATATGACGCAGCGAGCGCGCGTCCTCAATGACCCCCTCTTCGGATGTATCGTCACCGATGAGAGCCGCAAGCCCTCGCCCGAGCCGTCGCTTTGTCTGTTCCTGTGCCATGGTCGCTGTCACCGCAGTTTGTGTCTTTCTGTTCCGGAGGCGATTCAATTCACCCCGTCTAGCCAACTAAGCCGCGCGAAGCTTGCGCTCGCGCTTGATGATTTCTGAAGCCAGATTTATGTAGGCCATGCTGCCTGAGCACTTGTTGTCGTAAAGCAGCACCGGCTTGCCATGCGAAGGAGCTTCCGAGACGCGCACGTTGCGAGGGATCACCGTGTCGTAGACCTTGTCTCCAAGGAATGCCCGCACATCGTCGGCGACCTGACCGGAAAGCGAATTGCGGCGATCGAACATCGTCAGAATGATGCCATGAATGCTAAGCCGTGGATTGAGATTGGCCTTCACCCGTTCAACTGTCTTGAGCAGTTGGCTGAGGCCTTCGAGCGCGAAGAACTCGCATTGTAGAGGTACGAGGATGGAATCGGCGGCCGCCATCGCATTGATCGTCAGCAGATTGAGAGAGGGTGGGCAGTCGAGCAGCACATAGCTGTAGGCCGGACCCCCGTTAGGGCCTTCGCCGTCACCCTCTGCCATAGCATCGCAATACGCTTCAATCGCGTCGTGCAGCCGGTGGGTACGTCGGCTAACCTCCGCAAGTTCAAGCTCGGCGCCGAGGAGGTCCATGGTCGAGGGCACGCAGTCCAGCCTGGGAATGCTTGAATTGACGGCTGCTTCCGAAATCCCCGCCTCGCCCATGAGCACGTCATAGGTAGATACGGAGCGGTTGTCGCGCTCGATGCCCAGACCGGTACTGGCGTTGCCTTGCGGGTCCATGTCGATGATGAGAACCTGCTCACCAACCGCGGCCAGCGCCGTTCCGAGATTAATTGCGGTGGTGGTCTTACCGACGCCGCCTTTCTGATTGGCAAGCGTCAGGACGCGTGGCTTAGTTGGTGGTGCCGATGGCGCTGCGTCACGGGGCTCGTGCGTCACGGGTGGCCTCTTTCACTTTCAGGATGCAGCCGGATTCATCTGTGCGGCTGGGATAACGATCATAGGCAATTGTCCAATATTTGGAGGTTTCGGTCAATTCACTGTCAACATCTTGTCCCTTGAGAAAGAGCGCGACGGCGCCGTTTTGAAGAAAAACCTGGGTATAATCGAGCAGTTGATGCAAGGGCGCGAGCGCGCGGGCGGTAACGACATCGCAGGCAGTTTGTAACGCAACCGATTCGAGTGATTCGATTCTCACCGTCACAACTTCGGCACGGGCGCCCGTTTCCCGGATCGCGCTGCGAAGGAAAGCCGCCTTCTTAGCGTTTGATTCGATGAGCTGTACGGTAAAACCCGGGCGTTCTTTAAGGGCGATCGCAATCACCAGCCCGGGCAGCCCCGCGCCCGATCCCAGATCGGCGAGTGTGGTGGCGCCAGAGGGAATGTGATCGAGCAGTTGAAGCGAATCGGCAATATGGCGGGACCATACCCTCGCCGCGGTCGCGGGTCCTATAAGATTGATGCGTTTCTGCCAATGCAGCAAATGATCCACGTAGGCTTCAAGCGCGTTCGATGATTCACGTGAAACAATGCCCCGTGCAACGAGATCGTCAGCAGACTGGATGTCGGACAGATCGGCCTTCATGCACTTTTGCGCACACCGCCCTTTTTCACGTGCACCAGCAACAAGGTGAGTGCTGCCGGCGTCATACCGTCAAGCCGCGCCGCCTGACCGAGAGTGACCGGCCGGGCAGCCGCGAGCTTTTGGCGCACCTCGTTTGAAAGTCCCGGGATCTCGTGATAATCGAGCGCCGCCGGGAGCTTCAGACCCTCGTCGCGGCGGAAGGCCTGGATGTCGGCCTCCTGACGGTCGAGATATCCAGAATACATTGCGTCGATCTCGATCTGTTCAAGGACGAAGCCCGGCAGCGATGAAAGCTCCGGCCACACCCGCAATGCCTCTTCGATCCCGATTTCCGGGTAGGCCAAAAGCTCAACAACATTCCGGCGCACGCCGTTCTGGTTGACCGAAAGCCCGTGCCGGACCGCTTCGTTCGGAGTAACGTTCAACGTTCGCGCCAGGGCCCGACCGTGTTCGAGTGCGGTGGTTTTCGCGGCAAAGGCAGCGGAGCGTTCCCGTCCCACGACACCCGCCGCCACACCGATGCCGGTCAGCCGCTGATCGGCGTTATCGGCCCGCAGGCTCAATCTGTACTCGGCGCGCGAGGTAAACATGCGGTAGGGCTCCAGGACACCCCGGGTCACAAGATCATCGACCATGACGCCCACATAAGCCGTTGCCCGGTCGAACACCAGTGGATCGCCGCCCGATACTTTCACGCTTGCGTTGAGCCCGGCGATCAGGCCCTGCGCCGCGGCTTCCTCGTACCCGGTCGTACCGTTGATCTGGCCGGCAAGAAACAGTCCTCCGAAGCGCTTTGTCTCCAGGCTCGGGTAAAGCTCGCGCGGGTCGACATAGTCGTACTCAATGGCGTAACCGGGTTGGATGATGCGCGCTGATTCCAGGCCCGGGATGGTGCACACAAACGCGTTCTGCACGCTTTCCGGCAGCGACGATGATATGCCGTTCGGATAGACCGTGTCGTCATCGAGGCCTTCCGGCTCCAGAAAGATCTGGTGACTCTGACGTTCGGCAAACCGCACGACCTTGTCCTCGATGGACGGGCAATAGCGTGGCCCCACCCCCTCGATTTGCCCGGAATACATCGCCGAGCGGGCAAGGTTCTGATTGATGATCGCGTGGGTCTCAGTCGTCGTGTGGGTGATATGGCAGGGTATCTGCGGCGTCTCGATCCGTGTCGTCAGAAACGAGAACGGCACCGGCGGATCGTCGCCCGGTTGCACGTCGAGCCCCTCCCACGCAATCGTCCGCCCGTCTAGGCGGGGTGGCGTGCCGGTTTTCAGACGCCCAAGTTTCATGCCGGCATCGTAAAGACGCTCCGACAAGCCAAGCGCGGGTGCCTCACCGGCGCGGCCGGCGGGGATCTTCCGGTCGCCGATGTGAATTATGCCGCGAAGAAATGTGCCGGCGGTCAGAACCACCGCACCAGCGCGGTACTCCCGGCCGTCCTCGGTGATCACACCGCAAACCCGGCCGTCATCGACAATCAGATCGGTCGCCGCCCCTTCGATCACCTCAAGATTGGCGATGGCGCCGATCATCTCCTGCATCGCGGTACGGTAGAGTTTTCTGTCCGCCTGGGCTCTCGGGCCCCGCACCGCCGGCCCCTTGCGGCGGTTGAGCATGCGGAACTGGATGCCCGCCCGGTCGATGACGCGTGCCATCAACCCGTCAAGCGCATCGATTTCACGCACCAGATGTCCTTTGCCGAGACCGCCAATGGCCGGGTTGCAGGACATCTCGCCGATTCTGTCGCGCCGGTGCGTCATCAGAATGGTTCGCGCACCGTGGCGTGCCGCAGCCGCGGCGGCTTCGCAGCCCGCATGTCCGCCGCCGATGACTACGACATCTGCGGAATGGCCAATCATGATTTTCGGGTCCGTTGACATAACGCGCCTTTTAGGCGACGGCATCGCTGGCGTCAAAGACAGAAAAGTAGCGCCGTGCAGACCCCTGGTCGCGCGGCAGCGCGATGAGGCCGCAATGTTTCATGTGAAACAATTTCGCTAAATGCCTATTTTCCGATGCAGAAATCGCTGAAAATAACATCCAGCAGGTCTTCCACATCAATACGGCCGGTTACCCGGGCGAGCTGGCGGGCGCCGTGACGAAGGTCTTCCGCTGCAAGTTCGGAGCCCTCGTCCATCGCTGCGATCGCCGACAGCACCGCCGCCCGGCAGGCCTCGAGCGCCGTGCGGTGACGCGCCCGAGTTACCGCAGGTGATTCCAACTCGGAAAACAGTTCCACGACCCGATCACTCAAGCGCTCCTGCAACGTGCCGAGACCCGCCCCGGTCCGCGCCGAAACGCCAAGAACATCGCTAGGCACCTCCATGCCGCCTGGCTCCGGCACCAGATCCACCTTGTTCGTCACATGCAGCTTGCACGCGGAAAGGGGTTCGGGACTTTCATCGCAGCAATCGCCTTGGCTCGCATCGCGGACCCATAGAACGATATCCGCGTCCTCTAGGCGCGCGCGGGTTCTTGCCACCCCTTCACGTTCCACATCGTCGCCCGCCGCCCGCAATCCGGCGGTATCGCACAGAATCACCGGATAACCCTTGAGATCAAGATGCACTTCGATCACGTCGCGGGTTGTACCGGCATGTTGCGAAACGATCGCGGCGTCACGCCGCGCCAGCGCATTGAGCAGCGAGGACTTACCGACATTCGGCGCACCGGCAATGACGACCCGCAATCCGTCCCGCAGCCGTTCACCTCGATGCGCACCATCCAGCTCAAATTCGAATTCCCCGACCAGCTTGCGCAGCCGCTCGGCAATACCCTCCAGCACCGATGCCGGCACACCGTCTTCCTCGGGAAAATCGATGTCGGCTTCGAAATAAGCAAGGCAACCAATGAGCTCGCTGCGCCACGCCTCGTAGCGTTCTCCAACCGAGCCGGAGACCTGACGCAAGGCCTGGCGACGCTGGGCTTGCGTCTGCGCTTCGATCAGGTCGGCAAGACCTTCGACCTGGGTGAGATCGAGCCGCCCGGCGTCAAAGGCCCGGCGCGTGAATTCACCGGCGTCCGCCGGGCGCAGGCCGCTTTGAGCGCCAAGACATGAAAGAACCCCGGCCACCACCGCCGCACCGCCATGCACGTGAAGCTCCGCCATGTCTTCGCCGGTAAAGCTCTGCGGCCCGGGTAGCCATAGCACCAGGGCCCGATCGAGTTCTTCAGAGCTCTCAGGATGCGTGAGCGTACGCAAGGAGGCGCGCCGCGGCTTCGGCACCGCACCACACAACGCACGCACCACACGTGAGCTGTGCGGACCCGACAGCCTGATGACGCAGACGCCCGCCTTGCCCGCCCCCGAAGACGCCGCGAAGATCGTGTCACCGTCCTGTGTCTTGCTATCCATACTTGGCGAACTCATTTCGGACGTGAATCAGATTGTATGCCGTCAAGCCGCTGAAGCTTTCATTTACGCATCCGCAGATCCGCGATACATCTCACCGCCAGCAGCCGCAACCGGAAATTCCGAATTATGACGAAGAACCTCCTCGATCTCGAGACCAGCCCCTACCTCCTTCAGCATCAGGACAACCCCGTGCATTGGTGGCCGTGGGGACCTGACGCCTTCGACTATGCGGAGAAGTACAACAAACCGGTTCTCCTGTCTGTTGGGTATGCCGCCTGTCACTGGTGCCATGTCATGGCGCACGAAAGTTTCGAGGACGACGATACCGCGCAGCTGATGAACGAACTCTTCGTCAACATCAAGGTCGACCGTGAGGAACGCCCCGACATCGATCGTATCTACATGACCGCCCTGCATGAAACGGGAGAGCAGGGCGGCTGGCCGCTCACCATGTTTCTGACACCGCAAGGCGCACCGTTCTGGGGCGGCACATATTTTCCCAAGACCGCTCAATACGGCCGCCCGGGTTTCTCGACGGTGCTGCGCGAGATTGCCAGGATCTTTCGCGATGAACACGACAAGGTAGTGCATAACTCCGAAGCCCTGCGCCAGGCATTGAACTCCGTGCGGCAGTTCGATGAAACAGGCGAATTGTCGGCCGAACTCCTGGACGGTATCGCGGAGCGCATTCTGCAGCTTATCGACATGGAGCATGGCGGCCTGCAGGGCGCCCCGAAATTTCCGCAGACGGCCCTCTTTGAGCTTCTCTGGCGGGCGGCGCAACGCCGCGGCGACGAGCGCTTCACCAATGCCGTTACAAAGACGCTCACCCACATTGCCCAGGGCGGTATCTATGATCATCTGGGCGGCGGCTTTGCCCGTTACTCCGTCGACGCTCTATGGCTTGCGCCGCATTTTGAAAAGATGCTCTACGACAATGCCCAGCTCATTTCGCTGATGACAGAGGTCTGGAAGCACACACACGATCCCTTGCTGGCCGAGCGAACCGCCGAAACCGCGGAATGGGTATTGCGGGAAATGATCGCAGAGTCAGGCGCGTTCTCAGCCAGTCTCGACGCCGACTCCGAAGGCGAAGAGGGAAAGTTCTACGTTTGGCAGAAAAGCGAAATCGATGCTCTGCTCGATGGCGGCACGGCGGACCTCTTCTCGCACATTTACGGCATCGTCGACGGCGGCAACTGGGAAGGCACCAACATTCCAAACCGCCTCGACAGCCTGACACATTTGTCTGAGGCGGAAGAGCGCAAGCTTGCCGAGGCCCGAGAGGTCCTCTTCCGCCATCGCGCCGAACGCATTCATCCAGGTCTCGACGACAAGGTACTGACCGACTGGAACGGGTTGATGATCTCCGCGCTCGCAAATGCTGCTTGCGTGTTCGAGCAGCCCGCCTGGCTCGCAGCCGCTCAAACCGCGTTCGATGTGATTTGTGCACAGCTCCACGATGCCGATCAGCTGATGCATTCCCTTCGTCTCGGCAAGGCCCGCCATCATGCAACCGCCGATGGCTATGCAAACATGATTGCCGCCACACTCGCCCTTTACGAGGCAACCCGTGAGGCCCGCTATCTCGATCGCGCGGTCGCCTGGACCGGCGAAATGAATGAGGGCTATCTCGACCGCGAGCGCGGTGGATATTTTTTCACGTCATCGCATGGCGAGAAACTCATCACCCGCTCGCGCAGTGCCGGCGATGATGCAGTGCCCAATGCCAACGGCACCATGATTGCCAACCTTGTCCGCCTGCATGTTTTCACCGGCGATGCGAGTTGGCGCACGCAGGTTGATGCCCTAATCTCCGCGTTTAAAGGCGAGGTGCTAGCCAACGTTTTTCCGCATGCCACATTCTTCAACGGCCTTGATTTTCTGATGCGTCCCGACCAGTGCGTGCTGATCGGTAACCCGGCGAATACTGACACCTGTGATTTGCGCAATGCCGTGTGGCAGTCCCCGCTGATCAACCGGATACTCGTCGAACTGAAGCCGGAAGACGATCTGCCTACGGATCATCCGGCCGCCGGAAAGGGCCTGAAAGACGACCGCGCCACGCTTTATTTCTGCCGCGGTACGAGCTGTTCTCTTCCCGTTACCAGCGCTGAAGAGTTCACCAGACTTATCACATAAGAATAGTAGTACAGATATACTTGTTTCTACCTAACAAATATAAGAGCTGATATGCCGGAGAAAAGATGCCGTTGACAACTGATCCTACGTATTCATCGAATCGAAGAATTCGCTGTTGCTCTTTGTCTGTTTCAGCTTGTCGAGCAGGAACTCGATTGCATCCACGGTACCCATCGGGTTGAGGATTCGGCGCAGCACGTACATTTTCTTGAGGATCGCAGGCGGTACGAGGAGTTCTTCCTTGCGCGTGCCCGACCGGGTGATGTCCATGGACGGAAACACGCGTTTGTCGGAGACCTTACGGTCGAGAATTAATTCCGAGTTACCGGTGCCCTTGAACTCTTCAAAGATCACTTCGTCCATCCGGCTGCCCGTATCGACCAGCGCTGTGGCGACAATCGTCAGGGAACCGCCTTCCTCGATGTTGCGTGCCGCACCGAAGAAACGCTTGGGTCTTTGCAGGGCGTTGGCATCAACACCGCCGGTCAGAACCTTGCCCGATGACGGCACCACCGTATTGTAGGCACGTCCAAGGCGGGTGATCGAATCGAGCAGGATCACAACATCGCGTCCGTGCTCCACCAGACGCTTGGCCTTCTCACTGACCATTTCCGCCACCTGAACGTGGCGCGCGGCCGGTTCATCGAAGGTCGAACTCACCACTTCACCTTTGACCGAACGCTGCATGTCCGTCACTTCCTCCGGCCGCTCATCGATGAGCAGCACAATGAGATAGCACTCGGGATGGTTTGAGGTGATCGAGTGGGCAATATTCTGCAGCAACACAGTCTTACCGGTACGTGGCGGCGCCACGATCAGAGCACGCTGGCCTTTGCCGAGCGGTGCGACAATGTCGATAACGCGGGCGCTTTTGTCCTTGAGCGTTGGATCGTCGGTTTCCATTTCCAAACGCTCATCTGGATAGAGCGGCGTCAGATTGTCGAAATGAACCTTGTGCCGAGCCGCATCAGGGTCTTCGAAGTTGATCGTGTTGACCTTGAGAAGCGCGAAATAACGCTCGCCCTCTTTCGGGCTGCGGATCTCGCCTTCAACCGTATCGCCGGTGCGAAGGCTGAAACGGCGGATCTGCGACGGGCTCACATAAATATCGTCGGGTCCGGGCAGGTAGTTCGCATCCGGTGAGCGAAGGAAACCGAAACCGTCCTGCAAAACCTCGACCACGCCACCGCCGATGATGTCGATATCCTGGTGCGCGTAGCTCTTGAGGATAGCAAACATCAGCTCCTGCTTTCGCATGGTGCTGGCATTTTCCACGTCGAGCTCTTCGGCAAGGGTCAACAGCTCCTGAGCAGACTTGCGTTTAAGGTCCTGGAGTTTGATTTCTTTGAGTTCTGCAATATCGGTCATGCTTGTCCTGTTCGAATATCAGACGGTCAGCAAAGCCATCTGATCGGGGATGCGCCGTTTGACGTGTAACTGGACAGGGCCTTGTCCCACACAATGGCTGCAATGTTACGGATGGTCTCGACCGCAGGCGGCTCCGGCTGATGCGGATCTGGCTTCCTGCGGCAAGCGATTGGAACGGATGCCGTGACGCTCGTCACAGACAAGCCGCTTATAGCAAATACTGATCTGCTTGAAAACTGCAGACTTGTCGCGGGCAAAAATTAGAATGGCCGCACGATAACCATGATCACAATGATAATCATAAGCACCGTCGGCACCTCATTGATGAGACGGAAATAGCGCTCCGGCCGGGCATTCCTTCCCGCCTCGAACGCCCGCGCGTGCCGCGCCAGCACAACGTGAAACCCGGTCATCCCAAATACGGCAGCGAGCTTCACGTAAATCCAGTAATCACCTTCCCAGGAAATCAGGCCCGGCGTTACGAGGAGCATCAGCCCCAGGCCCCACGACGCGATCATCGCCGGGCGCATGATAACGCCGAGCAAGCGCTGTTCCATGACCTGAAACGTCTTCGCATGGCGCACATCTTCCGCCCTGCAGTGATAGACGAACAGCCGCGGCAGGTAGAGCAGTCCCGCCATCCACGAGATGACGGCAACCACATGCAGTGCTTTGATCCAAGGATAGAACTCAGCGATCATTAACCACTCTGCCTCAATCCGCGCTGCGCACACGATCGAGAACACGCGAAACGTGCTCAAGCGGCGTCTCGGGAAGAATGCCATGACCGAGATTGAAGATATGCGTGCCCGGTTCGAACCCCTCAACGATTGCATCGACCTCGCGATCAAGCCGGTTCCCGCCGGCGCATAATGCTACCGGATCAAGATTACCCTGAACCGGAACCTTGGGCACAAGCACCTCGCTCGCCCATTCAACCGGCACCGTCCAGTCGAGCCCAACCGCGTCGACACCCGTGCCTTCAACAAACTCCGCATAAAGCAGCCCGCTGCCCCTTGGAAAACCGGTAACAGGTATATCGGGATGTTTTGCCTTCACACCCTCGATAATTCTCCGCGTCGGTTCAATACACCAGCGCCGGTAGCCGTCCGGACTGAGAATACCGGCCCACGTATCGAACAGCTGCAGAACTTCCGCTCCTGCATCCACCTGCCCACACAGATACTCAACCGAGGCTTCAACAAGCACGTCCATCAGGTCTGAAAACCAGGGCTCGGCACGGTACATCGCTTCCCGGGCCATGCGCTGGTCTGGCGAACCACGGCCGGCGATCATATAGGTGGCTACCGTCCACGGCGAACCGCAAAACCCGATAAGCGCCACATCGCCCGGCAGCTCGCCCGATACGCGATCGAGTGTTTCGAACACAGATTCCAGCCTGCCGTTGACTTGCGAGATATCAAGCGCTGCGACTTCACTTCCTGTCGCAATTGGATCCAGTACCGGTCCTTCACCAGTCTGAAACGAAAGATTTCGACCCAGTGCATGAGGGATCAGCAGGATATCTGCAAATATGATGGCTGCGTCGAACCCGAAGCGCCTGATCGGCTGCAATGTTACCTCAGCGGCAAGAGCCGGGTCGTAGCAGAGATCAAGGAACGATCCCGCTTTAGCGCGAACTTCCTTGTACTCCTTGAGATAGCGTCCCGCCTGGCGCATGAACCAGATCGGACGGCGCGATGGGGCCCTGCCCGATAACACATCCAGCATTGGCTTACCACTTGTCAGGGCTGTTCGCGATGCACTCACGCCTGCTCTCCTGGAATCTTCCAAACTATATAGAATCTTAAGTGATGTAGTTGTTGGTCTGTGGACAGCGGGAATTAAAACTTCTCCACTCAGTATTAACACCTTGTTAGCGATGCAGGTGCCGCCGGCAAGGTGTTTGCATATCCACTGTGGAAAAACCAGAGAACTGTCTGTTGCAAGCCCTCTCCACAGCACATTCAGAAACACGATGGCTGTTGACTGGACGGTGGATAACCGTGGAGCAAAAAGTGGATGACCCGTTTGTTGCGAGAACCCATACGATTTGGTACACAGCCGTTCAACTCGTGGATAACCCGGACAACAAGTTTTCTGTTTGCGGCCCGACCTGGTGAGAACACCAGGGTTGTCCAGTATATTCAACATATGTTGCCGGAGTTATCCGTGCCGTCCAGTGGAAAAACATTCTTTCACATTCACCTGGTGTCCGACGCCACTGGTGAAACCCTGAACACCGTCGCACGCGCAGCCGCCGCTCAATACGGTGACTTTCAGGCGATCGAACATATCCATTCCCTGGTACGCTCGCCAAAGCTGATGGCACGTGTCGTTCAGGATATTGAAGACCATCCGGGCATTGTGCTGTTCACGATTATCGATGCGAAGCTGCGTAAGGTACTCGAGGACGCCTGCAACCGGATCGAAGTTCCCAGCACCTCAATTCTTGACCCTGTAGTTGCGACCTTTGCAACTTATCTGAATGCCGAATCGCGGCCTCAGATCGGCGCCCAGCACGCTCTCAATGCGGAGTATTTCAAACGCATCGATTCGCTGAACTACACCATGCTGCATGATGACGGGCAACACCCCGAAGGTCTCCCGGAAGCCGAGGTCATTCTGGTGGGTGTCAGCCGCACGTCCAAAACGCCGACCAGCATCTATCTTGCAAACCGCGGTATCAGGGTCGCGAACGTCCCGATTGTTCCAGGCGTGCCATTGCCGGAAGTTCTGACGACTCTCACCAAGCCGTTCATCATCTGTCTTCTGGCAAGCGTTGAACGTATCGTGCAGATCCGCCGCAACAGGCTCTTGTCGCTCAACGAATCGGCGGTCACCGATTACGTCGATAAAGAAGCCATTGCCGCAGAGATCAATCACGCCCGCCTGACGTCGCAGCGCAACGGTTGGCCGACGCTTGACGTGACCCGCCGTTCGATCGAAGAAACCGCTGCCGCCATCCTCAACCTCTATAATGACCGCACTGCCGCCGGCCAGTCATGACAACGCGCTTCACCTGCGAACCGCTTGTCCTTGCATCCGCCAGCGCCGCTCGAGCGGCGTTGCTTTGCGGTGCCGGTCTCGACATTGAAATAAAGCCCGCAACTATTGACGAACCATCTATCCGCGCCGCGCTTGGTGCTGGCGACCGGTCCCTGAAACCCGCGGATATCGCCATGTTGCTGGCGCATGCGAAGGCGCTCGACGTTTCGGAAAAGTCCGCGGGCCGCCTCGTTATCGGCGCCGATCAGGTGCTTGTTTGCGAGGGCATCCGCTTCGATAAACCCGGAACCCGCGATGAGGCGCGTGACCAGCTGATCAAGCTGCGCGGCAAACGGCATGAGCTGATAACGGCTGTGGTCTGCGCGCGCGGGGGAGAGATTCTGTGGTCGCATGAAGACGTTGCCGCCCTTGTCATGCGTGACTTTTCAAATGAGTTTCTGGGTGGCTACCTTGCCGCCATGGGCGACGAAGTTTTGAGTTCGGTCGGCGGTTACAAGCTGGAAGGCCTCGGTGCCCAACTTTTTGAGCACATCGAGGGGGACTATTTTTCTATTCTCGGGTTGCCGCTGCTTGCCCTCCTGTCATTTCTGCGCGGCGCGGACGCACTCGGCGGCTGAACGGAAAGGCGAAATCCCCGGTGAAGAAAGCATGTGTCATCGGCTGGCCTATCGCCCACTCGCGCTCTCCCCTTATCCACGGCCATTGGCTGGATAAGTACGGGATCAGGGGCGTCTATGAAAAACACGCGGTTAAACCTCAAGAACTGGATGAATTTCTGGCCGGACTGATTGCCGCGGGCTACAGCGGCTGCAACGTTACGGTGCCGCACAAACAGGCGGTTTTCGAGGCCGTGGCCAGTGCCGATGACGCAACCCGCCGGCTCAAGGCTGTAAACACCGTGTTTGCGCGCGACGGCGCTCTTTTTGGAACCAATACCGACGGCGAGGGATTCCTCGCCCATCTAAAAGCCAGCTGCCCGGATTGGAGTGCAACGCGCGGACCGGTCGCGGTGCTCGGAGCCGGCGGCGCGGCGCGGGCCATAGCGGGCGCGCTCCTGGATGCGGGCGTACCGGAAATTCGCCTGTTCAACAGAACGCAAGAGCGCTCGCGCGAACTTGCATCGGATATCGGCGGTGCAATTGATTGCCGCTCCTGGTCCGACCGCCACCTCGGGCTCGAAGGCACGGGCCTCCTCGTCAATACCACAACGCTCGGTATGAAGGGCTCCGCTCCTTTGACGATCGATCTTGATCGTCTTTCGCCTCATGCGCCGGTTTACGACATTGTCTATTCTCCGCTTATGACGGAACTCCTGAAGCGTGCGCAAGCCAAAGGAAATCCGGTCGTTGACGGTCTCGGCATGTTGCTGCATCAGGCGGTGCGCGGCTTCGAGTTGTGGTTCGGGGTGCGTCCCGAAGTTACCGAGGAGCTCCGTGCACTGATCGTTTCAGATATAGAGGCGTCGTTATGATTCGGTTGGGCCTGACGGGTTCCATCGGCATGGGCAAATCGGCAACGGCGAAACTCTTTGCCGGGCTCGGCATCGCGGTATTCGATGCCGATGCGACGGTGCATGAACTCTATGCCGCGGGGGGTGCGGCGGTTGCGCCGGTCGGCGCCGCGTTTCCCGGCGTCGTCGTGAATGGTGCCATCGACCGCACCCTCCTGGCAGAATACGTGCTCGGCGACCGCGAAGCCCTCGCCCGGCTTGAAGCGATCGTTCATCCGCTGGTGCGCGCCGCCGAACAGCGATTTCTGCGCGAGGCGCACGACGCCGGTGACGATATCGTGCTCCTGGATATCCCGCTGCTCTTTGAAACCCAAACCGAGCATCGTGCGGACCGGGTCGTCGTGGTGAGCGCGCCGGAAGAAATCCAGCGCGCCAGGGTTCTTGAGCGCGACGGCATGACGGTGGAAAAGCTCGACGCGATTCTTGCTAAACAAATGCCCGATGCGGAAAAACGTGCCCGCGCCGACTTTGTCGTTTTGACCGACAAGGGCCGCGATGACGCCTTGCGCCAGGTAGAAACGATTGTGGAAACCCTGCGCGCGGAGTTGGCGGATCAGACATCCGGCCGCTAAATTCCACGTAGAGGAGAGGTCGGCGCATGCGTGAAATCGTTTTGGATACAGAAACCACAGGTCTCAATCCGCGCGGCGGCGACCGGGTTGTCGAAATCGGCTGCGTGGAGCTCTTCAACCATATCGCCACTGGAGAAACGTTTCAGGTTTACATCAACCCCGAACGCGATATGCCGGTGGAGGCGTTCGAGGTGCATGGCCTTTCGGAAGAATTTCTGTCCGACAAACCGAAATTCGGCGAAGTTGCCGAAAACTTCCTGAAATTCATCGATGACGCGGTCCTCGTCATCCATAACGCCAGCTTCGACATGGGATTTCTGAACGCCGAGCTAGAACGCACCGAACATGCCACAATCCCTGAAGAACAGGTTCTCGACACCCTGGCCATTGCGCGCGCCAAGCATCCGGCCGCCTCTAACAGCCTCGACGCGCTGTGCCGACGATACAATGTCGATAATTCAGGCCGTGAGAAACACGGCGCGCTGCTCGACTCGGAGTTGCTTGCGGAAGTCTACCTTGAGCTGATCGGGGGCCGGCAACCCGATCTTGTGCTGGTCAGCACGCCCGAAGCCGTTGAAAACGACGCGGTCGCCGCACACACGGTCAGGCCACGGCCTTCGCCCTTACCCGGCCGTTTGAGTGATGCCGAAGCAAAGGCACACGACGCATTCGTCGCGACACTTGGTTATGAAGCGGTGTGGCGGCGCTACGATGATTGACGGATCTGGTGCCTGATCAGGTCGCCAGAGGCGGTTCGCCGCCGGGCTGCTGCTGCGCCAGACGCTGCTGGTACATGCCGGCAAAATCAATCGGATCGAGCATCAATGGCGGGAAACCACCCTGCTGCGTCGCGTGCGCCAGGATTTGCCGTGCGAACGGGAACAGAACCCGCGGGCATTCGATCAGCACGACCGGATGCAGAGCTTCCTTGGGCACATTTTCAATGTGGAAAAGACCAGCGTAGATGATCTCCGCGGCAAACGCGATTTTGTCGTCGTTTGCCGCCTTTGTTTCCAGATGCAGCTCGACCTCGAAATCCGTATCCGACAGGGTCTTCGCATTGACGTTGACCGATATGTCGACATTCGGCGAGGGCGCGCCGGCCTTCAGGGATTCAGGTGCATTGGGGTTTTCGAACGACAGGTCTTTCAGATACTGCGCCACGATGCGCATTGACGGTGCCGGCCCGTCTCCCCCTGCTGCCGCACCCTGCGGGTCAGAGCCCGCCTGTTTGGGATCATCTGCCATGAATTTGTTCCTTAAGAGATAAGAGTAGGTGGGTCGCAGAGCGGTACCGCACGCGTGAAGGTCGAAGAGTGGCTATCATGTCTTCTGCAGTGGGGCAATAGCACGCGCCGCCGCGTCACTGTTCACGGTCGCCGCGCCACGGCGAATCGATCCGGGGCGGTGCATTTGCGTCGGTGTCGGTTTCGTTTGCCCCGTTTGCGGATTTCGGGCGACCGCGTGTTTCGGTGTCGTCGACTTCAACCGCTTCGCCGTCAATGACGGTCGGGCCGCCCGGGCCGTGTCGCGTTGTGCTCCCATCCGGCCGGGCCGAGTAAACCTGCACATTGTCCTTCAAACGCGACCAGATGAAGTGCCCCACCAGAGTGCGAACCGGCGGCACAAGAAGCGCAAACCCGACAGCGTCAGTGAAGAACCCTGGTGTCAGCAGCAAAATGCCGGACACCAGCAAAAACGCACCGTGCAGGACCGAATCGACCGGCAGGCGATTGTCGGCGAGCGCACCCTGCGCTTTTTGCAGCACCGCCAGACCCTGCCGGCGCAGAAGCGCCGTGCCCGCAACCGCCGTTAAAATAATGCAGGCGATCGTCGGCCACAGACCGATGATCTGGCCGACCTGGATGAACACGGCGATTTCAAGGATCGGCACGGCGATGAAAATCAACAGAAGATACAAGCTCAGAATCCTGATTTGATCGAAGGGCTGCACAATAGGCAATCATGCTCTATGATTGCCGTAATGGGAGTTCAAATTGCGCGTCCACCAGGAGAACGTTGGAATGGGGCGCAATAGCGACTATTATAACATCTAATATGTGTCCACGCGGCGGTCTGCACAATGCGGGCTTGCCGAAATGCTGGATTCGGTCGTAACAGTTATCGAAACGTGGTGTCATACATCAACGCCACAACCGGCAAGAAACAGGTCATTTCGTAATGAATGAAGCCTTTGATCCCTTCAATCTTCTCATTCTCGCCGTTGCCATAGTCATTTTCTGGCGGCTGCGCGGCGTGCTCGGGCGCCGCACGGGAAGCGAACGCAAGCCGTTCGAGCCCTATAGCGCACCCGAACCGGCCGAAAACAACACCGCCGAAGCCAACGATCCCGGCAATGTCGTGACGCTGCCGGGCAAGGGCCGCAAGGCGGAGGCGCCAGAGCCCGGCGTGTGGGACGAGGTCGCGGAAAGCGGCACCCACCTTGCGAAAGTTCTGGCGTCCATTTCGCAGCTCGACCGTGGCTTTCAGCCGAATTCTTTTCTGGAAGGTGCCCGTACCGCCTATGAAATGATTGTGACCGCTTTTTCCGAAGGCGACCGCGATACTCTCGATTCGCTGCTCGGCGAGGATGTGCTGGAGGGATTTGACACCGCCATCACCGAACGCGAGACCAGGGGTGAAATGGTGGAGTCCCGTTTTGTCGGCATCGACAGCGCCGCCATCATCGATGCGTCGATGAAATCGAAAACGGCAAATGTCACCGTGAAGTTTGTATCGCAGCTGATTTCCGCCACCAAAGACCGTGAGGGCCGGATTATTGACGGTGATCCCAAGAAAGTTCGTGAAGTAACCGACATCTGGACGTTCATGCGCGATTTATCGTCAAGGGATCCAAACTGGAAACTTGTTGCCACGGAAGCGGCGAACTGACCGCAAACGCCTCTTGTCTTGTTATGAGCACACCGTGCGGCGCCCAACGTTCACGGCCGCATTGCGCCGCGGTTTTCATGACAGCAATTGCGTGGGGGTTGGCCATGGCCGCCGCAACGTCTGACACCCCGGCCGCCGAGCTGCGCGCCACAAGCTACGAAAATCTTAGCGGATGGGCGAATGACCGTCATAGCCTTGCCTTGCGCACCTTTCAAAGATCGTGCCGGCGCCTGAGCCGTTCGAGTTCGAGCCTGCGCGCCGGTACGCAAACCATACCCGCCGCCCGCGTTGGCGAGGTCTGCCGCCTCGCACTGGAACTCGGCACGGCGGCGGATGACAATACGGCGCGCGCGTTTTTCGAAAGCCAGTTCGAACCCATGGCCGTGAGCGAGGGTGGCGACGGGCAAGGGCTCTTCACCGGATATTTCGAGCCGGAGTATCCGGGATCGCGTACACCGAGCAGCGACTATCGCGTTCCCATATATGCCCGGCCGAACGATCTTGAACGGATCACCGGCAGTTCCGGCTCGACCTATGGACGCCGGATCAACGGTTCGCTTCGGCCTTATTACACGCGCCGCGAGATCGAATCCGGGCAACTCAGGGGACGCGGTCTGGAAATTGTCTACCTGCGCAGTCCGGTGGATGCCTTTTTCGCGCATATCCAGGGTTCCGCGCGCATCATTCTTGCCGAAGGCGGGCATCTGAAGATCTCCTTTGCCGCGAAAAACGGCCATGAATATTTCCCGGTCGGACGCGCGCTCATTCAAAGTGGCGAGATCACGGCGGAAAACATGTCGATGCAGGCCATACGGTCGTGGCTCGAAGCGCATCCCGATCAGGTCGACACGCTGCTGTGGAAGAACGACTCGTTTATTTTTTTCCAGGAGAGCGAGGCTGGTGAACCGGGCATTGGGCCTCCGGGCGCGGAAGGTGTCGGTTTGACACCGGGCCGCAGTCTTGCCGTCGACAAGCGGGTGTACTCTTACGGATTGCCCATGTGGCTTGAAACAACCCTGCCCACGCGCGATGGATCGCGGGCGCGGCCGTTCAATCATCTGATGGTGGCCCAGGATACCGGATCGGCCATAACCGGCGCGGTCCGCGGCGATGTTTTTGTCGGAACCGGCAGCGAGGCGGGCGAAATTGCCGGCCTCATGAAACAGGAAGGCCGGCTCGTCGTGCTGGTACCACGTCGATCGGCGGTGCCGCAATCCGTTGCGCCCGGTGCGGCGCCCGCTCCTGAACAGGCGCCGGCGGCCTCATCGACGCGCGATGATGAGCCGCTCAAATAGGCGGTGGAGTCATGACCCGCAAATCCAAATCGAAAACCGCTGGGAACACGCCGCTGCCGGATGATTTTGAGCTGTGGCACACGGTCACGCGCACCGTCGAGCCGTTGAAGGACCAGCCGCGGCGCTACCAGGCAGCCGACCCGGGCAGTAAAACGGAGCCAGGGCAGAAATCATCGTCGCCACCGAAATCGCCAAAACGCAATAGCGTCAAACACCGGCCGATTGCTCCGGCGGTCCATGCCCCGGCGGCGCCCGCGCCCGTTGCCATGCCGATGACCGGTCTTGACCGGCGTACCCGGCAAAAGTTTGTACGCGGGAGCGTCGAGGTCGACGCACGGCTCGACCTGCACGGCATGGGACGGCAAGACGCGCGCTCCGCGCTGCGTGGATTTATCTTACGGGCGCGCAAGTCCGGGCATCGTACCGTCCTCGTCATAACCGGAAAAGGTCGTGCACCTGTTGCAAGACACACGTTGCACGGCTACAACTACGTAGATATGCCGGAACGCGAAGGTGTACTTCGGCGCGCACTGCCGCAGTGGCTGGAAGAGCCGGAATTCCGCGTCATGGTATCTGGATATCAACCTGCGCACCCGCGTCATGGCGGTGGCGGCGCATTTTATGTGAGACTGCGGAAACCAAGGCGCGTTTAACCATTTAAGACTTGGGGGCAAGTCGAGACCATGACACCTTTTGGTGCCAAAGTGCGGGCATTGCGTGAGGCCCGCGGTGTAACAATGAAAGAGATGGCATCGGCGTTGGATGTATCGGGCGCCTATCTCTCAGCACTCGAGCATGGTCACCGGGGCAAGCCGAGCTGGGCTTTCGTTCAGCGCGTGATCGAATATTTCAATGTGATCTGGGACGATGCGGAAGAGCTGCAAAGGCTGGCTCAGATTTCCAATCCGCGCGTCACCGTAAACACTGCCGGCCTTCACCCGCACGCGACCGAAGTCGCGAACCGGCTGGCCACCCAGATATCGGATCTCACCGAGCACGAGCTCCAATCCTTGCTGCACCAGCTCAACGAAAGCACGCGTTAGGCAGCTTATCAGAGGATAAACCGCGACAGGTCGGCATCTTTCGCCAGATCACCCACGTGCTCCTGGACATAATCCTTATCGATGGTAACCGCCGTGTCCGGCTTGTCGGTGGCATCGAAGCTGATCGTGTCGAGCACCCGCTCGATTACGGTGTGCAGACGCCGCGCGCCGATATTCTCGATGGTCGAATTGATGTCGGCCGCGATGTTGGCGATCGCCTCGATACCATCTTCGGTGAACTCAAGGGTCACATCCTCGGTTCCGAGCAGCGCCACATACTGCTTGATCAGGCTTGCCTCGGGCTCGGTCAGGATACGCCTGAAGTCTTCCTTGCTAAGGGCCCTCAGCTCGACCCGGATCGGCAGGCGGCCCTGCAACTCGGGAAGAAGGTCTGAGGGCTTGGCGAGGTGGAACGCGCCGGAGGCAATAAACAGAATATGGTCAGTGCGCACAGGTCCGTATTTCGTGCTCACCGTCGTGCCCTCAATGAGCGGCAGCAGGTCGCGCTGTACGCCCTCGCGGCTCACATCGCCGCCGGTGCGTTCCGAACGCGCGCAGATCTTGTCGATCTCGTCGATGAAAACGATGCCGTTGTTTTCAACGAGCGATATGCCCTCCTGAACCAGCTGATCTTCATCAAGCAGCTTGTCGGACTCTTCGGCAATCAGCAGTTCGTAGCTTTCACGCACCGTTGTACGTTTCGTTTTCGTTCGCTCGCCAAACGCCTTGCCGAGCATGTCGTTGAGATTGACCATGCCCATCTGCGCACCCGGCATGCCGGGTATTTCAAACGCCGGCATGCCGCCGCCGGTATCGGCCACTTGTACTTCGATTTCCTTGTCGTCGAGCTCGCCGGTGCGCAACTTCTTGCGAAACGATTCGCGGGTGGAAGCGCTGGCGCTGTCGCCAACCAAAGCATCGACGACCCGCTCCTCCGCCTGCAAATGGGCGGCAGCCTCGACCTGCTTGCGCTTGCCGGTGCGCACGATGGCCAGCGCCACTTCCATGAGGTCACGGATCATCTGTTCGACATCGCGGCCCACATAGCCGACTTCGGTAAACTTCGTCGCTTCAACCTTGATGAATGGCGCGTTTGCAAGTTTGGCGAGCCGCCGGGCAATTTCGGTTTTGCCGACGCCCGTCGGCCCGATCATCAAGATGTTCTTCGGCAGCACTTCCTCACGCATGAGGTCGTCCAGCTGTTTGCGGCGCCAGCGGTTGCGCAGCGCGATGGCAACGGCGCGCTTGGCGTCGCCTTGCCCGATAATGAAGCGGTCGAGTTCGGAAACGATCTCGCGCGGTGAGAAATCAGTCATTCATGCGCCTCATGTCGCGTGTTCGAAAGGCATCGATACCGGGCCCACGCGCTCAGGCGCCAGCGTCCAGTTTTTCGATGGTTATGTTGTTATTCGTGTAAATGCAGATTTCCGCGGCAATCGCCATGGCCTTGCGGGCGATGTCTTCCGCGCCGAGTTCGGTGTCGATGAGAGCCCGTGCTGCTGCCATCGCATAATTTCCGCCTGATCCGATGCCGATCAGGCCGCCTTCGGGTTCCAGCACATCGCCGGTACCGGTCAGCACCAGACTGTCGGAGGCATCCGCCACAATCATCATCGCCTCAAGCCGCCGCAGATAGCGGTCCGTGCGCCAGTCCTTGGCAAGTTCGACACAGGCACGCGCAAGCTGCGTGGGATACTGCTCGAGTTTTGCCTCGAGCCGCTCAAACAGTGTCATAGCGTCCGCGGTGGCCCCGGCAAAACCGGCAATCACGTTTCCCTGGCCGAGCGGGCGGACCTTGCGCGCATTGCCTTTGATCACCGTGTCGCCAAGGCTCACCTGTCCGTCGCCGACAATTACCACCTTTCCACCCTTGCGGATGGTGAGGATCGTTGTGCCATGCCAGTTTGCAGCGCTTGCGGCGGGATTGCTCGTATTCACGTCTTGGCCTTTTCGTCGACTTCGGTGGTTGGTGATGTAAGCGGTCCTGATCACAAAGAAAAGCCCCTCATGCACACCGGGCCTCGTATTTACGACGTCGCAGGAAGGCAGGCCGCGTTAACTGGTATTCGTGCACGCCACCTGATAAAAAGCGCTCGACCATGGAACCGGGCCGCCGAGCGCTGCCTGCAACTGAAAGGTGACGGCACAATGCGTAGCGCCGAAATCCACCGCAAGACAACCGAAACCGACATCTCCGTGTCGGTCGGTCTCGACGGCACCGGCGCCTGCGAGATCGCCACCGGGATCGGATTTCTCGATCATATGCTCGAGCAGGTCGCCCGTCACGGCCTGCTTGATCTGACCGTCCAGGCAACGGGCGACCTGCATATCGATATGCACCACACCACGGAAGATACAGGCATCGCCATCGGCCAGGCGGTTCACAAGGCGCTCGGCGACCGCCGTGGCATTACGCGCTATGCCAGCGTGCATTCGCCTATGGACGAGACCCTAACCCGCATCGCCCTCGATATCTCCGGCCGGCCATATCTCGTGTGGAATGTCGATCTGCCGGCGGCCAAGCTCGGCGACATGGACACGGAGCTTTTCCGCGAATGGTTTCATGCATTTGCGCAGAATTCCGGCATCACACTGCATGTCGAGTGTCTCTACGGCGACAACACGCATCACATTGTCGAGGCATGTTACAAGGGGCTCGCGCGAGCCCTGCGCGCCGCCATGGAAATCGATCCGCGCCGCGCCGATCAGGTGCCCTCGACCAAGGGTACGCTGGGCGGTTAGGCGAGAAGCAAGACGATTCGATTATGACCATTTTCACTGTCCATCATCCGGCTCAGAACTCGGCTGAAATACGCGCCACCGTCGAGCGCCTGACATTCGTCAAGGAAGGTTTTTGCTGGCCGGCCCTGGTGTTTCCGTTGTTGTGGTTTCTATTGAACGGCTTGTGGCTTGTCGTCGTGCTCTACGTTTTGATATGGGTCGGGCTGATCGCCGTCATCGCCGCGGCGGGTCTTTCGGGATTCGTTGCCGCATGCGTGATGCTGACGGTTCATGCAGGATCGGGCCTTTTTGCAAACGATCTGAAACGCTGGACCCTGCGCGGCCGCGGTCACGCCGAGATTGCGGTTGTCATGGCAAAAGGAATGGGTGCGGCGGAACAACGCTATCTCGAAGCCCTCGCCGAAGACGTTGGCGCTCCGCAAACTGCCGGTGACAGCTCACCGATGTCGGCCAATGTCCCTGGCCGCACGGTGCTGCCGCCGCGGCGCGAGGATGCGGCCGGCTTGTTTCCAGCTCCCGGCGGCGCGGCATGAAAGTCGCAATCATCGATTACGGCTCGGGCAATCTGCGCTCAGCCTCCAAGGCGTTCGAGCGCTCCGCCGCCGAGGCGGGCATATCCGCCGACATTACGGTGACCGGCGATCCCGATGTGGTCGCAGCCGCCGACCGCGTGGTGCTGCCGGGCGTCGGCGCCTTTGCCGATTGCCGACAGGGCCTTGCGGCGGTCGATGGCATGACAGAAGCGCTTGTGGATGCCGTCACGGCAAAAGGCCGCCCGTTTCTTGGCATTTGCGTCGGTATGCAGCTGATGGCGAGCCGCGGGCTGGAATTCGGCGTGACCGAGGGTTTGGGCTGGATATCCGGAGACGTCGTGGCAATTGAGCCGGATGACCCGTCCCTCAAGATCCCGCATATGGGCTGGAACACGCTGACGCCGGAAGCGCCTCACGCGCTGCTTGAGGGAGTTACCACCGGGCCTGACGGCTTGCACGCCTACTTCGTGCATTCCTTTCATCTGCAGCCCGGAGACCGGAACGATCTGGTGGCGACAACCGATTATGGTTCGAAACTGACCGCGATGGTGGCGCGCGGCAACATGGTCGGCACCCAGTTCCACCCGGAAAAAAGCCAAAAACTCGGCCTGAAGCTGATCGAAAACTTTCTGAGGTGGGCACCATGATCCTGTTTCCCGCCATCGACCTGAAGGACGGCGCCTGCGTGCGCCTCGTCAAAGGCGAAATGGACCAGGCGACCGTGTTCAATGCAGATCCGGTGGCCCAGGCCCTGGAATTCGAAACAACCGGTTTTGAATACCTCCACATGGTTGATCTGAACGGCGCCTTTGCCGGCAGGCCGGTCAATGCGCAGGTCGTTGCCGACATCATTGCCGCCGTCTCCATCCCGGTGCAGCTTGGTGGTGGCATTCGCGATATGGCAACCATCGAACACTGGCTGGCGCAGGGCCTGGCCCGCGTCATTCTTGGAACCGTCGCGGTGCGCGATCCCGATCTTGTAAGAGCAGCCTGCAAAGCTTTCCCGGGACAGGTTGCGGTGGGGCTCGACGCGAGGTCCGGCCGGGTCGCCGTGGAGGGCTGGGCGGAAACCTCCGATCTCACCGCGATGGATATTGCCGCTCGGTTTGCCGATGCCGGTGTCGCCGCGATCATCTACACCGATATCGACCGCGATGGCGTGCTTGAGGGGTTGAACATTGACGCAACGCTCGCGCTCGCCAACGCGATTTCCATTCCGGTGATTGCAAGCGGAGGACTGGCGTCGATCACCGACATCGAGGCGCTGCTCGAGGCGCGCTGTGCCGGTCTCGAAGGTGCAATTTCCGGCCGCGCGCTTTACGACGGCAGACTAGAAGCAAACGGGGCGCTTGCGAAAATCGCAGCTGCGCGGGAGATTGGCCGGTGCTAAAGGTACGCATTATCCCCTGTCTCGACGTCAAGGACGGCCGCGTCGTGAAAGGCGTCAACTTCGTCGACCTGCGTGACGCCGGCGATCCGGTCGAAAGCGCGCGTGCCTATGACGCCGCGGGCGCCGACGAACTGTGCTTTCTCGACATCACGGCAACGCATGAAAACCGCGGCATCATTTTCGATGTTGTCAGCCGCACGGCCGAGCAGTGCTTCATGCCGCTGACCGTCGGCGGCGGCGTGCGTGAGGTCGAAGATATCCGCCGCCTGCTGCTTGCCGGTGCCGACAAAGTGTCGATCAATACGGCGGCGGTGAAAGATCCCGGATTTGTTTCGAGCGCGGCGGAGAAATTCGGCGCCCAGTGTATCGTTGTGGCGGTTGACGCCAAGCAGGTGCGCGGCGGCTCCGACCCAGGCTGGGAAATATTCACGCATGGCGGCCGAGAGCCCACGGGCATCGACGCCGTCGCGTTTGCACGCCAGGTGGTGTCGCTTGGCGCCGGCGAGATTCTTTTGACCTCCATGGACCGCGATGGCACGGGCGAGGGTTTCGACTGCACGCTGACACGCGCCATATCCGATGCGGTTTCGGTTCCGGTCATTGCCAGCGGCGGCGTCGGCACGCTCGATCATCTGGTCGAGGGTGTACGCGATGGCGGCGCGAGCGCCGTCCTCGCTGCCTCGATCTTCCACTTCGGCACATACGAAATCATGCAGGCCAAACGGCACATGGCGGCAGCCGGCCTTGCCATGCGTCTCGATCAATAAACTTGCTGCGGTCTGGTGCAACTTGTGCAACCAAAGTTGCCATGACACATTCCGTGCAGTCTGCTAGCGGATTGCGCGATATTTCAGGCTGATTTACGGGGAACATGCGGGAAATGGACGATAAGGCCGGACTGGAGGTTCTGAAAGACCTCGCCGATCTGATCGCGGCGCGCGACGGCGCGGCGGCCGATACGTCCTATACGGCCTCCCTTCTCGCCGGCGGGATGGAGACTTGCGCCCAGAAAGTCGGCGAAGAAGCGGTGGAATTTGCCATCGCCGCGGTTGCGGGAAAGCGCGAAGCCGCGACAGCGGAAGCTGCCGACCTCGTATATCATCTACTTGTCGCACTGCACGCGGCGGACATTTCGCTTGACGATGTGCTTGGCGAACTTGCGCGGCGCCAGGGCACCAGCGGCCACGCTGAAAAGGCGGCCCGCGTCGCGACGGGCGAAAGGTAATCGCAGCATGGATGCCCAGTCGGACAACCGCTCTGATTTCGGCGAACTCTCGCCCTACCGCATCTATTCGAAGAACGAATGGTCAAGGTTGCGCGCCGACACGCCCCTCACTCTGACGGAAGTCGAGCTTGAAGAACTGCGCGGTCTGAACGAACAGGTTTCGATCGCGGAGGTTGAGCAGATCTACCTTCCGCTGTCCCGGTTGCTCAACCTCTATGTTGCCGCCACCCAGGGTCTCTACAGCGCCACGCAGGAATTTCTCGGCGGCGGCGAGCACAAGGTTCCCTATATTATCGGCATGGCCGGTTCTGTGGCGGTCGGAAAGAGCACCACGGCACGTATTCTGCAGGCGCTGCTGTCGCGCTGGCCGGATCATCCCAAAGTCGATCTTGTGCCGACGGACGGATTTCTGCTGCCGAACGTGGAACTTGAAGAGCAGAATATTCTCAACCGCAAGGGATTTCCCGAAAGCTACGACCTGCCCGCGCTGCTGCGGTTTTTGTCCGCCATCAAGGCCGGCAAGCGCAATGTCGAGGCGCCGGTCTATTCTCACCTTCACTACGATGTCATGCCGGGCAAGACCATCCGCATCGATCAGCCCGATGTGCTGATCGTCGAAGGCCTGACCGTGTTGCAGACGGGCAAGCCGCCGCGCGACGGCAAGGCTGTTCCCTATGTGTCCGATTTCTTCGACTTTTCGATTTACATCGATGCCAGTGTCGACATCCTGCGCGAATGGTATGTCGAACGCTTCTACAGCCTGCGCCACACGGCGTTCAGCAATCCGAAATCCTACTTTCATCGCTATGCATCACTGAGTGACGACGAGGCATCGGAAACTGCCAACGGCATCTGGGAAAGCATCAACCTCGCCAATCTGCGCGAGAACGTTCTTCCCACCCGCCAGCGTGCCGATCTCATTCTGCGCAAGGGCGACAATCACGAAATCGGTTCGGTGGCGCTGCGCAAGCTCTGAATTGCGCAGCGGCTGGTTTCTCAGTCGAGATCAAGCTCGTCGGCTAGTTCGCCAAGGTTTGTTTCAGGCCGTGCACCGATATGCGAGATCACTTCGGCCGCAGCCAGTGCGCCGAGCTCGGCGCAGCGCATCAGCGGCTTGTCACGGGTAAGACCGTAAAGGAACCCGGCTGCAAATAGATCGCCGGCTCCGGTGGTATCGACAACTTCGTCGACCTTTCGGGCATTCACCACATGAAGCTCCTCGCCTGACAGAACCACACATCCCGACGCGCTGCGGGTGAGGGCGGCGAGTTTGCAGTCGTGCCGTGCCTTCTGCAGCGCCTCATCGAAAGTGTCGACTTGGTAAAGCGACATGATCTCCGTCTCGTTGGCGAACAGAATGTCTACGTCATGGCGCACCAGATCGAGGAACTCATCGCAGTAGCGTTCAACGCAGAAGGCGTCCGACAGGCTGAGCGCCACTTTGCGCCCGGCGCCGCGTGCGCACCGTGCCGCCTTGAGGAAAGCCTGCTTGGCTTCCGGCGGATCCCACAGGTAGCCCTCAAGATAGGTAATTTTGGCACTTGAGATGAGATCCTCGGGCACATCGTCCGATGCGAGCGCCGTGCTCGCGCCAAGATAGGTGTTGAGCGTGCGTTCACCGTCCGGCGTCACCAGAACGAGGCAGCGCGCAGTCGCCGGGCCCGTTACCGCCGCGCGTGTTTGGTAGTCGACACCGAGCGAGCGGATGTCGTGTGCAAAGACATCGCCAAGCTGATCGTTGCGCACCTTGCCGACGAAGGCGGTGTTGCCGCCGAACGAGGCAATGCCCGCGATCGTGTTGGCGGCCGAACCGCCGGAGATTTCAACCGCCGGCGCCATGGCACCGTAAAGCGCCTGTGCTTCGGTTTCATCGATCAGCTGCATGGCGCCCTTGGCAAGGCCCCGCGCCGTCAGAAAGTCGTCGTCACAGCGCGCCAGCACGTCGACGATGGCGTTGCCGATGCCCAGCACATCAAGTTTTGCGTCGCTCAATGGATTTTCCTCAAGAGTGTTTCCGGCGGTAACGAAGGCGCCGCAACCGGCCGCGCGCGGAGTATAGTGACGCGCGCCCGTGTTGCAATCGGATAGGCGGTCGCAGGCGGTCCTTGTTTTGCCACACGAACCGCATTAAGTCCTGCAGGCACAGTTGCATCGCCCCGCCATCAATCCGGATCCGTCAATTCCATGCTCTTTGCGGCCCTCAAGGCCTTTCAGCAGCTTTTCACGCCCGGCTTCCGGGCCGTCCTGTTTAAGTCGCTTGGCCTGACAATCGGTCTTTTCGTGCTGATCTGGCTGGGTGTCCAGACGCTGTTTCAGGCCTTCACGATCCTGCCCTATGAGTGGCTCAACACGACGATCGCGGTGATCGCCGGGCTCGGCATGATTGCCGGCATGGTGTTTCTCATCGGCCCGGTAACGGCTCTGTTCGCCGGTCTCTTCCTCGACCGCATCGCCGAACAGGTCGAGGCGCGGCACTACCCCAACGACCCGCAAGGTGTCGAACCGCCGTTTTCCCAGTCACTGGGCGTTGCGGTACGGTTTGCGATCCTGCTCGTGTTCGTCAATCTCTTCGTGCTGTTTATCGCGCTTATTCCAGGCATCAACGTTGCCGCATATCTCGCCGGCAACGGCTATCTTCTGGGGCGTGAATATTTTCAACTTGCCGGCATGCGTCATCTGCCCCCGCATGACGTCAAGGCGTTGCGCGAAGCCTATTCCGGGCGGGTGCTCATGTCGGGCATGCTGATCGCGTTCTTTGCCGCCATTCCCTTCGTCAACCTGCTCGTGCCGCTATTTGCCACCTCTTTCATGGTGCACGTCTTCAAATCGACACTGCGGTCGGCGACCCGCTAGATCTCTTTGGCCTAAAGTTCTTTGGCCTTGAACTCGCAGAGATCGTTGATGATGCACGCCGCACAGTCCGGCTTGCGCGCCTTGCAGATGTAGCGTCCGTGCAGAATGAGCCAGTGATGGGCGTGTTGCTTGAACTTTGTCGGCACGGCCTTTTCAAGTTTGAGTTCCACATCGAGCGGCGTCTTTCCAGGCGCGACGCGGGTTCGGTTGCCAAGTCTGAATATGTGCGTATCGACCGCGATTGTCGGCTCGCCGAAGGCGATGTTCATCACCACATTGGCCGTCTTGCGCCCGACACCGGGGAGAGTTTCAAGCTCGTCGCGGGTCTGCGGCACAGTGCCGCCAAACCGCTCGATCAATTGTTCAGAGAGCCCGATGACATTTTTCGCCTTGTTGCGGTAAAGCCCGATGGTTTTGATCATGTCACGCACCCGCGCCTCGCCAAGCGCGATCATTTTTTCAGGCGTGTCGGCCAGCGCGAACAGCGGGCCGGTTGCCTTGTTGACGCTGACATCGGTCGCCTGTGCCGACAGCGCCACCGCGACCAGCAATGTGTAGGGACTGATGTAGTCGAGCTCGCCCTGAGGTTCCGGGTCGGCATCGTGCAGGCGTTGAAAAATTGCCGCGATTTTCTGTCTGTTCATGGAACCGAAATTTGCCTGAGGTGACGGGTCGCGAAGCGCTGTGGCATAGTGTACGCGAAACGCATGCGTGGCCAAGCTGCCGGCGCCGAGGGGTTGTGCATAAACATGCCGCAAGCAGACACGTCCAATGAAGGCCCGGCCTTCGCCATGCGCCTGACACCGCATCGCAGCCTCGGCCGCCGGGGATTTTTGATCCTCATGGCGCTGGTCGCCCTCGTGAGTTTTGTTACGGGCATCGTGTTCTGGATTGCCGGCGCCTGGCCGGTGTTCTTCTTTTTCGGCCTCGACGTGGCGTTGATCTATATTGCGTTCCGCTTGAACTACGCATCGGCGCGCGTGTGGGAAGACATTGAAATAACCGCGGAAAAAGTTACCGTTTCGCACTGCAGGGCGAACGGTAAGGTTACGACCTGGAGCTTCCAGCCCTACTGGGTCCGTGTGGAACTTGAAGAGCGCGAGCTTGACTGCGGACCGCTCCGGCTGCGCTCGCACGGGCGCGTGCTCGAGATCGCTTCGTTCCTGTCTTCCGAGGAGCGGCGCGAGTTTGCCGACATGCTCCGCAATGCCCTGGCGGATCATCGCTAACGGACAAGAATCGGGTGGCTGCACACCGCCGGGCCATGACAAAAGAGGTACAACAAATCACAACCTCTCTGGAGCCCGCCATGTTGAACATTAGTGAAGAAAGCGCGGTTGATTTCGCCATGACAGACCAGCCCTCGCAAACCTTGCAGCCGCAGGATTATGAGCTTGTCCGCGGCACAATTGAGTTCTTGTCGGATCACTGGCGCGATCAGCCGACTTTGGAGGAAATCGCCTCCCACGCGGGCATGAGCCCGACGCACTATCAAAAAGTCTTCACCCGCTGGGCGGGCATCTCGCCCAAGCAGTTCATTCAGGCGATCACGCTTGACCGCGCCCGGCAACTCCTGCGCGACAGTGCAAGCGTGCTCGATGCGACCTATGAGGTGGGGCTGTCGGGCCCCGGCCGCCTGCACGATCTGTTCGTTACCCACGAGGCGATGACGCCCGGTGTCTACAAGGCAAAAGGCGAGGGCGTTGAAATTACTTATGACTTCCATCCCTCGCCGTTCGGTCGTGCGCTTGTCATGGTAACCGAACACGGACTTGCGGGCCTGGCCTTTGCGGACGAGGGCGGCGAGACGGCAGCGCTTGACGACATGATGTCGCGCTGGCCGCGCGCAACTTACCGCCGCGATGCTGCGGCCACCGGGCGTTTTGCCGAACGCATATTCCATCCCGAGCTGTGGCAGGAGGATCAGCCGCTGCGTGTCGTGCTTATCGGCACGGACTTTGAGATAAGAGTTTGGGAGACGTTGCTGCGCATTCCGGTCGGCCGCGCCACCACCTATTCCAACATCGCCGGCCATCTCGGCAAACCTAGTGCGGCTCGCGCCGTCGGCTCAGCAGTGGGGCGCAATCCGATCTCCTTCGTCGTACCCTGTCACCGGGTGCTCGGCAAATCGGGAAATCTCTGCGGCTACCACTGGGGCCTGACCCGCAAACAGGCCATTCTCGGTTGGGAGGCGGGCCTGACGGAAGCGGCGTGAACGCGCGCCTCTAGCTTTCGCCCAGTACTTCCTTGGACGCAACGCTCGTATCCGCGTTCAGTCGGTAGATGAGCGGTACGCCGGTGCCGAGATTGAGGCCGGTAATCTCCTCCGTCGACATGCGGTCGAGCACCATGACAAGTGCGCGAAGCGAATTGCCGTGGGCCGAGATGATGACGCGTTTGCCGGCCATCACATCGGGCAGAATGTTGGTGATGTAGTAGGGCAGAACCCGCGCTGCCGTATCTTTCAGGCTTTCGCCGCCCGGCGGCGGCGTATCGTAGGAGCGGCGCCACACATGCACCTGTTCCTTGCCCCAACGCTCGCGCGCATCATCCTTGTTGAGGCCAGTGAGGTCGCCGTAGTCGCGCTCGTTAAGGGCCTGCTCGCGTACCGTCTCGAGATCGGTTTGCTGCAGCCCTTCAAGCATCAGGGTCAAGGTGCGCTGCGCCCGGATCAGATGGCTCGTATAGGCGATGTCGAACGCAAAGCCCCGTTTTTTGAGAATATGGCCGGCTGCGACCGCCTCATCCACACCCTTTTCGGTCAGATCGGGATCTTCCCACCCGGTGAACAGGTTTTTCAGATTCCACTCGCTCTGCCCGTGACGTACGAGCACGAGAAGACGGTCCATAGCGCATGTCCTTTTTGGTCGGGGCTTAAGCAGTGATGTCCTCGAGGCCAAGAACATCCGACATAGAGTACAGGCCCGGTTTGCGGTCAAATCCCCAAAGTGCCGCAGTAACGGCGCCATGGGCAAAGATCTCGCGCGATTCCGCCATGTGCGAAAGCGTGATGCGTTCTGATGGTCCAGCAAAGATGACGCTGTGTTCGCCGACGACGCTGCCGCCCCTGAGCGTCGCAAAGCCGATATCGCCGTCGCGGCGGGCCCCGGTAATGCCGTCGCGCGAGCGCACCGCGGTCTCGTCCAGGTCGACCCCGCGCCCGTCCGCAGCTGCGTTACCGAGCAGCAGCGCGGTGCCCGACGGCGCGTCGACCTTCGCGCGGTGGTGCATTTCCAGCACTTCGATATCGAAAGACGGGTCGAGTGCAGCCGCGACTTTCTTGACGAGCGCCGCCAGCAGATTGACACCAAGGCTCATGTTGCCGGACTTGATTATGCGGGCATGGCGCGAGGCGGCGTCGAACTTCTTGTCCTGGTCGGCATCGAAGCCGGTGGTTCCCACGACATGAACAATGCGCGCCTGTGCGGCGAGTTCAACGCAGGCGACGCTCGATTGAGGTGTCGTAAAATCGAGAACACCGTCGATGCGGGTAAAAAGGTGCAAGGGATCGTCTTCGACGCTTATCCCGATTTCGCCGATGCCGGCCAGGGTGCCGATGTCCTGCCCAAGCGCCGGAGAGCCTTCCACTTCGATGCCGCCGGCCAGTTCGCAGCCGTCGCGTTCGTGCACCAGACGGGCCAGCGTCCGCCCCATGCGCCCGCCCGCACCCATGATTGCAATCCGCATGGCACCTAATCTCCTTCAAATTCGTTTGCCGCAGCGGTATAGCAATCCGGTCCCGATGGCGCTACCCGGGAGCAGCACTACCTTGATCTTCAACGGTTGTTGCGGCGGGACAGGCCATCTGGGTATTGGCGGCATCGCTCGGCCTTTCAGCAGGGCGTTGTGAGTAATCCCGGAAACCCGAAACGGTTTTTACTCTGCGGGCGGCCTCCCGCACCGGTTCTGCTTGCCGCAACGGCGCGTATCCTGTTTGCTGACCCCATTGCTTTCCGCGCTCCGGCAAACCTCAAGGGAAAAATCGGCGGCATGGCCGGAAACACCACCCGCATTCCGATGTACGCCTGCGCGATCGCGGATGCGGAAATCGAAGCCGCGGTCGATGTGCTTCGCTCGGGAAATCTGGCGCAGGGCGAGCGGGTTAGGGACTTCGAGGAAGCCTGGTCCGCGAAATTCGGCGTGCGCCATGCGGTCACCTGTTCCAGCGGTACCGCCGCACTTCGCCTCGCGCTACAGGCTGTCGTGCGTCCTGGCGACGAGGTGCTCATTCCGGGGCTGACATTTATCGCGACCGCTTCGGCGGTCGTTGAAGCCGGCGCCATTCCGGTTGCCTGCGATGTCGATCCTGAAACCTGGCTCATCGATCTTGAAGATGCCGCCGCAAGACTATCTGCGCGCACGCGCGTCATTCTGCCAGTTCATCTTTTCGGCAATCCTTGCGACCCGGCGGCAACAGCCGAGTTTGCCAAAACCCACGGTCTTGACATCATCTGGGACGCGGCTCAGGCGCACGGTGCGGCAGTGCAGGGGAGCGATGTTGCGGGCTGGCCCCTGATGACGTGCTACTCGTTCTATGCGACGAAAAATCTCTATCTCGGCGAAGGCGGGATGGTGTGCACCGGCGATGACGCCCTCGCCGACAGGCTCGCGAGGATGAGAAATCACGGCATGGACCATCGCGGGCTGTGGGTGGAGCGGGGCAGCAATTACCGGATGATGGAATTGCAGGGCGCCATCGGTGCTGCACAGCTGAAGCGTTTCGATGCGATGGCTGCCCGCCGCCGTAGCAACGCCCGGTATCTGCAAAATGCACTTGCTGATATTCCAGGTCTTCATTGTCAGGCAATAACGCCCGGGGCGACCCATGCATGGCATCAATTTGCGGTGCGCATCGAACCGCGGAACTTCGGCACGGGCCGCGATGGCCTCGCGGCGGCGTTGTCGAGGTCGGGTATCGAGACTGCGGTTTACTACCGAACCGGAATCAACGCGCAGCCCTATTACGACGAAAATTTCGCATCCGGTGAATTACCGGTTACGAATCGCCTGTCTGTTGAATTACTGTCGTTGCCTGTACATGATGAGCTTTCGCAAGAGCACATGGCGCAGATCGCCGATGCGGTACGGAATACTTGCGATCAAACAACCGCATGATGGGCGAGAACTTGAAACCTGCGAAACTGCAAAACAGTACTCTGCGAATAGGGGTCATTGGCTGCGGCTCGTTCGGCTTTGTCCATGCGAAATGCTGGCAACAACTCCCGAATGTCGAGCTTGCCGCGCTCTGCGATATTGTTCCCACCCGGGCACGGGGCCTGGCACTGGCATTCGATAGCGCCGCCGCACCCGATATCGCGCAGTTATCGATGAGCGTCGACGCTGTAAGCATCGCCGTTCCGCCGCATGAGCAGACAAAAGTCGCGCTTGAGTGTCTGGACTTGGGTTTGCATGTGTTGCTGGAAAAACCGTTCGGCACAGATTCGGCGCAAGCCCGGTTGCTGATGCACACCGCCTGCGACCGTGGTTTGGTCCTGCAGGCGGGGTATCTCGAACGGTTCGATGCGGCACTGCGGCATACGGTCAATGCTCTGCCGGATCCGGCAACCATGACCGCGCGGCGCATATCCAGACATCGCGCGCGCACCTATGATGCCGACCCCGTGCTGGAGTTGATGGTCCATGACATCGATCATGCCATAGCGATCGCAGGCACCGCGCCGCTGTTCGTGGCGGCGCATTCCGGACACGGGGCGGACACGGGGCTTGTTCGCGCGTCTTTGGGTTTTGCCGGAGGATTTACGGCCCGGTTGTGCGCTGGTTTCGACAGCTCGAAACAGTCGCGGGAGATCACGCTTGCGTCACGCAGCGCCGATCGGCTGGAACTTGATTTGCTTTCTCAGACGCTGTCCACAAGAACCGGCGATGTAACCCTTCAGGCAAACAATCCTCTGGTCGACCAGTTTAGCGACTTCGCGCAAGCCGTCTTGACCGGAGCCGGTGCGCTGAAGGGACCATCGAATGCGGCACGGGTCCTTAAGGTCGCCGAGCAGATCTCACAACTGATCGATGGCGAGGCCGCGCGCGCCCTGAAGATCACCAACGTGGCAAATGGCTGAACTGTCCAAGCTTTGCCGCATTGGCGACTTGGATCTGGTGCGTGAAGCGGAAGTCAGCTCTCTGGGCTTTGTCGACATCGAATTGGAACACCGGCTGGTGTTCGCCAAAACCGAAGAGTTCGCCGCCCTGGCAGATACGGCCCCTGGAATATCTGCTGTTCTCGTTAGCACCGAACTTTCTGACTTTGGCTGGAGGGACGGGCTTGGCGTGGCGACTGCCCCGGAGCCTGATCGTGCGTTCGTCAGGTTGCACAATCATCTGGCGACCAAAACAGACTTTTACGAAACCGCCAACGTCAACGATATCGATCCAGGCGCGGAAATTCATCCGAAGGCGCATATCGATAAGCACGGCGTTGTCATCGGTCCAGACTGCCGGGTCGGCGCGGGTGCCGTGGTTCTGCAGGGTTCAAAACTGGGGCATGGGGTCCATATCATGCCCGGCGCGGTCATCGGCGGCAGCGGCTTTCAGACCCTCGGCACCGAGGCCGGCATGATCGATGTCGAGCACGCGGGTTCGGTTGTGATCGGCGATGGAACCACCGTGATGGCGAACGCGGTTATCGCCCGGGCTGTCTTCAGGCAGGCAACGGTGATCGGCAAGGACTGCAGAATCGGCAATGGCGCGTTCGTTTCCCACAACTGCAGGGTCGGGTCCCATTGCCTGATCGGCCACGGCGCCGTCGTCGCCGGCAACACGGAAGTCGGCACCCATGCGGTGATCGGGCCGGGCGCGGTCCTCATAGACCGGATAACGGTCGGCGACGGTGCGAACGTAACCGCCGGCGCCGTGGTGACCCGCTCCGTTGCGCCGGGCCAGCGTGTCAGTGGCAATTTTGCGAGCGAACATTCAGACTTTATACGCGCCCTGAAGGAAAGAGGGACGTCGTGACCGCTCAATGCGGCGAGCGCGGCTAGAGGTCGCGGTACCGGCCGAAAAGCTGTTCCACAGCCCTTCGCCACTTCGGTCCGCGCAAAGGTTCGGTTACCGGCAGCGCCTCGAGCGGTTGAAATGTCAACGAAACGAACTTGATCCTGAACGGTTCACCGCTGTTGCCGGCCACCTGTTCTTCCAGCGCAAGCTGTTCTGCCACACGAAACTCAATCGCCAGCAGCTGATTGTGCCGCGCCATCTCACCTCGCAATTGCACCGTCTGGAATTCTGGCGATCCCCCGGCGTCGCCGGCAAACGACCAGTTTGTGAGTGTTTTCCCATCAATCATAATGTCGACCGCCAGGCCGGCGATCCCGCGCGGCTGGTCAACCGACACTTCAAACACTGCCTCAGCGTCTTCTTCTACGGACGGCACGCGCACGATCAGGACGGCGCTATCCGCCACTGTCCAGACCCCGTCGGCGCCGGGTTCAGAGAAGCCGCGGACCAGCTCATAAAATTGCCGGTCAGCACTGTTTGCAAACGAGATGGGTTTGCCCGGCAGCTGCGGCTTAAGTGTTTCGCCCGTAAGCCGCCCGATTCTCTCCAGGAGGGTGTTGCGCTCAACCATCCAAGGCCAGTGCCGGTTATAGGTCGGAGCCCATTTTTCCAGATGGCGCGAGGCTTCGGTGGCGATGTTTCCTGATGTGGCAGTGTCATCGCGGTGTTCGGCTATCACCGTTTTGTAGAGCGCGAGGAAGCGGGCAATCCATTTCGTGGTATCCGCATCCTGTCTGATGAGGCGGCATACCTCCGACGATGCAACCGGGTCATAGCCGTCAATTTCGCTAACCAGATCCGTGGCCGTGACCGGCCGCGACAAAGTGCGCAACCCAAAGTTCATAGGCCTCCAGGCCTCAAAACGCTGCGGTGTCACCAGCCCTGCAAGCCCCCTGCCGTCGCAAACAATCACTGCTCTGCCGCAGGCCATCGCCTCGATCGCGCTCAATGCCGAGGTGAAGACCAGATCGTATTGCTGCAAGGTTTCTTCAGGTGCCTCGATAATCCGGCCGACGGCGGCGCCAACGACATCCAGCGAAATGTCGCGCTGATCGCACGCGGCTTTGATAGCGGCGACATGGCCCCGGTTTTTTGCAAAGGCCAGTGCTTTCTCGGGCCTTGACGGCAGCGGCGGACCGACCGGAAAACGCGCCATGTCGACGGCGTTTAAAACAACTTCAACTGTGTCGTCAGCAACCGCGGGATCGCCGTACAGCCGCTCCGCGACCGTTGTATCGACAGCGAGATATCGCCGGATCGGTGTAAATATCGGCGGCGTGTCATGCCAGGTCACAAAGTCATGCGCGAGAAACACGGCGGGGACATCGGGAAAGCGGGTAACAGCGACGGCGGCGACGGGAGTATGGTGCGCGTGAATGATGTCGGGCGGTTCGCCGATCCCGTCAATGGATGTTGTCACCGGTATCGAATGGTCCTTCAGCTCTTCGCCGATCGGACCGATGCGCTGGGTATAGACGGTCGGATTATGTCCGGCGCGAGCGAGACCGAGGGCCAGATCGCGGGTGACGATCTCCGTCCCCGAGCGTCCCGACATGACAATGTTGGTGATCAGAACATTGAGGCCCGGCTCATTCATTGAACAACTCGACATTGTGGCACGTCGCCGGAGGATGCCTTTGTAGCACGGCTGACGGGAACCGTGCCGTTTGTTGAACAGCGCGGCTTCCTCGCCTACGCGTTGTCCGTCACCCCTCTGACCGAGCGGGATCGGCGTGCTGTGCATGCACGAAATCGTGTAAAGCGGAGTGGCAAACGGAACATCCATGTTGTTTACAAACTGGGCCGATCCGCGAATATCCTGCATCATGCGAGACCACCCGGCTTCAAGGACCAGCCGGACAGCATTCAGCATGGCTTGCGGATCAGCCATGTCGTGAACGGCATCGAACGATGTGATCAGATCGAACACACCAAGCCTATCGGCCCCCGCCGAATTTGCCGGAGCTTGCAACCGCGGTGAAATCACTTTGAGCATGAGGATGTATCGAATGGGCAATCCGAAATTTGACGATCCAAACGCACTGGTTTCGACGGACTGGCTTGAGACGCATCTCTCAGACCCAAACTTGCGTATCTTCGATTGCACATTCAATCTCGTCTACGAAACCGGCACTGGCCAGCCCTATCATGTCGTCTGCGGCGCCGCCGATCATGACGTGGGCCATATTCCAGGCTCTGGTCATCTCGATCTGCAGGGGAATTTTTCTCACCGCCAAAGCCCCTACCACTTCACGCTGCCATCACCGCGCGATGTGGCCGACGCCTTTGAGCGTCACGGCGTGTCCGATAGCAACCGTTTCGTGCTCTACGCGCGCAAGAATATGCAATGCGCGACCCGGTTCTGGTGGATGCTTCGGTGGCTCGGTTTCGACAATGCGGCGGTGCTGGACGGTTGCTATGACGCATGGATTGCAGAGGGCCGGCCCGTTTCGACGCTGCGATGCAGCTACCCTTCCGGCAAGTTGTCGATCAGCCCGAGGCCCGGCCTGTTCGTCGGCAAGCGCGATGTGCTGGCAGCTATCGGAGGATCTAGCATCTGTACCGTCAATGCCCTTTCACCCAGCCTGCACAACGGCGAGAATGCGCGTTATGGGCGGCCGGGACGGCTGCCGGGCAGCGTTAACGTACCGGCGGCGGCGCTGCTTGATCCTGAGACGTTGAAAATACACCCGGCCGACACAACACGGCAGAAGTTCACCGCCGTCGGCGCCGGTCCAGACAAGGCGGTCATCGCCTACTGTGGCGGTGGGATTGCCGCCACAGTGGACGCATTCGTTCTGTATCAGCTCGGCTATCGCGACATTTCGGTCTATGACAATTCCATGAGCGAGTGGGCGACAGACGAAAGCCTGCCCATCGAAACCGGCTGAACGGCCACGCCACGACACACGGCAGGAGTGGAGCATTTCACATGACCCAAGACCTCAACCGCCAGATTCTGCTTGCATCTCGCCCGGAGGGTGTGCCGACCGCGCAAAACTTCCGTCTTGTAGAAGTCTCCGTACCTGAGCCAGGAGAGGGCGAAGTGCTTTACCGCGCCATATACCTGTCTCTCGACCCATACCATCGCGGCCGGATGAACGCGGGCGAGTCCTATGCTGAACCCGTGCCGATCGATGGCGTCATGGGTGGTAGTTCCGTCGGCATCGTCGTCGCGTCGAGGTCACCGGATTTCTCCCCCGGCGACTTTGTGCTGGGCTATGGAGGCTGGCAGGACTATGCCGTGACGCCCGGCACGGACCTTAGAAAACTCGATCCTTCGCAGGCGCCGATAACGGCGTCGCTCGGTGTGCTCGGCATGCCGGGACTGACTGCCTATAGCGGATTGCTGCGCATCGGGGAGCCGAAGGCGGGCGAATCGGTGGTCGTTGCCGCTGCATCCGGCCCGGTGGGGGGAACCGTCGGTCAAATCGCTCGACTCAAGGGCTGCCGCACGATCGGAATTGCGGGGACCACGGAAAAGTGCGATTTCGTCAGGAACGAACTCGGCTTTGATGACTGCATCTCTCACCGCCGCGATGACCTCGCCGCGGCCCTGGCGGCAGCCTGCCCGGACGGCATCGATGTCTACTTTGAGAATGTCGGCGGTAAGGTGTTCGATGCGGTCTATCCGCTGCTCAACTTCTTTGCACGCATTCCCGTGTGCGGTGTCATTACCCGTTACAACGTCGCCGACACGCCGCCCGGTCCCGACCGGCTGCCGGGTTTCCTGACCGATTCCCTGATCAAGCGCTTCCGCACACAGGGTTTCATTGTCACCGATTTTGAGGACATGTATGGCGATTTTGCACGCGACATGGCCCGGTGGGTGAGAGAGGGAAAGGTCCGTTTCAAGGAAGACATCGTCGATGGCATCGAGAACGTTCCAACAACCTTCATCGGCCTGCTCGCAGGCAAAAACTTCGGCAAGCAATTGGTACGCATCTCAGATGATCCAACGCGATGACCGCGAGCTTACGAACCGCACACAGACGTTGAGGACGCTCAATCGCGTGGCTTACACGCCTTCAACCACGACAATCTCGGCAACTCCTGCCTCAACCCGGTGCTGGCGTGCGGCCTGATACTCAGCGGAGTTGTAGCAGGCCAGAGCATCCTCGTAGGTCGGAAACTCGATGACCACATTGCGGGGCCGGCCCTCGCCTTCAAGCTGTTCGCATTGGCCGCCACGCGCCAGTACCTGGGCGTTGTACTTCTTGAACGCTTTCGGTGCGGCTTCCGCATAGAGCTTGTAGGTGTCGGGGTCGGTTACGGTGACGCGGGCAATCCAATAACCTTTCATCGGGCTTCTCCGTTCAAATGTTGAGGGCGCGTGTCGTTGCGATCAGCGAGCGGGCCAGATCGCGCAAGCGTCCCGCCATGGCATCATCGGCAAGCGCGCCATCGTCGGTGAAGGCCTGCATTGCACCGCCAATGGCGAGCTGGTCCGGCACCACATGCACGCCGATACCGCTGAGCAGCAGCCTGAGCGGAATGAGGCCGCGCAGGCCGCCGAGCGCGCCGGGCGACGTTGAACAAAGCGCCGCCGTCTTGCCGCGATAGACAGGCCGCAGGTCGTCGTCGTCAGGGCCCGGCCGCGTCAGCCAGTCGATTGTGTTCTTGATCAACGGCGTGAGCGAGCCGTTATATTCCGGTGCGGCGATCATGAACCCATCATGTTCTGCGAACGCGCGCTTCAAGGTACGCGCGTGTTCGGGCAGGCCCTCGCCTGCCTCAAGATCGCCGTCGTAAAGTGGGATCGGATAGTCCTTGAGGTCGACGAACGTAACAGCCGCGCCCTCTTCTTCGAGCAGGCCCGCGCAAAGTTTCGCAAGTTTCTTGTTGAAGGAGGCATCGCGCGCGCTGCCGGCGAAAACCAGTATCTTCGGTGTGTCGCTCATGGTTCGCACCGTTCCCCCTCGAATGTTGCCTCAGTCGCTGAGGCCGTCCCAGAATTCCTTGACCTTTGCAAAGAAGCCCGCCGATTCCGGATTGTTGTCCTCTCCGGAGGCTTCCTCGAAGTCAGCCAGAATCTGCTTTTGCTTGCGCGACAGGTTGACCGGCGTTTCCACCGTGACCTGGATGTAAAGATCGCCATATTGTTTGGAACGCAGCACCGGCATGCCTTTGCCGCGCAGACGGAACTGCCGTTCGGTTTGCGCGCCCTCGGGGATCTGCACGCGTGCCCGGTTGCCGTCCACCGTCGGCACTTCGATCTGACCGCCAAGCGCCGCCGTCGTCATCGCCACGGGCACGCGGCAGAACAGGTCGGCGCCGTCGCGCTGGAAGAGATCGTGCGGCCTGAGCGCCAGAAAAATATAGAGATCTCCCGCCACGCCGCCGCGCATGCCGGCCTCGCCTTCGCCGGCGAGCCTGATGCGCGTGCCGTCTTCGACGCCGGCTGGAATATTGACCGAAAGTGTCCGTTCCTTGGTGACGCGGCCGGCGCCCGAGCATTCGTCGCACGGATCGGAAATGACCTGGCCGCGGCCGTGGCAGGCCGGGCAGGTGCGTTCGATCGTGAAGAATGCCTGTTGCGCACGCACCTTGCCGTGCCCGCCGCAGGTCGAGCAGGTCGCCGGCGAGCTGCCGGGCTTGGCGCCGGAGCCCGAGCAGGGTTCGCAGGTGACGCTGGTTGGTATGTGGATCTGCGTGCTGGTGCCTTCAAACGCATCGCCGAGATCGATCTCAAGATTGTAGCGCAGGTCCGAACCGCGTTCGCCGCCGTGTCCGCCGCCGCCGCGCCGCCCGCCCATGAACTCGCCGAACAGGTCTTCGAAAATGTCCGACATGGAGCTGGAAAAATCAGCGCCGAAGCCCTGTCCGCCGCCAAATCCGCCGCCTTCGAACGCAGCATGGCCGAACTGATCGTAGGCCGCCCGCTTCTGCGGGTCCTTGAGCATCTCGTAGGCTTCGTTGATTTCCTTGAATTTCGCTTCCGCCTGCCCGTCGCCCGGATTGGCATCCGGGTGGAACTGCTTGGCGAGCTGGCGGTAGGCGCTCTTCAGCGCCTTGTCGTCTGCGTCTTTCGAAACGCCGAGCACTTCGTAGAAATCGCGCTTCGACATGAATTTACTCCAGCCCACCAAAAAAGCGTCGCCGGGAGTGTTGCCTCAAACTGCTCCCGGCGCGCGAAAGTGTAACTATAACCGAATGCGGAAAGCCCTCATCGTGAAAATTGGCACTGCGCCTTTTCCCGATGAGGGCCATTGATTTTTCCGCCGATGCGATCAGGCCGACTTTTTGTCGTCGTCTGCGTCGTCGTCGACTTCCTCGAAGTCGGCATCGACAACGTCTTCTGCTCCTGCATCGTCGCCATCGTCTTTGTCATCTTCGTCGCTCTCGCCCGCCTCGGCCTCGGCCTGCTGCGTTTGGTAGAGCAACTCGCCGAGCTTCATGGAAGCCTGGACCAGAGCTTCGGTTTTTTCCTGCACGACGGTGACATCGAGGTCTTCGCCGTCAATCGCTTCGCGCAGTTCCGCGACAGCCGTCTCGATGGTGCTCTTGTCGGCCTCCGACACTTTGTCGCCGGCGTCCTCAAGCGTTTTTTCCGTCGAGTGGATCAGCGCCTCGGCCTGGTTCTTGGCCTCGACGAGTTCCTTGCGCTGCTTGTCTTCTTCCGCATGCGCTTCGGCGTCCTGAACCATCTTTTCGATCTCGTCGTCGTTGAGACCGCCAGATGCCTGGATACGGATGGTCTGTTCCTTGCCCGTCGCCTTGTCCTGCGCCGCAACGTTGACGATGCCGTTGGCGTCGATATCGAAGGTCACTTCGATCTGCGGCGTGCCGCGCGGCGCGGCCGGAAGTCCGACGAGGTCGAACTGCCCGAGCAGCTTGTTGTCGGATGCCATTTCGCGCTCGCCCTGGTGCACCCGGATGGTGACCGCGGTCTGGCTGTCTTCTGCCGTCGAGAACACCTGGCTCTTCTTCGTCGGGATCGTCGTGTTGCGGTCGATCAGACGGGTAAACACCCCGCCCAGCGTTTCGATGCCGAGCGACAGTGGTGTGACATCGAGCAGCAGCACGTCCTTGACATCGCCTTTGAGCACACCGGCGAGAATGGCAGCACCGGCGGCCACGACCTCATCCGGATTGACGCCCTTGTGAGGCTCCTTGCCGAAGAAGTTCTTCACCGTTTCGATGACCCTGGGCATGCGCGTCATGCCGCCGACGAGCACGACCTCGTCAATTTCACCCGCCTTGAGGCCGGCTTCCTTGAGGGCCGATTTGCACGGCGCAATGGTCTTCTGCACGAGATCGTCGACGAGCGATTCAAGCTTCGCCCGCGTCAGCTTCATGGTCAGGTGCTTCGGACCGGACTGATCCGCGGTGATGAACGGCAGGTTGATCTCGGTCTGCTGCGAGGACGACAGTTCGATCTTGGCGTCTTCAGCTGCTTTCTTGAGGCGTTGCAGGGCCATGTTGTCGCCGCGCAGATTGATGCCGTTTTCCTTGTTGAACTCTTCCGCGAGGTAATCGACGATCCGCATGTCGAAGTCCTCACCGCCGAGGAACGTGTCGCCATCGGTCGATTTCACTTCGAACACACCGTCGCCGAGCTCAAGAATGGAGACGTCGAACGTGCCGCCGCCAAGGTCGTAGACGGCAATCGTCGTGCCGTCTTTCTTGTCGAGGCCGTAGGCGAGTGCCGCCGCGGTCGGTTCATTGATGATGCGCAGCACTTCGAGACCGGCAATCTTGCCGGCGTCCTTGGTGGCCTGACGCTGGGAATCGTTGAAGTAGGCCGGAACCGTGATCACCGCTTCAGTGATGGTCTCACCGAGCGAGCGCTCCGCGGTCTCCTTCATCTTCTGCAGAATGTAGGCGGAAATCTGCGATGGCGCGTACTTCTCGCCGTGCGCTTCGACCCACGCATCGCCGTTGTCTGCCTTGACGATCTGGTAGGGAACAAGCTTCTTGTCCTTCTTGACCATGGGATCGTCGTGGCGGCGGCCGATCAGCCGCTTGATCGCAAAAATCGTATTGTCGGGATTGGTGACCGCCTGGCGTTTTGCCGGCTGGCCGACGAGAATTTCCTCGTCTTCGGTAAAGGCGACCATCGACGGCGTTGTCCGCGCGCCTTCGGTATTTTCGATAATCTTGGGGTCTTTGCCCTCCATGACAGCGACACACGAATTTGTCGTGCCAAGATCAATGCCAATGACTTTGGCCATAGTAAACCTCCTCTTCGGCAGACCGCTCTTTGGGCCTTGTCTAAAGCACCCTTCGCGCCCTGTCTCCTTCGCACAAGCCAGGGGCCGGTCTCCAGCGGAATATGATGCATTGCGAAGTGTCGCCGTTTATATAAGTTTGTGACGCCGTCACATCAAGCGTTTGCCGCGTCAAAACGCATGAAAATGGCGCTTTTTTCAAGAAACCGCGTGGTTTGAGGCAATGCAGGCCAATCTGGTTAATGAAGGGTTAAGGCTGTTGCCCGGCGCGCTTGAGCGCACAGCGCAGGAGATTCTTCTTGCTGCAGTGCAAAATGTCATTCGCGCGGCACCCTTTTACCGGCCGGAAATGCCGCGCTCGGGGCGGCCGTTCTCCATTGAAATGACCAATGCCGGTTCTCTGGGCTGGGTATCGGACCGTGAAGGCTACCGCTATCAGGCCCGCCACCCGGTGACGGATGCGCCCTGGCCCGCCATGCCTGCCGAGATTTTGGACGTCTGGCACAGGTTTTCGCAGTATCCGGGCGACCCTGAATGCTGCCTCATCAACGTTTACCGCGGAGACAATCCGAAACTCGGACTGCATCGCGATGAAGACGAGGAAACTTACGAAGCGCCGGTTGTCTCCGTATCGCTCGGGGAATCCTGTAAATTCCGCATTGGCGGCCTCACGCGCAAAGACCCAACACGCTCGCTCACATTGCATTCGGGAGATGTTGTCGTCCTGGCCGGCCCGTCAAGGCTGCGCTACCACGGCGTTGACCGGATTTTGGCAGGCTCCTCCACCCTGATCGAGGGCGGCGGGCGCATCAATCTGACCCTGCGGCGGGTCAGGCCGTAGAGTTTGTCAGGCACTCCGGTCGACGGTGCCGCCTGCATCGGGTTGCGTTTTCGCCTGGGCGGTCTCTTCATGCGAATGCGCCGCCTGACGCGCATCGGCGGGTGATTCCTTCGCCGCGTCAGGTTCGGCGGCATCGGCTGCCGGTGCCGCCTTCGGCCCGGCTTTGGGTGCGCCTTTGGGTCCGCCTTTCGACACCGCGACCATGGCCGGGCGAATGACGCGCTCGCCGATGACATAGCCGGCCTGCACGACCTCCAAGACGGTACCGGAAGGCACATCCACGTTTTCCATCTCGAACATTGCCTGATGGAAGTTCGGGTCGAATTTTTCGCCTGTCGGCTCGATGCGCGAAATGCCGTGCTTTTCAAACACCGAGAGCAGCTCGCGTTCGGTCATTTCAACGCCGGTGATCAGGGTCTGGACGGATTCGTCCGCGCCCTCGCGGGCTTCGTCGCTGACGCTCTGCACCGCGCGCGCCATGTTGTCGCCGACGCTCAGCATGTCTCGGGCAAAGGCGCTGGCGGCAAACTTGCGCGCTTCTTCCTTCTCGCGGTCCATCCGGCGGCGCAGATTTTCCGTCTCCGCGATGGTGCGCAAAAGCCGGTCCTTCAGCTCCTCGTTTTCACTCTGCAGCGCTTCGAGCACGGCGAAGGGGTCGGGCGTCTCGTCGGCAGCCGGAGCGCCAGCTGCATCCCCGGGCGTATCCCCGGACACATCGGCTGGTGTATCGACGGGCGCCGGGTTCTCGCCCGCCGCAGTGGCGGCCTGGTTTTCAGGCGGGCACGGGTCTTTGGCTTTTTCGTCGCTCATAATAGATGTTGTTCTCAATCTGTGGCCTGATGTGCTGGCCCCGATATCAGTGTTTTGGGCCGCAAATCAAGTGACCAATCGTCCCAACACGCGCGCGGTATAATCGACCATGGGGATAATACGCGCGTAATTCAGGCGCGTCGGACCGATTACGCCAATAACGCCGACGATCTTTTCTTCCGTGTCGCGATAGGGCGCGACGATGAGCGACGACCCCGACAGCGAAAACAGATTGTTCTCCGAGCCGATGAAAATCTTTACGCCCTCCGCGCTCTCCGCCAGACCGAGCAGCTGGATCAGGTCTTTCTTTGATTCAAGGTCGTCGAACAGCCGGCGGATCCGTTCAAGATCCTCAATGGCGGTGAGATCCTCCAGAAGATTTGAACGTCCGCGCACAATCAGCGTTTTGCTGTCCGTCTGTCCATCGCCTGCCCATGTCGCAAGGCCGGTTTCGACAACCTCCGCCGTCAGCGCGTCGAGAGCGCTCTTCTGGTTTTCGATTTCGCGTGCGATTTCAGCGCTGATTTCGTCGAAAGTGCGCCCCTGCATGCGCGAATTGATGTAGTTCGACGCGCGAACCAGCGCCGAGGCCGGCAAGCCCGACGGCAGATCCATGACGCGGTTCTCGACCATGTCGTCCTCGCCCACCATCACGACAAGCGCGCGGCTTGGGTCGAGGCTCACAAACTCCAGATGTTTGAGACGGAGGTTCTTCTTCGGTGTCAGCACAACCCCGGCGCACTGACTGAGGCCCGAAAGCAGATTGGTCGCGTCGGAGAGATATTCCTCAACCGTCTGGTCCGTATTGCGCAGGGAAACCTGAGCTTCGATTTCGCGGCGGTCCGGGTCGGAGAGGCTGCCGACCTGCAGCAGGCCGTCGACGAAGAGCCGCAGCCCCAGTTCCGTTGGCAGGCGCCCGGCACTTGTGTGCGGCGCGAATATGAGGCCGCTTTCCTCAAGGTCCGCCATGACGTTGCGCACCGAGGCGGGCGACAAGTTGATCGGCAGCGCACGGCTCAACGTGCGCGAGCCGACGGGGTCGCCGGTCTCGATGTAACTTTCCACGATTTGCCGGAAGATCTCACGCGATCGCTGATCGAGCTCGGTCAATCCGGTGAGCGGCGTATGCATGAGACTGCCACAGACTGGGTTATGGTCATTGCGGATCCGCGGATCCGCTCCCTCGAACCTAGACCGTTTCAGGTTCATATGGAAACGTTTGATGGGTCAAGCCGGTTCATCCGGCAAGGCGCGGTGCGGTGTATCGGGCAATCGCCGCAACGCCGGTCAAACGAATTCATATGAACCCGAAACGGTCTGGGCATGCAGCCGGTTGCCGTCAATCGACGACCGCCGAATCTCTGTGCGCGACGCCTGCTACGGCGTTTTCTTTTGCAGTAAGTGTACGCTGCGGGCTAGAACACTGCGCAATTCCAAAAAACCCGAAACAAGAAAAGAAACCTTGAACCATGCGACCATCGAAACGGGAACCAGGCGCGATCCGCTCCATCGAGTTGGAACGCGGTTTTGCAAAACATGCCGAAGGCTCCTGCCTCATAAAATGCGGCGATACGCATGTCTTGTGTACGGCAAGTCTCGATGACCGCGTGCCGCCGTGGCTGCGCGGTCAGGGCCGCGGCTGGGTGACGGCGGAATACGGCATGCTGCCGCGTTCTACCGGCGAGCGTATGCGCCGCGAAGCCACAGCCGGCAAACAGAGCGGCCGGACCCAGGAAATTCAGCGGCTGATCGGCCGCAGCCTGCGCGCGGTTGTGGATCTTGAAAAGCTCGGCGAGCGCCAGATCCAGGTCGACTGCGACGTATTGCAGGCCGATGGCGGGACAAGAACCGCCTCGATCACCGGCGCCTGGGTCGCGCTGCACGACTGCATCAAGTGGATGGCTGAGCGCGACATGGTCAAGACGGACGTTCTAAAGGATCACATCGCCGCCATTTCCTGCGGCATCTATAACGGCGAGCCGGTATGCGATCTGGATTATGCGGAGGACTCCGAAGCCGACACGGATGCGAACTTCGTCATGACCGGGTCGGGTGGCATTGTCGAAATTCAGGCGACCGCGGAAGGCGATCCTTTCAGCGGCGGGGACTTTGAAACCATGCTGGCGCTGGCGCGCGAAGGTATCGAGCGCCTTGTAACGCTCCAGAAATTTGCGGTCGGCTGACAACCGGGAAGCCAAATGACGCCCAACCGGGTTCTTGAAACCGTGCTTTATGCATCGGATCTGCCTGCGGCGAGCGCCTTTTACCGCGAGGTGCTGGGGCTGGAGCTGGTGACGGAAGAGGCCGGACGTCACGTGTTCTTCCGCTGCGGCAGCCAGGTTCTGCTCATCTTCAACGCCGAGGCTACGGCGAAACCAGCGACGGGAAGTGCGCTGCCCGTTCCGCCGCACGGCGCGCATGGGCCGGGCCATGTGTGCTTTGCCGCCAGCGCCGATGAAATCGAGGCCTGGCGGGGCCGTCTGGACGCGCGTGGTGTCGCGATCGAATCCGACTTCGAATGGCCGCAGGGCGGCCGCTCGATCTACTTCCGCGACCCTGCGGGCAACTGCCTTGAATTCGCCGAACCGAGAATCTGGGCTCTAGAGCCCATTTGATGAATCCGGAGTCACTTTGATGGACCAAATCAGTTCGACCGGCAAGGCGCGGCGCGCAGCGCGATGCGGGGCATCGGGCAAGCGGCGCAACGCTGCCGGCGGACGGATTTGGTCCACCAACGGCCGGCTTGTCTTGCCGCGTGGCGGCGTTGCGCTTCTTATGAGATGTCCCACATCGCATAGCGAAGCGCGCCTGACCACGCAGCAAGACAAGCCGGTCAAAGTGGCTCCGAATTCAACAAGTGGGCTCTAGAATGACACATCGGCAATTGCAGGAAACCACTCTCGTCGTGGCAAGCCACAACCCGGGCAAGGTGCGTGAGATTGCCGAACTGGTGCGAGGCCGCGGCGTTGGCGTTGTGTCCGCTGGCGAGCTTGGTCTGGATGAGCCCGAGGAAACCGGCGCGACATTCGCTGAAAACGCGCTTCTGAAAGCCCGCGCCGCGGCGGATGCGTCGGGAAAAGTGGCGCTCGCCGATGATTCCGGGCTTGCGGTCGAGGCGCTGGGCGGCGCGCCCGGGATTTACTCCGCCCGCTGGGCCGGTCCGCAAAAGGACTTTTCGCAAGCCATGCAGCGCGTTGAGCACGAACTCTCTGAGATAGGGGCCGTCAGCGCAGACGCACGCGCCGCGCGCTTTGTCTGCGCGCTTTGCATTGCCTGGCCGGACGGCCATCATGAGATCTTCGAGGGTGAGGTGCGCGGACACTTGGTATGGCCGCCCCGGGGCGAGCACGGCTTCGGCTACGACCCGGTATTCGTGGCAACCGGGCGTCAGCTGACATTCGGTGAAATGGCGCCTGAGGAGAAGCATGAGATGTCGCACCGCGCCGACGCGTTTGCAAAGCTCACTGAGGACTGTCTTGGGCACGATTGATCACGCCGCCGCCGAGCGCTTAGGCCGCGATACAATCTGGTCAACGGGCCAAACGCGTTTCGGCCTCTATATTCACTGGCCGTTCTGCCTCGCCAAATGCCCCTATTGCGACTTCAACTCCCATGTCCGTCACAACGGCGTGGACGAAACGTCCTTTACCGGAGCCCTCGTGCGGGAAATGCAAAGCTTCGCGGCCCGCACCGGCGCCGGCATCCTCGACAGTATTTTCTTCGGCGGCGGCACGCCCTCGCTCATGACCCCCGCCGCGGTTTCCACTCTCATTGAGGCCGCGGCGGATCTCTGGCCGCTGAGCGCCGATGCTGAAATCACGCTGGAGGCAAACCCGACCAGTGTCGAGGCGCGGAATTTTGCCGGGTACCGGACCGCCGGGGTAAACCGCGTTTCAGTCGGTGTGCAGGCGCTGGATGACCGCGCTCTCAAGGCGCTCGGCCGCCAGCATTCAGTTGCCGAAGCCATGGCCGCGCTCGATGTCGCGCACACAAACTTTGAGCGCGTGTCATTCGATCTGATCTATGCGCGGCCACACCAGAGCGCCGAAGACTGGCGCGCGGAGCTCACGCAGGCGCTGGCGCGCGCCGGCGATCATCTTTCGCTTTATCAGTTGACGATAGAGCCGGGAACACCCTTCGCCGTCCTGCATGACGCCGGCAAGCTCATTGTCCCGGAAGAAGATCTCGCGGTCGCATTCTACGAAGTCACACAGGAACTCTGTGAGGCAGCCGGCATTCCGGCGTATGAAATTTCCAACCATGCCCGCCCCGGGGCGGAGTCGCGCCACAACCTCATTTACTGGCGCTATGGGGACTATATCGGTATTGGTCCCGGCGCCCACAGCCGTATAACGGTGGCGGGGGAACGCCTTGCCATCGACGCCCACCGCGACCCGGAAGCCTGGCGCCGCGAAGTGGATGGCGCAGGCACGGGCAGCGCAACGGAAAGTCCCTTGTCGGCCCGTGAACAGACGCATGAAATCCTGGTTATGGGATTGCGGCTTTCAGAAGGCCTGCCGCTTTCAAGATTGCGCGAGCGCGGCCTTCCCACACCCGCGCCCGATACCGTCATTGCGCTTGCGCGCATGGGGCTGCTTAACGAAGAAGTGTCAACCACCGTTCTCCAGCTCACGCCGCGCGGGCGGCTGGTGCTGAACGCCGTCGCTGCGGAACTGGCGGCTTCTCTTTAAGACCCGGTGCCTGCAAATCTCGGCGGCGCAGGGCTTACTTCCTGCGATCCCGCGCCGGTCACCTGCATGACCGCAAGCCCGCGCTCGTTGAGACCGTTCGGCATGAACCTGAACAGTCCGTCGACCCCGGCAAAGCCTTCCGGATTGGCCATTTGCGGAGCGGTAAAGCGGTTGCCCTGGGGCTGGCGCGAAAACGCGATGGCGAGCGACACAGCGTCATAAGCAAGGCTTGCAAGGCGCGGCGGCTGGCGGCCATAGGCGTTCTGGAATCTGACCGCGAACTGCTGCTTTGCGGACGGCGGCGGACCGGCATACCAGCCACCGATCAGGTTCGGGATGGTGTTGACACCCTGTTCGTCCCAAAGGCCGGTACCGAGAAACTGCACCGAACCCTGGTTGATACCGCTCTGGGCAAGTTGCGAGGCAATGGAGCGCAAGAGTGCCCCGCCTTCGGCGATGAGCAGCGCGTCCACATTGTTGCCGTTGACCGCCTGGGCGATCTTGTTGACCGGCGCCGCGAGGCCTTCCTGCGTGCGCGCGTATCGTTCAATCGCAACGAGGCGGCCACCGGAAGCCTGCACTGCCTGCGTCATGGCGCGCTCAACGACAGCCCCGTAAGGAGACTGCGGCACCAGCGCGGCAAACGTGCGGGCACCTGCCGCCGAGGCATGCTGCATCACACGCTGCACTTCAAGCTCCGGCAGAAAGCTCAGAAGATAAATGTTCTGCGTCGCGACGTTCCGGTCGGTCGAAAACGCGATGACCGGCGTGTTACTTGTCTGGGTGACCGGCGCGATGGCGCGAACCGAATTGGAAAACAGCGGGCCGATGATCAGTTCGGCGCCCTCTTGAATGGCCGCCTGTGCCGCGGCCTGCGCACCCGCCGGCGTGCCGAGCGTGTCCTTCGTCGTCAGGACAATGCCTGCCTGGCCGGCCTCGAATACCGCAAGTTCGCCCGCCTCTTTCAGCGCACGGGCAATCTGCGCCGCCTCGCCATTCGCCGACAGCGGCAGCAGCATGGCGACGCGCGCGCCGCCCGCGTTCAATGCCGCAAGATCCTGGGAATTGACGGTTGGCGATGAACCGCCACCGGCAAACCAGTCGCCGACACCGAGATCGACGCCGCTGGTGCAAGCCGACAGGCCGACCGACAGACCGATGAACAGGCCCGCAAGCCACAGTTTCCCTGTCTGCAAACCGCAGGATACTCGCTTTAATACTACTGTTACGCTTTCCACCTTGTGGCCCCTGTTTTATCGTCCCTGGTGCCTCGCACGCTCCGCAACGTGCGTCGTACCGGCTTTCGCCGCCAACCCCTGTTCTGTAAGCTACTCAATCTTGACCCGGAAGTAAAAACCATAGCGCACTCAATCTTAACGGGGGCGGCGGCTCTTTCGCCGGCTAATGTGTGACCGCGAACGACAAACCACGCCGTCAGAAAACTTTCCTGCTCAACGGCCAGCCTGTGGCGGCAGCGGCTCTGGCGCCCGGCCTCTATGTGACCGCGACGCCCATCGGCCATCTTGGCGACATTACCTTGCGCGCCCTTGAAACACTTGCCGCAGCCGACCTCATACTGTGCGAAGACACCCGCACGACCGTGAAACTGGTACGAAATTATGGCATTTCGACGCCCCTCAAAGCCTATCACGAACACAATGCGGAGCGCATGCGGCCCGAAATCATGACGCGTCTTGGGGCCGGTGGAACGATCGCGCTTGTCAGCGATGCCGGAACGCCGCTTGTCTCGGACCCCGGATTCAAGCTTGTGCGCGACGCTGCCGCGGGTGATGTCACGGTCTTTCCGGTGCCCGGGGCGTCGGCCCTCCTGGCGGCGCTTGCGGTTGCCGGGCAACCGACGGACAGGTTTCAGTTTGTCGGCTTTCTGCCGGAAAAAAAGGGCGCGCGCGACACGGCGCTGGCTGAACTCGCCGGCATCCAGGCGACGTTAATCTTCTTTGTTTCGCCGCGCAAAGTGACACTGACACTGGAAGCCCTGCTGGTCGCATTTGGCGACCGCGGCGCGACATTGACGCGCGAGCTCACGAAAATGCATGAGGAAATCGTGCGTGGCACGCTCACCGATCTTGTTGGCATGGCGCGCGACCGCGGCACGTTCAAGGGAGAAATTACGCTCGTCGTGGCACCGGGCGAAACGCGCCCGCCGGGCGGCGAGGAAATCGACAAGGCCCTGCGGGCCGCTCTTGCGGAGATGAGCGTGCGCGATGCTGCGGACCATGTTGCGCGCGCTCTCGCGGTGCCGCGGAAACAGGTCTACCGGCGTGCCCTTGACTTGTCCCACGCCCGCGATGGCGAGGAGCGGTGAAGCAACCGCGTGCCCGGTCCCGCCGTCAGGCCGAGCGTCGCGGACACTGGGCCGAATCCATTGCGTCGGTGCTGCTGCGCTGCAAAGGCTACCGGGTTGTTGCGCGCCGGTACAAAACGCCGGTTGGCGAAATCGACCTGGTAGCGAGGCGTGGACGCACCATTGCCTTCGTTGAGGTCAAGCAGCGCCGCGATTTTGCCAGCGCCGCGCACGCGGTTTCGCCGGCCCAGATGGCGCGCATCGCCCGGGCGGCGGAATTCTGGCGCGCCGGAGCCGCCGGCCAGGATGACCTCGATTTTCGCTTCGATGTCGTGCTCGTCAATGCATTCGGACTGCCGCGCCACATGGCCAACGCATTTTCTGCGGACGGTGGACATTAGACCCTCTTGATCGTGCGCCCTGTTCGTCATTTATAGGACGGGCCGCGTGATCGCGGTGCGGCCACTAACGGAGAGATCCCTCGCATGAGCCTCAAAATTGCCGTCCAGATGGACCCGATAAATGCGATCGACATCAAGGGCGATTCGACCTTCGCTATTCTGCTCGAGGCGCAGCGGCGCGGGCACAGCATATTTTATTATGAACCGCAGGCGCTCAGCCTGCGCGATGGCCGCCTGTATGCGGCCGGCGCGAGCCTTGAGCTGCGCGACGAAGAGGGCAATCACTTCACGCTGAGCGATGAGAGAGTGGAAAACCTCGCCGATCTGGATGTTGTGCATATGCGCCAGGATCCGCCCTTCGACATGAGCTACATCACCGCCACGCACCTTTTGGAACACGTGCACCCCAAGACGCTCGTGGTGAACGACCCGGCGCATGTGCGCAACGCGCCGGAAAAGCTCTTTTGCATCGAATTCGCCGACTTTATGCCGCCGACGCTCATCACCCGCGATGCGCGCGAGGTCCGGGCGTTTCGCGACGAACACGGCGACATCATCGTCAAGCCGCTCTACGGCAATGGCGGTGCCGGTGTTTTCCGTCTCTCCCACGGCGATGAAAATCTCGGTGCGCTGCTGGAATTGTTCGAACAGAATTTTCGCGAACCCTATGTCGTGCAGCAGTATCTGCCCGCCGTGCGCGACGGCGACAAGCGCATCATCCTGGTGGACGGCGAGCCCGCCGGCATCATCAACCGCGTGCCGGCGCTTGGCGAAAGCCGCTCGAACATGCATGTCGGAGGCCGGCCGGAGCCGATCGACATGTCCGACCGCGACCGCGCCATCTGCGAGGCGATCGGACCGGAACTCAGGCGCCGCGGCCTGATCTTCGTCGGCATCGATGTGATCGGCGACTGGCTGACGGAAATCAACGTGACTTCGCCGACCGGCATCCGCGAGGTCAGGAACTTCGGCGGCAACGATATCGCCGCAATGATCTGGGACGCCATCGAAGCGCGTCGCTGAGAAGAAGGAGAGGTTTGATGGCTCACGACTACGACGCAATCATCATTGGCGCGGGCATCATCGGCGCGGCGACCGCGTTTGAAATGGCCAAATCCGGCCTGCGCACGCTCAACGTCGACAAACTGCCCGCTGCCGGATACGGCTCGACGAGCAATTCCTGCGCCATCATCCGCGTGCACTACTCAACGCTCGACGGTACTGCCTTTGCTTTCGAGGGTTACTATTACTGGAAGGACTGGGCGAATTATCTCGGCGCATCCGATGAAAGCGGCCATGCGGAGTTCATTGAATGCGGCTGCCTTGTCATGCAGACCGAACATAATGGCCACCTCAAACGCCACACGTCACTGTGCGATGAGTTGAACATTCCCTACGAAATCTGGGACCGGTCACGGATTACCGAACGGCTGCCCGTGTATGACCTGAAACGTCATTTCCCGCCCAAGCGTATCGGCGATGACGGCTTCGCCGAGCCGACCGGCGGCGACGTCGAAAGCGCGGTTTATTTTCCAACTGCCGGATATATCAGCGATCCACAACTCGCCACTCACAATCTGCAGCGTGCTGCCGAAGCCCATGGTGCGGAGTTTCGCTTTAACTGCGAGGTTGCGGATATCCTGAAGTCGCAAGGCCGCGTATCCGGCATTGCGCTGTCAAACGGCACGGAGATTTCAGCCCCGGTGGTTGTGAACGTCGCCGGGCCGCATTCCTGCGTCATCAACGTCATGGCCGGTGCCGACGCTGACATGAAGATCACCACCCGCGCCCTGCGCCAGGAAGTCGTGCATGTGCCCTCGCCACCGAATTTCGATTTCGTCCGCGACGGGCTCGTCATATCCGACAGCGACATCGGCTGCTACTGCCGCCCGGAAACTGGCAATCACATACTCGTCGGCAGCGAGGACCCGGACTGCGATCCGCGCGAGTTTGTCGACGCGGATGACTTCGACCGCGAATTCACCGAGCAATGGACCCATCAGGCCTACCGCATGGGTCAGCGCATTCCAGAACTCGGCATTCCGAATGCGCGGCGCGGTGTTGTCGATCTCTACGATGTCACCGAGGACTGGATCCCGATTTACGACAAATCCTGCCTGCCGGGCTTCTACATGGCGATTGGTTCTTCCGGCAACCAGTTCAAGAACGCGCCGGTTGCCGGCAAGATGATGGCCGGCCTCATCGCCTATTGCGAGGCCGGCACCGACCATGATGAGGAGCCCTACCGCTTCGCGCTCGAAACCATCGGCGGCAATCTCAATGTAGGGTTCTACTCTCGCCTGCGCGAAATCAACGAGGACTCAAGCTTTTCGGTGCTGGGATGAACGATCACCCTGCGTTGGGCTCCCAGCGGAACAGGTAGCTCGCCAGCACGGCGGCCCCGATGCCCCAGGCGACTAGGATTGCAAGCTGCGGCAGGATGGCAAGCGTTGTATCGCCTCCCTGCCACACAAAACCGTGTCCCTGAAGGGCCGGCTTGAAGGTCGCCTGAAAGGCCGATGAGAAGTGCTTGAGCGGCAGCACATCGGCAATCCATTTCATCCATGTCGGCAGTTCACGCCACGGGCGGACGAACACTTCGGACACGAAGGCGAGCGGCAGCAGCGTCGCGTTAGTCACCGCGATTACCGTGTCGGATGACTTGCAGAGCGCGGTCACCAGCATTCCGAGCGCGGAGAACGTCAATGCGGCGACGATCAGCAAAACCACCGATGCCGGCAGCGAATGATGCAAAAGCTCGACCTTGTAGAAGGCAACGCCGACACCGACCACCAGCACCACCGACAGCACCGCGATGACCGACACCGCGATAACGCGTGCCGAAATATAGGTCAGCGGCGGCAGCGGCGTGCCGCGCACCCGTTTCAGGACGCCGGTGTCGCGCGCAATGGCGGTCGAAACCGCCAGATAGGTGTAGCACGCGGTCACCATGCCGAAGACGGCGAGCGCCGGCGTGTAGAACTGTGCTGTGGTCACGCCCTGGGCCGATACCGGATCGTTGCCGAAGATTTCGGTAAAAATCACCAGGAGCACGAGCGGCAGAACCGCCACGAAGAATACGGCCGCCGGCCGGCGCATAAACAGCCTGAGCTGATGGAAGGTTTCGAACAAGAGAAGCATCAGCGGGTTTCCGGCTGCGGTTTGGCGGTGAGTTGCAGGTAGATGTCTTCAAGCGTTGGCCGGTTGACCGTGAGATGCTGCAGCCCGAACCCGTGCCGCATCGCCCAGGCTGTCAATTCGTTGAGCGCCGGCGTCGGGTCATCGACCGCCAGATACGTCCAGCCCTGATGCTCGCGCACCTTATCGCGCACACCGTAAGGATAGATGATTTCCTGACCGTTGCCCTGGATCTTGAAGCTGATGGTGGCGCGCGCGCCGAACTGGCCCTGCAGCTCGAGTGGCGAGCCTTCGGCACGGATCTTGCCGTCCACCAGAATGGACAGCCGGTGCGCCAGGACTTCAACCTCTTCCATATAGTGCGAGGATAGCAATATGGTCTTGCCGGCATCGTTCAGGGAGCGCACCAAATCCCATATCTTGCGCCGCGCGTCGGGATCGAGACCGGTGGTCGGCTCGTCAAGAAACAGAACTTCCGGACTGCCGACAACGCCGAGCGCAATCTCAAGGCGCCGCTGCTGGCCTCCCGACAGTGCCTTGACGCGCTTGCCCCGGGCGTGCGCGAGATCGACCAGTTCAATGGCCTCGTCGACAGGGATCGCGCTCGGGTAAAGTCGCGCAAAGGCGCGCACCGTTTCGCGCACGTTGAGTTCCGGCTCAAGCGCCGTTGCCTGCAGCACGATGCCGATTTTTTCGCGCAGACGCCGCCCGCCGCTTGCCGGGTCCATGTCGAGCACGCGCGCCGTGCCGCCATCCGCTTTGCGGTAGCCTTCGAGAATTTCGATAGTCGTCGTCTTGCCGGCGCCGTTGGGGCCCAAAAGCGCATAGGTCTCGCCCTTGCGCACGGAAAAACTGACGCCCTGAAGCGCTTTCACGCGGCGGTAGCTCTTGGTCAGGTTTTCAACGACGATCGGGTTCATGAAACTTACTTCAATGCCGACATGCGCGTTGAAAGTTGACGCATGAGCCGCCGCGCGGCAGACAGCCGTGCCTTAAAGCCTGTGCCATGGGCGGCGAGCAGAAAACTGCCGAAAAATTCCGGATCGTCGTCGCGTGGCGGTGCGAAGTGCGGCCTGATCCGCGTTGAACGGGTGAACACCGCCTTGGCCTGGGTCATTTCCAAAAGGCCCTCTGCGCCGCGTGTCGCGCCATGGCCGGAACGCCCGCGCCCGCCGAACGGCGCGCGTGGATCGACGGTTGGTATGATCGCGTCGTTGATGCAAACGGCACCGGCATCGAGCCGCGCGGCCAGCGATTGCGCCTCGCGCACCGGTCCGAAAATCGATGCGCCGAGCCGGTAGGGCGAACGGTGCACGATGTCGAGCGCCTGATCGGTGTCTTCGGCCTCAAGCAGCGTCGACACCGGCGCGAAGAGGTCCATGGCGAGGAATGCATGGCCCGCATCAAGCCCCTCGATCAGGCAGGGCGCGAATGCGGTGCCCGACCGCGGGTCTTCAGGTGTCGTCGCGGCGCCGGCGGCGCGGGCGTCCGTAAGTGCGGCATCGAGCCGCGTCAGGAGGTCCGCTGGCAGTTCGGCCGCCGGCAATGCCGTGATCGTCTCAAGCAGCCGGTCGCGCACCGGGCCTGCATCGCGGCCCACCACGATGATGCGTCTGGGCGCGATACAGGTCTGGCTACCGTTGAGGCGCAATCCGTATCCGACCGCTTTTGCCACAAGCCCAAGATCGGCGCCCGGCAGCACGATCAGCGGATCGTTGCCGGAAAGCTCCATAACCGAGGGGACCGGCCCATCGGCCAGCGCTCGTGCCACCGCGCGGCCGGTTTCGACCGATCCGGTAAGGACGACCTTGTCGACGCCGCTTTTCAGCGCCGCCGCGCCGGCTTCCACGCTTTCATCCAGAATGTGCAAAAGCCCCTCGGGAAGCCCCGCTTTCTGCAGTATTTCGGCAAACAGCATGGCTGCCTGCAGGCCGTTACGACCCGGTTTGAACAACACCGCGTTACCTGCCGCCAGTGCTTGCAGCGCCTGAATGCCGGGCAGCATGAGCGGATAGTTGAAGGGCGCCAGCACCAGAACCACGCCGAAGGGATCGCGCCGTACGGTGGTTGCGAGCAGCGGCATCCAGGAGGGCCGGCCGGAACCGCCAAGTTTGCGGGGTTTCAGGATTTTCGCCGCGCTGCGCTCCAGAAACCGGCACGCATCGGCCAGGGGAATGAACTCCGCGACCAGTATTTCGCCCTGCACGCGGCCGCTTTCGCGTGCGAGGCGCGCTGAATAGTCCTCCCCGCCGGTGCTTAAAATCTGCCTGAACCCCTTGATTATTTTTAGCCGTTCCGGCACATCGGCGCGGCACCACTCATGCTGTGCGGCGCGCAGTGCGTCGACATGGTGGCGGATCAGTTCGGTCTGAGAAGGCTTCATTGCAGAGGTACTGTCGTTGTCTTGGTACAAAGCGTTTCAATCTCATGGAACCATGTGGCATAGAACACGGTAGCGCAGGAAGAATGAGGGCGCACCAAAAGACGACCGCTTCCCCCGCGTGTCAAGCGCGCAACTGAGTGGTGTAGAGTGAATAACAGGGTGACACGGGAAACATATGCCCACCCATAAAGCTAAGAACGTCGTAGTCGTTGGCGCCGGGCCGGGAGGGCTTGCGTCTGCCATGCTGCTGCGCAGCGAGGGCTACAACGTTACCGTGATCGAGCGCGGAGGCCGTATCGGCGGCCGCACCGGCGCCATCGAAGCGGACGGATACCGGTTCGACATCGGCCCGACCTTTTTCCTCTATCCGCGCGTTCTCGAGGACGTGTTTGCCGCTTGTGGCCGCAACCTGTGGGACGAGGTGCCCATGGTGAAGGTCGACCCCATGTACCGGGTCGCGTTCGAAAACGGCGGCGAGATCTATGCGCGCAGCGATCTGAAGGAAATGCAGGAGGAAATCTCCCGCTTTTCGCCTCAGGATGCGGAAAACCTGCCAAAATATATGGCCGACAACACCGCCAAACTCGAGCGCTTCCGCCCGGTACTTGAAAACGAGTTCGACAGCGTGTTCGATTATCTGCGCCCGAGCGTCCTGCAGTCTTTGCCGATGCTGCGCCCGCATCGGTCGCTGGACCGGGATCTCCAGCGCCACTTTTCCGATCCGCGCGTGCGTCAGGCGTTTTCGTTTCAGGCGAAATATCTCGGCATGTCGCCGTTCCAGTGTCCGAGCCTGTTCTCCATTCTGGCGTTTCTCGAATACGAGCACGGCGTATGGCACCCCAAGGGCGGCTGCAACATGGTGATGCAGCGCATGGCGGACATCGCCCGTGAAGACGGCGTCGAGTTCCGCCTGTCCGAGCCTGTCACGAAGCTCATGTTCGAAGGCGACCGCGTTGCCGGGGTGGAAACCGAAAAAGGCCGCTACGTGGCGGATGCGGTGTTTCTGAACGCGGATTTTGCCCAGGCGATGACCGATCTCGTGCCGGAAAAGAAACGCCCGGGCTGGAGCGATGCCAAAATCGCGTCGAAGAAATACTCCTGCTCCACCTTCATGATGTATCTCGGCATTGAAGGACATTACGACGACGTGCCGCACCACACTATTTTGCTGGCGGACGATCTGCAAACCAACATCGATGATATTCACGCCGCCAAGAAACTGTCCGACCAGCCGTCGCTCTATGTCCAGAACGCCTCGATCAACGACGACACGCTGGCGCCGCCGGGCCACAGTACAATCTACGTGCTGGTGCCGGTGCCGCATGAGACGGACGGTATTCACTGGGGCAACGAGACCTCCAGATTTGCCGACTTCATCTACAAGCGCCTTGAGCTTGTCGGCCTGAAGGGCCTGCGCGACAAGGTGCGTTACGAGAAGATCGTCACACCGGACGGCTGGCGCGACGATCTCAATATTTACAAGGGTGCCACCTTCAACCTGAGCCACAATCTGCGGCAGATGCTCTATTTCCGCCCGCACAACCGGTTCGGCGATGTGCCGGGGCTTTATCTTGTCGGCGGAGGTACGCACCCGGGCAGCGGTCTGCCGGTCATTTTTGAATCCGCGCGCATCTCCACGCGGCTTCTTGCCTCCGACCTTGGCCACGCCTGAACCGCATATGTGAGTGAATGAGCGACAACAGCGACAGTGCCGGCGCAAAGGTCAAGACCGATCACGCCCGCGCGGTGCTCGACACCTACTCGCCGCGCATGTTCCGGCTGTTCTCGTCCTATCTTGAAGGCTATTTCGCCCGAAATTTCAATGCGGTGCGCATTCTGTCGGCGGCCGAACGCGGCTGGAAGACCGATACCGGCATGGTGTTCTTCTGCAATCACCCGGGCTGGTGGGATCCGATCCTCATCATTCTGCTCGCCGCCAAACTGACGCCTGGCCGCCCGGCCTTCGGGCCGATGGAAGAGGCGATGCTGAAGAAATACGCCTTCATGAAACGCGTTGGCGTGTTCGGGGTCGACCGCGACAGCATGCGCGGCGCGGCGCGGTTTCTGGCCGTCGGCCGCGGTCTCATGGCGGAAGGCTCCGGCGCGCTGTGGCTGACGCCCCAGGGTAAATTCTCCGATGCCCGCTTGCGCCCGTTGCAATTCGAGGCGGGCGTCGCCCGACTGGCCCGCGATACCGATGCGCTGTTTGTGCCGATGGCGATCGAGTATGTGTTCTGGAACGAGCGCAAACCCGAAGTGCTGATCAATTTTGGCGTGCCCGTGCGCGGCGGCAGCGTTGAGGGCCGCACGACGGATGAGTGGAACGGCGACCTTGCCGCCCGTCTTGGCACGACGATGGATGACCTGTCGGCGGCTGCCATTGTGAGAGATGCGGAAGCTTTCGATGTTCTTGTCAAGGGGCGCGCCCGGGTCAATCCGGTCTACGATGCCTGGCGCTATCTGAAAGCCATGGTGCGGGGTGAGAAATTCTCCGCCGCGCATGAGGAGGACCGCTCATGAGCGTCGAGGTCTGGGCGCTCGTCGTGCTCGTTCTGGCCGCTTTGCCGCTTGGCCTTGGCGTCCTGAACCTTGGCTTCTACCTGCCCCTGCCGAAACCGCGCGGTACAGCGCCCGCGCTTTCCGTTCTCATCCCCGCGCGCAACGAGGAGGAACGCATTGTTCCGGTCATCGAAAGCGTGCTCGCCAGCCGCCACGAGGCGTTTGAGCTGATCATCGGCGACGACAGCTCCACCGACAACACACCGCAGATCGTCCGCGACTTTGCCTCCCGCGATGCCCGTGTCCGCCTTGTCGACGCGCCGCCGCTGGCCGAGGGCTGGAGCGGTAAGCAGCATGCCTGTTTTTCGTTGTCGAAACACGCCGCCCACGACATCGCCGTGTTCCTCGATGCCGATGTCACCGTGTCGCCCGACGCGCTGGGTCGCATCGCGTCCTACATGGACAAGCGGCCCGATGTCGCGCTGCTGAGCGGGTTTCCAAAACAGATGACGGAGAGTTTCTGGGAGAAACTCGTCATCCCGCTCATCCATGTGCTGTTGCTCGGCTATCTGCCGATCGTCGGTGCTCGCCTCTCGCGCCACCCGATGTTCGGCGCCGCCTGCGGCCAGCTTGTTGCCGTGCGCATGCAGGCCTACCGCGAAACCGGCGGCCATTCGGAGATCGCGGACAGCGCCCACGATGGCGTAAGGCTGCCGCGCGTTTTCCGTCGCAACGGCCATCTCACCGCATTGTTCGACGCCAATGCGCTTGCTGCGACGCGGATGTACGACAATCTCGGCGGTTTGTGGGAAGGGCTTGCCAAGAACGCCCACGAAGGCATGGCGACGCCAATCGGACTGCCCATATGGACGGTGCTGCTCGCCGGCGGCCACATTCTGCCGCTGCCGCTCGCAATCTGGGTCTGGGTTTCCGGCCTCACCGGCACAGCGCTGACCTATCTGGCCGTTGCCGCGGTCTGCGCTTATGCCTGGCGTGCCGTGCTGGCGCTGCGCTTCGGCCAGTCATGGCTCGGCGTGGTGTTCCATCCGCTGGCCATGACGTTCTTTTTGGTCCTGCAATGGACATGCCTCATCCGCCGCGCCATGGGCAAATCCGTCACCTGGCGCGGCCGCGCCTACGGCTCGGGGTGACCGGGCCTCCTGTTTGTTCTTGAAATGTTCTTGATGTGAAATTCAATCCGGGGTATCTTTGCCGCGCGGTTTTCGCGGGAAAGGTGTCATGGTTGTTCACGTCAGGACGGTTGCGTTTCAGGGCATCGAGGCGGTGCCTGTTGATGTGCAGGTGCAGATTGCCTCCGGCATGCCGGCGTTTTCCGTCGTCGGGCTTGGCGACTAGGCGGTGGCGGAAAGCCGCGAGCGGGTGCGCGCCGCGCTGACCGCCATCGGTCTGGCGCTGCCGCCCAAACGCATCATCGTCAATCTGGCGCCCGCCGACCTGCCCAAGGAGGGCAGCCATTACGACCTGCCGATCATCCTTGGGCTCATGGCCTCGCTCGGCATCGTGCCGGCGGAAGCTCTGATGCGCTATCAGGTGCTTGGCGAACTCGGCCTTGACGGGTCGGTGTCGGCGGTCGCGGGCGCTTTGCCGGCCGCCATCGCCGCCAACGCGCAGGGGCTCGGTCTCATCTGCCCTGAAGCCTGCGGGCCGGAAGCGGCCTGGGCCGGCGAGGCGCTCGATATTCTGAGCCCCGCCAACGTCGTGCAGCTGGTCAACCACTTCAAGGGCACGCAGATGCTGTCGCGGCCGCGCGCCGGCGTTGCCGAGGACACCGCAGACCTGCCCGACTTTGCCGACATCAAGGGTCAGGAGAGTGCGCGCCGGGCGCTTGAGATCGCCGCGGCGGGTGGCCACAACCTCTTGATGGTCGGGCCGCCCGGCGCGGGCAAGTCGATGCTTGCCCAGCGGCTGCCCTCGATCCTGCCGGCCATGCAGCCCGCCGAGATGCTCGAGACTTCCATGGTCGCGTCGGTCGCCGGCGAGCTTTCAGGCGGGCGCATCGGGCGCCGCCGCCCGTTCCGCAGCCCGCACCACACGGCAAGCCCCGCCGCCATGGTCGGCGGCGGCCTGCGTGCGCGCCCGGGCGAAATGGCGCTCGCCCATAACGGCGTATTGTTCCTCGACGAATTGCCGGAATTCCCGCCAAAAGTGCTGGAATCCCTGCGCCAGCCCATGGAAACCGGCGAAACCGCGATTGCCCGCGTCAATCATCACGTCACCTATCCGGCCCGCTTTCAGCTGATTGCCGCCATGAACCCATGCAAGTGCGGCCGCGCCGGCGAGCCCGGCCATACCTGCCGCCGCGGCGCGCGCTGCGCGGACGACTATCAGGCAAAGCTCTCAGGGCCTCTGCTTGACCGCATCGACATGCGCATCGAAGTGCCTGCGGTGCGTGCCGCAGATCTCATCGGCCGTGCCGCAAGCGAGGCGAGCGAACCCATCCGCCAACGCGTCATCGCCGCGCGCGACCGCCAGCGCGCCCGCTTCGCGGCCTTCGGTGCGTCTGCCGTGCGCGTCAACGCCCGCGCCGACGGCGAGCTTCTGAAAGAAATCGCCAGCCCCGATGTGGCCGGCATGACCCTGCTGCGCGAGGCGTCGGAACACATGAACCTGAGCGCGCGTGGATTTCACCGCGTGCTGCGCGTCGCCCGCACTCTCGCCGATCTCGACGGCCGCGACGACGTCACCCGCCTAGACATCGCCGAAGCGCTGAGCTACCGCGGCGCCGCCGACGGCCTGCGCTCGGCGGCGTGAAGCGCGCACAAAAAAAGACGCCACCCCTTGTCAGGGATGGCGCCTGAAATTGCATTTGAGCCGGTATCGGCCCGGATCGGCCCGGATCGGCCAAGTGCTACTGGATCACGCCCTGCTGGCGCAGCCGCTCGATAACCGCACCGACGACATCTTCAACGGATGCCGAAGCGCCGGCCTCGCCCTGCGATCCGGCTGGCCCTGCGGCCCCCGCCGGACCCTGAGGTCCTTGCGCGCCCTGTGGTCCGGCAGGTCCCGCCGGTCCTTGCGCGCCCTGATCGCCCTGACCGCCCTTGGGCCCTGCTGCTCCCTGATCACCTTGCGTCCCCTGCGCGCCGTCCGCGCCCGCGGGTCCAGCAGGCCCCGCCTGCCCGGCGGCGCCATCGGCACCAGCGGCGCCAGCGGCGCCAGCGGCTCCGGCCGCACCCTGCGCCCCGGCTTCGCCTCTCAGGGCATCGGCATTGTTTGAAGCCAGCTGCTCGGCCACGGCTGTCGGCGTCACGCCATTTTGCTCGATCGTGTCGATCCGCTTTGACAGATTACTGATATAGGCAATGCTGATCACCGTCGGCACGATGGCACCGATGACCGCAGCGCCGATCAGTTTTCCGAAACCTCCCGACCCTTGTGTATTTTCCGCCATTTTCTTCTCCAAATTCCCCGTTTACGGACACCGGACGCTTGCCGCGCGCGTGGGGCACATCCAGCTTCCCGGTGCATTTTCAGCAGATACGGGCAAACAATACCAGTGGATTCGCGCAGTTGGGCCGATTAATCGCAGGAGGCCCGCATGGTGGCGCAACCGAGGCGCTTTTGCAGGTGGTGCACCTCGCCGGACGGACCGGCGGCTTAAGGCAATTTTCAGCCAATGGTGGTCTTCTGGGCTCGTAACGGATCCGAATCAATGGGAGTTGCAGAGCGATGTCGAGCCACGATATCGGCAAACCGGGCGCGGAACAGGCGGAACAGAATGCCCCGGCCCTGCCCGCGGGATTGAGCGACGTTAGTTTTCAGCGCCTTGCCTCAACCGCGGTTATTGTCATCACAACGCTTGCCGTGCTGCTCCTGATTATTCCGCTGGTGCTGGATATCCGCGCGCTGTCGATCCACGCCGAACTGGTCATGGCGCTTGCCATGCTTGCTATGGCCGCGGCCTTGCGGGCGTGGACGGAAACGCGCCGCAAGGTCGTCGAACTCAACATCCAGACCGCAAAACTTGCAGAAAGCGAGGCGCGCTACCGCGGTCTCGTGGAAAGTCAGGGCGATGTTATCCTGCGCCGTCGGCCCGATGGCACGCTGTCGTTCGTGAACGGCGCGTTCGGCGACGCATTCGGCGTCGATCCAGATACCGCGACCGGCGGCTCGTTCGAGCCCGACGTTCTTGAAGGCGCTGGCCGGGGGGCTGACTTCTTTGCATCGAAGAACCCCTCTCCCGCGCGGCTGCGCTACGAACAGCGCGTGCAGACGGCAACGGGCCCGCGCTGGTTCTTGTGGGAAGATTTTGCCATTTGCACCTCGGACGGAGCCGTCGTGGAAGTACAGACCGTCGGCCGGGATATCACCGAACAGAAACAGGCGCATGTCGAACTCGCCGGTGCGCGCGATCAGGCGGAAACCGCCAACCGCGCCAAATCACGCTTTCTCGCCACCATGAGCCATGAAATCCGCACGCCCATGAACGGGGTTATCGGAATGGCGGACCTGCTCGTCGACACGCGGCTGACGAAGGAACAGCAGGCCTATGCACGGACGATCCAGGCCTCCGGCAAGTCGCTTCTGTCGATGATCGACGAGATCCTCGATTTTTCCAAGATCGAGGCCGGAAAGCTCGAACTGGAAACGGAACGCTTCGAATTTGCCCCGCTGGTCGAAGGGGTAGTGGAACTGATGGCGCCGCGCGCCCACACCAAAAACGTTGCCATTGGCTGTTTCGTCGACCCGGCTCTGCCTTGCGAGTTCCATGGCGATGTTCAAAGGCTGCGCCAGATCCTCCTCAATCTGGTCGGCAACGCCATTAAATTCACCGAAGCGGGTGAAGTGGAGGTGGCAGTAGAGGAAGTGGCGCTCCCGCCGGCCACGGCGCGAAAAAAACGCAGCCGCCGCCTCAAACGCCTGCGCATTTCCGTGTCGGATACCGGCATCGGCATGTCGCCGCAGCACGTCGAGCGCGTCTTCGAAGAGTTCCGTCAGGCCGATTCTACCCTGTCTCGGAAATACGGCGGTACCGGCCTTGGCCTTTCCATTTCAAAACGCCTCATCGAACTGATGAAAGGCACACTCGCGATTGACACGGAACCGGGACGTGGCACCTGTTTTTCGTTTGAAATCGACCTCAACTGGGCCGGACGCAGCAAGCGCGCCGCCGCGAACGGCGATGAGTTGGCGGCAAAACGCATTTGGATTGCGCGAAGCGAAGGCCTGGCGCTCGGCGTGCTGGCCCGTTACATGGAGCGCCTCGGTGCAACCATCGACACGCAAGGCGAAGCCACCGTCGCCGGCGCACCCGCCATAGCCCTTTGGGACCTTGCTGGCTGGCGGGCTCAGGCGCGCCGGCGCAAACGCACCGCCTGGCCGTTCCAGGATGCCCGCAACATCGTTGTCATCACGCCGGCCCAGCGCCGCGAGCTTCGCACGGGCGAGCTGGCAAGTTTTGAAGGTTATCTGGTCGACCCTGTGCGCCGCGCATCGCTTCTCAATCTGCTCGCCGGAACACCTGCTGGCACCGATGAGTACGCGGAAGCCGGAACGGAAGACAGCTTGCCCGCGGGGCACGCAAAGTCCTGCGGCGCGCTGAACATTTTGCTGGCCGAGGACAATGACATAAACGCCATGCTGGCAAGCGCTCTGCTGCGCCGTCTCGGCCATTCCGTCACCCATGTGCATAACGGCGCGCAGGCGGTCGATCACGTACGCTCATGCCTTAAGGCCTATCGTGCGAACCAGGCCCAAGGGTTCTCCGTCGATCTCGTGTTGATGGACATGCAGATGCCCGAAATGGACGGTCTGGAAGCGTCAAGGCATATCCGCAAGCTGCTGGCGGCCGCACCGAAACCGTGCCGTTCGCTGCCGATCGTTGCCCTGACGGCCAACATCATGAAAGAACATGAAAACTGCTGCCGTGCCGCCGGCATGCAGGATTATCTGACAAAGCCCTTCGACCGGCACGATCTTGAGAAGATCCTCAAAGGGTCCACCCGCCGCGCCGCAAGACGCGCTGCGTGACCGGAGACACCATCGCTGCCTCGGCCCGGCGAGCGTCATCGCCCTTTAACATGTCTGCTGTTTATGACATTGTGGCGCTACCGGAATGATAACGGCTGAACGGCGTTTCTTCACGTTCATCCCCTCACAATCGTGCACGGCACGGACGGGGCCCCTGTTGAATAAGTACGGGATCGATTCGGAGAAACTGCAGCGATGACTGTGCGAGACCTCGGTTCCCTGTCGAATGTCGAACGGTTTCAGACGCCGGGCGGTGAAGTGGTCATTCCCCCCGGCACGGAACTTGGGCGCAAAGGCGATCAGATTGTTCGCCTCGGCGATGGCGAGCGTGACATTGAGGCGTCGCAGGCGCTGCGCTACCGTGTTTTCTACGAAGAAATGAGTGCCCGGCCGGATGAGCGCATGCGCAGCCTGCGCCGCGACTTCGATGCTTTCGACGATATCTGCGACCATCTCATGGTCATTGCCAAGCCGGGTTTGTCGGGAGAAACAGACCCGATCATGGCTGCCGACGGCGAAGTGGTCGGCACCTACCGGCTGCTGCGCCAGAGTGTGGCGGAACGCCACCAGGGTTTCTACACCGCCGATGAGTACAATATTGCGCCGGTGCTCGAAGCCCACGGTGATGACCTGAACTTTCTCGAGCTGGGCCGCTCCTGCGTGCTCGCGCCGTTTCGCACCAAGCCGGTCATTGAGCTCTTGTGGCAGGGCATCTGGAATTATGTGCGCATTCACCGGCTCGATGTGATGCTCGGTTGCGCGTCGCTGGAAGGTACGGACCCGGACGCTCTGGCGCGCGAATTGAGCTTCCTGCACCACAATTTCAAGGCACCGCCGCAATGGCGGATTTCAGCCTTGCCCGAACGCTATGTCGACATGAACCGCATGCCGATTGAAGAACTCAACCAGCGCGAAACCATGCGGGCGCTGCCGCCGCTGATAAAGGGCTATCTGCGGCTCGGCGCCTATCTCGGCGACGGCGCCGTAATCGACGACCAGTTCGGCACCATCGATATACTGATCGTGCTTCCGGTGAGCGCCATCAACCAGCGCTATTTCTCTCATTTCGGATCGCCCGAAGCGGCGCAGCGCGAAACGGTCGGGAGCTGAAAGCCGCTCCCGTTCGCTACGCCGAATTTTGTCGTCAGTTGTTGATGTTGTAGGCGGCGATCGCAGCCATGTTGACGAGATCGGAAGCCGTGGCATTGAGGCTTACGATCTGCACCGAGTCGCCAAGCCCCACAAGCAGCGGGCCAACCACGGTCACGTCACCCAGTTCCTGCAGCATTTTAGTGGCAATACTGGCACTGTCGAACCCGGGCATGATCAGAACGTTCGCCGGCCCGCTGAGGCGGGCAAACGGATAAGCCGACATCGCATTGGCATTGAGGGCAATGTCGGCCGCCATTTCACCTTCATACTCAAAATCGATACTGCGTTGATCGAGGATCTCCACCGCGTCGCGAATTCTCTGCGCCCGTTCGCCGCCGGGATGTCCGAAGGTTGAATAGGCAAGCATCGCGACACGTGGCTCGTACCCAAAGCGCCGCGCCACACCCGCCGCCTGTTCCGCCGTATCGGCAAGAACCTCGGGGCTTGGCTGCTCGTTGATCGCCGTGTCCGCGATGAACACCGTGCGGCCCTGGCAGATCGCCATGGAAACGCCGATCACCCGGTGACCGGGTTGCGGGTCGACGACGCGCATTACATCGGCCAGCGCCACCGAATAATTGCGTGTGATGCCGGTGATCATGGCATCCGCATCGCCCATCGCCACCATGCAGGCGGCAAATATGTTGCGGTCGTTGTTGACGAGCCTCTGGCAGTCGCGGAACAGATAGCCGCGCCGTTTCAGGCGTTCGTAAAGAAACTGCGCATATTCCGCGTTGCGGTCCGACAGTCGCGCGTTGTGGATCGATACGGCCGGGTTCATTTCCAGCCCGCTGGCGCGGATCGTTTCTTCGATTTCCGAGTTGCGTGCCACCAGAATTGCCGATCCGAGCTGGCCGTTGGCATAGGCGTTGGCGGCGCGCATAACGCGGTCTTCCTCGCCTTCCGCGAACACCACGGTTTTTGGCGAGTGGCGGACCTGATTGAAAATATTCTGCAGCGACGCCGCAATCGGGTCGAGGCGGGCCGAAAGCTCCGCCGAGTAGGTTTCAAGATCGACGATGTCGCGCCCGGCGACGCCGGAATCCATTGCCGCCTTGGCAACCGCCGTCGGCACCGCTGAGATCAGACGCGGGTCGAACGGCACCGGTATCAGATAGTTCTTGCCGTAGGAAGGGCGTCTGCCGTGGTAAGCGGCAGCGACTTCGTCGGGCACTTCTTCGCGCGCCAACGATGCCAGTGCCTCGGCCGCGGCAATCTTCATCGGCTCGTTAATGGTGCGGGCGCGCACATCGAGCGCGCCACGGAAAATATAAGGAAATCCAAGCACATTGTTGATCTGGTTGGGATAGTCGGACCGCCCCGTCGCCATGATCGCATCGTCGCGGACTTCCGCGACCTCTTCCGGCGTGATCTCCGGATCCGGGTTGGCCATGGCGAAAATGATCGGATCGTCCGCCATGTCGCGTACCATGTCCTGGGTCAGCGCGCCCTTGACCGACACTCCGAAAAATACGTCCGCTCCCTTGACGGCTTCAGCCAGCGTGCGCGTGTCGGTGTCTACCGCATGCGCCGATTTCCACTGGTTCATGCCTTCTTCGCGGCCTTTGTAAATGACCCCCTTGCTGTCGCACAAAATTGCGTTGTCCGGCTTCATGCCCATGGCCTTGATAAGTTCAAGACAGGCGATGCCTGCAGCGCCCGCGCCATTGCACACGAGCTTGATGTCCTCAAGCTTGCGGCCGGTGAGCGCCAGCGCGTTGATCAGGCCGGCGGCGGCGATGATGACCGTGCCGTGCTGATCGTCGTGAAACACCGGAATGTCCATCTCTTCGCGCAGCCGTTGCTCGATGATGAAACAGTCAGGCGCCTTGATGTCTTCCAGATTGATGCCGCCGAAGGCGGGCCCGAGATAGCGTACGCAATTGATGAAGGCTTCGACGTCCTCGGTTTCGACTTCCAGATCGATTGCGTCGACATCGGCGAACCGCTTGAACAGCGCGCCCTTGCCCTCCATCACAGGTTTTGAGGCCAGCGCGCCGAGGTTGCCAAGGCCGAGAATTGCGGTACCGTTCGACACCACCGCGACCATGTTTCCCTTGTTGGTGTAGTCGTAGGCCGTCTCGGGTTGTTCGGCGATCACGCGCACCGGCACCGCGACGCCTGGAGAATAGGCGAGGCTCAGATCGCGCTGCGTCGCCATGGGTATGGTCGGCTTGACCTCAAGCTTGCCGGGTTTGCCTTGCTGATGAAACTGCAGCGCTTCCTGCTCGGTAAACTGCACGCGCTTCTGGTCGGGCGAGTCGAAAAGGGTCGGCATGTGTCGTCGTCTTTGCTGTATGTCAGGAGGGAGAAGCCCGCTTGCGGGCAAGCGGATTGAAACGCACCATAGTCAGATGGCTGTGCGATCACAAGCCGACAGTGCGATCGCATCGCTCGGCATATAGTCGCGTTTGGTGTTGAAAACCCGGACATGAACGCTGGGCCGACGGAAAATTTTGCTACTCTTGCCAGATGTCCTCGCAACGTCCGAATACGAAGCCGATGAGACGCTCGCGGCGATGAACACTCACGCCCCACCCAGCGCCGATACCACCGGCGCCACGCCGATGATGGCGCAGTTCCTCGCAATCAAGGAGGCGCACGCGGACTGTCTTCTGTTCTACCGCATGGGCGATTTCTACGAGCTGTTCTTCGATGACGCCGTAAAAGCGTCCGAAACGCTTGGCATCACATTGACAAAACGCGGCAAGCATCTGGGTGAGGATATTCCAATGTGCGGCGTGCCGGTTCATGCCGCCGACGAGTATCTGCAGCGCCTTATCCGCGCCGGGCACCGGGTTGCGGTATGCGAGCAAACCGAAGATCCGTCCGAAGCCAAGAAGCGCGGCTCGAAATCGGTTGTAAAACGCGACGTCGTGCGGCTCGTCACGCCGGGCACATTGACAGAAGACACTCTGCTCGACGCCCGCCGCCACAACTATGTACTGGCGGTCGCCCGTGCCCGTGTCCAGGACGCCTGCGCCATCGCCTGGGCGGATATCTCAACCGGCGATCTCCAGGTGGCGGCAACCGTGCCCGGCGCGCTCGCAGCCGAAATTGCACGCCTTGAACCAAGCGAAATCATCGTACCGGAAAGCATGTTCGAGGACGACGCCTTGCGCGATCTGTGGCGCGAATGTGCGGGCGCCGTCTCGCCCTTGCCCGCGGCACGCTTCGACAGCGCCGCCGGCGAGCGCCGCATCAAGCAGCATTTCGGCGTTGCGGCACTGGAGGCATTCGGTGAATTCGGACGCGCCGAATGTGCAGCGCTCGGCGCTCTTGTCGACTATGTCCTGCTGACCCAGGTCGGCACGCTGCCGGCGTTCAAGGCACCGCGGCTTGAGCGCCGCGATGCCGCCATGCTGATCGATGCGGCTACGCGGGCCAATCTCGAACTGACCCGCACCCTGCAGGGCGACCCCGGCGGCAGTCTGCTTGCCGTTATCGACCGCACGGTCACAGGCGCGGGGTCAAGGTGCCTTAGCGGCTGGCTTGCCGCGCCCTTGACCGACCCCGGCCGCATCACCGCCAGGCTCGACGCCATCGGTTTTTTGCTGGAGCTGCGCGATTTGCGCCGCGGATTGCGCGACCTGCTGCGCCGCGCCCCCGATCTCGGCCGGGCCCTGGCGCGCGTTAGTGTCGTGCGCGGCGGGCCGCGCGATCTCGCCGCCATCGGCCACGGTATCGAGCGGGCCCGCGAAGCCGCCGCCGAACTGGCGCGCAATCACGCACTCGTCGGCACGCCGGCGCTTGTCGAGGAAACTGCATCAGACCTCTCGAGCGACGATGCTGGTTTGTCTGCGCGGCTCACGGAAGTGCTCGATGATGAACTCCCGCTGCTTGCGCGCGATGGCGGCTTCATCCGTGCAGGCGTTCTGCCGGAACTGGACGAACACCGGCTGCTGCGTGATCAAAGCCGCAAGGTCATCGCCGGGCTGCAGGGCAAATATGCGGAAGCTTCTGGCGTCAAGGCGCTCAAGGTCAAGCACAACAACGTGCTCGGGTTCTTCGTCGAGGTAACGGCCCAGCACGGCGAACGGCTGATGTCGGCTCCGCTCAACGAAACCTTCATTCACCGCCAGACCATGGCCAATGCCATGCGGTTTACGACGACGGAGCTTGGCGAACTCGAAGCGCGTATCTCAAGGGCCGGCGAGCGTGCCGTGGCGCTCGAGCTCGGGCTCTTTTCAGAACTCTGCATTGCAGTGTCTGAGTGCGCTCCCGCAATCGCCCGCATCGCCGACGGCCTCGCCACGCTCGATACGGTAACGGCGCTTGGCGAGCTGGCGGAAACGGAGCGTTACACCCGCCCCGATGTCGATGCGACTTTGGCGTTCGATATCAAGGGCGGGCGCCACCCGGTTGTCGAGCGCGCGCTTCGGGCAGGCGGAGAGGGCGATTTCATGCCCAACGATTGCGCTTTGACGCCGGCCTCTGATGATGCCCCGGGGGGCGGGTTGTCGGGCCGGCTATGGCTCCTCACCGGCCCCAACATGGCCGGTAAATCGACCTTTTTACGCCAGAATGCGCTCATTGCCATCATGGCGCAGATGGGCTCTTACGTGCCGGCGAAGGCTGCGCACATCGGTGTGGTCGACCGTCTGTTCAGCCGCGTTGGCGCCGCCGACGATCTGGCGCGCGGGCGCTCCACTTTCATGGTCGAAATGGTGGAAACCGCGACTATTCTCAATCAGGCAGGGCCCCGTTCACTGGTCATTCTCGACGAAATCGGCCGCGGCACCGCAACATTCGACGGCCTTTCCATCGCCTGGGCCTGCGTTGAACACCTGCATGACCTCAACACGTCACGGGCTCTCTTCGCGACCCATTTTCACGAACTGACCGCACTTGGCGAACGACTGGACGAACTCGTTAATGCCACCATGAAGGTCAAGGAGTGGCAGGGCGAGGTCGTTTTTCTGCACGAAGTGGGGGCCGGCGTCGCCGACAGATCCTACGGCATTCAGGTGGCGAAACTTGCAGGCCTTCCTGCCGCGGTGGTAGCGCGCGCGACGGAGGTCCTGCATGCGCTTGAAGAAGGCGAGAGAGGTAGTTCGGCCGCCGATCTCGTCGACGATCTGCCATTGTTCTCCGCCGCGCGCCCGTCCAACCCCGCGGCGCAGCATTCCGGGCCATCTGTGATCGAGCAGCGGGTCGCCGAAATCCTGCCCGACGAGCTGACACCGCGCGAGGCGCTTGAACTCCTCTATGAACTGAAGAAACTGCGCTCTGAGAGCGAATAGGCATTTGGCCATGCGGCGTCCGGCGATGTGGCATGCGCCGGGGCAATCGCATAACGTTGGCGCGAGTGAAAAATCCGGAGAGCAAGGTGAGTGAAAAGCCGAGTGCGCAGTTCGTCGATGCGGATCAACTTCGCAACGACCTGACGGCGGCCTACAACGAGCTTGGCGGCAGCGATCAGAAGTTGCGCCAGGCAGTGCTCGGTCTGCTGCGTGACGCGATTGACACAGGCCGCGGCCGAATTGCCGAGCGGTTCATGACCGATGGCCGCGGCACCGATTGTGCCCGCGCCCTGTCTGAGCTGCAGGATGACATCGTTCGCGTTGTTTATGATTTCGCGGTGACGCATGTCTACCGCGCCCAGAACCCGTCTTCCGCCGAGCGCGTCAGCATCGTCGCCGTCGGCGGTTACGGGCGCGGTATGCTGGCGCCCGGTTCCGACATCGATCTTCTCTTTCTCCTGCCCTACAAGCAGACGGCGTGGGGCGAAAGTGTCATCGAGTATGTGCTCTACGCACTGTGGGATCTCGGCTTCAAGGTCGGCCATGCAACGCGCAGCGTGAGTGAATGCATCCGGCTCTCCGGCGCCGATGTGACGATCCAGACGGCGGTGCTCGAAGCGCGTTACATCTGGGCCGACCGCGGCCTGTTCGATGAGCTGGCGGAGCGCTACGACCGCGAAATCATGCGCGACGGCGCCCAGAACTTCATCGCCTCCAAACTCACCGAGCGCGATGCACGACATTTGCGCGCCGGTGCGTCACGGTATCTTGTCGAACCGGACGTTAAGGATGGCAAGGGCGGTTTGCGTGACCTTCAGACCCTGTTCTGGCTCGCCAAGTTCTGCCACCGGACGCAATCGGCCCGCGATCTCATCAAGGCGGGCCTGTTTACCCGTTCCGAGTACCGCAAGTTCCGCAAGTGCGAGGACTTTCTGTGGTCGGTAAGGTGCCACCTGCATTTCATTGCGGGCCGTGCCGAGGAGCGGCTTTCCTTCGACCTGCAGCCGGAAATCGCCGGCCTGCTCGGCTATGTCGAGCGCGGCGGGCTGCGCCCGGTCGAGCGTTTCATGAAGCACTATTTCCTCATCGCCAAGGACGTCGGAGATCTGACACGTATATTCTGCGCGGCGCTTGAGGCACAGCAGATCAAGAAGGCACCCGTGGTCAGCCGGTTCCTGCGGTCGCTGCGCGTCGGCGCCGCCCGCAAAATCGCTGAAACCAAGGATTTTCACCTCGTATCGGGACGCATCGGCACGGTGTCGGAAGATGTCTTCGAGCGCGATCCCGTCAACCTGATCCGCCTGTTTCATCTCGCCGACCATTACAATGCCGCGATCCACCCCAACGCCCTCAAGCTGGTGACCCGCTCGCTCAAGCTGGTTGACCGCAAGGTTCGCTCGGACCGCGAAGCAAACCGGCTGTTTATGGATATCCTGACATCGCGCAACGACCCGGAAGCTATCCTGCGACGCATGAACGAAGCCGGTGTGCTCGGCCGCTTCGTCCTCGACTTCGGCCGCATCGTCGCTTTGATGCAGTTCAACATGTACCACCACTATACCGTCGACGAGCATCTCCTGAGGTCGATTGGGATTCTGAGCGAAATCGAACGCGGCGAACTGGCCGAAGAACACCCGCTCGCCAACGAAATCATTCATACGCTTGAGCACCGCCGCGCCCTCTTCGTGGCAATGCTGCTGCATGACATCGCCAAGGGCCGCAAGGAAGATCACTCCGTTGCCGGCGAACGCGTCGCCCGCAATCTGGGGCCAAGACTTGGACTGACGGGTGCTGAAACCGATCTCGCCGCCTGGCTCGTGCGCAATCATCTCATCATGAGCGACTTCGCCCAGATGCGCGACCTCAACGATTACAAGACGATCCTCGATTTCGCCGCCATGGTGCAGGGCCCCGAACGCCTGAAGTGCCTGTTGATCCTCACCGTTGCAGACATCAAGGCGGTGGGCCCGGGCGTCTGGAACGGCTGGAAGGGCCAGTTGCTGCGCACGCTTTACTATGAAACCGCCCCTGTTCTGAGCGGCGGTCACGTGACGATTTCCCGCGAGCAGCGCCTCGACGCCGCGCAAGGGCGATTCCGCTACGCGATGGAGGACTGGAGTGACGCGGAAATCGACGCCTATCTGCCGCGCCACTACGCCCCCTACTGGTTGAGCGTCGACACTGCCGAACAGGTGAACCACGCCCGCCTCATCGCGCAGGCAACCCTCGCGGGCGACACGGTGCGAACCGATGTCAAAACCGACGGGTTCACGGAAATTACCGAACTCACCGTTCTCGCCCCCGACCACCCCAAGCTCCTGGCGCTGGTCACGGGCGCCTGCGCCGCCGCCGGTGCCAATATCGCCGGCGCGCAGATTTTTACGACAACGGACGGCATGGCACTCGACACCATCCATGTGCAGCGTGAATTTCCAGAGGCGCGCGATGAAACCCGACGTGCCCGGCGTATTGCGGAAACCATCGAGGCCGGCCTCAGCGGCGAGGTGCGGATTGCCGACATAGTCCGCCGCCGCGACAAACCGCAGCGACGCCTGCGTGCCTTCAAGGTTGAACCGGCGGTCATGATCGACAATGAGTCGTCGAACCAGTTCACCGTGGTCGAGGTGAACGGTCTCGACCGCTCGGGACTGCTCTTCAACCTGACCCGCGCCCTTTCTGAGCTCAATCTCAATATCGGCTCCGCCCGCATCGCGACATTCGGCGAGCGTGTTGTCGACGTGTTCTATGTGACCGATCTGACGGGCGCCAAGATCACCAATAAAAACCGCCAAAGTGCGATTCGCCGCCGCCTGCTCGCTGTTTTCGCACCGAAACCCGCGGATGCCGGGATTGCGGCGGAATAACAGGTGCGCCGGCGCCACGTTTTCGTGACATTTACCCGCTCTGCGTATAGTTCAGGGCGAACTATGCACCCGAACTTGAAACAGATTTGGCAATGAACCTGCTGCGCTCCGCCGCAACCGTTGGCGGCTACACAATGATCAGCCGCGTGCTCGGGTTCGTGCGCGACATGCTGATTGCAGCGCTTTTGGGTTCGGGCCCCGTGGCCGACGCCTTTGTTGTCGCCTTCCGGTTTCCCAATTTGTTCAGGCGCCTGTTCGGCGAGGGCGCGTTCAATGCCGCGTTCGTGCCGCTCTTTGCAAAACGCCTGGAAGGCGGCGGCGAGGAAACAGCACGCGGCTTCGCAAGCGACGTCTTCTCCGTGTTGTTTGCAACGCTTGTCGTGTTTACCGTGGTTGCCGAACTCACCATGCCGTGGCTCATGTATGTAACGGCGCCGGGCTTCGTTGGCGATGGTGACAAGTTCGATCTTGCAGTGTTTCTGACCCGCATCGCATTCCCCTATCTGCTTTTCATGTCGCTCGTCGCGCTGTTGAGCGGCGTCCTCAATTCCATGGGTCGGTTTGCCGTTGCCGCCGCGGCGCCCATCCTTCTCAATATCGTGTTGATTGCGGTGCTGTCCGCCGCGGTATTCCTCGTCTGGGGCAACACGCCGCGCACGGGAACGGCACTTGCATGGGGTGTCTGCGTCGCCGGCGCATTGCAGTTTGCCATGCTCTACGGCGCCTGTCGGCGCGCCGGCATGACCCTGAAGCTGAAGCGTCCGCGCATCACGCCGGGCGTGCGCCAGCTTGTCCGGCTCGGTATTCCAGGCGTCATTGCCGGCGGTATCACCCAGATCAATATTCTCATCGGCACGATGATCGCGACGCTGCAGGCCGGTGCGGTGTCCTATCTCTACTATGCCGACCGGGTCTACCAACTGCCGCTCGGCGTTGTCGGCATCGCCATCGGCGTGGTTTTGCTGCCCGATCTTTCCCGGCGCCTGCGTGCCGACGACACCGAAGGCGTACACAACAGCCAGAACCGCGCGCTTGAATATTCCATGTTGCTGACGGTGCCGGCCGCCATTGCCCTCATCGTCATCCCCACTCCGGTTGTGCAGGTGCTGTTCGAGCGCGGCGCATTTGACGCGACCGATACGCTGGCAACATCGCTTGCGCTGGCCGCCTTTGCATTGGGCCTGCCGTCTTTCGTGTTGATCAAAGTGTTTTCTCCAGGCTTTTTTGCCCGCGAGGACACCCGCACACCGATGATCTATGCGGGCGTTTCCATGCTCACAAATGTAGCTGTCAGTTTAATTCTGTTTTTTCAGATCGGCTTTGTCGGCATCGCGTTTGCCTCGTCGATCGCCGGCTGGGTCAATGCCGCGCTGCTCGGATTCACACTGGCGCGGCGCGGTGAATATTCCGTCGATGCCCGTTTGCGCGCCCGGTTGCCGCGCATCCTCATCGCAAGCTTTGCGATGGGGGCGGTGCTTTACGGCGTCATGATCTACGCATCGAGCGTATTCGCACCGGGCGTTTCCTTCGAACTGCGGGTCGTCGTGCTCATCAGCGTTGTCGTTCTGGGCACCGCAGTCTATGCGGTTGCGGCGCAAGTGCTGGGGGCGGTGCAAGTGCGCGATCTCGCCGGCCAGTTCCGCCGCTCGCGGTCTTAGGGAAGGAAGTTCGCGAGGGCTTCACTTCCGCATCAGAATGCGCCATACAGCCCGCGTCCTGAACGGAGTAACCCCCATGTCGATGCCACAAAATCGCGTCTTTTCCGGCGTCCAGCCGAGCGGTAGCCTGCACCTTGGCAACTATCTCGGCGCTATCAAGCGTTTTGTTGAACTGCAGAACAGTCACGAATGCATTTACTGCGTTGTTGATCTGCACGCCATCACCGTGTGGCAGGATCCCCAAGAGCTCGCGGAAAGCACGCGCCACGTGGCGGCAGCCTACATTGCCTGCGGCATCGACCCCGACAAGCACGTCGTGTTCAACCAGAGCCGGGTGGGCGAACATGCAGAGCTCGCCTGGATTTTCAACTGCGTGGCACGCATGGGCTGGCTCAACCGCATGACCCAGTTCAAGGACAAGGCCGGCAAGAACCGCGAGAACGCATCTGTCGGGCTGTTTGCCTATCCGACATTGATGGCAGCCGACATTCTCCTCTATCGCGCCACTCATGTTCCCGTCGGCGACGATCAGAAGCAGCACCTTGAGCTCTGCCGCGACATCGCGCAGAAATTCAACACCGATTTCGCCGAACCGATTGCCGCTGCCGGCCATGGAGACGGCTTTTTTCCACTCACAGAACCGCTTATTGCCGGGCCCGCGACGCGTGTCATGTCGCTGCGTGACGGCGCCCGAAAGATGAGCAAGTCGGAACCGTCCGAGATGTCGCGTATAGATCTGACCGACGACGCGGAAACGATTGCCAAAAAGATCCGCAAGGCAAAGACCGATCCCGACGCGCTGCCAAGCGAGACGGCCGGTCTCGAAGGCCGGCCCGAGGCCGACAATCTGGTGGGGATATTCGCCGCTTTGGCCGACAGCACCGCCGATGCGGTACTTGCAACTTACGGCGGCGGAACGTTTCAGGCCTTCAAACAGGATCTTGCGGAGCTTGCGGTCGAAAAAGTCGGGCCCATCGGCGCGGAAATGAGCCGCCTCAACGCCGACCCCGCCGAGATGGACGCGGTGCTGCGCAAGGGGGCGGAACGGGCGCGCGTCATCGCCGCACCGATTTATGACGAAGTGCGCAAGATTGTCGGGTTTGTTTGAGTGGGAACCGATTATAACCCGGGTGCCCTTGTGTCCGGCAGGTCTAAGAACTATTCTAATCTGTAAAGCAGCACGCGGCAGGTTCCGACCGGCACAGCCTCAATAAGCGCCGGCCAAGGGATGCGCCGCATTGGAGCATGATATGTTCATCCAGACAGAAGCGACGCCGAATCCGGCGACATTGAAATTCATCCCCGGCCGCGACGTGCTCGCCGGAACGCCGGTTGATTTCCGCGACGCCGAACAGGCGGCGGTATCGCCGCTGGCATCGCGGTTGTTTCAGATAGACAACGTGGCCGGCGTTTTTCTCGGGTCAGACTTCATTTCCGTCACCAAGGGCGACGGCGAGTGGCAGCATCTCAAGCCCGCGATCCTCGGCATCATCATGGAACATTTCGTTTCGGGACAACCGGTCATGGAAAGCGGCGGCGCCGACGGCACCGCCGATGAAGAGTTCTTCGATGAAGCCGACGAAGAGGTCGTGACGACCATCAAGGAACTGCTCGACACCCGCGTGCGCCCGGCCGTGGCGCAGGACGGCGGCGACATCACCTTCCAGGGCTATCGCGAAGGCGTCGTCTTCCTGCATATGCGCGGCGCCTGCGCCGGCTGCCCGAGTTCGACCGCAACTCTCAAGCACGGCATCGAAAACCTGCTTCGCCACTTCATTCCCGAAGTCAGCGAAGTGCGTCCGGTCTGACCGCCGGGTAGCGGTTTACCGGCGCCCGGGCGCGCCGTTCAGTGCAAGATCAGGTATCCATGCGGGTTCTCGCCTTTGATACGGCCATGCCGGCGTGCTCGGTCGCGGTGGTCGAGTGCGGCGGTGCCGGTGCGGAAATCCTTGCGCACCGCTTCGAGCCGCGCGCGCGCGGTCACGCCGAAGTGCTTATGGATCAAATCGCTGAGACCATGTCGGACGCGGGCGTGGGGTACAGCGATCTCGACAGGCTTGCCGTAACCACCGGGCCTGGAACGTTTACCGGCGTGCGCATCGGCGTTGCCGCCGCGCGCGGCATGGCGCTGGGCACAGGTCTGCCGCTGGTCGGTGTAACCACGCTTGAGGCCCTTGCCGCTGCGGGGGCGGGTCTGACCGGTGGGTCCGTGGCGGCCGCGATCGATGCGCGCCGCGGCGAGGTATACGTGCAGTGTTTTTCCAATGATTTAACACCGTTGAGTGAGCCTTGCGTTGTCACGCCGGCGGACGCTGCCGATGTGTTGCGAGGGCACACACCGCTTATCGTCGGCACCGGCGCGCGGATAATGCGCGACGTATGTGGTGAAGCTGCCGGCTTTACCTTCGATGCCGCCGCGCCCGAACTGTCCGATGCCTGCCATGTCGCTTGCCGCGGCGCGGTCAAACCGTCTGACGGGCCGCCGCCATCGCCGTTCTATCTGCGCGCGCCGGACGCCAAACTTCCACAGCGAAAGGATGGATGACCAGAGATGGAGACCTCTGACCAGGCCATTGAGCTTGCCGAGATCGGGGCGGATGCCGTAGCCGCGATTGCCGGTCTGCATGCGGCGTGCTTCGATACTCCGTGGCCGGCGGACGATCTGCACGCGCTGTTCAAAGCAAACCCCTTATGGGCGCTCGGTGCGGCCGACTGTGCGTGGCGCACCGGGCGGGAGCTGCAGGGCGCCGTAATCGTGCGCCACGTGCTCGACGAGGCGGAGATCCTGACGCTTGGCGTTCGTCCGCGATGCCGGCGCCGGGGAATTGCCCGGGCTTTGATCCGCGCCATGCAGGAAAGGCTGCGCGGACAAGGGGGCGGCAGGCTCTTTCTCGATGTTGCCGCGGACAATTCTCCCGCCCGCGCGCTCTATGACGACCTCGGCTTTCGGCTGCTCGATGTGCGCAAAGGCTACTACGGCCGCCCCGGCGGACGGTCAGCGGACGCCCACGTTCTGAGCTGGGAAGCGGCGGATATAATCTGAACGCTGTGCAGCCGGGTGCGCGTTGCGTGACTCAAAGCCGCGTTCTATAACTTTTAGCGGGCGTGCAATGCAGTGCAGCTGATGGACCCGCTGGCGGAGGAACATGTCGAACCGACTGGAAGCGCTTTGTATGGAAAAAGGCATGCGCATGACCGAGCAGCGCCGGGTCATCGCGCGTGTCCTGTCGCAATCGAAGGACCATCCGGACGTCGAGGAACTCTACCGCCGCGCTTCCGCGATCGACGATAAAATCTCCATCGCCACCGTTTACCGAACTGTCCGGCTGTTTGAAGACGCCGGAATTCTCGAACGCCATGAATTTCGTGACGGACGCGCACGCTATGAGCGCGTCAGCGAAGACCACCATGATCACCTCATCGATCTGAATTCCGGCGATGTCATCGAGTTCCGCAACGAAGACATCGAAAAACTGCAGGAAGTCGTGGCCCGTGAACTCGGCTACCGTCTCGTCGATCACCGCCTCGAACTCTATGCGGTCAAGATCCGCGATGAGGACCGGTAGGCTCCAGCCGCGGTCAAAGAACCCATGGGTCGTTCCAGAGCCATAGCAATTGTCGCAGTACTCGTACTGACGGTGCCGCCGTTGATGGGGCTGCAGTGGGTATTGCTTCGGACTGCGCCGAGGCTGGCGGTCGCATTCCCGCATGTCTTTCACCGCAACCTCTGCCGGTTGCTGCGCATCCGCATCCGTGTCGACGGCACACCACGAAAGGGCGGTCCGTGCCTGCTGGCGAGTAACCATGTGTCGTGGCTGGATATCCCGGTATTGAGCGCGGTTGCGCCGCTTTCGTTCATTTCCAAGAGCGAAGTCCATGCCTGGCCGGTTTTCGGCTCGCTGGCGCGCCTGCAGCGCTCGATTTTCATCGACCGCGAGCGCCGCTCGGCAACCGCACGGTTCCGCGATGAAATCCAGAACCGTCTGGCGCTCGGCGATATTCTGGTCTTGTTTCCCGAAGGCACAAGCTCCGACGGCAACCGCGTGCTCGCATTCAAGAGCAGTTTGATGGGCGCGGCCGACATGGCGGTGCCGGGATGCGAAGCGGGCACTCGCGTGCCGGTGCAGCCCGTCAGCCTTGCCTATGCCGGTTTGCACGGGTTGCCCATGGGCCGCCGATCGCGGCCCTATTTTGCATGGTATGGCGACATGGATATGCTACCGCATGTCTGGAACGCTCTGAAGCGGGGGCCTTTTGAGGTCGTGGTGCGGTTCCACGATCCGGTGACCGTGGATGAGATGGGTAACCGCAAGAAGCTTGCCGCTCATTGTGAGCACGTGGTGCGCGAAGGGCTCGTTGCCTCGCTCTACGGTGTGTCGGAACGTGCATGATTGCGTTTGGCCGCCAAGAGGTTTAAGGAACGCCTCCAATTTCGCGGGCCGCCCCGATTGCCCGGACGCGGATCGCGGATCGGCAGGAATGTGACGACGAAGCCATGACCGAAGGTTCAAAAAGCCTGTTCATAAAGACCTATGGCTGTCAGATGAACGTTTACGACAGCGAGCGCATGGCCGATGCGCTGGAGCCCCTGGGCTATGACGCGGCGGCGTCGGCCGACGATGCCGATGTCATCATTTTGAACACTTGTCACATCCGCGAAAAAGCGGCGGAAAAAGTCTATTCCGAGCTTGGGCGCATTCGTCTCCTGAAACAGCGCCGGGCAGAACGTGGCCAGCGCACGATCGTCGCCGTTGCAGGCTGTGTGGCACAGGCGGAGGGCGAGGAAATGGTGCGTCGCGCACCTGTTGTCGACCTCGTCTTCGGACCGCAGACCTATCATCGCCTGCCGGATTTTGTGTTGCGCATTGAGAACGGCGAGGCAGGCCTCGTCGATACGGACTTTCCCGCCGAGGACAAATTCTCCAGGCTGCGGCAGCCCTCGCGGGCACAGCTTGCCACCCGAGGGCCGACCGCGTTTCTCACAGTGCAGGAAGGCTGCGACAAGTTCTGCACCTTCTGTGTCGTGCCCTATACGCGCGGTGCGGAGTTTTCGCGCCCCGTCGGGCGCATTGTTTCAGAGGCACGCAACCTTGCCGAAGCCGGTGTGCGCGAAGTCACGCTTCTTGGCCAGAACGTCAACGCCTATCACGGCGAGGGGCCGGACGGGCGTCCCTCCTCGCTTGGCGGGCTCATTGGTGCGCTGTCCAGAATCGATGGCATCGAGCGCATCCGTTACACGACGAGCCACCCTCGCGACATGGACGATGCGCTCATTGCCGCGCATGGCAACAATCCCAAACTGATGCCTTACCTGCATCTGCCGGTGCAGTCGGGATCGGACCGTATCCTCAAGGCCATGAATCGCAAACACTCAGGCAGCGATTACCGGCGCATCGTCGAGCGGATTCGCCATGTCCGCCCCGACATCGCCTTGTCGTCCGACTTCATCGTCGGGTTTCCCGGAGAAACCGACGGCGACTTCCACGCAACCCTGGAAATCGTGCGGGATATCGATTACGCGCAGGCCTATTCGTTCAAATACAGTCCCCGCCCCGGCACGCCGGCCGCGGAGCGTGACACACAGGTCGAGGAGCATGTGAAATCGGAGCGTCTTGCGGCGTTGCAGTCTGAATTGACAGCGCAGCAGACAGCCTTCAACCGCAAGTGCATCGGCAGACGCCTCTCCGTGTTGCTTGAAAGGCCGGGCAAACGCTCCGGCCAGCTTGTAGGCCGCTCACCCTATCTGCAGGCTGTACATATTATTGCGGGATCGTCGCGGATTGGCGATATAGTCGAGGTTGAGATTACCGGCGCAACTGCCAACAGTTTGTCGGCGGAGCCGTGCGTGGAGAACAACGCGAAACAGGCAGGGAACAGGCCTTTGACGCCAGCTGAGGTGATACTTTGAAGTCCGCCGCGCCGACACGGGCGGGCCGCAGCGACAATTCCGGACACACGTCCACTGTGAGTTTCGATGACAACCGGCTGCTTGCCGCGCTGTTTGGCGAGCACGATCAGCACCTCGCCATTATCGAAGACCGGCTCGATGTCGAGCTCACACCGCGTGGCAATCATCTCTCGCTGCACGGCGACAGTGCCGACTGCACGCGTGCGCGCAAAGTTCTGGACAGTCTTTATGAGCGCCTGCAGCAGGGGCTGGAAGTGGGCTCGGGCGAAGTTGAAGGAGCAATCCGCATGGTTGGCGCAGCCGTTTCCGAAGTAACGGATGATAGCGCGGAAAGTGCTGTCCACATCAAAACGCCAAGGCGTGTGATATCTGCCCGGTCTCCTTCCCAGGGCGACTACATTTCCGCGCTTGCCACTCACGAACTGGTGTTTGCCACCGGTCCGGCGGGCACCGGAAAGACTTACATTGCTGTCGCCGCGGCAGCGGCGGCGCTGAGCAACGGCTTCGTCGATCGCATTATCCTGTCGCGCCCGGCCGTCGAAGCGGGCGAGCGCCTCGGTTTCCTTCCCGGCGACATGCGCGAGAAGGTCGATCCTTATCTGCGCCCGCTCTATGACGCGCTTTACGACGTTCTGCCGACAAACCGGGTTGTGCGCGGTCTTGACGACGACACCATCGAAATTGCGCCGCTCGCCTTCATGCGCGGCCGCAGCCTCAACCACGCCTTCATAATTCTTGATGAAGCGCAGAACTGCACGCCGATGCAGATGAAGATGTTTCTCACCCGCTTTGGCGAGGGCAGCCGTATGGTGGTGACCGGAGATCCAAGCCAGGTTGATCTGCCTGCCGGCCAGAAATCAGGACTTGCCGATGCCCTCGGCCTGCTCGACGATATCGGCGAGGTAGGCCATGTGGCGTTCACCAGGGCCGATGTGGTGCGCCATCCGCTTGTCGCGCGGATAGTCGGGGCCTACGACGCTCAGGCGAGCCGCCGGCAGAAACCGGGCGAGCCATCGTAACGCCTGCGATGATCGTAGACATCTCCCTGCAGGACGACAGCTGGACCGCACATACGACCACGGAAGCGCTTGTGCGCGATGCGATCGCTGCCGCCGCCGCGGTACTTGACCGCCATGCGGACGAAAACACCGAGGTTTCTGTGGCGTTGACGGGCGATGATCAGATTGCGCGGCTCAACGAGACATACAGGGGCAAGGCGGGATCGACCAACGTGCTGTCGTTTGCAGCGTGCGAAGGCGGCATGCCCGATGTTCACACTGAAGGGCAAGCGACGTTCATCGGGGACATCGTTCTCGCCTATGAAACCATTGTCAGAGAAGCCCTTGAACAGGGAAAGACTTTCGAAAACCATTTGTGCCATCTTGTTGTGCACGGTTTCCTGCATTGCCTGGGCTATGATCACGAGGATGACGCGCAGGCGAGGGAAATGGAAAACCTGGAACGTGCCGCGCTTGAACGAATGGCCATTCCGGACCCATATGAATGAAACGGGATGAAGATTTCTGTTAATCTGCTAATGTGAAAAGGCTGATGCGGCTCTCTGCGATAAATCGGGCCGCAACCTGATATCTGAGTAAATGGTCGATACCCCATCTGACAGTCCGGACTTCGGTCCTCAAGACTCCTCGAAGTCACCGCCGAAATCAGCCGAATTGCGCCGTCCGCCCGGCGTGCTGGCACGGTTGCGCGCATTGTTCGGCGCAAAAGAGGACGCCAGTCTGCGCGAAAGCCTCGGCGATGTGATCGAGCACCAGGCAGGAAGAACCGAGTTCTCTCCCGAAGAGCGCTCAATGCTTATGAACTTGCTTGAGTTCGGCGGTGTGCGGGTGGACGACGTCATGGTGCCGCGCGCCGATATCGTCGCGGTCGACGAAAACATCGAGATTGCGGAGCTGTTGAAAATATTCTCCGGCGCCGGCCACTCCCGCCTGCCGGTCTATCGTGAGACGCTCGACGATCCGATCGGCATGGTTCACGTCAAGGATCTGGTGCAATGGATGGTCAAGGCGGCCTCCGGCAAACGCGCGCCGCGTAACGGCACCAAGCCCAAGACCGACGCCGCTCGTAAACCCGCACAGAAGCTCTCGCTGCAGAAGGTCGCCACGGAGCGGACCCTCAAAGCCGTCAATCTCATGCGCCCGGTATTGTTTGTGCCGCCGTCGATGCCGGCCAGCGACCTTCTCGTCAAAATGCAGGCAACCCGCATTCACATGGGCATCGTTGTCGATGAGTACGGCGGCACGGATGGCCTGGTTTCAATCGAGGATCTGGTGGAGGAAATCGTCGGCGAGATTGTCGACGAACACGATGAAGAGGACAAGGCGCAGTTCACGGACGCCGGCAACGGTGTTTATGTGGTCGATGCACGTGCGCCGATTGAGGATCTTGAAGGACTTCTCGGTATCCCGTTCCAGGCCGAAGACGATGAAGACGACGCGGATACGCTCGGCGGACTGGTGTTTTCGCTCGTCGGCCGGGTGCCCGCCCGCGGCGAGCTGGTTAAACACGAAAGCGGAATTGAGTTTGAGATCGTTGATGCCGATCCACGACGTATTCGCAAACTGAAAGTGCATACGCGCACCGATGGCACGCCCACCGGTGGCACGGGCGCCGGAGAATAGGCTCGCCTCGCAATCGAGGTGCCGGCCGAACCCGCGCGTTAAGTATCACCGAACCGGAGAAGCATGTATGATCGCGGCTGATTCGCCATGATCAACCTGTCGGTCCTTCAACGAAATCTCGGCCATGCGCTATCTCGCGCTTAGATTGATAGCCCTTTGGGGGTGGCGCCGGGCGCTGCTTGCGCTGTGCATCGGTGCGGCGTCAGCGCTTGCGATGGCGCCTGTGCATCTTGTTCCGGTGCTCCTTTTCACCGTTCCGGTGCTTATCTGGCTTCTCGACGGTGTTCACGCACAGGCGCGATCGCCGTGGCACGCCCTGCGTTCGGGTGGGGTCGTGGGTCTGTGTTTTGGCTTCGGCTACTTTCTCGCCGGCCTGCACTGGATCGGCGCGGCGTTCTTTGTCGAAGCCGAAACCTTCGCCTGGATGATGCCGGTGATTATGACGGCTCTGCCGCTCGGACTGGCGCTGTTCTGGGCGCTGGCATGCGGCCTTGCCATGCTGGTGTGGTCTTCCGGCATCGCACGGTTTGCGGGCTTTGCGGCGTTGATAACAGCCGCGGAATGGGCGCGCGGAACGGTACTGACGGGATTTCCCTGGAATACGCCTGGATATGCGGCCGCACCCTCGCTGGAGATTTCTCAGCTTGCATCCGTGACGGGTGTTTTCGGGCTGACATTTTTCGTTATGTTCATTGCCGCCCTGCCGGCGGCTTTCGCTGATGACGGCGGTGGCCGAAAACGGGCACTGCCGGCGCCGTGGCTGGCGCTTGGGCTCATGCTGGGGTTGCTCGTTATGGCATGGACGGCGGGGCAGCAGATGCTGGGTGAGCCGCGCGGCGCAAACGAAACAGCACCGCATGTGCGCATCGTTCAGCCGAACATCGATCAGCGCGACAAGTGGAACCCGGCGCTTCGCAGTGACATATTCGCGAACTATCTCGATCTTTCAGATACCGCGACGTCGCCGGAATATTCAGGCATCTCCGATATCGATGTGGTTGTGTGGCCGGAAAGCGCATTGCCGTTTTTTGTCGAAGAAACACCAAACGCGCTTGCGGCCATAGCGGCTCTGGTGCCTGACCGCGTGACATTGCTCACCGGAGGCCTGCGGCGGTCTGCTTCGTCAGGTGGAGAGGTTGAGGTTTTCAACAGTGTACTTGCCATAAATGGCGATGGCGACGTGACCCACCGCTACGACAAGTTTCATCTCGTGCCTTACGGCGAGTACCTGCCGTTTGAAAAAGTGCTATCGCGATTTGGCTTCCGCCGCCTCGTAACCGTGCCGGCGAGTTTTACCGCAGGCGCTGGGCCCGTGACGCTCAGCGTTACCGGCCTGCCGGCGTTTTCGCCGCTGATTTGCTATGAGATCGCGTTTCCCGGAGCCGTCACCGAGCCCGGCAATCGGCCTGACTGGATCCTCAATGTTACGAATGACGCCTGGTTCGGCGGCAGCATTGGGCCGTTTCAGCATTTTCAACAGGCACGATTCCGCGCCATCGAAGAAGGCCTGCCCGTCATTCGCGCTGCAAATACCGGAATTTCTGCGGTCATCGATAGCAAGGGGCGCATTCTCAGATCTCTCGATTTCGGTACACGCGGCGTGATTGATGCCCGACTGCCCGAACCCGCTCCGCTAACCGTTTATGCCATGTGGGGTCACGCCATTTTGCCAGCGTTGCTGCTTTTCGGGCTGATTTTGAGTGGTGTGGGAATGCTGATTGAGCGAAACCGTGATGATACACCCAAGAAAATGGCGGAATCGTACAAATGATAATTTTTTGCACAAACGATCTATTTGTGGTTTCCTGTGCTTGACCCCGTATGTAGAACTGCTACAAGAAATTAGACCTCGACGTTACAGATGTACTAGATGCACAGGCGCCGCGGGTCCGGGGGCGTTCACTTTGAGGGCGCTTATATGGTCACGAAGAATCCTAATCCTATTGATATTCACGTCGGTAGCCGAGTTCGCATGCGTCGCATGCTGGTTGGCCTCAGTCAGGAGCGGCTCGGAGAGCGGTTGGGCCTGACGTTTCAACAGGTCCAGAAATACGAAAAAGGTTCAAATCGCGTCAGCGCAAGCCGGCTGTATCAAATGGCTCAGATTCTTGGTGTGCCCGTGCAGTTCTTTTTTGATGATCTGCCCGAACACGCAAAAGGCGAATTCGCCGGTGCGACCGGGTTTGCTGAATCCTCTCAGGAAACCCTCATCATGGACTTCATCAACAGCTCCGAAGGGCTGCAACTTAACAAGGCGTTTGCAGAGATCTCTAGTCCGGGCGTGCGCCGTAAAGTCGTCGAACTCGTCAAGGCGGTCGCCGGACAGGAAGACGGCGAAAGCTAAGCCGTCTGCCCCACCCTCACACGCGGTTTCAACACGGACAGCGCTTCTGATCGAAGCTCTGTCTTGACCCCCCGATGATTACTTGCCAGAAAGGGCGCCGTTTTGGCCCGCCTGAATGCAGGTGGCGCGGGGGACCGCGTGTTCAAGGAGATTGGCGACCGTGAGAACAGATCACTTCCTGTTTACAAGCGAGTCCGTGTCGGAGGGGCACCCCGACAAGGTATGCGACCGGATTTCTGATTCCGTCGTTGATTTGTTTCTCAACGAAGACCCGCATTCGCGTGTTGCCGTGGAAACGCTCACGACAACAAACCGTATTATACTGGCCGGTGAAGTGCGCGGGCCTGAATCGGTTACGGCGCAGCGCATGGAAGATGCAGCGCGGCGTTGCGTCCGTGAGATTGGCTATGAGCAGGACGGTTTTCATTGGGAAAAGGCTGATGTCAGTGTGTATGTGCACAGCCAGTCCGCGGATATCGCCATGGGCGTTGATGCCGCGGGAAACAAGGATGAAGGTGCCGGCGACCAGGGCATAATGTTCGGCTATGCATGCCGCGAAACCGAAGCGCTCATGCCGGCTCCGATTCACTTTTCGCACCAGATCCTGCGCGATATGGCGGAAGCGCGCCACGCCGGCCGTTCGCCCGGTCTTGGTCCCGATTCCAAGAGCCAGATCACTCTCGAATACCGTGACGGCAAACCGGTGCGGGCAATGTCGGTAGTCGTGTCAACGCAGCACACCGCGGATGTCTCGCAGGAAGAAGTAAGGGAGATCGTCCGCCCGTTCGTGGAAAATGTCCTTCCCGACGGCTGGATGTGCGGCGAGGGCGAGTTCTATGTGAACCCGACGGGCCAGTTCATTATCGGCGGGCCTGATGGCGATGCCGGCCTTACCGGCCGCAAGATCATTGTCGACACCTATGGCGGTGCGGCACCGCATGGCGGCGGCGCGTTCTCCGGCAAGGATCCCACGAAGGTGGACCGCTCCGCAGCCTACGCGGCGCGTTATCTGGCGAAAAATGTTGTCGCAGCCGAACTTGCCGATCGCTGCACCATTCAGCTTTCCTATGCCATCGGAGTGTCCAAGCCGTTGTCGATCTATGTCGACCTGGCCGGCACGGGCTCGGTGGCGGAAACCAGGCTCGAAAGCGTGCTTGGTGAGGTTATGGATCTCAGCCCGCGCGGAATTCGCGAGCATCTGGGTCTCAGCCGGCCGATATACGAGCGCACCGCCGCTTATGGGCACTTTGGCCGCGATGTAAGTGACGATGGCGGGTTCTCCTGGGAACGCACCGATCTTGCAGAGAATATTCGCGCCGCTCTGACCTGAACGCGAACCACATCGTGGAGTTGTTCCACGCAAGGCGATGACCGATCATCAAGAACGCCGACGCGGTATTCTCTACGGTCGCCGCAAGGGGCACCGTCTGCGGGCGCGCCAGGCGGAACTCGTGGAAAACCTTCTGCCGAAGCTCCGCATCGACCTCCCGCAATCGGGAGAGCTTGATCCCGCCGCGTTGTTCGCACCGGCTGTTTCGCAGGTCTGGCTCGAAGTTGGCTTCGGCGGCGGCGAGCATCTGGCGGCGCAGGCTTGCGCACATGAGGATATCGGCATTATCGGTTGCGAGCCCTTTATCAATGGCGTCGCGCAACTATTGTGCGCCATTGAAGATGGCGGGCTCGCCAATGTCAGAATTTACGATGACGATGCGCGCGCCGTTCTTGACGTCCTCAAACCGCAAAGCATCGCCCGGGTGTTTATACTGTTTCCCGATCCCTGGCCGAAACGCCGGCACAACAAACGTCGTTTCATCACCCGCGAAAATCTCGACATGCTGGCCCGTGTGATCGTTCCCGGCGGTGAATTGAGGTTTGCTTCCGACATCGACGGATACGTGCGCTGGACACTGAGTCACATGCGCGCGCACGACGCGTTTGAGTGGAGCGCACAGGCGCCGGACGACTGGCGCGAACGCGCCGGCGACTGGCCGCCAACACGTTATGAACGCAAGGCCCTTGACGCCGGCCGCCGTCCGGCCTATCTGCGTTTCAGGCGTAAACCGTGATTTTGATTATTGTTGCGAAGTAACGGCAAATCGCTATTATGGGCGCCGATTGAGAGACATTCTCGCATAATCCGAAGTCTAGGCTTCAGGACTATAGTAGAGGGTGGACCCCCCGGGGTCCGCTTTTTTGTTATGTGGCAGGCAATGCTGTGATCGTAGCGCAGGATTCAGGACGCTGATCGCGCGCATTGTCAGGAGTGGCTCAGAGATGGACGAGGCATCGCCGGAACCGCGGATCGGCCGTGAAACCGGTGTCGCAAGGCGCGTCGTTGAGCTGGTTGAACCTGTGGTACAGGATCTCGGCTGCCGGCTCGTCCGGGTGCGTTTGACGGGTGACGGCGGAACAACGCTGCAGATCATGTGCGATCGGGCCGACGGTGTGTTCGGCATCGCCGATTGCGAGGCCATCAGCCGGGCTGTATCGCCGTTGTTGGACGTCGAAGACGCGGTGCCGGGGCGTTACCAGCTTGAGGTATCGTCGCCGGGTCTGGCGCGTCCGCTGGTGCGGCCGAGCGATTTTGAACGCTGGGCGGGGCTTGCTGCCAAAGTCGAGATGGCGGAGCTGATTGACGGCCAACGCAGGTTCCGCGGTGTGCTGGAAGGGTTTGCCGATGGCGAGGTGCGGCTCTTTGTGGACGCTGAAGGCGACGGGGAACCGATGTTGATAGGCCTCGCCTTTGACGGAATCGCGGAAGCGCGTCTCGTCATGAACGATGAACTTGTCGCGCTCTCGGCGGCGCAGAATTCGGCGGCCGATACCGCCGCCAATGAAACAGAAGATTGAAGTCTAAAAGACCTGGAGAACGTTAATGGTAGAGCAAGCGGTCAGTGCGAACCGGTTGGAACTGCTTCAGATCGCGGATGCGGTGGCACGTGAAAAGTCGATCGACAAAGGTGTTGTGATTGCGGCCATGGAAGACGCAATCCAGCGCGCCGCGCGGTCGCGTTACGGCAGCGAGAACGAGATCAAGGCGGAAATCGACACCAAGACCGGAGAGATCCGCCTTGCGCGCCTGCTCGAGGTTGTCGAAGAGATCGAAAACGAAGCAACCCAGATCGGCCTCGACGAAGCCAAGCGCCGCAATCCGGCCGCCAGCTCCGGTGACTTTATTGCAGAGCCCCTGCCGCCGGTCGACTTTGGCCGCATCGCCGCGCAGAATGCCAAACAGGTCATCGTGCAGAAGGTCCGCGATGCGGAGCGCGAACGCCAGCACGAGGAATACAGGGATCGCGTCGGCGAAATCGTCAACGGTGTCGTCAAGCGCGTCGAGTACGGTAATGTGATTGTCGACCTTGGTCGTGGCGAAGCGATCGTCAAGCGCGACGACTGTCTGCCGCGCGAGACCTTCCGCCCCGGCGACAGGGTGCGTGCCTATATCAATGATGTGCGCCGCGAGCAGCGCGGCCCGCAGATCTTTCTGTCGCGCACGGCGCCGGCCTTCATGGCAAAACTGTTCGCTCAGGAAGTGCCGGAAATATACGACGGCGTCATCGAGATCGTGTCGGTTGCGCGTGACCCGGGCAGCCGCGCCAAGATCGCGGTGTTGTCGAAAGACAGCTCCATCGATCCGGTCGGTGCCTGCGTAGGCATGCGCGGCAGCCGCGTTCAGGCTGTCGTCGGCGAGCTTCAGGGCGAGAAGATCGATATCATCCAGTGGTCGCCGGATGCTGCGACATTCATCGTCAACGGACTGGCGCCCGCCGAAGTCGCGAAGGTTGTGCTCGACGAAGACGCCAAACGTATTGAGGTCGTTGTCCCCGATGAACAGCTCAGCCAGGCGATCGGGCGGCGTGGCCAGAATGTCCGCCTCGCCTCTCAGCTTACCGGCTGGGACATAGACATTATGACCGAAGCGCAGGAATCGGAACGCCGTCAGGCGGAATTTCAGCTGCGCAGCGAACTGTTCCAGGAAGCCCTCGATGTGGACGAGACAATCGCCCAGCTTCTGGCTTCTGAGGGCTTCAGTTCCATTGACGAAGTGGCCTACGTGGTTCTCGACGAAATCGCCGATATCGATGCCTTCGATGAAGACATGGCTCAGGAACTGCAGACACGTGCGCAGGAGTATCTTGATCGCGTCAATGCCGAGCTCGATGAAAAGCGCCGTGAGCTCGGTGTCGCCGATGAACTGACGGAAGTGGCCGGCGTCACCATGGCGATGCTGGTGGCATTCGGCGAGAACGATGTGAAATCAATTGAAGACCTCGCTGGCTGCGCCACCGATGACCTCACTGGCTGGACCGAGCGGGTCGACGGCGAAGCGGTGCGTCAGGCGGGGTTCCTTGACGGACTTGGCATCGATGCGGCGCAGGCCGAAGCCATGATCATGGCCGCGCGACTGCATGCCGGCTGGATCACCGAAGAAGATCTCAATCCGCCTGTCGAAGATGTAGACGGCGAGAACGAAGAAGCCGATACGGCGGCCGCTGAACCCCAAGATGCCTCTTAAGGGCGGGGGGGTGAGACTTTGCGGTATACGGGACGGGCACGGGAGACTGAATGACGGAGCGCATGTGCATTGCAACGCGAACCGTAAGGCCGGTAGACGAGCTGATCCGCTTTGTCGTCGGGCCGCAGGGCGATGTTGTGCCCGACATCCTGTGCAAGCTGCCCGGACGCGGCGTCTGGGTTGAGGCCCGGGCCAAAAGCGTTGACCAGGCGGTAATGCGCAAACTTTTCGCACGTGGGTTCAAAACCGCGGTCAAAGCGGGAGCCGATCTGGTCACGCTCGTCGGCGAACTCCTGCGGCGCCGGGCTATGGACCTTCTCTCGCTTGCACAAAAAGCCGGTCTGGTGCGCTGTGGGTTTGAAAAAGTGCTCGAGGCGGCGCGCGCTGGTAATGTGTCGGCGTTGGTGCACGCAGCGGACGGTTCACGCGATGGCATTCGCAAATTACAGGTCAAGATAGCGGCGCTGGGCGATGACCGCCGCAATCTTCCGGTGATAGAAGTTTTTCAATCGCATGAGTTGGACTTGGCATTAGGCCGTACGAATGTGATACATGCTGCACTCAACGATGGTCGGCTGACATCTGAATATGTTGCCGCGGCGCGCAAGTTTGAAATATACCGAAGCGGTGATGACCGTTTCCTCCAGCCGGCACTGGACGACGCCGGTCCGCATTGAAAGTTGAAAGTATGAGCGAATCGAAAGACACGAGTGATAACCGAACGACCCTGTCGGGCAAGACGCTGAGCTTGCGCAAGACGGTCGAATCCGGTCACGTGCGGCAGAACTTCTCGCACGGGCGCTCGAAATCCGTGCTGGTTGAGAAGAAGCGCAAGCGGACAATTTCGGTTCCCGGCGGTAGCGAACAGGAAGCCGACGCGAGTCCGCTGGCCGCCGATACGGCCGTCACTGCACCACAGACCGAGCAGCAGCGGCCGGCCGACGCGGACGCCCGCGCCGGTGTTGTCCTGCGCACGCTCACCAATGACGAAAAAGATGCGCGCGCAACCGCTTTGACCGAGGCCCGCCAGCGTGAGGCCGAAGAATCCGTGCGCGCCGAGCAGGAAGCCGAGTTGCGCCGCATCGACGAAGAGCGCCGAATGGCCGAAGAAGCAGAAGCCCAGAAGCTGGCGGAGGAAGACGCCCGCCGCCAGGCCGAAACGGAAGCGCTTCAGCGGCCCGACGAAGAGCCACGCCGCAAGGCCGACGACGCCGCCAAACGCGGTGCGGCCGGCGCACCCTCTGGCGCTACCGCGGCGCCGGCGGAGGCCAAGAAAGGCCGCAAGGGCCGTGGCGACGATGCCCGCCAGACGACACGCAAAACCGACGCTCAGCGCCGACAGGGCAAACTGACGATTACCAATGCGCTGGACGATACGCCGCGCCAGCGCAGCCTCGCGTCCATTCGGCGCCAGCGCGAGCGCGAAAAGAAACAGGCCGGCGGCGGTATGCTGCCGCAGACGAAAATATCTCGCGAAGTTACAATTCCCGAAGCGATCACAATCCAGGAGCTCGCCAACCGCATGGCCGAACGTGCGGTCGATGTGATCAAGCTGCTCATGCAACAAGGTCAGATGCTCAAAATGAACGATGTGATTGACGCAGACACCGCTGAGATTCTCGTCGAGGAGATGGGCCACGTAGCCAAGCGCGTTTCGGAAGCGGACGTTGAGGTCGGCATCCATGGCGATGACGATGACGACGGTGATCTGCTGCCGCGCGCTCCGGTGGTCACGGTTATGGGCCACGTCGATCACGGCAAGACGTCGCTGCTCGATGCCTTGCGAGAAACTAAGGTGGCCTCAGGCGAGGCCGGTGGCATCACGCAGCACATCGGCGCCTATCAGGTCACGTCCGATAGCGGCCAGGAGATAACCTTTATCGATACGCCGGGCCACGCCGCGTTCACCGCCATGCGCGCGCGCGGCGCCAAGGTGACCGATCTCGTGGTGCTGGTGGTTGCGGCCGATGACGGCATCATGCCGCAAACGGTCGAAGCCATAAATCACGCCAAGGCAGCGGGCGTTCCGATCATCATCGCCATCAACAAGATGGATAAGCCGAGTGCTGATCCGCAGCGGGTCCGCACGGAAATACTGCAGCACGATCTTGTTCCAGAAAGCATGGGCGGTGACGTGCTGGAAGTCGAAGTGTCCGCACTTCAGCGAACAAATCTCGACAAGCTGGTCGACGCCATTTTGCTGCAAACGGAAATTCTCGAACTGAAGGCCAATCCCGACCGCGAAGCCGACGGTGTCGTAATCGAGGCGAAAATCGATAAGGGCCGTGGCCCGGTCGCCACCGTGCTGGTGCAGCGCGGCACGCTCAATGTGGGCGATATCTTCATTGCCGGAAACGAATGGGGCCGCGTTCGCGCGTTAATCAATGACTCGGGCGAACAGGTGACATCCGCCGGCCCCTCCGAGCCTGTCGAAGTGCTTGGTCTCAACGGTGCGCCTGATGCCGGAGACCCGTTCGCGGTGGTCGACAATGAAGCGCGCGCCCGCGAAATTACCGACTACCGTCAGCGCAAGCTGCGCGATGTGAAGTCGGCTGCTGCCGCACGCGGTTCGCTTGAGCAGATGATGAGCCGGCTCAAAGACGAGGGCATGCAGGAGTTCGATCTTCTGGTGAAGTCCGATGTGCAGGGCTCGACAGAAGCGATCGTCGGCGCGCTTGATAAGCTTGGAAACGATGAGGTTGCCGCGCGCATCATTCACTCAGGTGTCGGCGCCATTACCGAATCCGATATCACGCTTGCCGGCGCGTCCAACGCCGTCATCATGGGCTTCAACGTCCGCGCAAACCAGCAGGCCCGTGACGCCGCTGAGCAGGCCGGTATCGAAATCCGCTACTACAATGTCATCTACAACCTCGTGGATGACGTTAAAATGGCAATGACCGGCATGCTGGCGCCAGAACTTCGCGAAGAGTTCCTGGGCAACGCGGAAATTCTGGAGGTGTTCAACATTTCCAAGGTCGGCAAGGTTGCCGGTTGCCGCGTCACCGAAGGCACTGTCGAACGCGGTGCGAAGGTCCGTCTCATCCGCGACAGTGTCGTGATCCACGAAGGCACGCTTTCGACGCTCAAGCGCTTCAAGGACGAAGTGCGCGAGGTCAAGGGCGGACAGGAATGCGGCATGGCGTTTGAAAACTATCAGGACATGCGCGCCGCAGATGTCATCGAGTGCTACCGGGTGGAAGAAGTCGCCCGCACGCTCGACGACTGATTGTGTCCGGCGGGTGCAGGTTTCTGAAAGGCGACGCAGGTTATGAGGTCGAGTAAGGCGCCAAGCCAGCGGCAGTTGCGCGTGGGCGAGTTGCTGCGCCATGCGCTGGCGGAAATATTCTCACGCGGTGAAATATCAGACCGCGATCTCGACGGGCTGGTGCTGACGGTGACGGAGGTGTCCATGTCGCCCGATCTCAAGGCCGCGGCCTGTTTCGTCGTGCCGCTTGGCGGCGGTGATGCCGAAACCGTACTAGCAGCGCTCAAACGCTCGCGCAAATTCATCCGCGGCCAGCTGTCCCGCCGCGTGTCGCTCAAATTCATGCCGGACCTGGAATTCCGTATCGATGGATCGTTCGACTATTCAGAATCCATCGACCGCCTCCTGACGGATCCGCATGTAAGGCGTGATCTCGATGACGGGGTTGAGGGTTGACAGAAGCCTCCCCGGGCGCATGGCGCCCCGGAAAAATGATCGTGAACCCATAAATGGCGCGCAAGAAAAAGGGCCGGCCTGTACATGGCTGGATCGTGCTCGACAAGCCCGGCGGATTGACGTCGACGCGCGCCGTTGCCCGCGTCAAGCGCCTGTTCGATGCGCAAAAGGCTGGCCACGGTGGCACACTCGACCCGCTGGCGACGGGGCTCTTGCCGATCGCACTTGGCGAGGCGACGAAGGTCGCGGCCTACGCCATGGCGGGTGCGAAATCCTACCGGTTCACTGTGCGCTGGGGCGCTGCGACCGATACCGACGACAGCGAAGGCGAGATCGTAGCCACCGCTGACGGGCGGCCGGACGGCGCCGCTGTCGAGGCCGCGCTTGCAAGGTTTCGCGGCACCATTTCGCAGGTGCCGCCGCGCTATTCGGCCTTAAAGATCGATGGTGCCCGCGCCTATGACATCGCCCGGGCGGGCGGTGTGGTCGAACTTGCAGCCCGCACCATCGAAATAGACCGTCTCGATCTGATTGAGATGCCCGATGCCGATCACGCGGTGTTCGAGGCTGATTGCGGCAAGGGCACATATGTGCGCGCCATTGCACGCGATATCGGCACGCATCTGGGCTGTTTGGGCCATATTGTCGCTTTGCGCCGTACCCGTGTCGGTTCGTGGCACGAAAGCGATACGATTTCGCTGGATAAACTGGAAAGCTTACGCCATATTGGCGCCGCCCAAGAGGCATGTGAAGAGTACCTCCGCCCTGTGGCGACCGCGCTGGACGACATCCCGGCGCTGGCCGTTAGCAGTGCGGAAGCGGCACGCATGAAAAGTGGACAATCCCTGATCCTGCGCGGCCGCGACGCACCCTCACTGCAAGGTACCGTTTTTGTCGAGTCGCGGGGGATTCCCGTGGCCCTGGCTGAAGCGAAGCAAGGTGCGCTGCACCCCAGGCGGGTGTTCAACATGACGACTTGAACGAGCATGAAAAGGAAAAAAGCCCGATGTCGATTTCACCTGAACGTAAACAGGAATTGATCAAGGAATATGCGATCTCCGATGGCGACACAGGGTCGCCGGAAGTACAGGTCGCCGTACTGACCGAGCGCATCGTTAACCTGACGGATCATTTCAAGACTCACGGCAAGGACAATCATTCACGCCGCGGCCTCCTGAAAATGGTCAGCCAGCGTCGCCGCCTCCTCGACTATGTCAAGGCGGGCGATGTCGAAAGGTATCAGGATCTTATCAAGCGCCTCAATATTCGCCGCTAGTGCTGGAAACTGCTCTGGCGAAGCGCTGTTCCGAGTAGATATTGCAAGCGATAACCCGGATACCGGCAATGGGGCCGGTGTCCCACTTTGCCCTGAAATGATGGCCGCGAAGAAACAGTGTTCAACGCGTATGATGCGGTCGAGGGCAGTATTAGGAAGGTAATATGTTTCAAATTCATCGAGAAGAGATCGATTGGGGCGGACGGCCCTTGGTTCTCGAGACGGGTAGAGTTGCACGCCAGGCCGATGGTGCCGTTGTTGCGACCTACGGAGAGACAACCGTGCTGGCGACCATTGTCGCCGAACACGAAGCGCGGCCGGGCCGGGACTTTTTCCCGCTCACCGTGAACTATCAGGAGAAGACCTATGCCGCCGGCAAGATACCCGGCGGATTTTTTAAGCGCGAAGGGCGCCCGAGCGAAAAGGAAACCCTGACCTGCCGACTTATCGACCGGCCGATCCGCCCGCTCTTCATCAAAGGTTTCAAGTGCGACACCCAGGTGATCGCAACCGTGCTCAGTCACGACATGGAGAACGATCCCGATATCGTTGCCATGATCGCGTGTTCGGCGGCGCTGACTATCTCGGGCGTGCCGTTCCTCGGACCCATCGGCGGCGCCCGTGTCGGCTTTGCCGAAGGTGCCTATGTACTTAACCCGACGATTGATTCTCTGGAGGACAGCAAGCTCGATCTGGTTGTCGCAGGTACCGGTGATGCGGTCCTTATGGTTGAAAGCCAGGCCAACGAACTGTCGGAAGACGAAATGCTGGGTGCTGTGATGTTCGGTCACGAAAACTTCCAGCCGGTCATCGACGCGATTATCAGCCTGGCGGAAAAAGCGGCGAAGGAGCCGCGCGAGATTGCCGAGCGTGACGATTCAGAGCTTGCTACGAAGGTCGCCGCGATCGCGGAAGACAATGTTCGCAAGGCTTACACGATTGCCGACAAGGCTGAACGACGCGATGCCATCGGCGGAGCCAAGTCTGAGGTCATGGCACAGGTTTGCCCTGCCGACGCTGATGACGCTCCGGACCCGCAGGTCGTGTCGGAAGTTTTCAAGAGCCTTGAAAGCAAGATCGTGCGCGGCTCGATTCTTGAAACCGGCAAGCGTATCGATGGCCGCAGTCTGGTAGACGTGCGCCCCATCGTCGCGGAAGCCGGCGTACTGCCCCGCGCCCATGGCACCGCGCTTTTCACGCGTGGCGAGACCCAGGCGCTGGTCGTCACGACGCTGGGCACCGGCGAAGACGAGCAGTTTGTCGACGCCCTCGAAGGCACCTACAAGGAAACCTTCCTGCTGCATTACAACTTCCCGCCCTATTCGGTGGGTGAAACCGGCCGCGTTGGTTTCACAGGCCGCCGCGAGATCGGTCACGGCAAACTTGCCTGGCGTGCGCTCAAGCCGATCCTGCCGCCGCGCGACGAGTTCCCCTATACGATCCGTGTCGTGTCGGAGATCACCGAATCGAACGGTTCATCTTCCATGGCCACCGTCTGCGGTGCCTCCCTTGCGATGATGGACGCCGGTGTGCCGCTGGCACGCCCGGTGGCCGGCATTGCCATGGGCCTCATCAAGGAGGACGATGGCGTTGCGGTGTTGTCGGACATTCTCGGTGACGAAGATCATCTCGGCGACATGGACTTCAAGGTCGCCGGCACCGAAGACGGCATTACGTCTTTGCAGATGGATATCAAGATCACCGGTATCACCGAGGACATCATGCGCACGGCCCTGCATCAGGCCAAGGACGGTCGCATGCATATCCTCGGCGAGATGGCCAAGGCCCTCACCGAGGCGCGCCCGGAAATGGGTGAATATGCGCCGCGCATCGAGAGCCTGAACATTCCGGTCGACAAGATCCGCGAAGTGATCGGCACGGGCGGCAAGATCATCCGCCAGATCGTTGAGGAAACCGGTGCCAAGATCGACATCAACGATGACGGTCTTGTTAAGGTAGCCTCAAACGATGGAGCCTCGATCGAAGCCGCTCTCAAGTGGATCAATTCGATCGTTTCCGAGCCGGAAGTCGGCGAGATCTATGACGGCAAGGTGGTGAAGGTTGTCGACTTCGGTGCGTTCGTGAACTTCTTCGGCGCCCGCGACGGTCTCGTCCACATCTCCGAACTGGAGCCTCGGCGGGTCGCCAAGGTGACCGACGTGGTCAATGAGGGCGACACCGTCAAGGTCAAGCTTCTGGGCTTCGACCAGCGCGGCAAGGTTCGCCTCTCCATGAAGATTGTCGACCAGGAAACCGGCGAAGATCTTTCCGATAAGGAATCTGAGGAAGAAGCCGAAGCCGGCTGAACTTCTGAAAGGTCTTGAGCAACATATGCGAAAGGGCGGTCCCTCGGGGCCGCCCTTTTATCGTTGGATCGCCCGTATCGTGCGAGCCACCATTGGTATTACTGAGCTGCCTCAGGCAGTTGCGATGCGCCCTGATCTTCATCAGTCTTGAGATCGTTGGGCCGCGGCATGGAGATGATGTTGTAGCCGGAATCGACGAAATGCACCTCGCCGGTAACGCCGGTGGAAAGATCCGACAGCAGGTAGGTAGCCGCGCCGCCAACCTCGTCGAGCTCGATCGTGCGCCGCAGTGGCGAGTGCTGTTTCTGGTAATTGTACATCACGCGCGCATCGGTGATGCCGGCGCCTGCAAGTGTGCGCATCGGTCCAGCCGAGATCGCGTTGACGCGGATGCCGTCCTCGCCGTAGTCGGCGGCAAGATAGCGCACGCTCGATTCAAGCGCCGCTTTCGCCACGCCCATGACATTGTAATTCGGCATGACCCGGCTTGAGCCGCCATAGGTCAGTGTCAGCAGGGAACCGCCATTGGGCATCAGGGCCGCGGCCCGGCGCGACACTTCGGTGAACGAGAAACAGGAAATCACAAGCGTGCGCACGAAGTTGTCGCGTGTGGTGTCGGCAAAGCGTCCGCGCAACTCCGATTTTTCCGAGTAGGCAATGGCATGGACGACGAAATCGATCGTGCCCCAGGCCTCCTCAAGACGCGCAAACACCGCATCAAGTGTTTCGGGGTCTTCCACATCGCACGGCATAACGAGATCGCTGCCGACCGATTCAGCCAGCGGCTGCACGCGTCGGCCGAACGCTTCGCCCTGATAGGTAAAGGCGAGTTCGGCGCCGTGCTGGGCGAGATTTCGTGCGATGCCCCAGGCTATCGAATGGTCGTTGGCGACGCCCATGATGAGGCCGCGCTTGCCGGCCATCAAGGCCGTGGGTCCAGCGTCGGAATTAGCGCTCATCTGCGATTTACCCCCTGCAACTCACTCACTTTTTCACATCCCCTGCTAAGTGCGTTATGCATCGTATTTCTTGAACACCAATGTCGCATTGGTGCCGCCAAAGCCGAAGCTGTTTGACATCACACAGTTAATGTCGGCGTTGTCGATGCGTTCGCGGACTACCGGAACATCTCCAAGCTCCGGATCGAGTTCATTGATATGCGCGGATTCGCAAATGAACCCGTTATTCATCATCAAAATCGAGTAGATCGCTTCCTGCGCGCCGGACGCACCGAGCGAGTGGCCGGTGAGCGACTTGGTGGCGCTGATCGGTGGCATGTTATCGCCGAAAACCTCGCGCATGGCCTCGATTTCCCGAAGGTCGCCGATGGGGGTGGAGGTGGCGTGCGGATTGACGTAATCAATCGGTTGCTCGACGCCGTCCATCGCCATTTTGATGCATCGTGCCGCGCCTTCGCCGGAGGGCTGTACCATGTCGTAGCCATCCGATGTTGCCCCGTAACCGGCAATCTCGCAGTAAATCTTGGCGCCGCGTGCCCGGGCGTGTTCCAGTTCTTCCATGACGAGGACGCCCGCACCGCCTGCGATAACGAACCCGTCGCGGGTCACGTCGAACGCCCGGCTGGCGCTGGACGGTGTGTCATTGTGTTTGCTCGACATTGCGCCCATGGCGTCGAACAGCACCGAAAGCGTCCAGTCGAGTTCCTCACCGCCGCCGGCAAATACGACATCCTGCTTGCCCCACTGGATAAGCTCCGTAGCATTGCCGATGCAGTGGCTCGACGTGGCGCAGGCCGATGAAATCGAATAATTTACACCGCGAATGCCAAAAGGCACCGATAGTGTCGCCGCGTTGGTACTTGACATGGAGGGCGGCACGGCAAACGGGCCGACGCGCTTTGGGCCTTTCTCGCGGGTCGTGTCCGCGGCCTGTACAATGGTGCGCGTCGACGGGCCGCCCGAGCCCATGATGATACCGGTGCGCTCGTGTTTGACGTCGTTTTCCTCAAGACCGGAGTCCTGGATCGCCTGCTGCATGGCGACATAGTTCCACGCCGCACCATCGCCCATGAAACGCCGAACGCGCCGGTCGACCATCGAATCGAGATCGATCGCTGGCGCGCCGTGCACCTGGCAGCGGAAGCCAAGTTCCACATAGTCGTCCGCCTGGACGATGCCGGACTTCGCTTCGCGCAGGGACGCCAGCACTTCCTGGGTGTTGTTTCCGATGCTGGAAACAATGCCCATGCCTGTGACAACAACCCGCCTCATGAGGAATCCGCCTTTCCTTGCTCGAAGTGGATCGGTGGCGTCAAGTCGATTCGGCCTGAAACAACCCGACACGCAGGTCGCTGGCCGTAAAGATCGTCTTGCCGTCCGCCTTCAATTCGCCATCGGCAATGCCGAGTGCGAACTTCCGCTGGATAATGCGTTTCAAGTTTACCACATATTCGACTTTTTCGACCGATGGCACGACCATGTCGGAAAATTTTACTTCGCCGACACTCAAGGCGCGGCCTTTGCCGGGCGCGCCGAGCCACGCCAGAAAAAATCCGAGCATCTGCCACAGCGCATCGAGCCCCAGACACCCCGGCATCACCGGGTCACCGTGAAAGTGGCACGGAAAAAACCAGAGATCCGGTTTGATGTCGAGTTCGCCGATGATGTGTCCCTTGCCGAACGCGCCGCCGTCGTCGGAGATCCGCGAAATCCGGTCAAGCATAAGCATCGGTGGCAGAGGCAACTGCGCGTTGCCCGGGCCAAACAGTTCCCCGCGCCCGCAGGTCAGAAGGTCTTCGTATGAATAACTCGATTTGCGTTCTACCATAAGCCCTGTGCGCTCGCCCGCCATTCGATGTTTTTGTGACAGACCCGCCGCTGATTTCCCTGTTAGGATCGCAGCCGGCGGAGCTTCTGCATAAGCAGCTTCCTAACATAGAGAAGGCGGGTTCGAAAGAGTGCGCGTGCGTCAAATTATCCGATTCACTATGATGCGGTTGGTAATTGCGAGCTGTTCGCAATAAGAGTATATTCTGAGTTCAAGCTGGAAGCGCCGGGCGGGTGCGCGGACGCCGGTCTTAGGTAGTGTAGCGGAAGCGACAAATGAATATTTCCGAGAAACTTCGCAGTGCCGGGTTGCGGCCGACGCGCCAGCGCGTCGCGCTCGCCAGTCTGCTGTTTGGCTCCGGCGACCGTCACGTCACGGCTGAAGAGCTGCACGAAGAGGCGGTTCAAGCGGATGTGCCGGTATCGCTGGCCACGGTTTACAACACGTTGAACCAGTTCACCTCTGCACACCTTCTCCGCGAGGTCGCCATCGACGGCACCAAAACCTACTTCGACACCAACACGTCCAACCACTATCACTTCTACCTGGAAACGGCGGGTGAGCTTGTCGACATTCCGGGAAACGGGTTGGAAGTGCTCGGCCTGCCGACACCGCCTGACGGTACCGTCGTTTCGCAGATTGACGTGATCGTCCGTCTCGCCGATGCTCCGGACGCCCCATAGCTGCTGACATTTCTGGATTTTGCTGCCGCGCCGCGGGATGGCGTGCTGCGCTTCCTATTCGATGCGCTCGTTGGGGTAGACACCCCACAGTAATTCCTGCGGCAGCCAGCCGGAGAAGCCGTTTACTTCAAACTCGCACCATTGTCCCGTGCAGCCGACAATTCGGCCAACGACCCCGGTCTCGACCATCGCTACGGTGTCCGCGGCATCCTCGGGACCTTCAAGCAAGGGCATGGTTTCGCGCGGCCGCCAAGGCGCCACGAGACCAGTGCGCCGGCCCGTCAGCAGGCTGTGATAGACCCAGCCTTCTTCGCCTTCGCTATCTCTCACCCGGCGCCAGTGTTCGTATTCGGCGATGATCTCGACCGGCAGGCCCTGACGTGCGAACACCCAGATGACCTGATGCGCGGTGCTGGGGCCGCGGCGCACATTGACACGGTTGGTCTTGAGGCTCACATAGCGCGGGATCGGCAAGCCGCTGGGTCCCGTCGCGCGGTCGTTGGAGACGGTCGACCCGGTGAACTCCGGCGTGCCGCTGGCGGTCGCGTCATCGCGCGTCAGCACAAACGCCCCCGCGGCCGCGGCGCACACAAAGGCGAGCACACACAGCCCGGCAATAAAATTACGCTTTGTACGTACTGTCTCCATTATCCCCAGAATACCCTCAGAAGACATTGATTGCGGACTATATCCGAAAGCGCGAACTTAGCAGAAAGATTTTTTTGGCCGCAGTGTCGAAGGCCCTTTGTGTTCCCCGGAGCCTTTTGCTAGAGAGTGTGCGTTGGTCTACCTTGTATAGTGGCATCTAGATAGAGAGTGTCGGCTGGACCGGTTAAGGACTGTTGAACGCCGCATGCGGAGCCGTTGAATGACAAAGAACAAACCCCTGGTCATCGTGACCCGCCGGTTGCCGGACATTATCGAGACGCGCATGCGCGAACTTTTCGACGCCCGCCTCAATGTCGACGACGCGCCGATGAGCCAGGCTGAGCTGGTCGAAGCGGTGAAGACCGCCGACGTGCTGGTCCCGACCGTGACGGACCGCATCGACAAGGCGATTATTTCGCAGGCCGGCCCGAAGCTCAAGCTGATCGCTAATTTCGGCACGGGCGTTGACAATATCGACGTCGAGTCGGCGCGCACCAGAGGCATAACCGTAACCAACACACCCGGCGTGCTCACCGAAGACACCGCCGACATGACAATGGCGCTTATCCTCGCCGTGCCGCGGCGCCTCATTGAAGGAGCCGCCGTCATCAGCAGCGAAGAGGGCTGGATGGGCTGGTCGCCGACCTGGATGCTTGGCCACCGCATATTCGGCAAGCGGCTCGGCATTGTCGGTATGGGCCGCATCGGCCAGGCGGTTGCCCGCCGTGCCAAGGCCTTCGGTCTGCAAATCCACTATCACAACCGTCGCCGTGTTGCCGCCGCCATCGAGGAAGAACTTGAGGCGACCTATTGGGAAAGCCTCGACCAGATGCTGGCGCGCATGGACATCGTGTCGATCAATTGCCCGCACACACCCGGCACCTATCACCTGCTGTCGGCCAGACGGCTCAAGCTCATGCGCCCGGAGGCCTATATCGTGAATACGGCGCGCGGCGAGGTCATCGATGAAAATGCGCTCGCGCGCATGCTCGAGGCCGGCGAACTGGCCGGTGCCGGACTGGACGTTCTTGAGCACCAGCCTGCCGTCAATCCCAAGCTTGCGAACTCCGACCGTGCGCTACTCACGCCGCATATGGGTTCGGCAACGCTTGAAGGCCGCATCGACATGGGCGAGAAGGTCATCATCAACATCAAGACATTCGTCGACGGCCACACACCGCCGGACCGCGTTCTGCCCTCCATGCTCTAGCCGCAACATCGCTGTCGCGGCTTATTGCTGGACGGAAAAGTGGTTCATGTCGTGGATGCTTGCATTTTCCCCGTTGAGCGGATTGTTTGCGTCCCACGGCAGGGTGATCGTGAGGAACCGTGCCGCCAGGGCGTCATACATGATGAGGCGCCCGGCCAGAGTATCGCCGGCGCCGACGATCTCCTTGATCACTTCGATGGCTTGCATGGATCCGACGATACCGGTCAGGGCGCCGACGATGCCCGCCTCCTCGCAGCTTGGCACGCTGCCCGGCGGCGGTGCGTTGGGATGCAGGCAGCGGTATGTCGGATAGGGTTTGCCGTCGGGCGCGGTTTCGTGCGGCTTGAATGTCGTGATCTGGCCATCGAACTGGCCGACCGCGGCGGAGACGAGCGGTACTTTGCAGAGATAGCAGGCATCGCTGACGAGGTAGCGGGTCGCGAAATTGTCGCATCCATCCGCGACGATATCATAGCGCGCGACGATATCGAGGGCGTTCTGCGCGGTAAGCCGGGTCTCGTGCAGCTCCATCTCCACATGCGGGTTCAGGGCTGCGACCGCCGCCGCCGCGCTATCGGTCTTCGGCGTGCCGACGCGCGCGGTGGTATGAATGACCTGTCGCTGCAGATTGGACAGACCAACCATGTCGTCATCGATAACCCCGAGCGTGCCGACACCCGCGGCGGCGAGATAGAGCAGGACCGGTGAGCCGAGGCCGCCTGCCCCGATCACCAGAACGCGTGCATTTTTGAGCCTTTGCTGTCCGGCGCCGCCGACATCTTTGAGAATAATGTGGCGTGCGTAGCGCTCAAGTTCGTCGTCGGTGAAACTCATGGCATGACCGCAACTAACCGCGGCCCGACGAGCCGAAGCCGCCGCTACCGCGTTTCGTATCCGACAGGGTCTCGGTTTCGCACCACGTCAGCTGCACGACATGCTGGGCAACGAGCTGGGCGATGCGTTCGCCGCGCGCGATGGTCACCGGCGCGTCGCCGTGATTGATCAGCGCCACTTTGATTTCCCCGCGGTAGTCTGCATCGATGGTGCCGGGGCTGTTGAGAACGGTGACGCCGTGGCGTACCGCAAGACCGGAGCGTGGCCGGACCTGCGCCTCAAGGCCCGGTGCAAGTTCAATCGCAATCCCGGTCGGCACCAGCGCCCGGTCACCGGGGGCAAGGATCAGGGGTTCATCCGCCGGCACGGCGGCGCGCAGGTCCGCACCGGCGGCAAGTTCGCTCTCATAGGCCGGCAAAGACAGATCGACACCATGCGGCAGACGCTGCAGATTTACGGGAACGGGTTTCGGCATGGGTCGTTTATTCCGCCGCGTTGGCTGTGCCGGAGAGTTGAGCGGCAATGTGCCCGATGAGCTTGTCCGCGACCTCGTGCTTGGCAAGTTCTGGCCAGGAGTCAACGCCCTCATGCGACACCAGATGCACGGTGTTCCGCTCTCCGCCCATGACGCCGCCTTCTTCCGACACGTCGTTTGCAACAATCCAGTCGCAGCCCTTGCGGGCAAGTTTTGCTTTGGCGTTCTCAAGAATGTTTTCGGTTTCCGCGGCAAATCCGACAACCAGCAAGGGCCGGTCCTTTTTGCGCCTGGATATGGTGCGCAGTATGTCCGGGTTCTCCGCCAAAGTTAGGTCCGGCAGCGGTTTGTCGTCAGTTTTCTTGAGTTTCTGATTCGCCGAATGATCAACGCGCCAGTCCGCGACCGCAGCTGCAAAAATACCGATATCGCACGGCAGCGAAGCCTCGCAGGCCGCCAGCATGTCACGCGCCGTTTCGACGTGCATCAGCGTTACGCCTGGCGGCACCGGTTCATGCGCCGGTCCGGAGATAAGTGTCGTATCCGCACCCGCCCGCGCCGCCGCCGCGGCAATGGCATAGCCCTGCTTGCCTGACGATCTGTTGGCGATATAGCGAACCGGATCGATCGGCTCATGTGTCGGACCGGCGGTCACCAGAACCTTGCGGCCGCGCAATTCGCCGGTGAGGCGCGGCGAGAGAACAGCGCCGATCGCGCCGACGATTTCGTCGGGTTCCGCCATGCGGCCCGGACCGAACTCGCCGCATGCCATGTCGCCTTCATTGGGGCCGATAGTATGAACGCCATCGCCCTGAAGCGTCGCGAGATTTCGCTGCGTCGCGGCATGCTGCCACATGCGCACGTTCATTGCCGGCGCCATCAGCACCGGCTTGTCGGTGGCAAGCAGCGCGGTTGTCGCAAGGTCCGACGCATGGCCCTGCGCCATGCGCGCCATGAGATTGGCGGTGGCCGGCGCGACAACGATGAGGTCGGCATCCCGCGACAGCTGGATGTGCCCGATTTCCGTCTCATCAGTGAGGTCGAACAGGTCGTCCATAACCTTCTCGCCGCTCAGCGAGGCAAGCGACAGTGGCGTCACGAACTGTGCGCCGGCACGCGTCAGGATCACCCGCACCGAGACGCCGCGTTCGCGCAGGCGCCGGATCAGCTCAAGGCACTTATAGGCCGCAATACCGCCGCCGATGACGAGCAGGATACGCTTGTTGTGCAGAACCTTGTCCATGATGCCAACAGTTCGGTTAAGGCTGTCCGTAATGTGGGAGCGTGCTTGTGGATTATGCCATGTTTTTCGCCGTCCGGCGCGTTTTCCAGCAACACTGGTAAAGATACCGGGGTCCTCACCAGAACTCCGCCACGGCCAGCGCAGCCAGCGCGATTGCGCCAATCCAAAGCGCCGCCCGTGTCGAGCGGCTGTGGCGCGACTGGACCGCCGCGAGTCGGCGCGTCGTGTGGTTATCGAGCCGCAGCCCGCCACCGCTGGTCAGTTGGCTGAGATGGTGCGCGGCCTGGCCGGCGCTGCCGAGAAGTTCGGGAAGGTCCGCCATGAACCGGCCGAGCGTCACAGCGCCCTCGCTTGCGTCCTGAAGCCGGCCCTCCGGCCCAAGCCGCGACTGCATCCAGTCTTCAACGACCGGCTCGGCCGCCGTCCACATGTTGAGTTTCGGGTTCAGCATCCGCGCCACCCCCTCGACCACCACCATGGTCTTCTGCAGCAGGATGAGCTGCGGTTGCGTTTCCATATCGAACTGCTCGGTGACAAGAAACAGCTGCGAGAGTAGGGTCGCCATGGATATGTCTTCTGCATCGCGGTCCATCAGGGGCTCGCCGATCGCCCGTAACGCCTGCGCAAACACGTGTGCGTCCTGGTGCGCCGGCACATAGCCCGCGTCGAAATGTACGTCCGAGACGCGTTTGTAATCGCGCGTGATGAAGCCGTAGAGAATTTCCGCCAGGAACCGCCGGTCCTTCGGCGACAGCCGCCCCATAATACCGAAATCCACCGCGACGATGCCGCCGGACGCGTCAACGAACAGATTGCCCTGGTGCATGTCCGCATGGAAGAAGCCGTCGCGCATGGCATGGCGGAGAAAATGCTGAATGAGGGCATTGCCGAGCCGGTCGAGATCGTGGCCCGCCTTGCGCACCGCGTCGAGATCGCTGAGCGGCGTGCCGTCAATCCATTCCACCGTCAGGACGCGACGTGCCGTGCGCTGCCAGTCGATGGCGGGTACGCGAAATCCGTCGTCTTCCGTAACATTGCCGGCCATCTCCGATATCGCGGCGGCCTCCATGCGCAGGTCCATTTCAAGTTCGACCGAGCGCGCCAGGGTCTCCACCGCCGCAACCGGGCGTAACCGGCGCAGCGGTGCCATGACGCGCTCGCCGAGCCGTGCCGCGAACAAAAAGCTTTCAAGGTCCTCGCCAAAACGCTTTTCGATGCCCGGACGCAACACTTTGACGGCGACATCGCGGCCATCTCCCGACGCCTCGCGTGTCCGTGCGCGGTGCACCTGCGCAATCGACGCCGCAGCCACCGCATCGCCGATTTCGGTGAAACTCTCCATGGCGTCGCAGCCGACTGCGGTCGAAATTTCCGCCAGCGCGACGCTTCGCTCAAACGGCGGCAGCCGGTCCTGCAGTTCCAGCAGGTCCGCCGCCGCGTCGGCACCGATCATGTCCGGTCGCGTGGCGAGAAACTGCCCGAGCTTGATGTAGCTTGGCCCCAGTGCCGCAAGCGCGCTGGACAGCCGCTCCCCGCGTGCGCCCTTCGCAACCGCCGGCGCGCGCTCGAACGGCATGCGCACTCTCGCGAGCCGGTGCGCGATGCGGACCGGTGCCGGCATCTGGGCGATCTGCTGCGGATTTGCAAGGGCGTCGTAACGGGCAAGAATGCGCCCGGCCCGGCCCAGCCTCCACAGATGTTTGATGGCGCCCAGCATGTTGATGATCAGATCCGCCAGCCTGAATGCATGGCCACGATGCCGCCGCTCAGATCGCGGTGTTTGACGCGCGCAAAGCCTGCATCCTCGATCATGCCGGCGAATATCTCTTGATTGGGAAAGCGGCGGATGCTCTCCACAAGGTAGCGGTAGGGCGCGCCATCGCCGGTGACAGCCTTGCCGATCGCCGGAATGGCGGTCATCGAGTAGAAGTCATAGGCCGCATCGAGACCGGGTATCCGAACTTCCGAAAATTCCATGCACAAGAACCGCCCGCCCGGTTTCAGCACACGAAAGGCTTCACGCAGCGCGGCATCGATATCGGTGACGTTGCGGATTCCGAAGGCGATCGTATAGGCATCGAAAGTGCGGTCGGGAAATGACAGTTGTTCTGCATTCGCGACGGAAAAGCACAAGCGCTCTGCGCCTGCTCGATTGCGAGCCCGCTTGCGTCCTTCGGCGATCATTTGCGGATTGATGTCGCACACCGACACGTGTGCGCCCGGCGCGGCCTCGGCAATGCGGAAAGCGATATCGCCGGTGCCGCCGGCCACATCGATCGCGTCGAAGCGGCGCCCGCTTTTGGGCGGGGCGAGCCAGTCGATCATCGCGTCCTTCCACAGCCGGTGCATGCCGCCGGACATGAAGTCGTTCATCAGATCATAGCGCTCTGCGACTTTCGCGAAGACGTCGTTGACAAGGTCCTGACGCGATTGCGGCGCAACGCTCTGGAAGCCGAAATGCGTTTGCCCGTGCGCCAGTTTTGGCGTCTCCGGTGCGCCCTCCGCAGAGGCGCCCGTGCCGGGTTTGGATTTTGTCTGTGCCATCTTGCGCGGACATTACCGCAGTGCAGCAATGAACGCTACGCCCGCGGGTGCAAATGCCGCCAATATCTGCAATTCTGGTTACCTCTCACAAGGCGCCCTTCGTGGTGCCCGAATACTGCAAGAGTACGCCCCAACGGAAAGCGCCCCGCATATGCCCGAGTTGCCCGAAGTCGAGACGGTCCGCCGCGGCCTCGCCCCTGTCATGGAGGGACAGGAGTTTGAGCGCGTCGTGCTCTACCGGCGCGATCTGCGGTTCGCGTTGCCCGATGACTTTGAAGCGAGGCTCCATGGCGTGCGCGTCGAAAACCTCGACCGCCGCGCCAAATACATGCTCGCACGCCTTTCGACCGGCGACGTGCTGCTCATGCATCTGGGCATGTCCGGCCGTTTTATCGTGACGAAAAGCACCCATTCGGCGGTCCCCGGGGAGTTTTATCACAATGGCGGCGAACCTTCCGCTGCCCATGTCCACGTGCGATTTGAAATGGCCAACGGGGCGGTCATCGAATATGCCGACCCGCGCCGCTTCGGCATCATGGACATCATCCCGCGCGGCGGGCTGAGCGATCACAAGCTTCTGGCATCGATCGGCATCGAACCGCTCGGCAATGAGCTTTCCGGTTCGTTTCTGAACAGCGCTCTGCGGGGCCGGAAAATACCGTTGAAGGCAGCTCTCCTTGACCAGAAAATTGTCGCGGGCATCGGCAATATCTATGCCTGCGAGGCGTTGTTTCGCGCCGGAATCTCACCGCGCCGCGCGGCGCATTCCATCACCTCGCATGCGGGCACCACGGCGCGTGCGGAGCGCCTTGCCATAGCGATCCGCGATGTTTTGAGCGATGCCATCGCCGCGGGCGGCTCAACATTGCGCGATTACGTCAATGCCGAAGGAGAGCTTGGCTATTTCCAGCATGCATTTCAGGTTTATGACCGTGACGGCGAGCCCTGCGCGAAACCTGACTGCGGGGGACGCGTGACGCGCATCGTGCAGAGCGGCCGGTCAACCTATTTCTGCCCGGACTGCCAGCGCTGAGCCCTTGTGCGTAACGTTTGACCGCAATCGAACGCTTCCCGGCCACCAGCGGGGGAGGTCGGGATTTTTCTTGCGGTATGCCGCGAATGGAGGTGTATTGCGCCGCGAATGATGGACGCAAAGCTGCAAATTCGAGGAGCCTGCTAAATGGCCTACAATGCGATATCGGTGGATACCAGAGACAAAGTGGGCGTCATTACGCTTAACCGGCCCGATGTGCTCAATGCCCTGAACTCCGAACTGATGGGAGAACTCTCCCAGGCAGTTGATGAGTTTGAAGCCGATGACAAGATCGGCTGTATTGTCATCACTGGATCCGAACGTGCATTTGCCGCCGGGGCCGACATCAAGGAGATGCAATCCAAGGACTACATGGAGGCCTACAAGGAGGACTTCATTACCCCTTGGGAACGGGTGTCGCGGGCGCGCAAGCCGGTTATTGCCGCAGTTGCCGGTTATGCACTCGGAGGCGGTTGCGAGCTTGCCATGATGTGCGATTTCATCATCGCCGCGGACACCGCCAAATTCGGCCAGCCGGAAATCAATCTGGGCGTTATGCCGGGCGCTGGAGGGTCGCAGCGCCTGACACGCTTTGTCGGCAAGTCGAAAGCCATGGAAATGTGTCTTACGGGGCGCATGATGGACGCTGATGAAGCGGAACGCTCAGGCCTTGTCAGCCGGATCGTTCCCGCCGACGAACTGCTTGAAGATGTGCTGGGCGTGGCCGCCAAGATCGCCGATCTGTCGCTGCCGGCTACCATGATGACGAAGGAATCTGTGAACCGCGCCTATGAGACCACGCTGGCCGAAGGCGTGCGGTTTGAACGCCGGCTGTTCCACTCCATGTTCGCCCTGGAAGACCAGACGGAGGGCATGAACGCCTTCGTTGAAAAGCGCAAGCCTCAGTTCAAGAATCGCTAGCGGGTTTGGCGCTGATTCTGCGCTGTTGACGCGCGCTGGCGCGGTGGCTATAAGCCGCCGCAACAACTCGGGTCACCTCCCTTGCGCGACTGCGGTCCGCCCGGGGTGATGCGGAGAGACTTTTCGGGCCACCGTGAACACGGTTGCATCCCGCCATCTCTCCGGGGCCCCGGACGAAAGGATCGAATGAAATGGCGAATACGGCCTCTGCAAAGAAGGCGATCCGCAAGATCGCCCGCAAGACCACAGTAAACACGAACCGGCGCAGCCGCATCCGCAACCATATCCGCAAGGTTGAAGAAGCGATTGCCAGTGGCGATGCCGAAGCGGCAACCGCCGCACTTCGTGCCGCGCAGCCGGAGATCATGCGCGGGTCGCAACACGGCGTGGTTCACGCCAATACGGCGTCGCGAAAAATTTCTCGCTTGTCGCGCCGCGTCAAAGCGTTATCTGCCTGACACAGCCAACCTGACCAACCGGTCAGACATCGCCGTACACGGGTAGCCTGACGCTATCGGCAGTACAGTGGCCCGCCTTTGGCGGGCCGTTTCATTTTGCGCCGGTTCGCCTTTCGCCGACCCTTTTTCCTGCACCGGCCCGCCCTTTGCGGGCCGTTACTTTTACGCGGTCTCGCTGCGTTGCACGCAAGGTCGAAAACGCCCGTTTCAAAATCGGCAGCGTTTCCGTTGCCAAAACAAGAGCTTAGTTGCGTCATGATTTTGTAGCGATTGAGGCGCTGGAATTTTGCGCCGCACATTGCGTGAAAACGGCTGGAAACTGCAGAAAAAACACGGTTTCCGGGCCCGATGTCCCCGGTGTCGATTCACTGAACGGAGTCAAGGCGTTGCCGATTGCAAGTAGCAAAATTGTTGTAGCTGAATCGGCTGATTCCGGTGCGTCACAGGGCCGTGCTGCAGATTCCGCGCTTGCGCGCCCTGAGGCGCCTGTGTAATGTAGCTCTTACGCCGGGCGGCCAATAGCAGCGGCGAAAATCAGTAAGTCGAAGTGTTGGTTGGTAGGTTGGCGTTCAAGTAACGGTGCTCGGGTGGGTCACCACAAAAATAACTAAACACCTCACCCCTGAGTTACATCTACGATACATGTTAGAGTTGCGTTTGGCAGGGCACGTATACCTGTCGAAGCGGGACATTTGTGCCTAAATACTGTTAGTTCGCGAATAAAACCAATAACACAAATGAGTATTAGTATGAGCCAAGGAGGGGCATAGGCTTCCAACGGAATCTCAGGCTTCAGCACGGGGTAGGGTTGGAGCCGGGGCAGAAATCAAACGCCGTAAACGGCGTCGGCGGCGCACACATATAGGGGCGGCAAAGTGGTACACACTCAGAATATTCGCAACGCGCGGGACGAAACACACAACCGGCGCGAACGTAATACGACACTGTCGGGACTGGGAGAATCATCCGCCCGGATTGTGCGGTTGGACACGCGCAATGGGCTGGGTGATTCAGAATCCGATGACGGCGGGGATCGTATGAGCAGACTAAAGGAACAGTGGACGAAGATTGCGCAGCGGCTGCGCGCCGAGCTGGGCGAGGATCTCTATTCAAGCTGGTTTGCGCGCATGGAAATAGAGGGCATGCACGAGGCCATTGTGCATGTATCGGTGCCGACGAGGTTTCTCCGCAACTGGGTTCAATCGCACTATTTCGATAAACTGCTGGACCTGTGCGCGGCAGAGCTCGGCACCGTGGAGAACGTCGAAATCAGCGTACGTCCGCGCGGCAAGCCCATTCGTTCCTCATCGGGCGATATGTCAGCGCGGCCGGCTGACCATCGCCGGGCACAACCTCGCGGCACACCTGAACAGCCGTGCCAGGGGCAGTCGTGGAGAGCCGGTGGCGCGCACTCCGCCAAATCCTTCGATCACAGCCTGACCTTCCAGACCTTCGTTGTCGGAAAATCGAATGCCTTGGCCCACGCCGCGGCGGTACGTGTCGCGGAGGCCGATCCCGGCATGCCGGTTGGGTTCAATCCGCTTTATCTGCACAGCGCGTCCGGGCTTGGCAAGTCGCACCTCCTGAATGCGATCTCCCGCCATATCAGCCAGAATAATCCTGAACGCCGCGTGCTCTACATCACCGCGGAACGTTTTATGTATCATTTCAAGGCCGCGCTCGACGCCAAGGACACGTTGTCCTTCAAAGACCGTTTTCAGGGCCTCGATGTTCTGCTTGTCGATGACTTTCAGTTCCTGCAGGGCAAAGCGATGCATCAGGAGTTCTATCACACGTTCAATTCGCTGGTGGACTCCGGCCGGCAAGTGATCATTGCCGCTGATCTGCCGCCCGCGCAGCTTGAAAATATCGACAACCGCATGCGCTCGCGCCTTGCCGGTGGCCTCGTTCTCGATATCGTGCCGCCGGAACTCGAGCTGCGCCGGGACATTCTGCGCCAGCGTCTCGAAGATGCCTCGCGGCGCATCCCGGCGCTTGATGTTCCAGACGATGTCATTGAGTTTCTTGCCAACCGCATCACAGGTGGCGGGCGCGAACTAGAAGGCGCGCTGACACGGGTTATCGCCACGCTTCAGCTGACGAAATCGGCCATCACAGTGGACATGGCCGCCATCGCGATCCGCGATCTGGTCAATCCGACCCAGGGCCAGCGGGTCAAAATCGATGATATTCTGCGCATCGTTGGCCGCCACTATAATGTTCCTAAGGCGGATCTTCTGTCGCCTCGCCGTGCCCGCAGCATCGTGCGTCCGCGTCAGATCGGGATGTATCTCGCCAAAACGCTGACCACACGATCACTGCCGGAAATCGGCCGCCGTTTCGGCGGGCGGGACCATTCCACGGTGCTTCACGCGGTGCGCAAGATTGAATCGCTCATCAAGGCGGACGAGAAGCTTGCCCGCGAAGTTACACTTCTGGTCAGGCTGCTCGAGCAGGCTTGAGTCATACCTGCCAGAGCGCAGCATGGTGCGGTTCGCGGCGTTCCTCCCGGCGCTCGCGGGCCGCAGCCTTTGGGCCATTGATTTTCCCCCCTATCCATGATTCTCTTAAACGCCACTGCATGGAGTTGGAACATGTCCAGGCGCACTGGACGGCGACGCCGCATCGCTTTAAAACCCCAGGTCTCCGGCGCGTTCTTGCCGGATCGAATCAAACCACGCCGCCGCGCTGAACCGGCCCGGCATTTACCGGTCCGCAAATTGCGGTCCGACGAACGGCACCACAGGATTAACGGGTTCATGCCATGCGCGTAACAATTGAACGCTCCGAATTGCTGACCTCCCTAAATCACGTTCAAAGTGTCGTGGAGCGGCGCAATACCATTCCGATCCTGTCCAATGTTCTGTTCCAGGCCGAAGCACAGTCGGTCCGGCTGACCGCCACCGATCTCGATGTCGAAGTGATCGAAACCGCAGCCGCGGAAGTTTCGCAGGAAGGCGCGACAACCGCGCCGGCACACATGCTGTACGATATCGTGCGCAAGCTACCCGATGGTTCCCAGCTAGAGATTGAGCAGGGTCCGGACGAACATCGTCTGACGGTGCGTTGCGGCCGCTCCCAGTTTACTCTTCAGGCATTGCCGTCGGAGGAATTTCCCGACCTTTCGGCGGGTGAATTCGAGCAGCACTTCAAGCTCGACGCCGGCCAGCTCAAGCGGCTCATTGAGAAGACCCGCTTTGCGATCTCCACCGAGGAGACGCGCTACTACCTCAACGGCATTTATCTGCACGAGGTCAGTGTCGATGGCACATCATATTTGCGCGCCGTTGCGACCGATGGCCACCGCCTGGCACAGGTGCAGTATCCGCTGCCCGACGGTGCCGCCGGCATGCCGGGCATTATCGTTCCGCGCAAAACCGTTCTTGAGCTTCACAAGATCGTCGAACAGGACGACGGTGAAGTGAGTGTCGATCTATCCCCGACCAAGGTGCGGTTTTCCATCGGTTCGGTAGTGCTGACCTCCAAGTTGATCGATGGCACCTTCCCCGACTACGAGCGCGTCATTCCAAAAGATAACGAGAAGACCATGACGGTCGACGCGCGCACTTTTGCACACGCGGTCGATCGGGTGTCGACGGTTTCCAGCGAAAAGGGCCGGGCCGTCAAACTCAATCTTGAAAAAGAAAAACTCACGCTCTCCGTCAATAACCCAGACAGCGGCAGCGCAGTCGAAGAGCTTGCGGTCGACTACGATGCCGATGCGCTCGATATCGGATTCAACGCTCGTTATCTCCTCGACATCACAGGCCAGCTCGGCAGCGATAGTGCGTTGTTTTTGCTGTCCGATGCAGGCTCTCCGACAATCGTGCGCGATACCGATGACGAGACCGCGCTCTACGTTTTGATGCCGATGCGCGTCTGACAATCGCGCCGCGGCGCACGATGCAAGCGCCGCCGTTCATAAAGGCTCCAAGCCCGAGTGCCAGCTGCCCTGCACATTCGCCGACTGACGCTGACGCAATTCCGCAACTACGGCGAACTGCGCATGGCGCCGCAAGCCGGCCTCATCGTGCTGACCGGTGCCAATGGCGCCGGCAAGACCAATCTTCTTGAAGCCGTTTCTTTGCTGTCCCCGGGCCGTGGGCTGCGGCGCGCGGCGTTCTCGGATCTGGCAGCGGAGGGCGGCGATGGCAGCTGGGCGGTGGCGTCCGAGATCGGCGGCCCCGCCGGCGAGGTTGCTCTTGGAACGGGATGGTCTCCGGCAAACGGCAATGAAGAACGCGGTTCCGCGCGCCAGGTCCGCATCGACGGCGTCACCCAACGCGGCTCTGGGACGCTCGGGTCGTGGTTCCGTGTCCTGTGGCTGACGCCTGCCATGGACCGGCTGTTCACCGGGCCCGCCTCCGACCGCCGCCGTTTTCTCGACCGGCTGGTTATGGCATTCGATCCCGATCACGGCGGCCGCGTGACGCGGTATGAACGGCTTATGCGCGAGCGCAACAAGCTGCTCGACCGCGGTGAATTGGACGATGGCTGGCTGTCGGGGATCGAGCTGCAGATGGCCGAAGCCGCGGTTGCCATATCGGCCGCGCGGTGCGATGCTGTGCGCGCCCTTGCAGATGTCCTGCGGCCCGATGGCGCCGCTCCGCGGGGGCCGTTTCCCTGGCCCGCTCTTGAAATAGACGGACAGCTGGAGCGCGATCTTGACGCGTTCTCCGCTGTGGATGTGGAGGACGGATATCGTACAATACTGGCTGATTCGCGTAGGATCGATATGGCGGCGGGCCGAACCACGTCTGGCCCGCACCGCAGCGACCTTGATGTGAAACACGGGCCCAAGGATGTTGCCGCCAGGTTGTGTTCGACGGGTGAGCAGAAGGCGCTTTTGATTGCCACCGTGCTCGGCCATGCGCGCCTTGTGTCGAATGCCGGCGGCGAGGGACCGCCGGTGCTGCTGCTCGATGAGATCGCCGCCCATCTCGATCCCGAGCGGCGGGGCGGATTGTTCGAGGCGCTTGGCGAGCTGGGCGCCCAGGTGTGGATGACGGGAACCGACCCGGAGCTCTTCGATCCGATCAGCTCCAATGCAGATTGTTACCACGTCGATGCCGGCACGGTGAGTGCGCGATAACGTGGCAAAGCCGAGGAATTGGAATGTCTGACAGTGAAAATACGCCGCATCAGGCCAGTGACGACTACGGCGCCGAATCGATCAAGGTCCTGAAAGGCCTTGAAGCGGTGCGCAAGCGCCCGGGCATGTATATCGGCGATACCGATGACGGCTCGGGTCTGCACCATATGGTCTATGAGGTTGTCGACAACTCCATCGATGAGGCGCTTGCCGGGCATTGCGACGCCATCCACGTGACCCTCAACGCCGAGGGCTCGGTCACCGTGTCCGACAACGGCCGCGGCATTCCGACCGACATTCACGCCGAAGAAGGCATTTCGGCAGCCGAGGTCATCATGACCCAGCTGCATGCCGGCGGAAAATTCGACCAGAACTCCTACAAGGTCTCCGGCGGTCTGCATGGCGTCGGCGTCTCCGTCGTCAACGCTCTGTCGCAATGGCTGGAGCTGCGGATCTGGCGCAAGGACAAGCTGCACACCATGCGCTTTGAACACGGCATCACTCAGGCGCCGCTGGCTGTCACCGGCGATGCGGAGGGGCGAACCGGCACGGAAATCTGTTTCATGCCGAGCACCGATACATTCACGATGACCGAATTCGATTTCAAGACCCTCGAGCACCGGCTGCGCGAGCTTGCCTTTTTAAACTCCGGCGTTGAGATCAACCTCAACGATGAACGCGGCGTAGAACCTGTGTCTCTGCAGCTGAAGTACGACGGTGGCGTTGATGCCTTTGTACGCTATCTCGATCGCGCCAAGCAGGCACTGATTGAAGTGCCAGTATCGATCCGCACCGAACGCGACGGCATCGCCATCGAGCTCGCGCTGTGGTGGAACGATAGCTACCACGAGAATGTTTTGTGCTTCACCAACAACATTCCCCAGCGCGACGGCGGAACCCATCTGGCGGGCTTTCGCGGCGCCCTTACCCGTACCGTGAACGCCTACGCGACTTCGTCCGGCATTGCCAAGCGGGAAAAGATATCGCTGACCGGCGACGATGCCCGCGAAGGGCTGACCTGCGTTTTGTCCGTCAAGGTGCCGGATCCCAAATTTTCAAGCCAGACCAAGGACAAACTTGTGTCGTCGGAGGTGCGCCCGGTCGTCGAAAGCCTGGTCAGCGAGGCGCTCGGGCAATGGTTTGAAGAGCACCCGACGGAAGCGAAGTTGATCGTCGGCAAGGTTGTCGAAGCCGCCGCAGCACGCGAGGCGGCACGCAAGGCGCGCGAACTCACTCGCCGCAAGGGAGCGCTCGATGTGTCAAATCTTCCTGGCAAGCTTGCCGATTGCCAGGAGCGCGATCCAGCGAAATCTGAAATTTTTATCGTCGAGGGCGACTCCGCCGGTGGTTCTGCGAAACAGGCGCGCAACCGCGAAAACCAGGCGGTATTGCCGCTGCGTGGCAAAATCTTGAATGTCGAGCGCGCGCGCTTCGACAAGATGCTGTCGTCGACCGAAATCGGCACCTTGATTACCGCGCTTGGCGCCGGCATCGGCCGCGATGATTTCGATATTGCCAAGCTGCGCTATCACAAGATTATCATCATGACGGACGCCGATGTTGATGGCGCCCATATCCGCACGTTGCTGCTGACATTCTTCTATCGCCAGATGCCGGAGATCATAGAGCGCGGTCACCTCTATATCGCGCAACCGCCGCTCTACAAGGTCAAACGCGGGCAATCGGAACGCTACCTGAAAGACGATGAAGCGCTGGAGGATTATCTCGTTGAGGCGGGGCTTGAGGATTCGGTTCTCACACTCGGCAGCGGCGAGGAACGCGCCGGAGCAGATTTGCGTACGATCATCGAAGAGGCGTTGTCGATCCGCAGCGCCCTTGACGCGCTGCATTCACGCTACCCGCGCTTCGTTGTCGAGCAGGCAGCGATTGCCGGGGCACTCAATCCTGAGCTTTTGAGTGATGCAGAACACGCCCGCGAGGCGGCCGCCTACATCGCGCGTCGCCTCGACGTGTTGTCTGAAGAGACCGAGCGCGGCTGGGTGGGTGCGCCGACGCAAGATGGCGGGCTTGAGTTTTCGCGCGAAGTGCGCGGCGTTTCCGAAACCTGTTCGGTCGATGGCAAGCTCATCGCGTCAAGCGATGCGCGCCGCCTAGACAACAAGGCCGAGCATCTCCAGGAAGTTTACGCAAAACCTGCCGTGCTCAGGCGCAAGGAGACAAGCGTCAACGTGCATTCGCCAAGCGAGCTGCTCGATGCGGTGTTCTCCGCCGGCCGCAAGGGCATCTCCATGCAGCGCTATAAGGGCCTTGGCGAAATGAACCCCGAACAGCTTTGGGAAACAACGCTCGATACCAATGTGCGCACTTTGCTGCGCGTCCACGTGCGCGAGCTCGATCAGGCAGATGACATGTTTACCAAGCTGATGGGCGATGTTGTGGATTCGCGGCGCGAATTCATCCGCGAAAACGCCCTGCAGGTGGCCAACCTCGACGTTTAGGTCATGACGTAAGGCGCTGGTTGCAGTGTTAACAGGACCTTAATCGCGCGAGCCCTAAGATCTGCGCCATCTCGCGGACATGATTCCGCGCTCAAATACGCGCGTTACGCTTGAGAGGGCGGCAACCACAACGGGACTTTTGCGTCCATGGCGAAAAAGAAATCGCGCAATGGCGGAGAGGATGACACCTCGCCGCGCCGGCGTGGACGTGCCGCCAATCCGAAAACCAAGGCGCGCCGCCGCTCGTTCCTCGGGCGGATATTCTACTGGACACTGGTGCTCGTCACCTGGGTCGGCATTATCGGCACAGGCGCTGCGGCCTATGTTGTGCTGTCCGTTTCAGCGCCGGACGTCTACCGGCTTCCCGAACGTGAGCGCGGCATTGTGGTGCTGGCCGCAAACGGCGAGGTGCTCGCCCATCGCGGTGTCTTCCAGGGCGACCAGATCCGTCTCGACGAGTTGCCGGACTATGTGCCTGAAGCGGTCATCGCCATCGAAGACCGCAGGTTTTACAGTCATTTCGGCGTCGACCCCATCGGCCTGATCCGCGCGGCCTATGCAAACATGCGCAGTGGCCGCATTGTGCAGGGTGGCTCGACGATCACCCAGCAACTCGCCAAGAACCTGTTTTTGCAGCCTGAGCGCACCTACAAGCGAAAACTTCAGGAACTGGTCCTCGCCCTGTGGCTTGAATACACCTACTCCAAGGAAGAAATCCTCCAGCTCTACGTGAACCGCGTCTACTTCGGCGGCGGCGCCTATGGAGTCGAGGCGGCCGCGCAGCGCTTTTTCGACAAGTCGGCGCGTTATGTGAACCTGCCCGAGGCGGCGATGCTGGCCGGTGCGCTCAAGGCGCCGTCGCGGTATTCGCCAACCGCCAGCCGCGAGCGTTCGCGGGCCCGCGCCGCGCTTGTTCTCGACGCCATGGTGCGCTCGGAGTTTATTTCACCGATCGACGGCAGGCTTGCGGTTGACAACCCAGCCGCTCTCGCCCGCGTCTCAACCGCGTCGGCCAAACAGTACATCGTCGACTGGATCGCTGAACTCGTGCCGTCCTTTGTTGCGGCAAGCGAAAATAATCTCATCGTCCACACCACCATCGACATCGAAATGCAGGAGGCCGCGGAGGCAGTGGTGCGCCGGCATCTCGACGCCAATGGCACGGCCTCCAACGTTTCCCAGGCCGCGGCTGTCGTAATGACACCGAGAGGCGAGATCCGCGCCCTCATCGGCGGCGCGTCCTACGCCCAGAGCCAGTACAACCGCGCCGTTCAGGCGCAACGCCAGCCCGGCTCGGCCTTCAAGCCCTTTGTCTATCTTGCGGCGCTGGAGAACGGTCTGACGCCTGAAACGATCAGGGTCGACGAGCCGTTCCGCATCGGCGACTGGCAGCCGCGCAACTATTCCGGCCGGCACTACGGTCCGGTCAGTCTGCGGCAGGGTCTCGTCAACTCACTCAACACCATCGCCGTGCGGCTGACCATGGAACTGGGGGTCGGCGAAGTGGTTGAGCGGGCGCGCCGGCTGGGCATCCGCACGCCGCTCCACAACAACGCCTCCCTGGCGCTCGGCACGGCGGAAGTAATCCTTCTCGAGCTCACCGGCGCCTATGGCAGTTTCGCCAATGGCGGCTTCGGTGTACTGCCGCACGTTATCACGCAGATCACCACCACCTCCGGCGAGCTCGTCTACCGGCGCGACGGCTCAGGCGCGGGGCGGGTGATAGAGCCCCGCCATGTCGGCGCCATGAACGACATGCTGAGCCAGGTGATCCGCGAAGGCACCGGCCGGCGCGGTGCGCTCGGCGAGCACCCCGCTGCCGGCAAGACCGGCACCAGCCAGGACTCCCGCGACGCCTGGTTCGTCGGCTATACCGCGGCACTCGTCGCTGGCGTGTGGACAGGCAATGACGATGGCACGCCCATGCGCGACGTAACCGGCGGGGGATTGCCGACGGAGATCTGGCGCGACATCATGATGGCTGCCATGCGCGGCTACGCACCCGCTCCGCTGCCGGGCGGTGGCGCTGTCGAACCGCGTGGTATCGTTGACATTCTGCGCAACTTCTCCGTCGCCACAATTCAGGATTTCCTGCGCGGCGATACTGCAGACGCGCCACGGGCGCCAACCGGCGGCGGCACTGGCGGAAGTTCCGGGTCTTTCGTTGACGAGATCAGCGAGAGTACGCGTTAGGCGCCTTCGTGCCCGTGACGCCATGGCGCTCCCAATCTTTGCACCCAGACGATGCCATTCAGTGCACACGGTTCATCGACGCGCCCAACACCGCGAAACCTCGCCGGCAAAGCCGGTCGGATAATCGACCACTCAAGGTCAGTGAGTTCATAGCGCATGATTCGAAGCTCCTGCGAGCTTGAATCACAATCGAGGCATGTCCGGCAATGAGACTGCTCAAGTGTCCGATTTCGGGTGCACATTCACCGTTGATTTGACAGATCGGAAACGGAGGAAAATGACCCAACTCGGTCATTCCGGCAGGCCAGCCAAGCGCAGTGCAGCAGATATCCGTTCGCGTTCCTCCGTGCGCTTGAATGAGCGTAGCAAATACGTGGTTCTAACAGTAAAGGCTGGATTCTCCTCCAGCAGAATTTGCGCCTGTTCTCGGGCTTCGGCAATACGCTCCAGCCCTACCAGGTTGAGGATCCGGTATGTCCTCAAGGCGGATGTCCCGCCCTCGCTGTTGCTCAGGGTCTGAAGTCCCTCTTCATGGCGGCCGGCAAGAAAGTAGCCGAGCGTGAGATATTGCTTGAAGGAGTCAGGAACATAGGGATTTGTCGCGAAGGCGCGCTCAAGCTGCACTAGGGCCTCGTCAGGCTGGCCGTTCCACAAAAGCGCCATGCCTAAGGCGGTCATCATATCGCTGTGATAAGGATTCAGCTCGAAGGCGCGCCTGGCATGAGCAAGGCCCTCTGTGTGATCTCCCTTAAAGAAATTGAGACGGCTCATGAGCCGATGTGCGTGGGCAGAGCGCGGATGGCGACGCATAAGGCCGCGCATCTGGTCCAGGCTGTATTCAAGGGTGTCTGGTCGGGACTGTGACCAGCCATTGGCCAACTCCAAAGCAAAGGTCCAGCAAAGGCAAAGGGTTGGAAACAAACCGTCTGGGTCCACCTCGCGTACCCGTTCAAATATGGTCCGCGCCGCTTCGTTGTCTTTGCGATTGGCCCTGTGCAAATGTTGAATGCCGCGGATCATCAGCTCGCCGAGGTCGAGGTCGGCGGTCGGTTTCTGGGAGATCGCTTTTGCCTGTTCTTCGCCCACCGCATCGCCCATGGTCGACGCTACGAAGGCGGTGATATCGTCCTGCAGGGCGAAAACATCATCCAATTTGCGATCAAGGGTCTCTGACCAGACCCGCTGGCCGCTGGCTACATCGATGAGCTGTACGCCGATGCGCACCCTCTGAAGTGCGACCTGCACCGTACCTTCAAGAATATAGCGCGAGCCAAGCCGGCGCGCCGCCTCAAGGGTTCCGCTGGCCGTGATTGCCGTGCCGGCGCTGCCTGGGTCAATGAGTTCGAACTCCTCGAAGTGCGCAAGGGCCGCGGCAAGGGTTTCGGTCAGGCCGGAGGCCAGGGCCTCCGCGTCAACGCTTAAACCCAGGTGGCGGAACGGCGATAGTAGGACGCCCGGCAACTTCCAGGCTGAGGAAGCGCTTGTGGCTACGGTTTCTCCTTCGGGTTTGCCGGGCGCAGACACGGTGCCTGAAGACAGGTGGTAAACGCGCATCGGCTCGGCGATATTCTTGAGCTGCTTGCTTCCGAGATCCTCGAAATTTGCCTCGATCTTTCCACGGACCTGGCGCCAGGCATCCTCTGACAGGCATATCCCGCCAGTTTCAGCCAGAGCTTCGAGCCGCGACGCCACATTTACACCGTCACCGTAAAGATCGTCGTCTTCAACGATCACGTCGCCCAGATTAATGCCTATACGGAAGATTATGGGATCGACTGCGCGCGCCTGCCAGCTCATCGCGCATTCGACGGCGGAAACGACACTTTGAAATTCGACTAGATAGCCATCGCCCATGCGCTTGACGATTCGGCCGGAGTGACTGGAGACGGTCGGATCAATGACTTCGCTTTCGAAGCTCTTAAGGCGTGCCAATGTGCCAGCTTCGTCTGCACCCATAATGCGCGAGTAGCCAACGACATCAGCGGCGAGGATAGCGGCGAGCCTGCGTTCCAAGATGGTCGTCCCTTCAAAAGCAAACTAACCGACAATGTGAGCGAAATCCACAATTCCAGAGCGTTGCTTCAATGTCCGGGTATGGCACATTTCGGAAGTCAACCCATGTGCTTCGTAACGTCTGCCTGTGGGGTAAAAGCGGAAGTCAGATCAAGTCCCCGTCACAGTGGGCGGCGCCTTTGGGTGCCCGTCAATCACGACCGACCAGCGAACGCCAACGCACATTGCCCTCAGGGTTTACGATATAAAGCAGCTTCGCCTTACCGGTCGACTCGTAGTGCAACTGCGTGTCCTTTGGCAAAAAGATGGTGTCGCCAGCTTCTCCCTCGTAGACTTTGCCATCGATGATGCAGCGGAAATTGCCTTCGAGAATGTAAAATATCTCATCGTAATTTATATACCAATCTGCATCCATGTCATCGCACTCGAGGATGCCGAAACCGAGGCCACCACTCAGCGGTTGGCGAACGATACGCGCGAAACGCGTCTTCACCGGGTCCTGACCTACTCTGTCCTCGAAGACGACGTCTTCGGCCTTGATGACCTTCGCTTCCCACATGCCATGTCCCTCCTTTTTTTGCCGTTCCGACAGGTTAGCGTCTCGTCCCGGGGAAACAAGCGGAGAGGCGGCTGATACTGTCCTCCGCTCTTGCACATAAAGCCGAGATGCGGAACGGCGCCTTTTGATGCTGTGGACGGCCCCTCCGCCGGCATCGCGATACGCTGAATTGTGACGTGATTTGACGGCACCGCGAACTTCCGTTTAAGGCACATTGGTTTTGCCCTTGTTTGGTGGACACCTAAACTGAGGCGCTATGAGCGCTTGGAGGTGTCAGATGCAGAATCCAAAACCGAAGGCAAAACGTCGATACAAACGTTTCAGTTCCGAGTTCAAGCGCGAGGCGCTG
>JAJFHE010000014.1 GCA_021775755.1 Hyphomicrobiales bacterium | reverse complement strand
CCTTCAGCACCTGCCGTGGCTGCTGCAGGACCCGACGAAGGACCCCAAGCTTGCCGGTCAGATCGCCGAGATCGAGATGCTCGTCGCGGAGATCGGTGAGGACCCCGATGCCGCGCGCAACGCGAGGATCGTCGAACAACTTACCGAGCTTGCACTTTCGGTGCTGCCGGTCTCCGGCAACATCATTTCCGGGCGCGACGCCTATGCCGCGGCCGTTGCCGCCATCGACGCCTTCAACCGAGGCGACACGGCGGAAGGGATCACCAAATCGCTCGAGGCTCTTGTCAACGGCGTCGGCACGGTACCGGGCCTTGGTCAGGGCGTGCGCATCGGGCGCGCCGCGGCCCGCGCCGGGCGCTGGCTGTTCGATGCGCTTACGACGCGCAGGCGTGGCGGCGGCGCGACAGGCGATGGCAGCGTTCTCAATGCGGTTTCGGGCGGTGGCTCGGGGCGTGGCGATAGGCGTGGTCCAGATCGCGTCGCGGACGCCGTCGATGCCAACCGGCAGATGTCTGGCAGCGATGACGATGGCGACGCCAGTAGGGGTGAAGGGCGCGACCGTGAGCGGTCCGACGCTGGAGCCTCCCGTCGGCAAATATTGCCAGAGCCCAACGGACGATTTGAGGATCCCCACGAGAAAGTCAGTCTAACGCAATCGGACTTTGCGCGCGCGCCGAAGGGACCAGGATGGAGACCGGAACGCCAGTTCTATGCAGAGGCGGATATTCCGCAGCAGGTTATAGACAGTGGAGAGGGAGTCCTTCTCGATCCGCAACGCATTAGAACAACGCAACCGGGGTTCAGGGAAAGGTTCCGCGAGAGCATAAGGGTAGAGACCAGCGACGGGGTGGAAAGCGCCGACACCATTCCGGAGCTTGTTGATCTTGTCCGCGCCGGGCGCGTGAGCCCACACGAACTACAACAATCAGTGCGGCCGATTGATGTTATACTGGTAGACGGCAAACTGTTTACTCTGGATCACCGCAAATTCGTCGCGTTCCGCAGACTTGGGCTGGAGATGCCGGTCCGCGTTCGCCGCATCGACAGTCTGGATCAGCTGTCCGTTAACCATCAAGAGCGTCTGCTGGAGTCGGTTTCAAATCTGCACGGCAGTGCAATATTCAATCGCACCACCAGAGTGTGGGAATAGTTACTCCCAGTTGTGCAAGGAGTTAGGAAACTACTCATGGATAAAATGAACAAAGCCCAATACTGCCTGGAGCAAATTCGTAGACTCAAAAAAGACGCCAAAACGCCAGCGGATACGCTGGAAATGATGGATACCGTCATCATGTGTGTTGAACACGACCTTTGGGACAGCGATGAAATCAGCCACCGGCCGATAACAAACCATATCGGTACACTAGCAAGCCATGTGCCGACTCCGACCCAAGATCCAAGACACTTGAATGCGGACTGGCTTTGGATCGCGAAATGGTTTGCGGGTGCCATGCGCGCCGAATTCGTAACGCGCCGAACTGTTGGCGACCCGGATGGTCTGGCCCCGCTTGTCGACGACCTGGCGCGCGCACGATCGATCCATGAGTTCCGCGCAGGAATTGAGGCTGTTGAGGAGTTTATGTACGGCAAAGAACAGGGTAATTCCTATTTCGAGACCCGCAACCTGGCATTCCTGAAGCGCCTGCGCGGCGACCTTGCCGACGCGCTTGAGGGCAGGCATCGAGATGGCCTTCCTCGGCCGGAGTTCGATCCGGAGATGTGGCACTGGCTGGGCTACTGGTTCGAGGGCGGGGCCATGCACAACTAACGATCCGAGCGTAAGAGCGTTAGGGAAGTCGGGCCGGTTCGCGCTTCACCGCGACAGCTGACACGCAGCGGGTGTTCTGGATGAAGTGCGGCAGGTGCGCCGCGGCCGCGTTGGTTCCCAAAAGTACTTTAGAAATAAAGTAAATTCCCCTAAGCTGCGGCAACGCTGATTTTCCGGAGACCGCCGCCCATGTGGCGCCCGCCTGAACGCATCAAGTTTGCCTCCGATCCGGGCCGCTGGCCGGGCGAGGAGGAAGCGCGGGCGGCAAAATGGTTCAGTCCTGTCGATCTTGGACCGGTTCGTCTCAAAGCGCGCACCTGGGTGCCGGCCATGGTGCCTTGGCGCGCGACGGCCGAGGGCTTCGTTTCCGACAACGTCATCGACTGGTACCAGCGGTTTGCTCAAGGCCGCCCAGGTGGCCTTGTGGTCGAGGCGACCGGCATCCGCGATGTGCCGAGCGGGCCGCTTTTGCGCATCGGTCACGACCGGTTCCTGCCCGGACTGAAGCGCCTCGCCGATGCCGTGCGCGCGGCAAGCGGCGGCGAGACTCGGCTGTTCATCCAGCTTATCGATTTTCTCGCGATCCGGCGGCGCCCCGATCCGGCGAAATTCTTCGGGCGGTTTCTGGAGGTGACACCCGCCCACCGCGAGGCGCTCGGCGGCGCACGATGGCCGGAGGCGCAGGTGAAGGCGGCGCTCGCCGGCCTCAGCCCGGACCGTCTGCGTGAGGTGCTGATACCGCGCGAATGGGAAAGCCTCACCATGGGCTACCGCGAGCGCGTTACCGATATGGGCCTCGATCAAATTCGTGCTCTGCCCGAAACTCTGCCCGGGCTGTTTGCGGACGCCGCAGTCCGCGCCCGCGAAGCGGGTTTCGACGGCGTCGAACTGCACTACGCGCACGCCTATACGATGTCGTCCTTCCTCTCCGCCCTGAACACGCGCGACGACGGCTACGGTGGCGCGCGTGAAAACCGGGTCCGGCTGCCGCTTGAGGTCTATGAGCGCGTACGCGGCGCTACCGGCGCTGATGTCGCGGTTGGCTGCCGGTTTCTCGCCGAAGACTGTGTCGAAGGCGGCAACACCGTTGCCGATGCCGCCTGGTTCGGCACCGAGTTTGCCCGCGCCGGCATGGATTTTCTGTCACTGTCGCGCGGCGGGCGGTTTGAGGACGCAAAGCAGCCGGGCATCGGTCAGTCGGCTTATCCCTATACGGGGCCGAGCGGCTATGAATGCATGCCGTCGCAGTTTTCAGACGCGAAAGGCCCCTTTGGCCGCAATATCGGGCCGACGGCTGAGATCCGCCGTGCGGTGCGCGCGGCGGGCTTTGAGACGCCGGTCATCGTTACTGGCGGCATCCATGGATTTGAGCAGGCCGAAGCGATCTTGCAGGCCGGCGATGCGGATCTCGTCGGCGCGGCACGCCAGTCGCTGTGCGATCCGGACTGGTTTGCCAAAGTGCGCGCCGGCTGCGGCGGCGACGTGCGTACCTGCGAGTTCACCAACTACTGCGAAGGCCTCGACCAGAAACACAAGCAGGTGACGTGTAAATTGTGGGACCGGCTCGATCTGGAGGAGCCGGGCGTGACGATGAGCGACGACGGCAAACGCCGCCTGACACCGCCGGTGTGGCGTCAGACCACCTGAAACCCGTGAGCGAAGGGGTCGCGGTCATCGACGAAAATGGTGTTGAGGCCGGTCACATAGGCTGAGCCCTCGATGCTCGGGACGATGGCGTCATAGTCGCCGACCCTGGTATTCTCCACCACGCCGCCGGTAAAGAGGCTACCGATGATGCTTTCGTGCACGAAGTCTTCGCCCTTGCCGATTAGGCCCTTGGCCGCGCGCTGGGCAAGCCGTGCCGATGTGCCGGTGCCGCAGGGCGAGCGGTCGATCGCCTGATCGCCGTAGACCACCGCGTTGCGTGCGTGCGCGCCGGGGGTGACCGGTGCGCCGGTCCACATCCAGTGGCGGCAGCCGCGGATCAGCTGATTTTCCGGATGCACCAGTTCAAGTTCCTCATTGAGTTTGTCGCGGCACGCCCGCCCGAGCCGCAACAGCTCGCCAGGCGTGTATTCGGCCATGTCGCGGAAATTCTTCTGTTCCTCGACAATCGGATAGAAATTGCCGCCATAGGCGATGTCGATGGTGAGGGGACCAAGCTCCGGCGCCTCGAACTGATAGCCTTCGATGAAGAGGAACGAGGGGATATTGGTCAGTTTAACGGATGTGACGTTGCGGCCGTTCGTCTTGTACTCGGCGCCGACGACGCCCGCCGGCGTCTCGACGCGCACGGTGCCCGGCGTTTTCGGCGAGACGAGACCGTGCTCGATTGCAAAGGTCACCGTGCCGATGGTGCCGTGACCGCACATGGGCAGGCAGCCCGAGGTTTCGATATAGACCACCGCCATGTCGCAATCCTCGCGGCTTGGCGGGTAGAGCACGGCGCCCGACATCATCCCGTGGCCGCGCGGCTCGAACATCAGGCTCTGGCGGATCCAGTCGTGTTCTTTGACGAAATGCTCGCGCCGCTCGGTTTGGTCCTCGCCGTCGAGCTTGGGCGCGCCACCGGTGACGAGGCGCACCGGGGCGCCGCAGGTGTGGCCGTCAATGCAGAAAAATGTGTGCTGTGTCATGGGCTTCGTCCAAAAGGGGAAAGCAGCTCGTCTGGCGGCAGTTTCCTCATTGTCGGTCTGCGGATTATACGTGACTTGCGCCACGAGAAAAGAGATGACAGACTTTGAACATCGGAACGGGTAACGTGAACTGCATGCTCCACGGTGTGAAAAAGCACGGTTGCAAGAAAACCAGAACGGCGCGCAGCAAACAGCAGGAGCTGCTGATCTTGTGCGCGCGGATTGGTTACAACCCGTAGTTTCCTGACGACAACTTGCGGACTTTCACCGGAAGCGCCCGCGCTTTCGCACGTTATCGCCTCATGTCAAAGGAAGCATCATGACCAAGACACTCGACAACTACACCAGGTCTCTCCGCGAAGCGGCTATTGCCCATCACCTGCCGCCCTTTACCGATCACAAGTCTCTTGAAGCCGACGGTGGCCCGCGCATCATCGAAAAGGCCGACGGCTGCTATCTCTGGGACACCGAAGGCAAACGCTATCTCGATGGTATGGCCGGCCTTTGGTGCGTCAATGTCGGCTACGGCCGCGAGCGCCTCGCCGAAGTTGCCCACAAGCAGATGCTTGAGCTGCCTTACTACAACACCTTCTTCAAAACGGCGACGCCAGCTTCCGTGATGCTGTCTGAAGCCATCGCGGGCCTGTTGCCGGATCACCTCAACCAGTTGCACTTCGTAAATTCCGGCTCCGAAGCCAACGACACCATCGTGCGGCTCGTGCGCCACTACTTCAATCTCGTCGGCAAGCCCGACAAGAAGGTCTTCCTGTCGCGCCACAATGCCTATCATGGCAGCACGATGATTTCGGCAAGCCTCGGCGGCATGGCCGGCATGCATGCGCAGGGCGACCTGCCGCTGCCCGGCATCGAGCACATCATGCAGCCTTACTGGTACGGCGATGGCGGCGACATGTCGCCGGAAGAGTTCGGCCTCAAGGCGGCGCGCGCCCTTGAAGAGCGCATCCTGGAACTCGGCGCCGACAAAGTCGCGGCATTCATTGGCGAGCCCGTGCAGGGTGCGGGCGGTGTAATCATTCCTCCGGAAACCTACTGGCCGGAGATCAACCGCATCTGCAAGGAGCACGGTGTGCTGCTGGTGGCCGACGAAGTGATCTGCGGGTTTGGCCGCACCGGCAACTGGTTCGGTCTGCAGACGCTTGGCATCGAGGCCGACATCGTGCCCATGGCCAAAGGTTTGTCATCGGGATATCTGCCGATCGGTGCGGTTGCCATCTCCGACAGCATTGCCGAAACGCTGAAGACGCAAGGCGGCGAGTTTGCTCACGGCATGACCTATTCCGGCCATCCGGTTGCCTGCGCCGTGGCGCTTGAGAATATCAACATCATGAAAGAAGAGGGGCTGGTCGACCGGGTCCGCGACACCATGGCGGACCGCCTGAATGAAGGCCTCGCAACGTTGAACGATCTTCCGATCGTCGGCGAAACCCGCAGCCTCGGCCTGCTCGGTGCCATCGAGCTTGTGGCCGACAAGGCGACGCGCACCAAGTTCGATCCGCTCGGCAAGGCTGGAGGCCTGTGCCGCGATCACTGTTTCGAGCAGGGGCTGGTCATGCGGGCGTGTGGCGACACGATGGTGTTGTCGCCGCCCTTTGTCATCACCCATCAGCAAATCGATGAACTGGTGGCGATGGTGCGTGCGGCAATCGAGCAGACAGCCCGCGATATGGGGATGTAAACTGAAAGACCGTTTGTGGCGGCATGCGCGCCACCACAAACGGCTTGCAGAGCAGCGCCGTTCGGATCATGATTCTCACTGACTGGAAAGCGCCCGCCGCAAGGGGTCTCGCTGAGGGAGACAGGAGGTTTCTTGCGGTGCACGGAGACAAACGGAGAATCCGGTAATGATGAAACGCCCACACTCGCTTTTAAGGCCGAACCGCCGCAATTTCCTCGCCGGGACGGGGGCCTTTGCGGTTGGTGTTTCACTAATGCCCTACGGGGCGTTGTCGGCTGAAGACAAGCTGCTCAACTTCTACAATTGGGATACCTATATCGGCGAAACGACTCTTGCGGACTTTGGTAGCGCAACCGGAATTGAAGCCAAAATGGACCTCTTCGCCGACAACGACGAATTGTTTGCGAAACTTAAAGAGGGCAACCCGGGCTACGATGTGATTGTGCCGACCAACGATTTCGTCGAGCGCATGATCGAAGCCGGCATGTTAGAGAATATCGATCACGCACTGATACCGAACATGAGCAATCTGGAACCGGCCTTCCAGGATGCGAACTTTGACCCAGGTCGGGCGCATTCGGTGCCCTACATGTGGGGGACCATCGGTGTCGGGTATCGCCCGAGCAAGGTGGAAGGTGTTCCGGCGAGTTGGAAATGGCTCTACGATTCCGACGCCTATGCAGGGAAGATCGCTCTGCTCGGCGATGGCCTGACCGTCATTGGCCACGCCCTCAAGTATCTCGGTTATTCGCTGAACTCCACAAGCGCGGCGGAGATCAAGCAGGCAGAAGAACTCATCATCGCCAACAAAAAGAACATCAAGGTGTTCGCCGACGACAATGGCCAGGATCTCCTGTTGTCGAACGAAGTCGATATTACCCAGGAATGGAACGGCGACATATTGCAGGTCATGGAAGAAGACGACGACATCAGCTACGTCGTGCCCACCGAGGGCGGCGTCTTGTGGCAGGATTGCCTGTGTATGCCGAAGGGGGCGCCGCATCCTGAGAACGCGCATGCGTTCATGAACTTTGTGCTCGATGCCGAAGTCGGTGCGGTGATTGCGGATTACATCCAGTACGCGACGCCGAACGGTGCGGCCAAGGCGATCATGGACGAGAGCTACACCAAAAATCCGGCAATCTTTCCAACCGATGAAACGCTGGCGAAATGCGAGCCGTCGATCTATATCGGCGAAGCCGCCAACCGGCTGTATGACGAGGCATGGACGCGCATACAGGCGGCATGATTTCAGGGGTGAGTTCCCGGCGGACCGTGGTCACCAACCGGCTCTAGGGCCGGGGGTCTTGCGATCTCACCGGGCAAGGGGCGCATAGTATGGAAAGCTGGAAAACCAACAGGGCTGTGTTCTGGGTGCTGTCGCTGCCGGGCAGTTTCTGGCTTGGGTTCTTCTTTCTGACACCGCTCGCCCTGATCTGGATCCTCTCGTTCGGCGAGAAAACCGGCATCATCACGATCGACATCACATGGACGCTGGAAAATTATATCCGCGCCCTTGAGCCTGTCTATCTGGAGGTCGTGTGGAAATCCATCTGGATCAGCGTTCTGGCAACGGTCCTGTGCCTTGCGCTGGCATATCCCATGGCGTTCGCCATTTCGTTTGCGCCCGGGCGCTGGAAACCGCTGCTTCTCATGGCGGTCATGCTGCCGTTCTGGATCAACCTCCTGATCCGCACCTACGCACTCATCGCGGTGTTGCGAACCCGTGGCTACGTGAACTTTACGCTTGAATGGTTCTGGGAGAAAGCCGACGCGGTCCTTACATTCATCGGGCTCGAGCAGCTGGAATTGATCGGCGCGAGATTTGAACCGCTGCCCATCCTTTACAACAACTTTGCGGTTATCTTCGGCCTCGTCTATGTGTTCATGCCGTTCATGGTCCTGCCGCTCTACGCCAATATCGAAAAGCTGGACAAGTCCTTTCTCGAAGCAAGCCTCGACCTCGGTGCCGGCCACTGGCGAACGCTGCGCTCGGTTGTTGTGCCTTTGACGATGCCCGGTATCGTGTCCGGTATCATTCTCGTCTTCATACCGTGTCTCGGCTCGTTCCTGACACCTGACCTGCTCGGCGGCACCAACGCGCAGATGATCGGTAACGTCATCGAGCGCCAGTTCAAGGCGGCGAATGACTGGCCGTTCGGCTCGGCGCTTTCGTTCCTGCTGATGTACGCAACGTTCGGTGCGCTGGCGATCCGCTCTGTACTTTCCGGGCGCCAGAGCGGGATGGAGATCTAGATGGCGGAACTGACCACAACCGCGCCACACGCCGTCCGATCAGCCCCGCGTCGGCGCCGCTGGTTCCGCCGCAACGATATCGGCCCCCTCGAATACAGCCGCAAGATCTGGGTGCAGTTGTTCGTCGGCGCGACGTTTTTGATGCTCTATGCGCCGATCATCACCCTGGTCGCCTACTCCTTCAACGATTCGCGACGCAACGTTGTGTGGAAGGGCTTCACGTTCAAATATTACATCAAGGCATGGAACAACGACGGCCTGTTTGAAGCGTTCATGAATTCCATCACCATCGCGTTCATGTCGACCGTGATCTCCACCATACTCGGTGCCATGGTTGCCTTGCTGCTGTGGCGTTTCCGGTTTCCGGGAAAGGCAGCCTATGAGGGCTTCATGGCGCTGCCGATCGTGATACCGGAAATCTGTATGGGCGTTGCGATGCTTGTGTTCTTTGCAAGGATCGGGTGGCCTTCCGGTATGCCGTGGCCATTGAATCTCAGTGCCATAACGATTGCTCACATCGCGTTTTCATTCCCGTTTGTCGCCGTCGTCGTGCGCGCGCGCATGTCGGGCTTCAACCGTGAGCTTGAAGAGGCATCGAAAGACCTCGGCGCCAGCGAATGGCAGACATTCTGGAATGTGGTTTTCCCGTTCATGAAGCCCGGCATCGTGGCAGGCGCGCTGCTGGCATTCACCCTGTCGCTCGACGACTTTGTCATCACCTTCTTCACTTCAGGCCCCGATACGGTGACATTCCCGGTAAAGGTTTACTCGATGGTCAGATTCTCGGTGACACCGGAGGTCAACGCAGCGTCTACCCTGCTCATCGTCATCACCGTTATCGCAACCCTGTTTGCGATGAAGTTCCAGGCCCCAGACAAGGGCTCGGCGCATTAGATCATGCCCCAATCCGGAGGACGAGTTTCGTGAGTGAAGCGATCATTTCGATCCAGAACGTGACCAAAAGGTTCGGCAGCGTTGTGGCGGTGGACGATGTGTCGTTCGACATCCGGCCGAATGAGTTTTTTGCGCTGCTGGGTCCGTCAGGCTGCGGCAAGACAACCTTGCTGCGCATGATCTCCGGTCTGGAAATTCCAAGCGACGGCACCATTCTGATCGATGGCATGGACACTGACGGTGTGCCGCCCAACCGGCGGCCCGTCAATATGGTGTTCCAGTCCTATGCGGTCTTCCCGCACATGACGGTTCTGGACAATGTCGGCTATGGGCTGAAGGTGGTCGGCACGCCGAAGCCCGAGATTGAACAGCGCGCACGCGAAGCCCTTGAGATGGTGCAACTCGCCGAATTGGCGGAGCGCATGCCCGACCAGCTTTCCGGTGGACAGCGCCAGCGCGTTGCTCTGGCCCGCGCCCTGGTCAAGCGGCCGAAAGTGCTGCTGCTCGACGAGCCGCTCTCCGCACTTGACGCCAAGCTGCGCGAACAGATGCGGCTGGAACTGGCAAAATTGCAGGAAAGCGTCGGCATTACGTTCATTATCGTAACGCACGATCAGGACGAAGCGCTCTCCATGGCGGACAGGATTGCCGTGATGGACGGTGGCCGCGTCAGCCAGATCGCTACACCTGAAGAACTGTATGAAAGTCCCAAGACGCGCTTCGTCGCAGACTTTATCGGCAAGGTAAACCTGCTCGACGGAGAGGCGAGCCGCGGTCGCGGCAATGCCGTTACGGTTGCCGTTGACGGTATCGGGGCGTTCAACGTGGAGGATGCGGAAGGTGTCGAGGGCCAGGTCTCACTGGCGATCCGCCCGGAAAAGTTGAAATTGTCCGCCAAAAAGCCGACCGGGAAAGATGTCAAGGTTCAGGGCAAGGTCGTGGATCTTGCGTATTACGGGAATGCCAGCCACGTGTTCCTTGAAACCACGTCGGGTATCTCGCTGACTGCGAATGTTCAGAACGACACACGCGATTTCGACGATACGCTGGCTGTTGGCGACACCACTTGGGTCAGTTGGCGCGCCACGGACGCTCTCCTGCTCGGCGGTTGATCTGGGTGAAGAGTTGTCCACGTAAAGAATTTCTTTGCCAAGAATGATGCGCCGGAACGGCCCTCCGTTGAAAGTACACGGCCGGATATTACGAATGTGTACGGATCAACGGAGGAAACAACATGTCGAAAAAAACTATTTCACTGTTCCACTGGTGCTGGTTGCACTGTCCGGATTTCTGGCCGCAACACCGGCACAGGCAGACGAGGTTTACTCTTGCCAGGGCCAGAATTCGGCCATGCACTTCATAATCTATGAAAACGGAGACACGCCTCGCGGCGGACACATGTATCTGAACAATCTTCAAACGGCGGTTCTCGATGCGTGGCGCGTCAATCAGCATTCCATCCGCGCGCGCGTTGCCGGCAATACGGCAGACACGCAAATCGTGTTGAACAAGGCAAGGCGTCAGATCTATATCGAGATCGGCAATACATCGCGCGAGCTTTGCGACGCGCGCGTGCTGGAAAACTGACTCCCTGTCCGAAAAAGTGAAATTTTGAACTACCGGGCTGACCGCGCGGAACATCCCCGACTGGGTGCCGCGCGGCGCAGCTCGAAATGAGCTGGTCGCGCCCGGAAAGTAAGGATTCTTTAGGCAAAAAAGCTGAGTATCGGTGCTCGTTGAGAGTTTTAAGATCGCTGCAGCCGTATATCCTTGAGGGTGACGGAAGAGTGATTCGACAAGACGTGAACGGCCCGGCAAAGCATGAGCAGAAAAGACACTTTCAGTCACACGACCGGGGCGGCCGCAAACGAAGTGGCGGGCCGCGATGGAGATGCATTCAATCCGCAGGAACTGACCCTTCTCTCGCGCGCCGTCGAAGCCCTTGATGAAGGCGTTGTGATCTTCGACAATCAGGACAGGCTCGTCTATTTCAACGATCGCTACCGTGAGATGTACGCGCCAGCCAGTACCAACTGGCAGCTTGGCCAGCCGCTGCGCGTGGTTGCGCGAGAAACAGCGATAGGCTGCCTTGGAATAACCGATCCCGATCAAATTGAGTCTTTTGTTGAGCGTCGTATCATCAATCTCCGCGCATCGCGTGAACCGTTTGAGCAGGTGCTTGTCAATGGCCGACGGCTTAGAGTTTACGAAACTGAAATGGGTGGCGGTTGGATTGTCGGCACACGCGTTGATGTCACGCAACTTAGTTTGAAAGAGCGTGAGCTTGCCGAGAGCAAGCAGCGCTTCCAGGACTACGCCGAATCCGGTTCCGACTGGATGTGGGAGATGGACGCCGATCTGCGCTATTCCGCCTTCTCAGGTGATCTTGAGCGCAAGATGGGCGCGAGGCCGGAAGACCTGATCGGCAAGAAACGAACCGATTTTTGCGCGCCCGATATTGATGCTGCGGCTTGGCAGGCGCATTTGAGCGACCTCGAAAATCGCCGCCAGTTTCGGGACTTCGTTTATCCCTTCATGACGTCAGAGCACAGTGTCGGATGGGTTCGCATTAATGGTAAGCCACGCCTCGATGCGATGGGCAATTTCATCGGCTACCGGGGCACCGGCGCCGATGTCACCCAGGAGATCAACGCGCTGCATGCCAAGGACGCAGCCGAAGCCGCGCTTCGGGAACAGCACGAGATTCTGGCTGCCCAGCATGAGGAGTTGAACGCGGCGCATGCCGATCTGGAGCGCATGGCCGCGGAGCTGAGACTGGCGCGCGATGATGCGCAGTCGGCGTACAGTGCTAAATCAGAGTTTCTGGCAACCATAAGCCATGAAATCCGCACGCCCATGAATGGTGTGCTGGGTACAATCCAGTTGCTTGCGGCGTCTGAACTGGCGGAACATCAAAAAGAGCTGATTTACATTGCCCGGGAATCGGCAACCGGATTGCTTAGCCTCCTGAACGATATTCTCGACGCTTCGAAACTTGAAACCGGCCAGATGCAGGTTGAGTTCATCTCATTCAGTGTCGATGAAGTGGTTCGCGATGTCGCCCGGACATTCAAGGCGACGGCGGAGGCGAAGGGTCTTGAGCTCATGGTGTCGCTCGATCCCGCCGGCTGTGACCGGTGTAGGGGCGATCCGACCAAGCTGCGCCAAATTCTCACGAATCTCGTCTCAAATGCGATAAAGTTTACGCCGTCGGGCAAAGTTGAGGTTTCAGCAAAGCCGATTGGCGGAACTAATGCGCTCATGTTTGAAGTCAGGGACAGCGGCGTCGGCATCCAGCCGGACCGGTGCGACGATCTCTTTTCCCCATTCACGCAGGCAGAAAGCTCGACGTCCCGTCACTATGGAGGGACCGGGCTCGGACTCGCGATCTGCAAGAAGCTGGTTCAGCTTATGGATGGCGAAATCGGCGTTGACAGCGCACCTGAGCAGGGAAGCAGGTTCTGGTTTACGCTTAATCTTGCAACCGCAGTTCGGCGCGATGGTCCCATGCCGCTGAAACCCGCCGAAGCTGTGCACGGCAATCAGGATGGACTGCGCATTCTGCTGGCGGAAGACAATGCAACAAACCAGTATTTGCTGGTGCGCATGATCGAGAGCATCGGCCATGAAGTTGTCGTCGCAAACAACGGGGCGGAAGCGGTCACCAGGGTTCAGGACGAAACTTTCGATATCGTGCTGATGGATATACAGATGCCGGACGTCGACGGCCCCACCGCGGCGCGTCAAATTCGCGGCCTGAAAAGCGACGTCGCCACGATTCCGATACTCGCCGTTACCGCCGGCAGCATTGAGGGAGAGCACCGACGCTACGTCGATATGGGGTTTGACGATTGCGTTGCAAAACCGATATCGGCAAGCGAGCTTGTTGATACGCTCGATCTTGCGAAGTCGCTTATACAATCTCACCGTACGTACCGTTTGCGCACAGCCTGACGGCCACTATGCCGTTCTCAGGTACCACGCAAATTCGAGCGGATCGATGTGGGCGTGGAATTTCTCCGCTTCATAAAATCTGCAGTCGTGAAAGCACTGACAGTATTCCGCTCCGAAATAGTCCGGCAGGACAGTTGAGTTTGCGAACAGCGCAAGTGCCGCCTCCCATCGCGACGGCAGTGCCGTGCCCTCGACTTCCGCTGCATCGCCAAGTACCGGGGCAGGCGGTTGAATTTTTTGCGTAATGCCGTGATGAATGCCCGACAGCACCGCCGCGGTAACCAGGTAGGGGTTTGCATCGGCCCCGGAAGCGCGATGCTCGATACGGACCGCCTTTTCATCCGATGGCGGAATACGGATGCACAGTGTGCGGTTGTCGCCGCCCCAGTGCGTGTTGACCGGCGCATAGGCGCCCGGCATCAGCCGCCTGTAGGAATTGGCGTTAGGCGCGAAAATCGCCATGCTTTCCGGCAGTGTCTTGACGATACCGCCGATGGCGTGCCGCATGGTTTCGCTGATCGGCCGATTGAGTTCGGCGTCCATCGGTCCGGTCAGTATGTTCTTTCCGTCTTTGTCGAGCAGGCTTACATGGACATGAAGGCCGGAACCGGTCTGTTCGATGAACGGCTTTGCCATGAATGTCGCGATGACACCGTGGCGCCTCGCCACTTCGCGGATGCAGCGCTCAAGCAGGATCGCATTATCGCAGGCATGCAATGCATCGTCGCTGTGCAGAATATTGATCTCAAACTGGCCCGGCGCATACTCGGAAACAAATGTTTCCGCGGGGATGTCCTGCGCTTCGCAGGCGTTGTGTATATCGGCGAACAGCCCATCGAAGTCCGCCAGGTCGTCATGACCGTAGACATTCGTGATTTCCGGCCGCCAGCCGGTCTCGGGCGAGCGCGCCGGCCTGATCCGGCCCTTTGCCGCATTTTTTTGATCGATCAGATAGAATTCATACTCGATTGCGACAACAGGTGTCAGTCCAATGTCCGCCAGGCGCCCCACCACATTGCGCAGTATATGACGCGGGTCGGCGAAATGGGGGTTGCCGTTTTCATCCTCCATCGATGTCAGGACCTGACCGGTCGAACGCTTCGCCCAAGGCACGGGTTTCAGCGTTCCGGGCACCGCCTTGCAGTACCAATCGGGATCGCCGTCAATGGTGCCGTAACCGATCGGCGGCACTGACTGGCCGGTCCAGTCAAGCAGGTAATTTGATACCGGCAGGCGGATACCCTCGGTATAGACTTTGCTCACCGCATCGCGGGCAAGCTGCTTGCCGCGCAGCATGCCGTTCATGTCGGGAACCAGCATGTCGACCAGTTTTGTATCGGGGAAACGCTGGAAGAAAGTGTCGGCTTCCCGGGTCGCGGTTGAACTGGCGGTCATGTTCTTATCCAACTATGTTGACACTGTTTTTGAACGCCGGCGCCGGGCCGGTACTGCGATTATGAATGATCGCATGCGTTATCATTTGCAAGTAATTGATGAAATGGAGTTTCATGGCGTTTTCTGGCGGCGACATTACCGAGTGGTTCAAGTCTTCGGGCATTGAAGAGGTTGAGTGCCTCGTGCCGGATATGGCGGGCGTTGCGCGCGGCAAGATCCTGCCGGCGTCAAAGTTCCTCAAGGGGGCGGAAAGCGGCGGGCTGCGGCTGCCGGAGGAAATTTTTGTTCTGACCGTTACCGGGCGCTACGTGCCAACGCCCGAGACGACGAATGCGGCGTCAACGGACATGGTGCTGGTGCCCGATACTTCCACCGCCCGGCTGGTTCCCTGGTACGACGAGCCAACGGCCGAAGTCATCTGCGACTGCACCTATCTTGACGGCTCCCCGGTCGATATATCGCCGCGTTCCGTCCTCAAGCGGGTTCTGAAGCTCTACGAAGAAAAGGGATGGAAGCCGGTAATCGCGCCTGAGCTTGAATTTTATCTGGTTGCCGTAAATACCGACCCGGACTATCCGCTCGAGCCGCCCATCGGCCGGTCCGGCCGTGCCGAGGCGGGTGGACAGGCATATGGCATCGATGCCGCGAACGAATTTGATCCCATTGTCGAAGACATCTACGAGTTCTGCGAAACCCAGAACATCGACATCGACACGCTTTCGCACGAGAGCGGTGCGGCGCAGCTTGAAATCAACTTCAACCACGGCGATCCGCTTGAACTGGCCGATCAGGTGTTTCTGTTCAAGCGCTCGGTGCGCCAGGCGGCACTCGCCCACAATATCTATGCGACATTCATGGCAAAGCCGCATGAAGATGAGCCGGGGTCGTCCATGCACATCCATCAGTCGGTGATAGATGCCAGGACAGGCAAGAACATCTTCGCCACCAAATCCGGCAGTGACTCCAAGTTGTTGCTGCAACACATTGCCGGCTTGCAGCGTTATCTGCCGGCCGCCATGCCGTTGTTCGCGCCCAACGTGAACTCCTACCGCAGGCTGGTGCCGTATTCGGACGCGCCGACGAACGTGCACTGGTCGCATGACAACCGCACGGTCGGGTTTCGCGTGCCCTCATCGGATGGGGCGAACCGGCGCGTGGAGAACCGTGTGCCCGGCGCCGACGCCAATCCCTATCTGGCGATCGCCGGATCGCTCGCCTGCGGCTATCTCGGCATGACCGAGAAGCTGAAGCCCAATGCCCCGGTTGAGGGCAGCGCTTACCGCTATGCCTTCACACTGCCGCAACATCTGGGCGATGCACTTTCGAAGCTCAATTACACCAAACCCCTCAAACAGGTGCTCGGCACCCGCTTCATCGATGCGCTGCAGGAAGTGAAGGTCTACGAGATGCAGCAATACCGCCGCGTGATCAGTTCCTGGGAGCGGGAATTCCTGCTCCTGAATGTGTGATGGAGGCACGCGCGGCGATGTCTTGCGCTCAGTTCATTTCAGATCTGAAAGCGGCGGTCGGGTCTGGCAACGTCTTGCAGAAAGACAGATTGCAGCTTCTCGATCCGGGTTTTCACATGAAGAACCTGGCGGCAATGACCGCAGTGTTGCCCGGATCCGCGAAAGAAGTGGCTGCTGTGCTCGAAGTTTGTGCGCGCGAGCAAGTTTCGGTGGTGCCGCAGGGCGGGCGCACGGGGCTCGCCGGCGGCGCCGCGTCCTCGCCCGGGCAAATCCTGATCTTCGCCGACCGGTTGAACGAGATCCATTCGATAGACCCGCAAGGGCAGGTGGCCGATGTCGGCGCTGGAGTGCGTCTGGAAACACTGCAGGCCGCGGCGCGCGACCACGGGCTTTCTCCGGGCATCGATCTTGCCGCGCGCGGCTCGGCAACGATTGGCGGCATGATCGCCACCAATGCCGGCGGCAATGAAGCGTTTCGTCATGGCGTCATGCGCCACAGGGTGCTCGGTCTGGAGGTTGTTCTGCCGACGTGTGAAATCCTCAGCGACCTGAAGCGCGTGACCAAGGTGAACGAGGGTTACGACCTCAAGCATCTCTTTATCGGCAGCGAAGGCACGCTCGGTGTGGTGACGCGCGCGACGGTCAAGCTTGAAGTGCTGGACGCTAACCGTGCGACGGCGCTGGCGGCATGTGCCGATGCAGAGCATGCGGTGGCACTGCTCTCGCGTTTTCAGCACTCGCATACGACCGCCCTCCGGGCGGCGGAAATCATGTGGCGGAACTTTGCGCGCACCTCCGCAAGCGCCCTCAATGTATCGGCCCTCAGCGCGTTCCTGGACACGGATGCCCAGGTTTTTGTCATCATTGATGTGGTGGACGGCGGCACCGAAGGCAGAGAAGCTTTTCAAGAGGAACTCGGCGCGGCTGCGGAGGCCGGTGAACTCCAGGACGCCATTGTCGCGGGCAGCGAGCGCGAGCGTGGCGAAATCTGGCAGGTGCGCGAAGACTCCTGGTCTATCGACCGGGCATTCCCGCATGGCCTGTGGTACGACGTTTCCGTACCGCTCGGAGCGCTTGACGGTTATATCGGGCAGCTAACAGCGCGCATCCGTCAGATAAACCATGAGCTCTCGGTCTTCGCGATGGGTCATCTCGGCGACGGCAACCTGCACCTCACAATAACGGCCGGGCGGCCGATTGGAGAACTCTATGATGCCGTCTCGCATGCCGTTTACGATGGGCTTGCCGGCATCGGCGGCTCGATTTCGGCTGAACATGGGGTCGGCACCGAAAAGCTCTCCGCGTTAAGCGCTCACGTCGCCCCGGAAAAACTGCAGTTGATGCGCACGATCAAGCGGGCGATTGATCCGTTGAACATCATGAATCCAGGAAAAGTTCTCGCAAACTGAGCGGAGCGGCAATGTTGCCGGTTGGACAAATTGCTGTGAAGTTCAGTTGCTATTGCAAATTATTCGCATTATTCCTGTCAGGACGTGTAGACGCTCTCAATAGGGAGGGCACGCACGGTCGTTGAATTTGCGGGATCGTCAAATGCGTCTGTCCGAGTTTGCACCGTTGCGCCAGTTTCTCAGCCGGCGGCGGTTTCTGTTTACAGGACTTGCAGCCGGCGGCGGATTGCTGCCGGCAGCCTCGGCTGCAGAGACTACAGGCCCCATGCACGGTGCGCATGGTGGCGCGCACGAGGGTCGCAACAGTGTCGTCGGCTCGGTCGATCACGACCGTAACGGGTTCGATCCGCATGAAATGCTGACGGACTGGGAGGTTGGAACCGTCTCGCAAACGGACGATGGCCGGACCGTGCGCGAGTACAATATCACCGCCGTTGACCGTGAAATCGAAATTGCACCCGGCGTCTTCTTTCCCGCCTGGACCTACAACGGCCGTGTTCCCGGTCCCTCGTTGCGGGCGAGCGAAGGCGATCTGATCCGCATCAAATTCGCCAATGCCGGCACCCATACGCACACAATGCACTTTCATGGAATCCACTCTGCCCGCATGGATGGTGTGCCCGGAGCTGGCGAAGTCGCGCCGGGCGATAGTTTTACCTATGAGTTCGAAGCCGCGCCCTTCGGCTGCCACCTTTACCACTGCCATTCCTTCCCGCTGAAGCGCCACCTGCATAAAGGGCTTTATGGCGCCTTCATCGTCGATCCCGATCCCGCTCGTCACCTGGAGTACGCCGATGTGGCGCAAAGCCGTCTGCTCGGCTCGCCGGACAATGCGCGCTGGCAGGAATTCGTCATGGTGATGAACGGATTCGACACGAACTTCGATGAGGAAAACGAGTTCTATGCGGTGAACTCCATCGCGTTTGCCTATCAGGACAAGCCGGTGCGTATCGAAAAAGAACGGCCTGTCCGCATCTATCTCGTGAACATCACGGAATTCGATCCGATCAATTCGTTCCACCTGCATGCGAATTTTTTCGATTATTACGATCACGGCACGACCCTGACGCCGACCCTCAAAACCGTTGATACGGTCATGCAGTGTCAGGCGCAGCGCGGCATAATTGAATTCTCCTTCGCCGATCACGAGCCCGGTCTCTACATGTTCCACGCCCACCAGGCGGAGTTCGCGGAGCTCGGCTGGATGGCACATTTCGAGGTGGTGTGAGCTCATGCGCCTGACCGGTCTGATCGTTCCCGCCGCCCTTATCGCCGCGCTTGTCGCCGCGTTCCTTGCCTGGCAGCCATTCAGTTCCATCACCGGCGACGTGCCGCCGGTTGAGGAACTGGCGGTCGAACTCACCCGGCTGGATGCTTCAGGCATTCATGTCAGCGTGCGCGCCGCGGGGTCTCTTCCCATGGAGGTGGCGCAGGTTCAGGTGGATGGTGCCTACCGCACATTCACCATCGAGCCCGAAGGCCCGATTGGCTATCTCGGCACCGCGGCAGTTCACATTCCCTATCCTTGGGTCACCGGCGACACACATCACCTGAACATCGTCACGGCGACAGGCACAACGTTCGAGCACGAAATTGCGGTGGCCATTGCGACGCCTGAAACAGGCGGTACAACCATCCTCACCCTCCTGTTAATCGGCTTGTTCGTCGGCATCATTCCGGTTGCTATCGGCTTTGCGTTTTATCCTGCAATTCAAAGTTTCGGCGAGGCCGGCCGGAACTTCGCCATGGCCCTGACGCTCGGCCTCCTCTTGTTCCTGCTCGTGGACACAATGGGCGAGGCGCTTGAAGTGGCCGAGGCCGCGGTCGGCGGATTGAAAGCGGATCTTCTCGTGTGGATGTCCGCGGCTGTCACATGTCTTGGCCTGCTCGCCTGGGGGCGGCGCTCTGGAGAGCCGCCGCGCGGTGCTGAACTGGCGCTCTTCATCGCCATCGGTATCGGCATCCACAATCTCGGTGAGGGGCTTGTGATCGGTGCATCGATCGCAACCGGTGAAGTGGCGCTTGCCTCGTTCCTGGTGCTCGGATTTGCATTGCACAACGTGACCGAAGGCATCGCCATATCGGCGCCCATGCGCAAGGAACGGCTGACGTTGCTTACTCTGTTCTGGCTCGCGCTGATCGCCGGTGGTCCGGCAATGCTGGGCACTCTTGCAGGCGCCTATGCCACGACGCCCCTATGGACGGCGCTCGCCTTCGGCATCGGCGCCGGGGCAATTACCCAGGTTGTGATCGAAGTCGGCGGTCTGCTCTGGCGGACGGGAGCCGACGGGGCGCCGCAATGGCGATCGGCCGCCAGCATGAGCGGCTTTGTGTGCGGTGTCGCGGTCATGTACGTAACCGCCTTCATTGTACACGGTTAGCGCCCGCACGATCGTGTAGCATGATGAAATGACATCGCGACCCGACAGCAAATGGCGCCGCCGTATCCTTTTGGTCACAGGCGTCACACTGGTCGCGATTTACGTGTTGTACGCCGCCGCGTTCTGGTTCCTGCGCAACCCCATCGTGTCTGCCGGCGATGAGAGGCAACGCCCCCGCGCCGACGCCGTGCGGCTCGAACAGCACGTACGGGCGCTGACCGCAATCGCGCCCTCGCGCAATTCGGGCAACCTGGCTTCCATGAACGCGGCTGCCGACTACATTTCGCGAAGTTTCGGCAAAACCGGGTGCGCTTTGCGCCAGCAGACCTATGCGGTGGAGGGAGACGAATACCGCAATGTGGTCTGCAGCTTCGGCCCGCAGGGCGGCGATGTCGTGGTGCTCGGCGCCCACTATGATGTGCATGGTGAAAACAATCCCGGTGCCGATGACAACGCCTCCGGCGTTGCCGGGATCCTCGAAATTGCACGTCTCGTAGCGGCGCAGAGCGACGCGCTGCCACGCCGTCTCGACCTTGTCGCCTTTGCGCTTGAGGAGCGCCCGGCCTGGCTCTCGCCCAGCATGGGATCATACGTCTACGCGCGGGACCTCATGCAGTCCGGGACCGGCGTCAGTCTGATGATCAGTGTTGAAATGATCGGCTATTATTCCGACGAACCCGGCTCGCAGCACTTTCCCCTGCCGATGCTCAAACTGTTCTATCCGGACACGGCCACATTCATCGGTGTTATCGGGCGCGCTTTCGACCGCTCAATGGTGAAACGTGTCAAATTCTTGATGAGTGGTGGCGCGAGCGTACCGGTCTATTCCATTAACGCACCGCGTTTCGTGCCCGGCATTGACCTGTCCGATCACCGCAATTTCTGGGACCTCGGTCTGCCCGCGGTCATGGTGACCGACACCGCGTTCTTGCGGAACCCCAACTATCACCGGGCGAGCGACACCGCCGACACGCTGGACTATGCGCGCATGGCGGATGTTGTGGCTGGTCTCTATGGCGCGGCGGTGGATTATTAGGGCAGTTGGCTGCGGCCCATCAGGCCCATCGTTTGCTTTCGCATGTTGACGTCAGGATCTCGACGCCGTCCTTGTGCACGATCATGTTCTCTTCGTGGTTGGCCGCGCCGACACCGGGTATGCTGACCAGAGCTTCCACCGCAAGCGCCATGTTTTCCGTGATCACCGACTTCTCGCCCTCGATAATCCACGGACCGTCCATACCCGTTCCGATCGTGTGCCCAAAACAGGGGAACTGCTGCGAGAACACGTCGCCCACTTCCGAACCGGTCGACTTGTGGTTGGCAAAGCCGTTGTCGCCGAGCCACTTTTGGCCGCGCAGATAAAGATCGCCAAACGTCGTGACGCCTACCTCGATGCCCTCGATGATGTGATAGATAATGCCGACCGCGCCTTCCAGAAGTTCGCGCTGGCCCGCGTCGGGCTTGCCGCCGACGACGGTCGAGCGGGCAAAGTCCGTGTAGTAGCCGTTCACCGGCCCCCACTGGTCGCAGTGCACGATGTCGCCGGTTTCCAGCGGCCGCGTCACGTTCCAGTGCGGAATGCCGGAACTGCCGAAGAAATTGGCCGAGTTGGGCCCGCTGGCAATGGCGACATCGTCAATCTTGCCGCCATTGGCCGCAAAAACCTGCAGGCCGGCGCCCACGACATCGCCTTCCGTGTTGCCTTCGATCACGGCGTCCATGGTTGCGTTCATCCACTTCGTGCCGATGGCAGCCGAGTGCCGCAGGAGATCCATCTCGTCAGCACTCTTGATGAGGCGCAGGTCGTCCAGGATGTCGTCGGCAGGCTCCAGATTGAGCCATTGATTGCCTGCCGCCTCCTGCATGCGCCAGAGTGCGCTGACCAGAAAAGATTGGCGGCCCACAAGGCCGATCTTTTTGTCGAGCAGCCCCATCTCCTTCAGCGCATCGACCGTGCCGATCGTGAGGTCGGTAACGGTGCGAATGTCACTCACCTTGATCCGGTCCTCCGGGTCGTCGAGATAGTCGGTGACCAGGACGGGCTCCCCGTCCACGGGAAGGATCAGCGCCGAATGACCGCGGCTCGCCCACAGCCGCGTGTCCGGCACAAGTGGAAACAGCGAGTGGAAGTTGGTGAGATAATAGACATCCCCATAAGTCCCGACCGAGCTGCCGGCGCGCGACCACACGAGCAGCGCATCAAACCCGCGCGCCGCCGCCTTCTTTGCCGCCGCACGGCGCCGCGCGGCAAATTCACCGTCGGTGATCTGCGTATCCGCCATTGAAACGATTCCGTATGAAGTTGAACGGGTCTAGGCGCACTGTCGCGCATCCGGGGCGGTGCGCCAAGTTCTGATCCACTGCCTCTTCGTTTGCCGCTTACCGGGTGGCGGGTACTAATGGGCGGTCTGCGGAAAGCAAACGTTCAGTCGATGCTGTCGCGCAGTAGCGGACTGGTTGAACAGTGGATGCCGCCGCCATTCAATTGCATGGCCGCATAGGGCACGGTGACAATCTCCACGCCGCGCCGGTCGAGCGCATCGTGGGTACGGTTGGAAATGCCTTCCGGCATCAAAACCTTGCCGGGTGCGATGGCGAGGCTGTTCACGATCCAGCCATCGTCAGTCGGCGAAATATCGACCGTATCGATCTTGAGTTCCTTGAGCTTTTCCAGAAACACAAAGGGCAACTGCACCGGATTAATCAATGCCAGATTGACGTCGACCATGACAAACGCGCCGTCAATGTGGATCTGATAGCCCGCCATGTCGACGCGAATGACTTCGACACCTTGCCGGTTGAGCACTTCCTCGACCTGCGCGATGCCTTCTTCGTTGACGCGGACACTGCGGCCGATGGCTACTGTTTTGGAGTTGAGCCAGGTGAAGCTGCCGCCTTCCATCATGCCCGTGCCGTGCACGGTCCGAAGGATCGGCACGCCGAGTTCTGACAGTGTTCGTGACACGTGGCGCTCTTCGCCGCGGCGCAGGTTGTTGGCGAGACGGCACACGATCGCGCCGCCCTTTATCGCAACGACGGAGTCGCGCGTATAGCACGACTTCAGCATCCGGTCGCCGACCTCATCCATATAGACGACCTCGACGCCATGATCGCCCAGCGCGCTCGCAAGCGCATCGTGCTGGCTGCGCATGTCGTCGGCCGGAGGGATTGTATCGCTCTGCCAGTACCAGCCTTCCTCGATGTCGCCGAAGGTGCCGGTTTCTTCGATGCGCTTTGAAGGGTCGACAATGTCGAGTTCATTTCCAGGACGGTGCACGAGCACGACGCGCAGCTGTCCGACATCGGTGTCGCAGCCCCAGTTACGGCCCCAGCCGCTTTCAAGCTGGCTGCGCGTTTCGAAGGCGGGTTCGGCATGAGTGCCGAACATCTTCATGGTCATCTGATAGCGATAGCCGGCGTCGGCGTCTTTCTTCGTCATGCGGATACCTCTTGAAGACACGCGGCGGCGCCGCGGGAATGAAGCCGCAGTCTAGATTTTTCAGAGCTTGAATGGCAATCGCCCACAAGGGGTAGTTATGCAGTTCTTGTCAGGGCGTTGAAATGGCCGCTGTCAGCGCGGGCCAGGGGTCCACGAACTCGCCGCGCCAGAAGCCCCGGGGCCGCTCCCGTGCCCCTTGAAGGACGTCACGATAGATTGCGGGTGCGTCGGGTAAGGGAACTGCCCAGCCGGTATAGACCATGCCTTCCGACAGATCGTAACCGTTGGCAGTGCACCGGGCTTCGGCGATATCGTCGCCGTTGGATACAGATACAACCTTGCACACCACCGTAGCGCCCGCCGTCAGGTCGAGCAGTCCCGACCGCGAGATGACGCCACAGTCGCGCGGCGTATCGGAAAGTATGCAGGTCTGTCCCGGGCGTGGCGCCTCGATGCCCGTCAGGCGCACCTGACGGCCTTTGATCTCGATCGTCTGCCCGTCAATTACCGTGAAATTGTGCGCAACCAACGTATCCGCCGCATGCGCCGCCGCTGTAACACCCAGCATGGCCGCGATGATCAAAGCCTGAAACGAGCAAACCGGAAACATTGCGATTGGAATCTCCTGAGCGGAAAAACAATGCCCCGCCAAAGTGCGTTCCGGCTGCTTTGGCGGGGCAGATTGTTACCAGGTGCGTTTAATCTCCATCAATGATGAAGAAATCGCCTGCCTAACGGCTGCGGTACTCCGACGGCAGGAAGAACATCATGTCGTTGTCTTCCGCCGCGATGTGGCAGTCATGGCAGAACTGAAGCCCGGCTGAGTTCTTGCCGCCGGTCACGCCGAACAGGCTGCCATCGGGCATCACCATCGCATAGCGCCAGTCGCCCGTATCGCCGTTGAAGCCGTTGACCATCTTCTCCATGAGGAACAGCGGGCCGGCCGATACCGTGCCGTTGCCGTTCACCACGAAGCTGTCCTTCGCGAGAATGGATCCGGTCGGCATCCGCGCGACGTCTTCATACTTGCCGTAAGCGGCGCCTGCGATGTGGTTTCCGTAGTTATTGACCAGCCGCCCGCCATGCGTATCGGAGCGATACGAGACCGACGAATAACGGTCAAAACTGCCCCAGCGCTTGGCGGCGAAAAGGTCAGCCCCTTGCGTCGCCGCAACCATTTCAGGCCGCAGGCAGTCGTAAACCGCGCGGAGTTCGTCATCCGTCAGGTCGACTGACGCGGCCGCGGCACACGGGTTGCAAGGATTACAGGGATTGCACGGGTTGCAAGCGCTCGCCGCACACGGGTTGCAGGGATTGCACGGGTTGCAGGCGCTTGCCGCACACGGATTGCACGGATTGCATGGGTTACAGGCGCTCGCTGAACACGGGTTGCAGGGATTGCACGGGTTGCAGGCGCTCGCTGAACACGGGTTGCACGGATTGCATGCACCGCACGGATTACAGGGATTGCATGCGCCCGCCGAACACGGGTTACATGGATTGCACGCCGCTGCAGCACAAGGATTGCACGGGTTGCATGCTGCCGCCTGCAGCCGCGGCACGAAGCAGCTCTGCGAAGCGTTGCTGCCGCCCGCTGCGCACGGATTGCAGGGGTTGCATGCGCCCGCCGAACACGGGTTGCACGGATTGCATGCACCGCACGGATTGCACGGGTTGCATGCGCCTGCCGCACAAGGATTGCAGGGATTGCATGCGCCGCAGGCCGCCGCCGAACACGGGTTGCAGGGATTGCAAGCGCCGCACGGATTGCACGGGTTGCAGGCCGCCGCCGAACACGGGTTGCAGGGATTGCATGCGCCGCACGGATTGCATGGGTTGCAGGCCGCCGCCGAACACGGGTTGCAGGGATTGCAGGCACCGCACGGATTGCATGGGTTGCATGCCGCTGCCGCACACGGGTTGCACGGATTGCATGCCGCCGCCGCACACGGGTTGCAGGGATTGCATGACGCGATCGCCTGATCCACGCCGCCGCTGCCGATACCGCCGACAATTACGACGCCTGTGGCGACGCCGAATGCAAGCGGAACCACTGCGGCCGTGGACAGCAGTTTATTGTTTAAGCGTTTCATCCAATTCCCTCCCGGATGGTTCACTGATTGTCTGTATACAGAGTAGGCGCCCGAATTTTTTTGCTGACTCGGTGCGAATGTCCAGCTCGAAACTAACAATTTCACCGTATGCGTGGTTTCAAATGACATCACTTAACTGTGAGAAGAAAGCGCCATTCTGCGCCTGCCGCAGACCTCAGCGCAACCGGCAAACATTGCCCTGTATCAAGGCAGACGAACCAGCCGGAAACCGATCAGAATGTGTTTGATGTCCATCGGCCGCGCATGGCGGGCGGCGGGCCGGCAGACGCCGCAGCCTTTGTCGTCCCATGATCCGCCTTTGACGATCCGCCGCATCGCGCTTGTCGGCGTCGAGGTCCATTCAAACACCTGTCCGGCGGCATCGAGCATGCCGTAGGGACTGGCGCTTTCGGGAAATGCGCCGACGGGAACCGTGTCGAAGGGGCCCGCATCATGGCTGTTCAACCTCGCGGGGTCGAACCCGTTTCCCCACGGGAACCATCGCCCGTCGGCGCCGCGCGCCGCCTTTTCCCACTGCTTGGCGCTCGGCAGGCGCCACACGACGCCGGTCATGTCAGAAATCCAGCCCGCGTAGGCCTCCGCATCGCCGTGCGACACCAGCACCACCGGATGCGTGCCACGGCCTTGCGGATAGGTGCCCTCGCGCCAGGCATGGCGGCGCGTCCGTTCGAACGGGTGGACGAGGCGGTACCCTTTCCATGTTTCCCGGTCGACATCGGGCGCGCGATGGCCTGTCGCGGCGACAAAGCGGGTGTAGTCCGCGTTGGTCACCAGATTGATCATAATGTCGAAGGCGGGAAGGTGCATTGTGCGGCGGCGGGCTTCGCGGTCATACCAGCCGCGCTGGCGCGTCAGGGAATGGCCGTACGCCGCTTCGTCCAGGCCATAGGCGGCTTCGCGTTCTTGCGCGTCAGACCCTGTCACGAATTCTCCGGCGGCAACTGAAACCGTGCCGGGAAAAAAGGAGCTCGTATTGTTGGCGCCTGCGGCCGCTGGCAGAGCCATCGTCGCGGCGATCGCGGCGGCACCGCCCAGAAACGTCCGCCGGCGGCAATCCGGTCCGCGACCATGATCTGCACTGGTTTGGATCGGGCTCATGAGGCTCCTGACAGCGCGAAGGCGCCGCAGTATGCGGCGCCTTCCATTCTAGCACGCAACTTGAACCTACGCGGATCAGTCGGCCTGACAGGGGTTGCACGGATTGCAGGGGTTGCAGGCACTTGCGGCGCAAGGGTTGCACGGGTTGCAGGGATTGCACGGGTTGTCCGCCGCGCAGGGGTTGCACGGATTGCAGGGGTTGCATGCGCTGCACGGGTTACAGGGATTGCATGCGTTGCACGGATTACAGGGATTGCATGCATTGCAGGGGTTACAGGGATTGCACGGGTTGCATGCGGCATAGGCCGGGTTTGAATCGAGGCCGGTAACGGCAATGGTGGCCGGCACGGCGACGGCGAGACCGAGGATGAGGGGCAGGGTTGCGGTCGTCGAGAGCAGCGCTGATTTGCGGCTTTTCATGAAGTGGTCCTCCAGATGTTCCAGATACTTTGCGGGATGCAAACGCTCTGTGGCGCTCAGGCTCCTAACCTAGGAGCTGATTGTGGCCTGCACCCGTCAACTCTGGTCACAAGGCGATAAAATGTTTGTGCACTGAACGTGTGGATGCACTGCGGTGCACAAAAAAATGCCTCCGTGCGCGGGCGCGGAGGCATCGTGAAAGCGCAGACTGGCTCGGCAATACGGCGTCAGTTCACGACTATGCGATAGTCCGGCGTCGGGTTAAGCGGGCAGGAGTAGACATATTCGTGGCCTGCTTCCAGTTCGACCTCATAGTCCAGAGTGACACCGGTTGCCATACCGCCGCCCGATACGCTGGTTTTCGTCACCTTGTGGAGCGGGTTGCGCCAATCATAATTGTGCTCTCTGATCCAAAAGCCCAAGGGATAGGGTACATTCTGGTTCGTCACCCGGAAGACGTAGTTGCCCGGAGTGAGGTTCAGCACCTGTGCAGATGAAAGGCGCTCTTCACCGGATTGCGAATTAATCGCTTCGCAGTCTTCCTTCCTGGCGGTTGTGAAGCCATGGTCAAAGCCATTCTCCGATTCCAGAAACTGGCACGGCACCTGAGTGAGCTCGATAACCGTGGGTTCTTCCGCCGCATGGCCTGCTGTTGCGATCGCCACAAATGTTGCAGCGGCGCCCGCGGCCACGCCGATCAGAAGGGTACGCCTCTTGGTGATCATCTTGATCTTCCTCGCTTGGATAAATTCAGCACAACGGGATCTTCCCCAAGCTTTTAGGTGGTGTGCGGACAAATGCGCAACAAGGCGGCCCGCTTCAACTGTGCATCACCTGGCGATCACGCTCATGCGACCTTTCGCAGTTTTTGCAGCGCGCTCTTGACCGAAGCGGTCTGCTTGTCGACATCGATATCGGTAATTGATGTGACCTCAAGGTCGCGATCTTCATAAACATCTTTGCCGGGATGCGTCTTCCGCCAGCGTTCCATTACACGGTCACGCTCATGCAGCAGCACCTCGATCTGTGGTCGGAACAGGCATACCATCGCTGAGACCCACTGATTGGCTGCCCAGCACGGCCAGGTATGGTCCATGTTGAACAGGTCGAGCATGCTGATGACGTCGTCGGCGGTGTAGAATGTCTCGTCTGTCACCCACCGGTTCGTCGTGAACAGCCCCGTGGGATATCCGGGCCCGTTCATCGAGATGGCGACGAAATGGGTCAGCGCATCTTTGCCGTCGGGGCGTTTGGCCTCGCCATCATACGGCACCGGTTCCGTCCCCTTTGGCATGCCTTTGAAACGCAGGAATGTATGAAAGTGACCGTGTTCGCCGGCGTCCTTGCGGTGCGAGTGATAGTAGTACTGGCTGTGCGTCTCGCGGTCGTAGACGTCGCCCTTGGGGTAGTGGTTCAACTCGTAGAACGTCCCCTGATTGGCGAGGCACTGGCCGACGACATTGGCCTTCACCTTGCGCAACACCCTGTAGCAGTTCTTGATCTGAACGCCGGCGGCATCCATTTCTTCGAGCTGCTCGTGCGGTAGTTTCGTGAAATCAACTTTAATTTTCATGCTTCTTGTTCCTTGGCGCCGTGAGTGTGACCCGGCGCAGTATCGATCATTCCGGCATAATCTATTTTGTCCCAGCGCAGTAAGAATACAAAGCAGGCTCAAATATCCGTGAACGGACATTTGGAGCGAGCGCCCATTTTCCGCGTCTTTGGTTGTACCTGCAATTATCAACCCGCGCCGGCCCATCGCGGCCTGCCGCGCAGCCCTCCGCACCGTGTACTTGCTTGGTTTCGTTAACCAAAAGGATACTGCGGCTTGTTACTGAAACAGTTGACTTAGGGCAAATGTACCAGGTGCGGGTGCGCGCCGGGTACAAGCGGGGTGGAGGAACAAATGTCCGCGATTCTTAACAAATTGAACATTGCGCCAAAACTCGTGGTGCTGCTTTTGGTGTTCGGGTTATTGCCCGCCGCCGCCCTTTACGCCGTTTTCGAATTTTCCAAGGAAACGTTCAAATCCGCGTTTCGAGCGCCGCTTGAACAGGTTGCGGTGTCCATCGGTGACACTATCGACCGAAATCTGTTTGAGCGTTATGGCGATGTGCAGGCGTTCGGCCTGAACACTGCGGTGCAAAACACTGCAAATTGGCGCAATCCGTCGAACAGCAACCCGTTGATCTCGTCGATGAACGGCTACACGACCGGTTACGGCATATACAAGTTGATGCTGCTGCTCGACACGAACGGTAGTGTGGTTGCGGCAAACTCGGTCGATGCTGCGGGTGAGCAGATCGCCACCGAAGAGCTTTACGGTCGGAACTTTGCGGGCGAGCCCTGGTTCAACCGCGTCATTGCAGGCGACTACCTTGAGGGCTCAAACGGCCTTTCCGGAACGGTTGTGGAACAACCCACCAGCATCGACATTGTTGCGGCAATTTATGGTGACGACGGCTACGTCATTCCGTTTTCCGCACCTGTGAGGAATGCGGCGGGGACCACGGTCGCCGTTTGGGTGAATTTTGCCGATTTTGCGCTGGTCGAGGAGATTTTCGCTGATTTCCATGCCGGCCTGGCGGCCGATGGCAAGGCAAGCGCTGAGCTGACCCTGCTGAGCCCCGAAGGCCGAATTATGGTCGATTTCGACCCCGCCGGCCAGGGCTGGAGCGAGTATCGTAGAAACCTCGATGTCATCGGTAAGTTCAATCTTGCTGAGAAGTCCGAAGTAGCGCGGCTTGCAGTTGAGGGCGCCAGCGGTTCCACCGACGCGCATCATACACGCAAGAAAATCTGGCAGGCTTCTGGATATGTTCACACCGACGGTGCCTACGATTATCCGGGCCTGGGCTGGTCCGTTCTTGTGCGGGTTCCCGCCGACGAGGCTTATGCCGCGGTGGATTCTGTCGGCATGTTCATGCTGGTTGCGCTCGCCATTGCAGCGTTCATGATCGCCGGCATCGGATTGTTACTCGCGAAGCTCTCCGTCGGACCGCTTCGCGAGATGACAACGGCCATGACCGCCCTTGCGCAAGGCAATACGGAAATCGAAGTGCCGGCACGCGATCGCGGTGATGAAATAGGCGACATGGCCACGGCGGTTCAGGTGTTCAAGGATAGCGCAATCGAAAGCATCAAGCTGCGAAGTGAAAGCGAACAGGAGCAGGAAGCGCGCGCTCAGCGTCAGAAGAGCGTCGATGCGCTCATCTCCAGCTTCCGCGACGAAGCGCGAAACGTGCTGCAGACAGTTTCATCCGATATGGAGGAGATGCAGGCCACGGCGAAGTCGCTGTCGGCCACGGCAACGCAGACCACGGCTCAGGCAAGCAGTGTGACGGCGGCATCTGAAGAGGCTTCGCAGAACGTGCAAACCGTGGCGGCCGCGTCGGAGGAACTGTCTGCGTCCATCGGGGAAATCGCCCGCCAGATTTCGCAGACGAACACCATCGTGACCAAAGCGTCCGACGCCACGGCACAAACAGACGCGGAAATCGGCGGCCTCGCTGAATCCGTACAGAAAATCGGCGAAGTGGTCACTCTGATCCAGGAAATCGCGGAGCAGACCAACCTCCTCGCCCTGAACGCCACCATCGAGGCGGCGCGTGCGGGCGAGGCCGGCAAGGGCTTTGCGGTGGTTGCATCCGAGGTGAAGGAGCTTGCGGCTCAAACCGCCAAGGCGACCGAAACCATTGCAGAGCAGGTTTCGGCGATCCAGAACGGCACCCGGACTTCGGTCGAATCGATCCGGGGGATTGCGGAAACAATGCGCGATGTTACTGGGGCAACCGAGGCCATTGCGGCCGCCGTCGAGGAACAGGGCGCATCGACAGCCGAAATCAGCAGCAACGTGCAGCAGGCAGCGGCGGCAGCCAACGATGTTACGCGGAACATTGCCGGGGTCAATCAGGCAGCCGATGAGAGCCAGTCATCGGCAGGCAACGTGCTAACCGCATCTCAGAACGTTTCAACCCGCACCGATGAATTGCAGCGTGTGGTGGACGATTTCCTGGAGAACGTGGCTGCAGCCTGATCACTCTTGGGATAGTTGCAACGGGCGCGCGGGCAACCGCGTGCCCGTTTTCTCATTCGGGCAGGGCTTTCATGCGCTGATCGACGATCTGCATGAAGTCCTGGGCCGTTGGCTCCGACATGTCGATAACGGCTTTGAAGTCATCCCAGTCGAGTGCGAACGCCGCAACATCTGTGTTCGCACGCACATCCGCGGTACGCCGGTTGCCGGTCAGAATACCCATCTCTCCGAACACCTCGCCCTTGCCAAGCCGTGCAAGCTCAACTTCGCCGCCGTCGTTCGTGCGCCGGATGACACTGACTTCGCCGTCGGAAATAATGAAGAACTTGTCCGGTCTGCCGCCCTGGCGAATGATGATGTCACCGCGTTCAAACAGCACCGGGTGAAGCCGTTTCGTGGCGTCAGCAAGGGCCGACTTCTTGAGTTTGGGAAACACGCGGGCAAGCCACTCGTTATAGGTGAGCTGGCTCTCGTCACCGGTTTCCCAGCCCGCGGGGCACATCTCGCCGCTTTGAAGCGCCCGCAGCACGCGCAGGGTTTCGCCGACATTTCGCGCGACATCGAGATCGTTGATCGATGCATGACGCACCATTCCATCGGGATCGATTATGAAAGTGCCGCGAAGTGCCGATCCATCGTTCAGCAGGACGCCGAACAGTCGCGCAAGCTCATGCGAGGTGTCGGCGATAATCGGAAAGTCCACGTCTTTCAGTTTTGCATCCTGTTCGAACCAGGCGTTATGACTGAAGTAGCTGTCCGTGCTGGCGCCGATTATGGTGGCGCCGGCGGCAACGAATTCCGCGTCGAGCGCTGCAAAGGACGCAATTTCACCCGGACACAGAAACGAAAAGTCGCGCGGATAAAAAAACAGCACGACCCAGGAGCCCCTGAGATCGGCGAGAGACATTTTTTTAGCGCCCGGCGATCCGCGCCGCCAGTATTCAACGCTTGCGTCCGGCACCATTTGTCCGACTGTTAATGTCACTGCGCGCACTCCTTTGGATGTGGCCTGCAAAAGCTTAGTATGCAAACGGAGCGTTGAGAAGCGTCCGGTTGTTCTGCGGCCTTCAGTGCATCACGTAACCGCCACCGACAATGACATTTTCACCGGTCGTGTAGCGGTTGCGCGAACTCGCCAGGAAGATCACCATCTCGGCGATGTCGTCGGGTTCTGCGGCACGGCCGAGCGGCGTTGCGGCGGCCAGTTCCGGGACCCAGCCCGCGGCTTTCGCCTTGTCGGTCGCGATCCCTCCCGGCGCAACCGAGTTGATGAGGATCTGATCGGGTGCGAACTCCAGCGCAAACGATTTCGTCAATGAAGTGACCGCTGCCTTCATCGCCGCGTAGTGGGCGTTTCTGGGGTGCGGTTTGAAGGCGTCGACGGAGCTGATGTTGACGATGCGGCCGTCCTTGTGATCGCGCATGTGCTCCACCGCGGCGGCCATCATGTTGTGCGTGCAGCGCACGTTTACATCGAAGCTTGCGGTCCACTCGTCGTCGGTGATCTCAAGGATGGGTTTGCGCGGATAGAGCCCGGCGCAGTTGACCATGGCATGCACCTGGCCAAGGCGGTCCGCCGCCTCGCCGAAGAGGTTGTGGGCCGGCTCGGCCATGACCGCGCTACCGACGACGCCGGCGGCCTGACAACCCAGCTCATTGAGCTCTTCAACGATTGCGCCGACACCTTCCGCGTCGACGTCGATTACCGCGACACCAGCCGCGCCGCGAGAAGCTGCGAGTTTTGCAGTTGCCGCTCCCAGCCCGCCGGCTCCGCCGACAACGACGATATTCCTGCCGTCCATTCCCTGTCTCCAACTCTGCGCTATGTGAAGTGGAAAGCTAGTTCATCGCCCGGCCCAATTAAAGCGTTGTGCTGGGTAGGCACTATTGTTGCGGTGCAGCATGGCGCGTTGACATGAGTCCGGGCGCCCCTATATTGCGATCAGCCCCGTCTGCACAAGAAGTGCCAATGAACATCCAGATACAGGACCCGGCCGCCGAGCGTAAGACGCCGGTCGAACGCCAATCCATTGAGGCGGCTGTTGTCCGTTTCGCCGGCGATTCCGGCGACGGTATGCAGCTTACCGGCTCACAGTTCACGCTTGCGACAGCCGTTGCCGGCAATGACCTGGTGACCTTTCCGGACTTTCCAGCCGAGATCCGCGCACCGGTGGGCACAACGTTCGGTGTTTCCACATTCCAGATCAATTTCGGTTCCCGAGAAATCCGCACCGCGGGCGATAGGCTCGATGTGCTGGTCGCCATGAACCCCGCGGCGCTCATCACCAATCTTGAGGACTTGCGGCCCGACGGTCTCCTGATCGTCGATGCGTCCGCGTTCCAGGATCGCAACCTCAAAAAGGCGGGTTACGAGACCAACCCCCTCGAGGAAGATGACCTTGACCGCTATCGCGTCCTGGCGCTCGACATCTCGAAGCTGACACAGGCAACCGTCAAGGCCGTGGATGGTGTTCAGGTCACCAACAAGGAAATCCTGCGCACCAAGAACATGTGGGCGCTGGGGTTGGTGCTGTGGCTGTTCGGCCGCGACGTGGCGCCGACGCGCCAGTGGCTCGGCGTGAAGTTTGCCAAGCTTGAAGACATCGCAACGATCAACATCGCCGCGCTGGAGGCAGGCTTTGCATTCGGCGAAACTACTGAGCTCGCCCACAATGTTCACGCCTACGAAGTCCCGCCCGCCAAGCTGGACGCCGGCGAGTACCGCAACGTCACCGGAGCGGAAGGCATCTGCTGGGGGCTTGCCACGGGAGCTCATCTGGCGGACCTGCCGATGATCTACTGCTCCTATCCGATCACCCCGGCTTCCAACATGCTGCACATTCTGGCAGGCATGACGGGCGGGTTTGGTATCGAGACGTTTCAGGCGGAGGACGAAATCGCTGCCGTCACGGCGGCGATCGGAGCCTCCTATGGCGGCGCGCTCGGCGTCACGGGAAGTTCCGGCCCCGGGATTGCCCTGAAGACCGAAGGCATCGGGCTGGCGGTTGCCACCGAACTGCCGATTGTCATCGTCAATGCGCAGCGCGGCGGCCCCTCCACCGGGCTGCCGACCAAGACCGAGCAGTCCGACCTCTATCAGGCGGTCTTTGGCCGCAACGCAGACTGTCCGCTCGTCGTGCTCGCGGCGCGATCGCCGGGAGACTGTTTCACCATGGCGGTCGAGGCGGTGCGCCTTGCCACGAAATACATGACCCCGGTCATGCTGCTCAGCGACGGTTACATTGCCAATTCGTCGGAGCCCTGGAGCATTCCCGAAGTCGCCGGCATGACGCCGTTTACCGCACAGACGAATGTCGTGCCTGACAATTTTGCACCCTATATGCGCGATGCCGACACGCTTGCCAGACCCTGGGTCGCCCCCGGCACACCGGGCGGCATCCATCGCATCGGCGGCATTGAGCGCTCGGAAACCACCGGCAACGTTTCCTATGATCCCGCCAACCACCAGACGATGACGGATCTACGCGCCCGCAAGATCGCCAACATCGCTCACGACGTGCCGGAGCAGGACGTGACCCGGGGCGATGGCGCCGGTGACCTTGCAATTGTCGGCTGGGGCTCGACCTACGGCCCGATCGGCCGCGCCGTAACCAACCTGCGCGATGAGGGGCACAAGCTTGCTCATATCCATATCAACAACATCTGGCCGCTGCCGCGCAATCTCGGCGCGCTTCTGGCGAACTACGCCGCCGTGCTGGTGCCGGAAATGAACAACGGTCAACTCGTCACTCTGCTGCGGGCTGAGTATATGATCGACGCGCGGAGCCTGCCGAAAGTGTCGGGCAAACCGTTCAATGTCAGCGAGATTGAAGATGCCGCGCGTGAGTTCCTTGGGGAGACAAGCTGATGAATGTCGTGCCTGAACTCAAACCCGACGATTACGCTACCGACCAGGAAGTGCGCTGGTGTCCCGGTTGCGGCGACTACGCCATTCTCAAGGCCATGCGCAAGGTGCTCTCCGACGTTGGTGCGGATCCCGAGCAAACGGTGTTCATTTCGGGCATCGGCTGTGCCGCGCGGTTTCCCTATTACATGGAAACCTACGGCTTCCACACGATCCACGGCCGCGCCGCCGCGATTGCAACAGGCACCAAGCTTGCCAATCCGGATCTTGACATCTGGCTTGTCTCCGGCGATGGCGACTCGCTGTCGATCGGCGGCAATCATTTGATGCACCTTCTGCGCCGCGACATCGATCTCACATATCTTCTGTTCAACAACGAGATCTATGGCCTCACCAAAGGTCAGGCATCGCCGACATCGCGGCCTGGAACCGTCACGCCCTCATCGCCTTCGGGGTCCTATGACCGGCCGGCTCACGCGGTGGCGTTCGCGCTCGGGTCGGGCGCCGGCTTCATCGCGCGCTCTTACGATGTCGCGCAACCGCATCTCGTCGCCACGATGAAACGCGCCCGCGAGCATCGCGGCACATCGTTTGTCGAAATCCTGCAGAACTGCATTGTCTACAACGCCGATATCTTTGCCGATGTCACGGACAAGAAAGTGGCCGGCGATGCCCAGATTCACCTGGAGCACGGCGCCCCGCTGGTGTTCGGCAAGGACGGCGACAAGGGGCTGATCTTCGATGTGAAGACGCTCTCGTTGAAAGCCGTGGCCTTGGGTGAGGGCGGTGTCGCTGAGAAGGACCTCCTCGTGCACGATGAGACGAACGCGGTTCTCGCAGGCCTTCTCGGTGCCATGGACGGTCATGCCCTGCCCATGGCGCTCGGCGTCATCTACTGCGCACCGGAGAGGCCGGCCCATAGGCCTGCCCATCCCGACCGCCCGCGCGGTGATGCCATGGCGGCCCTGCTCGATGCGCATCTGCGCAAGGGACACACCTGGCACGTCGCCTGAACAACATGCTCTAGTTCGCGGCGCGGCGCACATCGCGCGGTGCCCGGCCGTAGCGGTTGGCAAAGGCGCGCGAGAACGCCGCCGGCGACTGGTAGCCGACCTGCGTCGCGACCGATTGGACCGGCTCGCCGGTGTCCGCCAGCAGTGTCATCGCCTTTTGCAGCCTGAGGTCAGTGAGGTAGCTCATCGGCGAACAGCCGATCTTGGTGTGAAACTGATCGGCGAAACGGCTGCGCGACATGCCGACATCGCGGGCGATCGTGCCAAGCGTCCACGGCGCGTCGGGACGCCGGTGCATGAGGCCGACGGCCCGGCCGATGCGCGGGTCGGAGAGAGCTTCGAGGATCGACCGCAAGGTGTCGTCCTGATCGGCGCAGGCCTGGATTGTCTCGATGAACAGAGCTTCTGAAAGGCGGATGACCGACGCGGTGACGCCGAGCGGTTTTGTGAACATCTGTCGGGTGATAAGCCGCATAAGTTCATCGAGCCAGCTCGCCTTTGCGCGAAGCTCGCCGGTTACGAGCAGGTGGTCGGGCAGGGCGCGCAGCAATGGATGGTCCGCGTAATCGGCGAAATTGAAATGGCCGCAGATCAGCTTCGTGTCCGTGTCGCGTGCCGGTGCGCCACCATAGGCCAGCACGCCCTCGCCGGTGAAGCCGGACTGTTCCAGCACCGTTTCAAGCGCCGCCGGTATAGTTGTCGGCGTGTCGCACAAGACATGCTCGACACCGTTTGGAATGAGGATCAGGTCGCCGGCATTGAGATGGACCGTGCGCGTGCCGCCGACCACCACATAACACCGCCCCTGCGCCACAAGATGAAACCGTGCGGCCCGCTCGTGCTGAGGAACGGCGACGGACCAGGGCGGTGAAAATGCCGTCTGGAAATAGAGTGTGCCGCGCAACTGCAGCGCATCAAGTATGTCGGAGAGCACATCCATATTGCAGATCATCCCATCTCGTTAGACGTATAGATAGGAAATCCGGGTCTGAACGTCCAGAAGGAGTTGGAGCGGGCTCAGTCCCTCGCCGGTATTTTAAGGCCGCGCTCAACCGCGGGCCGGGCAAGGCATGTGTCGATCCAGCGCTGTACATTGGAATATTCGTCCATGCCGACCACATCGCCGGCCTCGTAGAAGCCGCCTAGCGTGCGCACCCACTGAACGGTCGCGATATCGGCAATCGTGTAGTCGTCGCCCATGATGTGGTCGCGCGCCTCAAGCTGCCCGTCAAGGACGCCGAGCAGGCGTTTCGTCTCGGCGAGATAGCGGTCCCTCGCGTAGGGGTCTTTCACCTTGTCGGCGGCGAACTTGTAGAAATGCCCGAACTGGCCGAACATCGGCCCGATACCGCCCATCTGGAACATCAGCCACTGGATGCACTCAATGCGCGCGCGCGGGTCGGCGGGCAGGAACCTGCCTGTTTTCTCCGCCAGATAGATGAGGATGGCACCGCTTTCCCAAAGACCGATCGGCGTGCCGCCCGGCCCGTCGGGATCGATGATCGCGGGGATTTTGTTATTGGGATTGAGCGACATGAACTCAGGCGTCAGCTGATCGTCGGTGCCGAACGACACCAGATGCGGCTCGTAGGCGAGCCCGGTTTCCTCCAGCATGATCGAGGCCTTCACGCCGTTGGGCGTCGGCAGCGAATAAAGCTGGATGCAGTCGGGATGCTCGGCCGGCCAGCGTTTGGTAATCGGAAATGCGGTTAGATCGCTCATGTGATGGTTCCCCTGAGTACGCCAAGTCCGGTGATAGATGGGTGATCGGACGTTTGATTGCAACTCGGTATACAGAACGGTTGCATTGTCCAACTCGCATGTATTCAATTTCAGGTGAACGGATGGATTCCACGGGGAGCGCTGATGAGAGAAATCATTGCAAAGAAAGGCGAGCGCACGCGCGTTTTGCACATGCTGTTCGACAGCATTCCTCAGGAGGTCACGTTCACCGCTGCGCGGTTGTCGGGCTCCGGGTCCGCCGGCGGCCAGGTCGAGGTCATCGGCTCCAAGTGGATGTTCACGAAGTCGCCGCGCCTGCTGGCGCTTGAGGCGGACCAGACCTTCTACAAGGGCTTCTGGGATTCAAACTACGCGATCTTCGTGACGCCCGACCAGGATACAAGGATCACCTTCTCCACCCGCCACGTGACGAGCGGTGCGCTGAAATGGGCGCTCGGCGGGCTCCTCGTGCTTGCCGTTCTGTCCGTCCTGGTGATGAGTGTTTTGAACCCGGGTTAAAGCCTCATGCGGCTTTCCCGGAAGCGGCCTGCTGATCGAAGAACGAAGCGGTCGTCGGCTTCTGCGGCAGCTTCAGATCGTACGCGATGGAACGCACGTTGTTGGTCGCCTCTCCGCGCACAAGGAGACCTTCATGGCGCGTCGGTACCGGATTGGGCACATAGGAAACTGCATCTTCGGCTGAGTAGACGGAGATGAGCAGAGTGCGTGGTGCGTTAGACCGGTTGGGCGTGGAGCCATGCAGGAGGCGCGTGTGCATAAGGCACACGGAGCCGGCCTTGCCGGTGCAGAGCACCGAGCGGGCCTTGCAGTCGGCGGCAACCTCGTCCGAGACGGCGCCGGTGAACACGCCACCATGCCACAGCCCGTGCAGCGAACCCTTGTGAGACCCCGGTACCACTTCCAGCGGACCATTGTCCTCGGTCACGTCGTCGACCATCAACAGGGCGGTGACCAGATCGTCGTTGCTGTGCGGCGTGAAGGGGAAGTCCTGATGCCACTTCACCGCCGTTGCCGCGCCGGGAAGCTTTGAATTGATCTTGGTGTGATGCAGCTTGACGTTCGGGCCGATGAGTTCGGCGACGCAATCTGTCATGCGGCTGTCGGCCATGGCGCGGTAATAGGCGTCGGAAACTTCGACCGGTGCATTGACGCGTCGCAGCGCCGGGCTTGCCGCCGTGTGGCCGGGCTCGAGGTCGAAGCGCGGCCGGCCGTCGATGATTTCACCATAGGGCACATCGTGCTTGCGGCTTTCCTCCACCCAGGCATTGAAATCGCCCTTTAGCGTGGCGAGCAGAGCCGCATCCACCGCATCCTCAATGAGGACGTAGCCATGTTCATGGAAGAATTCTGTTTGCGCCGGCGTGAGCGTCGTCATGGGCGGGGGCTCCTTACGTTTCAGTGTCCGGGACTGCACCGGAGAGCAGCACCATATGACAGCTGGCGATAAGATGAAAACTCGTTTATTGGGTGAATAAGAAAGGTAAAACGTGGTTAGATTTACCCTGAAACAATGCGCCCACTTTATTGCGGTTGCCGAATATGGCGGTATCGCACAGGCCGCGCGCCGGTTGAACATCTCGCAGCCCGCTCTTGCCCAGTCCATCGGCAAGCTGGAACAGATGACCGGCCTGACGTTGCTGCGCCGCTTGCATGCGCGCGGCACCGAGGTTACCGCGCAGGGAGCGGCGTTTCTCGTCCATGCCCGCGCGTTGAGCGATCACGCAAAGGCGGTCGAACGCGAAGCGGTGACAATTGCCGCCGACCTCAACGGTACGCTGCGGCTCGGCTGTTTTCACACCATTGCGCCGTTTCACCTCGCCGCGCTTGCCCGCGACTATCACGCGCTTTATCCAGGCGTTGCCATTTCGCCTTCGGAACAGCGCCAGGACGAATTGGTCGCGGGGCTCGCATCGGGCGAGCTCGACCTGGCACTGACCTATGACATGGGGCTGACCGGCGCCGCTATTGAACGCGATGTGCTCTGCGAATTGCGGCCGCACATTCTTTTGCCCTCTGGCCATGCACGCGCGGCGCAGCCGGCGATCGATCTTGCGGACATGGCGGACGAGCCATTCGTGCTGTTCGACGGCCCGGCGAGCCGTGAGTATTTCGCAAACCTTCTCAATGCGCACCGGATCGATCCACCCGTCGCCTTTCGTTCAGGCTCCATTGAGTCCGTACGCAGCGCCGTCGGCAACGGATTTGGATTTTCGCTGAGCGTCATGCGCCCGCCGCATGATGGGACCTACGACGGCCATCGTGTCGTGCGCGTGCCGATTGCCGGCGACGTCGCGCCGGTGGCGCTCGTGCTGGCACGAGCAAAGGGCCGCGGTGGGAGTGGTCTGCATGATAATTTCAGTGCGTTCTGCAAAGCCCACTTCGCCGGGATCAAGGTCTGAGACCAGAACTCATAACCCGCCAATGGCGGCCGCAGCCATGTGGATCGCGTTTCGGAGAGTGTGAACGCAAACGCGTTCAGCGATTTTGCTTTTCAAAAGCAGCTTGTTGGCGAAGTTTTTTAGAGCCGCGTTTCAGATGTTCCCGCTCAGAAAGGACGTCGTTCAACTGGCACCATGCATCCTTCCAGGCTTGTGTGTTCTTGAAGGCGATTTTATCCGCCACCGAATCTCTTTCGTCTTTACTCCAGTCCGACTGCTCAAAGCTCTCATGCAAACTCCTCAATCGCTGTAGGCGTTTGAGAAGGCTGCCTGTGTGCATTTCAGACAACTCTGATCTTGGAATTGGATCGACGGTGTTTAGCGTGCTCATGGCGTCGTGTCTGTCTTATGTGTATGCGGTCGGCAAATTTCTTGAACTCAGAACCGCAGACAAGATCACGATAGAAGATCTTGCCCCTTGATCAGCCGCTCTTGCGCGCCGCCTCGCGCAGGGCCGTGACCGTGGTGAAGGCCGAAATGGCTTCCGCGCTCGACATCACCTCGATTACGGTTGCCTTTGGCGAGGCGAGCGCTTCCTTCACGATGGCATCGACATCGTCACCCGGGCCGATGACAAAACTGTCGGCGCCGAACGATGCGCCCCACTGGGCAAAACTCGGATTGACCAAATCGGTCGCAATCAGGCGCTCGGGAAACTCGCGTTCCTGATGCAGGCGGATCGTGCCGTAGGTATTGTTGTGGGATACGAATATCTTCGGCGCCGCGCCAACGGCCATGGCCGTTGCCAGTTCGTTTCCGGTCATAAGCGCACCACCGTCGCCCACGACCACGATGGTCTGGCGCCGCGGCTCGAGCATCGCCGTGGTCACGCCGGCGGGAATGGAAAAGCCCATTGCGCCGCCGATCACCGCAAGCATCTTGGCGGCGGGTTTCAGTTTCCAGTTGCGGTGCACCCATGAGGAGAAGTTCCCCGCATCGGTAATCACGATCGCGTCGTCGTCGGCGTGGCGCGCCAGCGCATCGACGACGACACCAAAATCGAGGCCGTCATCCGCTTGCCGCGCGGTGAACGTCGTGAACTTCGCCATGAAGCCGGAAATATCTTCGCGCCAGGCCTTCCGGATGGGCGTGTCATCTGCCGTGTCAGCCTGCGCCAGGGCTTCGAGAAAGCCGATCCCGTCGGCCGCTACCGGCAGCTCCGTGCGATAGACGCGGCCGACCTTCTCGGCATCGGGATAGACGTGGATGAGCGTCTGGTCGGGGTCTGGCGCATTCGGCAATGTAAAACCCTGCGTCGCCACATCGCCAAGCCGCGTACCCGCCGCGAGAATGAGGTCGGCGCCCTTGAGCAGGTCAACCTGGGTCTTGGGGATCTTGAAGCCCAGATGGCCGGCATAGAGCGGCGATGAATTGTCGAAAAGATCCTGGTTCTTCCAGGACAGGGCCACGGGGATTTGGAACTTTTCCGCGAACGCCTGCAACGCGGCGCGGCCTCCGGGCCCCTGCAGCTGACTGCCGGCAATGATCAGCGGACGCTCCGCGGCGTTCAGCAGATCGGCTGCGCGCGATACCGCCTCGGCAGAGGCAACCGGCACATTGATCGGTGACGGCTCAACCGCCTCGCGGTCGATTTCGTCGGAGAGCATATCCTCCGGCAGCACCAGAACCACCGGCCCGGGCGTTCCCGACTGCGCGATATGGAGCGCGCGCGCCACCGCCTCGGGAAGCTTTTCGCCCTGATGGATTTCCGATACCCATTTCGCCATGCCGCCGAAGAACTGGCCGTAGTCGACCTCCTGAAAGGCGCCGCGTCCGCGTTCTTCGCGCGATACCTGGCCGATCAGCACCAGCACCGGTACCGCATCCTGTTCGGCAACATGCACGGCAATCGACCCGTTGGTCGCGCCGGGCCCGCGGCTTACGGCGAAGACGGCGGGTTTTCCGGTAAGTTTCGCCTCGGCCACCGCCATGAAGCCGGCGCCGCTCTCGTGGCGGCAGGCTATGGTCTGAATGCGGTTCGACTCATGCAGGGCATCGAGCAGTGTCAGATAGCTCTCGCCTGGAACACAATAAATCCGTTCAATACCCTGGGCTTCAAGCCCGCTTACCAGCACATCGGCCGCGCGCCGCGTCATGTCTCAACACTCCCAGTCTGATTGTGGTCCGGCGCTGTATCCGAACGTTGAAAAACGCCTATAGGCAACGGGACATGAGCGCAAGCTTTGTGAGTTGACCCGGCAAAATCGTGGACGGATAAAGGACGCTGAAGATAGGCGGCAGGGCACCGGCAGGAGGGGAACACGGATGAGTGCGGATGAGGCAATCGCCAGATCGATAATCGTAACCGGTTCCTCCAGCGGTATCGGCGCCGCCTTATGCCGGCAATTGGCCGGTGAGGGGGTTGGCCTCGTTGTTCATGCGCGCCACAATCGCGATGGCGCCGAGGCGGTTGCCGACGAGTGCCGTGCAAAAGGTGCGCAAGCTTGCGTCGTCCTGGGAGATGTCACCGAAACGGCAACGGCGGAGGTGCTGGTTTCCGCCGCGGTTGAAAATTTCGGTGGCCTCAATGCGGTCGTTGCCAATGCAGGCCTGCCCATCATGAAGTCTGCCATTGAGGGCAGTCGCAAAGAGCTGGACTATGCGCTTAGCGCAAATCTTGGCGGGTTTTTCGATCTGGCACGCGCCGCGGTGCCGCATCTGCGTGGTGCCGACGCGCCGCGCATCGTGGCCGTTGGCTCCCTGAACGGTCATGTTTTCCGCCCCGGTTTCATCAATTTCCCGCTTTCCGGCGCCTCCAAGGCGGGGCTTGTCGCCATGGTCAAGGGGCTGGCTCTGGAGCTGGCACCCGACGCCATTCCGGTCAATTGCGTCATCCCGGGGCTCATCCACAAGGACACCGGCACCCGCGACGGGCTTGACGATGCGGAGGGGCTGGCCATGCAGGCGCATATCCCGCTCGGGCGGCGCGGCGAGCCGGAAGAAGTCGCCGCCGTTATCGCCTTTCTCCTGTCGCCGGCCGCCAGCTATGTGACCGGCGAAGCGATTTCAGTTGGTGGTGGCATCATGATGTGAGCGCCGCCTTTATCGGGCGCCCGGAACCGGCCGCTGCAACCCGTTGGTGTTTCACCGAAAAATTCTCCACGGGCGTTCCATGATGTGCCACATCGGCACCGCGCTGCCGCGTGTGCCGGGACGTCCCGGACCGGGCCGCGCCGTTAGCCCTTCGTTAACCATAGAAAATACTGTAAGTATGTGAAAATACAGGATAAATTTCGTTAACATATTGTTCACCCTGACTGCGGGTCCGGCATGCCGTGTGCATCTGTGTGAGGCAACGGACAACAGGCCACCAGGGAATACACAGATGACCAGCAATCTCGCCGACCAAAAGACGTCTGTCGAACAGCACACCGCAGCTCACAGCACCAATCCTGTCGGCGGTGCTACGGCAAAGCCGAAATCATCCGAAATGACACCGGGACCGGGATTTCAGATCCGCATGGACTTTGAACGGCCGGCCGAAGACCTTGTCGACCGTTTCCGCGACTTTGAAACAACCGATATCTCCGACATGCTGAACCGGCTCTACACCATGGCCGACGGCATCGCCAATCTCTCAAACAATCTGCCGCTTGTCGGCCCGGCCGTTACGGTGAAGCTTTATCCCGGCGACAATCTCATGCTGCACAAGGCGCTCGACGTGGCGGGCCCCGGTGACGTTGTCGTAGTCGACACAAGCGCCAGCCAGCGCAACGCCGTGTTCGGCGACCTGATCGCCAACAAAGCCAAGCACCGCGGCATTGCCGGGTTTGTAATTGACGGTCTCATCCGCGATCTGCCCGGTGTCATGGAAACCGGCTTGCCGGTCTATGCCCGCGGCGTCACGCCCTTCGGTCCGCTGCATCGCGGCCCCGGCGAACTCAATCACGTTATCAGCTGCGGCGGCATTGTCGTGAACCCCGGCGATATCATCGCCGCCGACCGCAACGGCGTTGTCGTGGTGCGTCAGGAGTTCGCCGAGAGCGTCGCCTTGCGCCTGCACGCACACCGCGCCCGTATGTCGGCTTACGTGTCGGACGTGAAGCGCGGCAACTTCAGCAATGACTGGGTCGATGCGCAGCTCGCGCTGGACGGTTGCCTGGTTGAATAGCGCCAACAAAGTCGAGTAGCACCAACAATAGCGAGCGGACACCCGCATGTTTGAACTCCTCAAAGAGCAATTCTGGCGTGCCTGGTACCGGATGCATTTTTTCGTGGACGTCCCCGGTATCGCGCAGCTGCTGGAATTCCGCAAGCTCCGCAAGGCTTACTACGAAGCCTTGTGGCGCGACGCCGCAGCTAGCATCGGCGCCAGCGCCACGCCGTGGCGTTCGGGATATATGCGTATTGAGCGCGATGGCCTCGCGACCTTCGTGCGCGGCGGCGAGGTGATGCTCGACAGCCACCTTATGCTGGACCTGATGGGCGACAAGGCCGTGACGGCGCAGTTGCTGCGCGAACGCGGCGCGCCGGTGCCACACGCCATGACATGCACCGTCCGCAACCTCGAGCAGGCTCTCGCGTTCATGACGGACCTCGGCGGCCCCGTCGTCGTGAAGCCGGTGAGCGGAACCGGCGGGGGCAGGGGCGTCACGACCGGTGTCACCGATATGGCATCGCTCGGCGCGGCGGCGCGGCTTGCGGCCCGCTTCGACACAGAACTCATGATCGAGAAACAGGTCGAAGGCCATTCCTACAGGCTGCTTTATCTCGATGGCCGCTTTATCGATGCGGTGCGCCGCGACGCGCCGGTCGTTGTCGGCGATGGCCGCAGCACCATCCGCAAGCTGGTCGCGGCGGAAAATACCCGGCGCCTTGGCGAACAGCCGGTGCGCGCGCTGAGTCCTTTGAAAATTGACCGCGATTGCCGCAATCATCTCAAGACCCTGGGCCTCAAGCCCTCAAGCCGGCTTGCAGAGGGGCGCGTTATCGACGTGAAACGTGCCGTCAACGAGAACTGCGCCGCGCGCAATCGCAGGGTCGGTGCCAGCGTGCATCCAGACACCATCGAGCTCGGCCGCCGTATCGTCACCGAGCTTGGCGTGCAGTTTGCCGGTCTCGACCTGTTGTGCCGCGACATCTCCGTGCCGCTCGACGGTGGCAACGGCTATATCAACGAGGTCAACACGACCCCCGGTATTCATCACCATTATCTCGTGTCCGAACCGCGCACCGCCGCCCCCGTCGCCGCCCCCGTCGCCTCCGTCGTGCTCGACCATCTGTTTGCAAAGAAGCTGGGCGTGGTGCGCTGTGGACCCCGGGTAACGCGAAAGCAACCCCGGGCTGATAACGTGCGCGATCTGAAGCCTCTGGAGCTTGCCTCATGAACGTGCACGCGCACCCTGATCTGGATGTTGCCGTGCCGGCGCTTGACGCGTCGGTGCCCGTGCTCGTGCTCGGCGGCAAGGAAAACTCGCTTGCGATCGCACGCCATCTCGGACGCCACGGTATCACTGTGCGTGTCTCGGGCCCTGCCAATTGCTGGGGTATGTATTCGCGCTACTGCCGCGAGCGCCTGTCTGTCCCCTTCGGTCAGTCTCATGTCGCTTACTGGGCCGGCTTGTTGCTCGACCCGCAGAACACCTCCCTTGACGGCCATGTCATCGTGCCCTGCAGCGATGAAGCGATTGAGTTCATTGCCGACAACCATGACCAATTAAGCGAGCGCTATGTGCTTGAGGAAGCGCCCCCGGACCAGCGCCGCGCGATGCTCGACAAGAAGAAAACACTTGAGCTCGCGCGGGCCGCTGGCCTCGACACCCCAAACTTCTGGTCCATCGAAAGCGATGGAGACATCGAACGGCTGCGCGGACAGGTGAGCTTCCCGGTCATGGTGAAGCCGGTCCACTCGCACAAGTTCTCCAAGGTCTTTGGGCGCAAGCTCTTCATCGTCGAAGAAGGCTTCGAAGAACTCGCCGCGAAAGTCGCGCTGGCGTGCGATGCGGGCCTTGACGTGATGGTCATGGAAATGATCCCGGGGCCCGACACCTTGCTGTCGAGCTACTACACTTATCTCGATACGCACGGCCAAAGCCTCTTCCACTTCACCAAACGTGTGCTCCGGCGTTACCCGGTAAACCGCGGCGGCGGGTGCTATCACATCACCGATTGGCTGCCGGAAACCGCGGCCGCGGGCGAGCGGTTCTTCGCCCACATGGGCTTTCGCGGTCTCGGAAATATCGAGTTCAAGTACGATGAGCGCGACGGCAGGCTCAAGGTCATCGAGGTGAACGCTCGCTTTACCGCCACCCAGGAGTTGGCGGTCGCCGCCGGTGCGCCGCTCGACCTCATTGTCTACTGCGATCTGACCGGACAGGTGCCGCCGCGGTTCGAAACCTTCGAGGAAGACCTGCGGTTCTGGTATCCGCTGCGCGACTTTCTCTCCTTCCTCGAACTGCGCCGCATGGGCGAGCTCACGTTCTGGGGCTGGGTGAAAAGCGTTGCCACCTATGAGCAGGTGTCGCCGCTCTTCGACCCGCGCGATCTGAGCCCGGTATTCGGGGCGGCCTGGGCAACGGTACAAAAACTTCTGCGCGGGAGGTCGTAACCTCCGTGGCGCGGATCCCGGTTCCAGATCTCATGGCGTTCTGCGCGAAGCTGCTCGCGGCGCACGGTGTCGACGAAGAGCAGGCGCGCAACGTCGCTGAAAACCTGGTGTGGAGCGAGTGCGTGGGGCGCCGCAATTTCGGCCTTCTGCGTTTGCCCGTTTATCTGGAACGCGTTGCCTCCGGCGCCATCAAATGCCCCTGCAGTCCCCGCTTTGAAAACCTCGGCCCGAGCCTTGGCCTTCTCGATGGTGATGACGGTTTCGGCCAGCACGCCGGTATGCTCGCCATGAAACACGCAATCGAACTGGCCCGCGGCACGGGCGTCGGCGCGGTCGGTGTGCGAAACAGCAATTTCTTCGGCACCGGCGCTTATTTCACGCATCAGGCGGCAGACGCCGGCATGATCGGCCTTGCCATGTCGAACTCGTTTCCGAAGGTCACTGCCCACGGCGGTCTTGGCGCCGTATTCGGCACCAACCCGTTTGCCTTCGGCGCACCGCGCCGCAACGGCGAGACGCTCATGGTCGACATGGCGACAAGCGGCCTTGCCGGCTCCACCGTGCGCCAGCACATTACCAGCGGTGAGCCGCTGCCCGAAGGTCTCGCGGTGGATGTCGATGGCGCGCCCATCACCGACCCGGAAAAAGTCGGCGGCGGCGCTCTTCTCCCCTTCGGCGGCGCCAAGGGCTATGGCCTCTCGCTTATGGTCGAAATACTCGCCGGCGTGCTCACCGGCGCCGGCGTCACCCACGGCGTCGCATCCATGTACAAGGACAAGCAAGAGCCCGGCCACAACGGCCACTTCCTGATCGCCATCGATGTCTCGCGGTTCATGCCGATGGAGGCCTACTACGACCGCTTCGAAGCCATGGTCGCCGACATCCGCGCCTCGGCCCCCGATGGCGGCGAGGTGCTGCTGCCGGGGGAGATGCGTTGGCGGGAGTATGCGGAGGCGCAGGAGAGGGGGATTGAGCTCAGTCCCACCACGATTGAGGCGGTCTCGCCGCTGGCGGCTGTGACGGATGCCGGAGCACCTTGGCGCTAATTTTGCGAACGCGGACATCCGCTGCATAGGGTCTACCAACGAAATGTCGTGTCGGTTATGCTTACTCCCTATTGGGGAGGAGTGGCATGATACGTCGACTGCTCGCAATTGCGCTACTCGTTGCATCTCTGCTTTCTTCGGCGGTAGCGGTTGAACGGGCTCATGCGGATTCTCGTGTCAGCGTCATTCAAGAGACGTTGAACAACATGGGTTACGACACTGGCCCTGTTGACGGTGCCTGGGGGCGGAGAACAGAGCGAGCGGCGCGTCAGTATCTTGACGACAACAATATCGATCATAGTAGTGTCTTTGGATCCGGCGGAGCAGATATTGGTGCAATTCTCGACGCAGTAATGACGCAGGGCGCCGGAACCAGTGGTGAAGCAGCCCAGCTCATGCCGCAGTTCGGTCACAACGGCCCGATCTACGGTTTCGATGTTTCTCCGGATGGTGCATTCCTGGCCTCTGGTGGTTCCGACAATATACTCCGTATTTGGGATATTCCGTCTGGCCGCCTTCTGATGACGCTGGAAGGGCACCAGGGCGGCGGCGGCATCAACGCTATCAAATATTCTAGGGACGGTAGGTTCATTGCGACAGTGGGAAGTCCCACGGCAAAAATTAGAGATGCAAGAACCGGCGAGACGTTACGAACAATAGATATTCCGCATGGAACCGGAAATACCGTCACTTTTTCTCCAAACGGAAGTCACATTCTGACCGCCGGCGGCTCCAGCAGCAATGAAGAGTACGGACTGTACGTCTGGGATGTAGTTACGGGGCGCCAGGTGCGGCGGATGAGTGGACACACAGATGGTGTGGAGGTGGTGATTTATTCGTCTGATGGAAGGTACATCGCATCTGGAGGTGTCGACCGGACGGTACGCGTATGGGCTGCTATCGACGGGCGACTTTTGCAAACGCTCAATGGGCACGAAAATTCGGTCGAGTCTCTTGCATTGTCCCCGGACGGCGGCAATCTGGCGTCAGGCAGTGCTGATAGATCCATAAAGATTTGGAAGCTTGAAACCGGTGAGCTCCTGTCCACGTTTGATACCAATTACAACTGGATTATGTCGCTGGACTACGCGCCCGACGGTTCGAAGATCCTGGCAGGAACGTTCTCGGGCAAGCATCTGCTTTTCGATGCCGACACCGGGCATCTGATCAAAGGCTCTCCCGAACGCCACGAATCATGGGTCACAGAAGTGCAGTTTGCAAGTGACGGCGAATCCTACTTTGTATCCAGTTGGGACTCCAAATTGCAACAATGGACGGCGAACCTCTCTTCGCGTGTGCAGAACTTCGAGGGGCGGGTAGTTGGCGTTGTAGCCTCCGCGTACGCGCCGGACGGCTCCTATGTCGTGACCGGCGGTTACGATGGCGCCGTCAAAGTATGGGATGCCTCGACCGGATCTTTGTTGCGCATCATCGGCGATGGGAGCACAGGGTGGGTATCTAATGCATTTTCGCTTTCCAGAGACGGTTCACTTGTCGCATCCGCAACCGCCACTGATAGATTTACTGTGTGGCGCGTAGGGTCCGGTGAAGTGGTAAGAGAGTTCCAGACGGACGCAACCACCATTAGCAGTATTTCTTTTTCTTCCGACAGTACCCTGGTCGCGGCCGGGACCGTATCTTACACCGCCGATAATGCGATTGCGGTCTGGAATCTTGCCGACGGTGAGAGGGTTCACACTCTCCAGAGCCCGAACAACGGGATCCTGTCGGCAACCTTTTCGCCCGACGGAGGCAGTCTGGTTCAGACTTCCTTCGACAAGTCCATCAAGGTCTGGGACCTCGGCACTGGCAGGATTGTTAGAGATCTCGTTGGCCATACACGTGCGGTACTCTCTGCGGCCTATTCGCCCGATGGCTCGCAGATCGTGTCTACCAGTGCCGATCGGACCATCAAGGTCTGGAACGCCCGGAGCGGAAACCTCATTTTCACGATGGCAGAACATACCGATCACGTACAATTCGCAGCCTTCTCACCGGATGGCAAAAAGATTGTTTCCTCAAGCGCAGACACAACGGTCAAGATCTGGGATCTGCGAACTCGAACCGCGCGAACTCTCCGCGGCCATTTGTCCATCGTGGACTCCGCAGTTTTCTCTCCAAGCGGCAAATACATACTTTCCGGAAGTTATGATGGCACAACGCGTGTGTGGTCGGCCTTAAACGGAGAACTGCTTGCAACAAATATCAATCTTGGTGGCGTGTCTTGGCTGACTGTCACACCTCAGGGCTTTTTCGATGAACGGGCGGCTGGGTCAGAGAACGCTCATGTTGCACGGGCACTTACGGCGATCTCGATTGGTCGGTTTTATCAGGCGCTCTACCGGCCCGATCTGGTTCGAGAAGCACTGGCCGGGGATCCACACAACCTGGTCTCCCAAGCTGCGCGCGGCGTCAACCTGGATGCCATCATTGATGGCGGCGATGCACCTGCATTAGAGATCCTCTCGCCCGAACCGGGCCGCCGGGCCGAGGCCGACGGCGTTGGTGTTGAGGCGAGTGTCACCGACACCGGCGGCGGGGTAGGCCGCATAGAGTGGAAGATCAACGGCACAACCGTCGGGCTTGGCGAGCGAGGCCTCGGGCGCATCGAGGAGGGAGCGCAAGCTTCGGGCCGTGTGCTCCAACTCTCCCGCACCGTGCTGCTCGAGCCTGGCGACAACATCATCGAGATTGTTGCCTACAACGAAGCAAACCTGATCGCCTCCGAGCCAGTCTCCGTCACCGTCACCTGGGACGGCGTCTCGGGCGCCGCACCGCCCGACCTCCATGTCATGGCCGTCGGCGTGAACAACTACTTCGACAACCAGTTGCGGTTGAACTACGCGGTGCCCGACGCGCGCGCACTGGCGGACGCGTTCCGTCAGGCGGGCCCGGGTCTTTATGACGAGATCCATGTTCACACGCTGTTCGATGAGGACGTTACGGTGGCCGGTCTTGCGGCGGCATTCGATGATCTCTCCGGCAAAGTGAGCCCGCGCGATGTCTTCGTGTTCTTCATCGCCGGCCACGGCAAGACGGTGGACGGGCGCTATTACTTCCTGCCGCAGGACTTCCGCTACCGCAACGCGGAGTCCATCGTCTCGGATGGCATCGGCCAGGACCAGTGGCAGGCCTGGTTCGCGCAGGTTCAGGCGCGCAAATCTGTGCTGCTCTACGATACCTGCGAGAGCGGCTCGCTGACCGGTGATCGCATCGCCGAACGCGGTCTCGGGCGTCTCACCGCCATGGACAAGCTGACCCGGGCCATGGGCCGCACGGTACTGTCGGCGGCGACCGACGATGCCCCGGCGTTGGAAGGCTATCGCGGCCACGGTGTCTTCACCTATGCGCTTCTCGAAGCGATGCACGAAGCCGACGGCAACAACAACGAGCGCATCGAGGTCACGGAGCTTGCAGCCCATATCGACGACCGCGTACCGGCGATCAGCCACTCCGCCTTCGGCGTGCGCCAGATTCCGCAAATGCGCATAGTCGGCTCGAATTTTCCGATTGGTGTAAGGCTTGCGTCAGTGGACACGGGCGCCGAAGCTGAACCGGAAACTCCCCGCGAGCCGACACACATTCTCACGTTGGCGACTGAGGTGCTGGATGTGCCGGGCGAGGGCGCCGGGCAAGTGTCACGGCTAGATGCTTGGACGGTCGTGCGTGTGCTGGAAGACGACGGAACCTTTGCCCTCATCGCCCGTGATGGCGTAAAACTTGGCTACGTGCCTTCGGGCTCATTGCGAAGGATGCAATAGTGCTCCGCCACACCGTGTTCCATATCCTCCTCTATATTTCCGTTTTTGTCGGATTTGCTGACCCCGCTTCCGCCGGGAAACGAGTTGCGCTGGTGATCGGCAACGCTGCTTATACCGAGATCAAAAGTCTTCCGAATCCAAGAAACGATGCGGACCTGATGGGCCGGACGCTGCGTGAGGTAGGGTTTGATGTTGTCTCGGTCACTGACGCGGACCGACGCGCCATGGGGCGGGCGATTCAGAGATTTGGCAAGATGCTGCGAGAAGCCGGGCCAGATGCGGTTGGGCTCTTCTACTATGCAGGACACGGCGTGCAATCTCGCGGACAAAATTTCCTGGTGCCTCTCAGGTCAAGCATTCTCGATGAAGCCGACCTTGCCCTGGAAGCGATCAGCGCTGCGGATGTCCTCGCCCAGATGGAAGCTGCGGGCAACGCGCTTAATCTCGTGATCCTCGACGCCTGCCGCGACAACCCGTTTGCAAGCGTTCGGGGAGCGGATGGCCGAGGGCTCGCACGCGTCGAAGCGGCGGGGGGGTCGCTTGTTGCTTTCGCGGCGGCTCCTGGTGAAAGTGCTGCCGACGGCGATGGCGCCAACTCTCCCTATACATTGGCGCTTGCCGAAACACTTCGCGAGCCTGGACTGCCCATCGAGCAGGTGTTCAAGCGAGTGCGCATTCAAGTTCGCCACGCGACTAGCGGTCGTCAGACACCGTGGGAAGAGTCGTCGCTTCTCGGCGATTTCTATTTTGTGCCCGGTAATCTGTCAGATGAAGTGACTTCCAATTCGCTGCAGGACCGTGCAGCCTGGACGGCAATCCAGAACACACAGAGTAAGGCCGTGCTGGAGGCATTCATCGACGAATTTCCAGACAGCATCTACGCGAAGTTCGCAAAGGCGCGTCTTGAAGAGTTCGATGTGGCTGTTGGAGTGTTTCCCGATCAGGCACCGACTCAACCTCCAGACAGATACGACGTAGGCGATGAATTTCGAGACTGCGACAATTGTCCGACATTGGTGGTTGTGCCGCGAGGAACTTTCACCATTGGATCGACCCAAACCGAGGATGGGCATACGAGCAGTGAAGAACCACAATTGATCGTCACGATTGATAAATCGTTCGCCGTGGGAAAGTTCGAGGTCACAGCAGCTGAGTGGGAGAATTGCGTTGCAGATGGCGCTTGTGCGGATGATGTCGGCGATGTTCACAGCCAGTCGGAGATGCTGCCTGTGAGGAATGTTTCCTGGGCAGATGCCAAGGATTATGTGGTTTGGTTAGCCGGAATTACAGGCAAGCGCTACAGATTGCTTTCAGAAGCTGAATGGGAGTATGCGGCGAGGGCCGGCAGCACGACACCATTTTCAACTGGTGACAGCATTTCCCCCCTTGATGCGAACTATAATGGTGGTTTCGGATACAATCCGAGTCACTGGGTTGGTGGAGAATTCAAGGCCAAACCCACCAATGTTGGAACGTACCCCGCAAATGCCTTTGGGCTTCATGACATGCATGGAAATCTTTGGGAATGGGTGGAAGACTGTTGGCAAGATGACTACTCGCGCGGCCCAACAGATGGAGTCCCGCACGCCCCCGAGAACTGCGCAAGGCATGTGCTCCGAGGAGGCTCATGGCTCGATAGGCCCAGAAGCCTCCGCTCGGCACGCCGGTTTTCACATCCAGCCGCGAGCCGGAACGTGCTGTTCGGTTTCCGCGTTGCAAGGCACCTCGAACCATAACGGGCGCACTTTTAGGTGAAGCGGGTAGAGTGCCCTCACGCCTCCTCGCGCGGTCCGTAGAGGTTGGTCAGCCTGACGATTTCTCCCACAATTGGGGTTTCCGCCTGCGCGACGCGCCTGCGGAAGTCGTGGCGCACTGACCTGCGCGCGTCCCGGCGCACGGCCTGGGAGCGCAGCCAGGCGCCGTCGTTCCACATGTCTTTCAGGACTTTGAAGCGGACGTGCTCGCGCAGCTCAAGCATGCGCTGATAGACTTTTTCGGCCTCGGGAGGCCAGGTGGGGGCAGTAAGGGCTTGGGGCATTGCGCGCTCCTTCACGAATGTTCCACCCCGCCCAGCAATTCAAATCTTATTCTTAAATGGGGCCTTTGTTGGGCCATTACCATTCCAAATCGCGCGTATGTGATGTAGAAGGAGCGCCGATTGGAACGCCGCGCGCCTGTTCGCCCGTATGCCGGGCCGCGCGCCAGACCCCGAAACCGGACCCGACCTCCCATGCAGGCTCATGGCCGCCGCCGCACATTTGCGATCATTTCCCACCCGGATGCGGGCAAGACGACGCTGACCGAACGGCTGCTGCTGGCCGGTGGCGCCATCCATCTCGCAGGCGACGTCAAGGCGCGTGGCGAGACACGGCGGGCGCGCTCCGACTGGATGAAGATCGAGCAGGAGCGCGGCATTTCCGTTGCAAGTTCGGTCATGACCTTCGAGCACGCCGGCCTGCTCTTCAACCTGCTCGACACGCCGGGCCACGAAGACTTCTCCGAAGACACTTACCGCACGCTCACCGCGGTCGACTCAGCCATCATGGTGATCGATGCCGCCAAGGGCATTGAGAGCCAGACGCGCAAGCTTTTCGAGGTCTGCCGTCTGCGCGATATCCCGATCATCACCTTCATCAACAAGGTCGACCGCGAAGGCCGCGATCCGTTTGAACTGATCGATCAGGTGCAGGATGAACTGCAGCTCGACATCTCGCCCCAGGTCTGGCCCGTCGGCATGGGCGGCCTGTTTGCCGGCTGTTACGACCTTGAGGCGAACCAGTTCCGCACGTCCTCCAAGGCGACCCAGGGCGAGTTCGACGAAACCATCGACTGTTCCGGTCCCGACGATGAGAAACTCGATGCGCTGGTGCGCGAGGATGTGCTCGCCCAGTCGCGCGAGAATATGGAACTGGCAAGCGCCGCCTACGATCCCTTCGACCGCGAGGCTTACCGCGAGGGTCATCAGACGCCGGTCATCTTTGGCAGCGCGCTGCGCAACTTCGGCGTCGAGGCGCTCCTGAATTTCGTCGGCAAGCATGCGCCCGAGCCGCGCCCGAGCCCGACCGACGGGCGTGTCGTGGAGCCTGTGGAGAAGGGCGTCACCGGCTTCATCTTCAAGGTGCAGGCCAATATGGACAAGAACCACCGCGACCGCATCGCCTTCATGCGGTTGTGTTCGGGCACCTTCAAGCGCGGCATGAAACTGCGCCAGGTGCGCGCCGGCAAGGATGTCATGGTGCACAGCCCGATCATCTTCATGGCGCAGGACCGCGAGATTGCCCAGGAGGCCGGTGCCGGCGATGTCATCGGCATTCCGAACCACGGCACCATCCGCGTCGGCGATACCTTCACCGAGGGCGAGACGTTGCGGTTTACGGGCCTTCCGGTGTTTGCGCCGGAAATTCTGCGTCGTGTGCGCCTTGGCGATACGACGCGCATCAAACAGTTGCGCCAGGCGCTTCAGGATCTATCGGAAGAGGGGCTGATCCAGGTGTTCAAGCCCGATGTCGGCTCGCAATGGATCATCGGCGTGATCGGCCAGCTTCAGCTCGATGTCGTCGCCGACCGGGCGCGCAACGAATACAAGGTCGAGCTGTCGTTTGAAAACGCGCCTTACTCGACCGCGCGATGGCTGCAGTCGGATAACGCGGCGGCACTGCAGAAGTTCATGAAAACCAATTCCGCCGCGGTCATGGGAGACCGCGACGGAGATCCAGTCTTCTTGGCCAATGGCGACTGGGAACTGAATTACAAGCAGCGCGACAACCCCGACATCTCGTTCCTCAAGACCAAGGAACTGGAGTAGGGCGTCGCCGGCCGTTTCAGGCAGTGACCGTTTCGCGGTGCAGGGCCCGGTTTTCGCCCAGCGGGTCGGAGCCCATGGTGTTCAACTTCGTATAGAGGATCATCGAGCCGGCCGGATGAATGCGCTCATGCCAGACACGCGAGCCATAGAAGATGAACATGTCGCCGAGCCTGCCCTGCGCCTTGACGATGCGCGGGTCCTTGTAATAGGCGGCCATGTCGACGCCGTCGCCAAGTTTGATGAAGCGAGCGCGCTCGTCGGTGTTCTCTTCAAAGCCCAGATGCGGCAGGAAGCAGACTTCCGAAGCGTCCGGAATGACGATCGGAAAGCCGACCGTGAACTCAGAGGCGCGGCGGTCGAGATGCGGGGCCGGGAAGGGCGCGGCATTTTCCAGGTAGACCTTGATGTGCCGCTCGCCGATGGTCAGATTCTCCGGCGCCTTGCCGGTGATTTCGCTCATCGACAGAAGAAAGTCCTCAAGGAAGGCTTCCGAGGGAAAATCGAATAGATACTGGCGTTTCTTGCCCTCGATGTGCCAATCCGGGATGTCGTCCTGCGCACCCGACAGGATGCGGTCACGGACCTCTCCCAGCACATTCGTGAAATCCTGCGAAAGCACATTTTCAAGGTGCAGGTAGTTGCGCTCGCGCAGCGCCTGGCAATGCGGGGTCAGCGTCGTATTGAAAGCCATGATGTGTTCCTTAGCGGCACGTTTCAAAAAACTTGCCTGTCACCTCGCAAATTGAGGGCCAAAGGAACGCTGCGGGGGGGTCTTCGACGGCTTATGGTTAACCGCTTGTTTATTTCAGAAAATCGGCCGTTTTTGCCTGAAACGCCTGCGGCCGCGACGTCGTATAGAAATGCCCGCCCCGGTCGAGCATCTCAAGTTCGGCGCCGGGAATGGCGGCTGCAAGTTCTTCTGACAGATATGCCGGAGTTACCATGTCGTCGCGTGTGCACATGACAAGTGTCGGCGCGGCGATCCGCGTGACTTCGGGGCGCCGGTCGAACGTCAGGATCGCGTCGATGCGGCTAACCCCGCAATGGGTTGTCGGCACGCGCGCCGCGGCGTCCTCGGGTCTGATGTTTTCCACCGCCTGATAATTGTCGCGGATCCAGTCGGGCGGAAACGCCACCATGAGCAGCGAGCGCATGTACTCCACCGCGCCGAGTTCCAGCAATATTTGCCGGCGGCTCTTGAACAGTATGTCGAAATAGGGGTCGTAACCCGCCCATGTGGCGCTCAACACCAGCCGCTCGAGGCGTGCCGGATGGTCGAGCGCAATCACCTGACCGATGGCGCCGCCGGTCGAATGGCCAACGAAATCGGCGCTTTCGACATCGAGCGCATCCATCAGTTGAATGACGTCATCGGCCATCTGTTCCACAGAATAGTCGATTTCCGATGGTGTGCTGGTGCCGGTGCCGCGGTGATCGTGGAGAATGACCGTGTGGTCTTTTGCGAAGAACTCAATATGCGGCGTCCAGAAGGCGGCGGTGCCGCCGAGCCCGGACACGAACAGCAGCGGCGGACCGTTGCCATGCACTTCGTAGTAAAGCTCGGCGCCGTCGTTCAGTTTCAGGAAGGCCATTCGTCAGTCCCGTCATTTGTACGCAGCCGCCCCCGCTTTGCGTTCCCGTTATCCGTCACCGTAGTGTTCGGAAAACCATGTCTGGCAGAAATTGTCGAAGGCGTCCATCAGCCGTGTCGGGCGCGATTTCGCAAGCCGCGCCATGCACACGGTACTTTCCTGCGTGGCTTCGGAAAGTGGGCGGGTGACAAGGCGCAGGCCGTCATATGTGAGGTCGCCGCGCGGGCGTGTAACGAGCAATGAATAGCCGACACTCTGGCCCACCAGACCGCGCACCATCTCAAGCGAGGGCGAACTGAAAATCACATTCGGCTGAAGGCCCGCGGCCTCGAACAGACCAAGGAAATAGCCGCGGCTCGGCGGCACATCGAGCAGCACAAAGGGCTCGTCGGCGATATCCGTCAGCGAGATGTCGCCGGCGCCGCTCAGCCGGTGCGCTTCCGGCAGCAGGATGTAAGGGGCGAATCTTGCAAGCGGCTTGCTCTCGACCGCATCGGGCAGATTGAGGTCATAGAGCAGGGCAAGATCGAACTCGCCATTGACCAGGCCGTTGATCAGGTCATCCTGAATTGCTTCGCGCAATCTGATTGTGACGGCCGGGTGGTGTTGCGTGAACAAGGTGACGAGAGCCGGCATGAAGAGGGGCCCAAGCGTCACGAAACACCCGAGCGACAACTCGCCGGTGATCGCGGAGTTCGCCGAGTGGGCGCTGTCGAAGAGGTCTTCGGCATGACGCAACAGATCGCGCGCCTCCATATGCAGGCGCCGCCCGGTGGGCGTCAGCGAAACGCCTTGCGCATGCTGGCGGATGAACAGCTGCACGCCGAGCTGATCTTCCAGCTTGGCGATGGCGTTCGACACCGAGGGTTGCGAAACATTGAGCCGCTCCGCGGCACGCGCCACGCTGCCCCGGTCGGCGGCGGCGACAAAATATTCGAGCTGGCGCAGGGTATAATTCAGCATGGCAACGGGTGGCGCGATGGTGCGGGCGTGCGGTACATTGAATAGGAATATACTATCCAGGATCAAATAAAATAATATTTTTCCTAACTTGCAAACTGGTGCACACTTTTTCCCAATTCACCGGAAGCGAACGCTTCGATGGAAGGGCGTTCATGCCCGGCTCTGCGCCTTTCCGATGAATAGTCCCGGCGGCACCGCGGTGAGGCGGTTACCGTGAAACGCAAGAATTTGTTCGGAGGAACACATGATCCGCACTGGCGAGCAGTATCGCGAATCCCTGCGCAACGATGCGCGCGAGGTCTGGATGAACGGCGAACGTGTCACCGATGTCACGACGCATCCGATGTTCAAGCCGCTGGTCGATGTGCGGGCGCGCATTTACGACATGCAGCACGATGAAAAAACCCGCGATGTCATGACCTATCAGGACGAGGGCGCCAACGAACCCTGCGCCATCGGCCTCAAGCTTCCCTATAGCCAGCAGGACTGGCACGACAAGCGCAAGGCCGTCGATACGGTCATGAACGATGTTGGTGGCGTTGTTATCCGCGTCGGCGATGAAACGATAGGCGAGATGTGGTCCCTGTGGGACGGCAAAGACGTTCTCAACGAGGTCGACCCGCGCTTTTCGGTCAACATCGAACGCCACATCTACGATGCGATCCGTCACGATCCGTTCCATGTTTCCGCCAACACCGACCCGAAGGGCGACCGCTCCAAACGCCCGCAGGACCAGGACCCCGACATGCTGGTGCATGTGGTCAAGGAACGCGATGACGGCATTGTCATTCGCGGTGCCAAGTATGAAACCGCCGCCGCCTACTCAAATCAGGGCTTCCTTAAACCCACCATTGCAAACTGGGGCGACTCGAAGCTTTCCGAATACGCCGTCGGCGCCATCATGCGCATGGACGCGCCCGGTGTGAAGCACATCTGCCGTACCGGCTTTGCCGGCCGTGCGCCGGCTGAAGACTACCCTCTGTCGAGCCGCTTCGATGAAGTCGACACCATCGTCATTCTCGACAACGTTTTCATTCCCTGGGAGGACGTGCTGTTCTACCAGCACACACGCGCGGCAAGTTTCATCCGCACCACGTTGCACCGTTATTCGGCCTTTCCCTTCGTGCAGCGCATTCTCACCGTTGCCGATATGATGATCGGGGCGGCCATGTGGAACGTGAAGCAGACAGGTCTCGACAAGCAGCAGGCGGTGCAGGAAAAGCTCGCAACGCTTGCCGTTTACCGCGAAGGCATCAACGCCCACCTGACGGCCTCAATCGCGATGGCGGAGAAGAGCCCGAATGGTCTCCTCATGCCCAACCAGTCGCTGCTCTTTACCGGCCGTGTCCATGCCTGTTCGAACCTGCACCACATGATGCACATCGCGCGTGAACTATGCGGCGGGCAGATCTGCGTGACACCGGACGCGGCATCGTTCGAGCATGAAGAAACCGGAAAATGGATGCAGAAGTATTACACCATCAACGAGAACTGGATTGCCGACGACCGCCGCAAACTGCTGGCATTCGCCCGCGATCTCTTGAATTCGGACTACGCCGGCCATCGGCTGACATTCCAGCTGTTCGCCCAGTCTCCGCCCTTTGCGCATCTTGCGGCCGTCTACCGGAACTTCGATTTCGAGAACTGTCTCGACTTTGTGCAGAACTCGGCGGGCCTGTCGGACAATATACGCGGCGACGGTTCTGCGCACTGAGCATAGAAACAATCACACAAACCTAGGGCGCGCTTGGCCGGCGGCGGCCGGGCGCTCTCTTGATCAGAAAGAATGCAATGACCCACGAGCGATATCGAAAATTCAATACACGCGAGACCTATCCGAACCAGAAACTGGACAACGATCTTTGCCAGGTGGTGAAAGCACGCGGCACCATGGTCTTTGTGCGCGGACAGGTCGGTCAGGATCCCGACACGTTCGAGAGCGTTGGCGGCGCCGATGCCGGGGCACAGGCCGATCAGGCCATGCGCAACGTGAAACTGCTGCTTGAGGAAGCCGGTTCGAAGCTCGAGCACATCTGCCGCATTCAGGTGTATTTGACGGACCGGGCCTACCGTGACGATGTCTACCAGGCGATCGGCAAATGGCTTAAGGGTGTTTATCCCGTTTCCACCGGTCTTGTCGTCGACGGGCTTGCGCGGCCCGAATGGGTGATGGAAATTGAAGCGACGGCGGTCATTCCAGACGACGAGTGATGCCGGCGGGCGTATCGGGACTTCAGGGGAGGAAGAGCGCGATGACATTCTCAATCGTTGGCCGTTGTGCCGAAACTGGCATGCTCGGTGTCGCCATCACGACATCGAGCATCTGCGTTGCCGCGCGCTGTCCGCATGCGCGTGCGCGCGTCGGGGCGGTTGCCACGCAGAACATAACCGATCCGGCGCTTGGGCCGGCAATTCTTGATGCGCTCGAGGCGGGTAACGATGCGGAAACGGCGCTCGCGGACGTGCTCAAGGGACGCGACCACACCGCCTACCGCCAATTGACGGTGGTCGACAGGTCAGGGCGCACCGCAAGCTTTACCGGCGACAACATACTGGGCACCAATGCCGTTTTCGCCGGCACAGACTGTTTCGCCGCCGGTAATCTGCTCGAGAATGTGGGCGTGCCCGCCGCTATGACGGCGGCGTTTGAGGCCAATGCATCGCAACACCTTGCCGAACGGCTTCTGCGCGCGCTCGAGGCCGGCATCGGTGCCGGCGGCGAACTCGGCGATGTCCATTCCGCCGGGCTTCTGGTCGTCGACAAGCTTCCCTTCGCGCTCGTTGATTTGCGGGTCGACTGGGCGGAGAGCGATACGGAAATCAGACTGCGGGATCTGTGGACCGCCTATGAGCCGCAGATGCAGGACTATCTGAACCGCGCCGTGAACCCCGATGCCGCTCCGTCCTATGGTGTTCCGGGGGACGATTGACAGGCGCGACGGTGCCGCGCGGCCTGAGACCCCGTGACTTGGTCACAATTCCGCGTTACCCTTTATCCGTAACCGCAATGGCAGCCGCGCCCGGCATCGTTCATGCGAGCGGTGATCGCGCGTCAGCCTGCAAACCGTGAGGCCAATCGATATGCAGAAACTCTATGCAGCGGAATCCGGTGGTGGCTCGAAGAGTGATCCGCCCCGCCGTCCCAGTGGCAACATCACCGGTGTTGGCGGCAAGTCCGAAGGCCCGAAAACCGCCGATAGCGGCAAGACGGGCGGCGGCAAAAAGTCCTGAATTCCGAACCGCGATCGAACTAGGCGGTGCGCAAGTCATGAGTTGTGAACCAGAGGCCAAAAGCCGGGCTTTCCGCGCAGTGTGAGTGGTGCGAGTTTTCGGTGCAAGTCTCCGCTCTATTATGTCCGGGCTGCATCCGCACTCAATCGCAACGGGCACTCGACATCCGCTAGTCTTCCGCCGCCCGGACCATTTACAGAAAACACAGACGGGGGCACTTCGTTGTGGCGGCGCTTATTCACGCGTCGCCAGATAATCGTCCAGTTCGACAATCCACTTGTGCCCCGGTCGCAGTGTGGACGTCAGCCCGTCGCGCAGACCATCCAGCAAGGTGGCAGCCTCTTCCGAGCGATCCTGGCCATCCAACATCTTTGCAAGCAAAAACTTCGCTCTCAGGCAATGCGAGTGTTCCTCGCCGAGCACATCCGGTCGGCGCCGAATGTCCCAGATCGCGCGGAATTCGGCTTCCGCCTCCGCATAGCGGCCCTGATTGCCGATCTGAAGGGCGAGGTTGTGACGCGTCGTTAGGGTGTTGGGATGCTCCTCGCCGAGCACATCCGGTCGGCGCCGAATGTCCCAGATCGCGCGGAGTTCGGCTTCCGCCTCCGCATAGCGGCCCTGATCGCCGATCTGCTGGGCAAGGTTGTGACGCGTCGCTAGGGTGCTGGGATGCTCCTCGCCGAGCACATCCGGTCGGCGCTGAATGTCCCAGATCGCGCGGAATTCGGCTTCCGCCTCCGCATAGCGACCCTGATTGCCGATCTGCTGGGCGAGGTTGAGACGCGTCGTTAGGGTGTTGGGATGCTCCTCGCCGAGCACATCCGGCCGGCGCTGAATGTCCCAGACCGCGCGGAATTCGGCTTCCGCCTCCGCATAGCGGCCCCGATGGCCGATCCGATGAGCGAGGTTGTGACGCGTCGTTAGAGTATCGGGATGCTCCTCGCCGAGCACATCCGGCCGGCGTTGAATGTCCCAGATCGCGCGGAATTCGGCTTCTGCCTCCGCATAGCTTCCCTGGGCGCCGATCTGAAGGGCGAGTTCGTGGCGCGCCTCCAGAGTAGAAGGATGCTCCTCGCCAAGCACATCCGATCGGCGCCGAATGTCCCAGACCGTACGGAACTCGGCTTCCGCCTCCGCATAGCGACCCTGATGATAAGTCTGAAGGGCGAGGCTGGAACGCATCGTCAGGGTATCGGGATGCTCTTCGCCGAGTACCCTGCGCGAGACTCCCAGAGCTCGCCGATAAATGGTTTCCAACAGCGCCCATCGGGCCGCCTTTTGGAAGGGCCCGGCCTGCTCGAGCACCCACGATACGGCAGCAACTTCGTCGCTTTCACTCAGATGATGAAAAGCGTTCGAGAAAGCCCGCTCATTACCGGTATTGACCCACCGTCCGGCCTCCGGCGCAATGCCGGAGTTGTGAAGATCAAACAGACTTGTGTGGATCGCCTTGAATAGCTCGGGGCGCTCGTCCTTTTCCCGCTTCTGCAGATCCTCCCGCATCAGAACATGCAGGGTCATGGTTCCGTCGTCACCTTCGGAAAAGAAACTGCGCCCTGTCATTCGGCGCCAATTGACATGGGCGCCACCACCCAAATGAATATCAGCCAGCTCACAAAGCCCAGCTTCATCAAGTACGAGCGGATAGGACGCGAGCCGCAGGACGTTCTCCTCAGCTTCGCTCAGATGATCGAGAAACCTGTTCAGAATATCGGGATGGGAACCGCCGAAATCATCGGCGACCGGGTCCCGATCGGATTCCATGATCGCTTCGTAAAGATCGACTTGCAGATCGAGAAAAAATGGCAAGCCTTTGGCGCCGGAAACGATGTTCGCCCTGATGTCCCCGTCTTCGATCGGCACCTTGCGCAGGAAACACTCGGCGTCTTCGTCCGAGAGACCGCCAAGCAAATGATCGTCGATCACATCGGCCCACTCAGGATCGAACTGGGGCCAGCGCAGCTTGTCGCGACCGAACAGACAGAACAACACGCCGGGAGCATCCTGAACGAGCAGCCGCACCCATTGATCCGCGCGGCGCGCCGCGTCGCCGTCCTTTTGCCCCCGCTCGCGCCAGAGCGCTTCATACGTGTCAAGCAAGATGACTGGCCGCAACGTCTCGTCAGCGGCAATCGCGTAACAGATGTCAGCCCCGAGATAGCTCGGCAAATTTTCCGCGATTTCATCAGGGTGCAAATCGTCGAGGCCTCGAAGAACCTGTTTGCCGCGCATGTCCCACCACTGACGAACTTTCCCCGTCAATCTGGCTCCGTACTTGTAGAGAATGTTCATGCCGGGCACGGCAAGGCTGGCCGCTTCGGCAACCGCTTCAACGCCGACTTCACTCCAGTCCAGCAGATCATTGAGAAGTTCGTTTTCACCTCTGAACAACTCGGGATGCCGTTTGCGCATGTCCACGCCCGGATTGGTCAGCGTGAAGTAGCGCGCAAACGCCGTATCGAATGCGCCGAAGGACATTCCGGATGTTTTGGAAAGCTGAAGGCGTAGCGATAGAAGAGCCTCGTCTATCCGTCGCAAACGGGCATCCTCGAAATCGACCTTGGCGACGGCATATCGGCGCGGGTTTGGCATGTTAGGGGCAGCTTCACGCAGACGATGCAGAATGCGCTCGCATTCCCGGGCCAGCGCCGATTTGCCCTGACCTCCGACACCGTACCACATCAAGACATGATAACTGTCGGCGGGCTGTGCCGCTTCGCACGCCTCCATGAAGAGCGCCTTGGCGTCATCGCGATCGGTAAATTCGCGATTGGCTGTGAATTTCTTTTCGGTGTGCGTCGGTCGGATCATACGTGATTGCAATTATTGGATGCAGATGCTGGGCGATTACCCGCGCCGACAGTAACCGCCCCTCATTCTTCTGTCATCCCAACATGCTCCAGAAATCCAGATTCCGCACAAGCCGAAACCGGCGCCTTCGGGCCATCATTGCTCTACTCGTTCGCACCCGCCGATGCTCGTTGAACGGCTCATTCTCCCCTTCACCGACTGGGGCGAAAGGGGTTCCTTTTAGTACAGCCGCGCCGGCCTTTTGATCCGTACAAAACTCCTGATTCCAACGCCGGCCCGAAAATCTTGAAAAAGGCCCGTTTCGTGCGGGCCCTTTTTCATTCAGCAACGTTGTGCCGCAACTTTATCTAGCTGGATCAAATTGTTACACCTGAACAAGGAAGCGGATGCTTCATTAATCTTCGGTTCAGCAGAACAGCCGTTCGGCATGTTTCCGCTTGACTTGGGCGTAGAAAATCCCATTTATGCGGGATACGTAGCACACACGTCCGTGCGAATACCGACTACCCCCGCAAGGGAATTGCCGTGTTTCTTCCTGTGACAATGTGAGGCTCGTTACTGATGGGTTTGCGTCCCAACAGGCGTAACCCGCTAATTGACTGTCCAAGGAGACGACTATGGCAAACGGAACCGTGAAGTGGTTCGACACCATTAAGGGCTATGGCTTTATTCAACCTGACGATGGCGGCAAGGATGCATTCGTGCACATCTCCGCCGTGGAGCGTTCAGGTCTTGATGGCCTGCGTGAGGGGCAAAAGGTTTCTTACGAACTGGTTCCCGGCCGCAACGGCAAGGAAGCCGCGGAAAATATCACCGCCGCGGATTAACGCATTTGCGCAAGAATTTCTGAAGCGCCCCGGAGGCAGATGTCTCCGGGGCGTTTTCTTTTGCGGTAAACGATTTTGCCGCCGTTAGACCATTTCATATGAACATGAATCGGTCTAGGCGCTTTTCAGGTCATCGACGATGCGCGCCAGAATGTCTTCGGCCGCTTCCAGCTGTGCCACTTCAATGAACTCGTCGGGCTGGTGGCCCTGTGCCATTGAGCCCGGACCCATGACGACGCTGTCGATGCCGGCATATTCGCAGAACACGCCGGCTTCGGTTCCATAGTCGACCTTGCCGCGCGCGTTCGAGCCGGTGATGCGCGTTGCCAGCTCCACCGCGCGCGACTGCGCCGCCGCCTGGAAGGGCGGGTACTCGATGAGCGTTTCCCATGAATACCCCGTATCCGTGTTGCGCACGTGCATTTCAGGCTCAAGCGTCTCATGGGCAAACGCGCGGATCTCTGCGACGAGCTTCGGCGCATCGAAGCCCGGCCGATAGCGCGTCTCGAACTGGAACACGCACTCTTCCGGGATCATGTTGAGAGCCGTCCCGCCCTCAAAGCGGCCGACGTGAAGGGACGAATACGGCGCAACATAATCGTTGTCCGGAGTTTCAAGCGTGCCCATGGCGTCGGCGCGCTCGGCGATATGCGCAACAAGGCGCGCCGCCCAGATGACCGCGTTGACCTTTCCGGCCGCATAGGATGAATGGCCGGGTTCACCTTTGACAGTGCAGGTCAGGGCGATCTTGCCTTTGTGCTCGACGACTGGCTGCATGGATGTCGGCTCACCGATAATTGCCAGGTCGGGCAATTTGGCGCTTTGCTTCATGTGATCGAGCAGGGGACGGATGCCCTTGCAGCCGACTTCCTCGTCATAGGAGAACGCCAGGTGAAGCGGGCGCGCGAGGTCCGCCTGTGCCGCGTCGAGCACCGTCTTGAGTGCCACCGCGACAAAGCCCTTCATGTCGGTCGTGCCACGGCCGTAAACGCGTGGACCATCCCGGCTCAGCTCAAACGCCGGGTGTGTCCAGGGCTGGCCATCGACGGGAACCACATCGGTGTGCGCTGAAAAGGCAACGCCTCCGGACGTGTTGCCGCCGCGGTCGGGCACGGTGGCGAGCAGGGCCTGCTTCTCGCCGCTGGCATCGGGCACAACATCGTAAGCGATCCCGGCAGCGTCCAGCTCGCTTCGGATGTAGTCGACGAGTTCGATGTTGGAGTTGCGGCTGGTGGTGTCGAAAGAGATCAGCCGGTCGAGAAGGTCGAGTGTCGAAGGCATGGCGGGCGGCGTTTTCCGTATTTGTGGATTGGCCGCCCAATCTGTCAGATAACGCATTCCCGCGCCACAGGCGATCGTCTTGCCGCCGGCAAATAGAAGACAGGACCAACCGGATCTCTGGCGCCCATAGCGGGCGAAAGCCGATTGGTCCTGTAAGCCACACGCCTGCCGGTCCGGTTCCCCTTCAGATGCCCTTAGAGGACCGACATGCCGTGGCGGGCGGAAGCGGTGCATCAGGCGCTTGCGCCGGTAGTTCGATGTCTTAGCGCTTCATCCAGGCCTCAAGAGCCTGCAGATGCTGGGTTGCCGCCAGATCGCCGCCGTCCGCGGCGCGCCGGTACCAAGTCAGTGCCTGCTGCGGATCGGGGCCGGCGCCGTGCACAGTGAGGCCGGCAAACACGATCGGGTCGAACGTCCGTCCCATGGCGGTAGCGGCCCTTGGATCGCCGCCCGAAGCCGCTCGCTGATAGAGCAGTCGTGCGGAAGCAATGTCGCCGAGGCCGAGAAGTTCGTCACCCTTTGAGATGAGATCGTGGGTGTTGCTGGCGGGCGCCGCCGATTGCGGCAGGGCCGGCGCGTCGGGCACCAGTGTGCTTGGGGCTACCGATGCGACGCGAGCGGGCTCCGATTGCGGCACCGGTGCCACTGCACCCGACGGGCCTGCCGGCGGTGCGGACGGGTCCGGTGCAAACATCGTCAGTTCGGGAAACAGCGAGCGCTGCGGCACCACGGTTTCCGTGCGTGAGGGACTTTGTCCTTCCGCCGACGAAGCGCCTGAGAAAGACGCCGCGGCAGTATTGGGCCGTGCGCTTGCGGGTTCCACTACATGTGCCGGATTTGGAGACACCCGTACCTCAAGCGCTGTCGGATCGCCCGCCTGAATGTGCGTGGCATCGTCGATCACCATGGCATAGAGCGTAACGTTCCCCGAATATCCATGCGGCAGCACCAGGCTCAGGTTTTCGAGATCCGGTTCGTAGAGTGCCCACTCACCGTTGCCCAGATCGGTGCCGGCCGACAGGCGGGCGCCTTCCGGCAGGCCGCTGATACGGACGCGGACGCGTTGTTCCGGGGCTGCCCTCGTTACGTTGAGCGCAAGCGGTATCGGGTCCACCGATGTGCCCTGTGCATCCGACACGGTCAGCCGTGCCATATAAATTTGGGTCGCCGGAGAACCCTGCGCAGCGGCGGCGGTCGGTGCGCTTGGTTCGGAAGCCGCCGCCGGGCCCGAAGGCTCGTTTGCGGACAGGGCCTCCGGCGAGACCGCTGCAATCGGCACAGCCGATGCAGCGGTAGATTCGGGGCTGTCCTGGCCCCTTTGCCGTGACGTGACGCGGACGGGTTCCGGCGCCGCACGGGTTTCCACACCGGCCGCGGTGCCCGCGGTGCTGGCCGACAGCCAGCCCCACAGTTCCGACGGCGTGATGTCGCGTTGCGAGTAGAGCGTCAACGCGAAAGCAGTACCGGCAACGATCGGCAGCGCGGCGCAAAGCGCCACCGTGCGGCCAAGCGCGCGTTTGTGTTGCCGTACGGGCGTGCCGGCAGCGAGCCCGTCTTCATCGTCTAAATCGTCATCGTCGTCATTTATGACCGCGGGCTTATAGGAAACCTGCGGCATGCTCATATCGCGCACGGCCTTGCGGGCGTCGGACGACCAGTTCGAATAGAGTTCGTCGCGACGGCGCGGCCGTGCCAGTTTGTGAAACAGGAGCGAGCCGTCGCGGCTGTTTTTTGCCGGCAGCGTTGCCGCCGCGGAGCGTGACGCAAAGAGCTCCGCATCCTCGTCATCGTCGACATCTCCATCGTCGTCTAAGGTGCTGTCTTCGTCGTCTTCGCCGACTTCATTTTCGGCAGCGGCCGGCTCGTCTTTATCCTCATTCTCGTCGTCGAGGAACACTGTCTCTTCTTCGATGTCCCGTTCCGCGGACGCCTCGCTTAAATTCCCATGCTCATTCTGAGGCGCGCCGACAAATATCCTGTCGACGACGGCGTACTTGGAAACTATTTCCGAGATATCGGACAATCTTACCGTGTTATCGTCCGACGGTTCCGCCGCGCCCCCGCTTGACGCAGCATCCGCTTTGGCGCTCGCCGTCGGGCCGTCTGTCTTTTTCTCATCTGGAATGTTGCGCGCGCGGACACCTGAGTCCCGCTCGATACTCGTACTGATACGCGACATTACCTTCCCTCTCCATGTCTGGTGCCGAAGGCCTCAAAGGGGCCTCCGGCAACCTGTTTAGTGTGAGGCCATTGAACCGTTCAGCCCGCCGGAGCGCGTGCGCTTTTTAGAAGTGTTCCGCCGATCTGCGGGGCACCTGCGCCTTGCGTATCCGGTTGCTGCACAATTCATTTCAGGCCTCGCCCTGTTTGATCTTGGTCTTAGTTGGTCTGCTGTGAGGTGTGCCATTGCATAAACTGCTGGAACAACTGTTCGCGCTGCGCCTGGCTCAACTGAATGGCACCCTCGGTCTGCTGGTCGAGAAATTGCTGGAACGTGCTCTGCAAACTGACCGCGGTGCTCGTCGGATTGGCCGCAAGCCAATCCTCCGCCGCCCCGAACCGGGTCCAGCCCGGCAGCTCGGCGGCGAGATTGACCTCGTGCCATTTCTGGTGACGGGGTTGTTGCAGAAACGCGCCGAACTGCTGGAAAAACGCGGAAATGAAACGGTTCACCTTGTTGTAGCGGAACGTTCCCGGCTGCCAGTTGAAGACCGCCATAACCGCGCCGACCGCAACCGTTTCGATCTGCTCGCCAGGTGGCACAAGACCGTTGTAGTCCTGGTCTGTGAACACTGATGGCAGGTAGGCGTTCTGGAGCGGTGTGGAATAGGGCACCGACACAAGTCTGAGGCCCGCTTCCGGCGTGATGTCCGCAAAGGCCCGCGCCGGCTTGCCGGCCACATAGACCATGGCATCGATTTCTCCCGCCTTGAGTTTTTCAATGGCGAGCGCCTGGTCGAAGGTCGTGGGAACTACATTCAACTGTAGAGAATCGAACACGACCGATGCGGTCATGTAAGTACCGCTCCCCTGGACACCGAAATTCACATTCTTCCCGGCGAGCTGCTCGATGGAACGAATGTCGTCGCGCGCCACCAGATGAAACTCCTCGTTATAGAGCTTCGTGATGTAGTGAATGCGCTGGCCGATGTTGCCGTAGAGGTTCTCGCGTCTGATATAGGCGAGCACGTCCGACTGCACGATGCCGACGTCGATGCCCTTGAGATAAAGGATATCGTGAATGTTCTGCAAAGAGCCCTTGCCGGCAACCGGCAGGATGCGAAGCTCTTCGCCATTGTCGAGAACGGCGGCAAGATCCGTCGCGATACGGATGTAGGTGCCGCCGATGCCGCCGGATATGATGCCGACGGTACCTTGATTTGCTTGTGAAACACGATCCGCGTGGCTCTGGCCGGCGAATGCTGGAAAATAGAAAAACGCTGCTGATACCAGGACGCTGATAAACGCCCGCAGGACTCGGGACATGACTTCACCCCTCATAGGTTTGCCCGCGGCGCGCACACGATTTCCCGATGTGCCTGCGGGCAGTGATGTTGAAGTCGTCCCATTTGCCCGCTGCCGAACACAGCGGACGATGCATCCTTGAATCGAAGCGGTGCGAAAGTTGGCCGGGATTAAGGCAGTGTTGTGAATTTACTGGGCCCGCAATGGGGCGCCGTCCCGATGTGGCACAAAAGTCCTGACAATCGCGGTGCCGGCGTTAAGTTTTGCCGTTCTGCGCGGCGAGCGCCGCGATGATGGCGGCGCTCAATCGGGCCTCGGGCGGATCGGCCCGCGACGTCAGGACGATCGGCACACGCGCACCCATGACGACGCCGGCCGCCGTCGCCCCCATGAACCAGACCATCATCTTGAAGAGCCCGTTGCCGGTTTCGATGTTCGGGACCAGCAAAATGTCGGCGCTGCCCGCCACGGCATGCTCGATGCCCTTGAGCTCCGCGGCACGCGGCGAGACCGCGTTGTCGAAGGCGAACGGTCCGCCAAATACGGCGCCTTTGATTTCGCCGCCCCCGTTCTGGCCGCCCCCGTTTCGGCCGCCCATGGCGCGTTCCACAACGTCCCGGGCCACGAGGCTGGAAGGCATCGATGCGTTCGCCACCTCCGTTGCCGACAGTACGGCGACTTTCGGCTCGGCGACGCCGAGGCGGTGGGAAAGCGCAACGGCGTTGCGCGCGATATGCATGAAGGATTCAACATCGGGTGCGACATTGACGGCGGCATCGGTAATATTCAGCACGCGCTCGCTGCCGGGAACCGTCATGTGGAAGATGTGCGACAGACGCGCACCGGTACGAAGACCGCGTTCCTTGTCGATCACCGCCCGCATCATGGCATCCGTGTGCACCTGACCCTTGATCAACATGCGGGCATCGCCGCGCCGGATGACCTCAACGGCCCTTTGTGACGCTTCCGCCTCGCTGTCGGCGGCAATGATTTCAAAGTCTGAAATATCAAAGCCAAGGTCATGCGCATGGGCGGCGATCGCGGAGCGGTCCCCGACCAGTACCGGCTCGATGATGTTGAGCGCGTGTGCCGCCTGCACGCTTTCAAGGACAAGCCGTGAATCGGCACCCGCCACGGAGGCGCGCACCGGTGCGATCTCAATCGCGCGCTGTTTCAGGTAGGCGGGAACCTCAAAGGGTTTATCACTCAGCATGTCTCTTAAATCACTCCAAATGCCTTTGCCGCACCGAGCAGTGACAGCACGATCAGCAATCCCAGCACAACGCGGCGAAAGCCTTCCGGCGTCGCGGCCGCGAAACTGCGGCTGCCGAGCCAGATGCCGCCGAACAGGATTGGCACGGCCCAGGCGATCGCCACAAGCGTTTGCGCGTTGAGGATGCCCTGCGTCGCCATAAGCGTACCGGCATAGGCGTCGGTGACGAAGAAATAGGCGATCAGGCTTGCGCGCACCTGGGCGGGGTCCTGGCGGTTCACGGTCATGAATAGCGCCAGCGGAAGCCCGCCAAGCGCCGTTGCGCCATTGGCAACCCCCGAGCCGATGCCGACCACGAACGTTGCCGGTGCGCCCACGGGTCGGGTCAGATGCCAGCCGCTGAGGAGGACGAGGCTTGCGCAGAAGATAAAGGCGGATATGCCAAGCCGCAGCGTATCGGCTGCGAGAAACAAAAGCAGTGCAACGCCTGCCGGATTGCCAATGAAAGCACCGGCGACCAGCAGTCCGACCTGCTTCCAGGCCACCGAGCGCCACACCGAAACCGCCATGACAATGCTTGCGACGACCTCCAGCGAAATCGCCAGCGGTACGACATTTGCCGGATCGGTGACGATGGAACCGCTTGCGACAAGGAGGGCCGAGAACCCGAAGCCCGAATAGCCGCGCGCATACGACGCCACCAGCAGGCCAAGGGCGAGCAGGGCCAACGCTCCCGGCTCCAGTCCGAAGGGTATTTCGAGCATGTATGTCGGCCTTGTTGCGGTACTGTTCGCCAACCTAGCGGGTTCGCAGGATCTGAACTAGATCCAGATCGGATGAAACCGTTCTGCCAGAGATGTTCAAGCATGCTCGTGTCTGCCCTCCCAAGTCACCTTGGCATCGGCTTTGCACTTTTAAGGTGAGGTATGATAGAAAGCACAATCATTGGATGAGAAATAAGGGCGGGCGTATGAGATTTGCTGCGATAATAATTTTGCTTTCAGTTCGGGCAACCAGCATCGCTATGGCTGAGGAATACTCAGAATCAGAAAAGGAAGCTCTTACACATATCGCGGTTGCGCTGGTAGCTCAGTCATGTCCGCTCATGTCACTAACCGATAGGAACTACCTTATTTACGTCCTCGGCGAGGGGTTCAATGCAGACGAATTGGAAAGCGATTTCTTCAACTCGACCATTCAAATAGTCCGGGCGAAACGCAGCAAAGTAGGATCCGTTGAGTTCTGTAAGTCCGCCTGGGAGGATTATGGGCCAGACGGCGCGGTCGTGCCCTACCTCCTGAACTAAGTCCTCGTGTTAATGGCTTTGTAATTGGCATTCGCGTTCCACATTCGCTAGACTCGCTCGCGAGAGGGCTGATCAACGCAAAGGTTACAACCCATGAGATTTGCCTTGAGTTTCGCCGCCGCCCTGATGTGGCTCACTGCATCCGCAATCGCTGCAGAGTACACGGACGAACAGAGCAACGCGCTCGGCATTGCCGCCATTGCGCAAAAGGCCGATGAGTGTCCCTCGCTTTCCGTCAATCAGGACGCGGTCGAGGCCTATCTGAGCGGTGCCGGTCTCGACAGCAGCGATTATGACAGCGATGAGTTCGCAAAGCTGGAAGGCATCGTGCTGGCAACGTTCGGCGAGGTCGGCATGGACGAGTTTTGCACCATCGCCGCTGAGGCCTATGGCCATGGCGGTAAGGTCGTGTCGGGCCTTTTGCAGTAACACAGAAGGCCGGTTAACCGCCTGCTACAGCATCCCGCGGTGAACGACCTCCGCGAGCGTCTCGATGCCTGGCTCGATGCGCTCGCGCGGGATTGACGAGAAGCCAAGGCGGAAGAAGTTTTTCGGCGGCCGGCGCGCGCCGAAGAGGACGCGTCCGGGCTCTATGAGGACACCTTCCTGTGCTGCTGATGCTGTCAGTTTATCGGCGTCCAGCCCGTCAGGCCCGCGTACCCAGAACGACGTGCCGCCAAAGCTTGGGATCTGGCTGGAGTCAGGCAGGTGCTTCTGCAGCGCCGCGCCCATCGCCTCCCAGCGTTCGCGATAGACCCGGTGCATGCGGCTCACAAGGGCGTCGTGGTGGCCGAGTTTCAAGAACAGGGCAGCGGTGCGCTGATTGTTGGTCGGCGCATGCCGAACCATCAGCCGGCGCAGAGCGCGCGCTTCCTCGATCACTTCCCTGGGGCCGACCATGAAGCCGAGCCTGAGCCCGGGAAACAGCGACTTCGAGAGGCTGCCGATGTAGATCACCCGGCCGGCGCCATCAAGAGACTTGAGGGCGGGGCAGGGGTCTCCGACGTAGTTCGTTTCGAACTCGTAGTCGTCTTCGACAATTACGAAATCCTTCTCCGACGCCTTTCTTAGAAGTTCCTGGCGCCGCTCGATCGGCATGGTGACGGTTGTCGGGAACTGGTGGCTTGGGGTTAGAAACACAAGATCGCATTCATCGAGGATACCGGTCACCGGCATGCCGAAGGCATCGACGGGCACATGGTGAATACGCCGCGTCCTGAGCATGCAGTTGTTGCGCACATCGGGAAAGCCCGGCTCCTCAACCGCAATTGTGGTTTCGGGCGAGATCAGCAGGCTTGCAATCAGATAAAGCGCGTTCTGGGCACCCAGCGTCACAAGGATCTCATCGTCATGGGCATGAATACCGCGCCGCGGCAGAAGGCGCTTTCTGATCTGTTCGATGAGCAACGGATCGTCGAAACTTCGAATGTCGGCGGTCCAGCTGCCGAGCCATCGTTTCCCCAGCGCCTGTCTGGAACAGTCACGCCACTCGGCGATGGGAAACAGATCCTGGTCGACCTGGCCGTAGATGAACGGATAGGTGTAGTCCTGCCAGTCGAGCGGCTTGATGATATTGTCCTGTGCAGCCGGGCGAATGCGCAGCCGTTTGCCCCATGGAACCGCCTCGGCAGTCGGTGCCGCCTGCGCCGCTTGTGTTGGCTTGTGCCCGTCAAGGATCTTGTGGCTGACGTAAAATCCCGACCGCGAGCGTGGCGCGAGGTAACCGTCATCGACCAGAGCCTGATAGGCGAGCACCACCGTGTTGCGTGACACGCCAAGATTTTTCGACATTTTGCGCGTTGACGGCAGTGTCTCCCCCGGTGCCAGCCGGCCTTCCAGGATGGCTGATACAAGGAACTCGCGGATCTGCGCCTGCAGGCTCGCATATTCGCTTTTGGAGATATGGAACAGACTGTCCCGCATGGCTAAATCGGCTTGGTCCAATGGAAACGCTCGAACTGGACCTACATTAGCGCCAATTGCCCGCTTAAGGTAGCCGCGCCGTCGCAGGCTGATTGAGCAGCGCCGCCTGCACGCCATTTCGCTCACCACATGAGTACATACAGCTCTAGCCAACAGGGGTCTGGAACATGACGGGACCAGTCAGCCACTTCGCCGCCAATTCACTAGAGCATCACTGGATGCCGTTTACATCGAACCGCGATTTCAAGGCGGATCCGCGGCTCGTGGTGAAGTCGGAAGGCGTCTACATCTGGGATCACAAGGGCGGCAAGATCATTGATGGCTCTTCCGGCCTTTTCTGCGTCGCCGCCGGCCATGGCCGCAAGGAGATTGCCGACGCGGTCCATTCAGCCCTCATGACAAACGACTACACGGCCCCCTTCGGCCTCGCCCATCCGCTGTCGTTTGCGCTGGCGCAAAAGGTCTGCGCCATAACGCCGGAGCCGATCAACCACATCTTCTTCGGCAATTCGGGTTCGGAAGCCATCGATACCGCGTTGAAGATCTGCATGGCGTTTCACCGCGCCAACGGCGAGGGTCATCGTGTGCGCTTCGTGTCGCGCGAGCGCGCCTATCACGGTGTCAATATCGGCGGCGTATCGCTGGCGGGCATGGTCAAGAACCGAGAGACCTTCTCGGGCGTCATGCCGAATGTCGTGTGCATGCGCCACACCTTCGACGAAAATCAGCGCTTCACGCGCGGCCAGCCGGAAAACGGCTGGGAGCTTGCCAACGACCTTCAACGGTTCGTCGAAACCTATGGCGGTTCGACCATTGCCGCCTGTTTCGTTGAGCCGATTGCCGGCTCCACCGGTGTGCTCATCCCGCCCAAGGGCTATCTGGAGCGGCTGCGTGAGATCTGCGACCAGAACGGTATTCTGCTCGTGTTCGATGAAGTGATCTGCGGCTTCGGTCGCCTCGGCACGCCTTTCGCGGCACAGGCCTTCGGCGTCACGCCGGACATCATGACCTTGGCCAAAGCGCTCACCAACGGCTGCCAGCCCATGGGAGCGGTCGCGGTGCGCGATGAGATTTACGACACCGTGATGAACGCATCGCCGGAGAGCGCCATCGAGTTCTTCCACGGCTATACCTACTCGGGCCACCCGGCAGCATGTGCCGCCGGTCTTGCGACCCAGGAAATCTACGAGAGCGAAGGCCTGTTTGCCCGCGCTGCGGAATTGAGCGGTTACTTCCTCGATGCCATGTACGACCTGCGCGATCTCGACATCGTCACCGATGTCCGCGGTTACGGTCTGCTTGCCGGCATCGATGTTGCGCAAGGTGCTGCACCCGGTGCCCGCGGTGCATCGCTTCAAAAGAAACTCTTCTGGGAAGGGCTGCATGTGAAGTTCACCGGCGATGCGGGCATTATCGCGCCGCCGCTCATTGCCGACCGGTCTCATGTGGATGAGATCTGCCAGGTTATCCGCAAGGTGTTCGAGGCGGAGAAAGCCTGACACCTGCGGTTTGTTGCGGAAACAGTCCGCCCGCCGATTGACATGGGAGCCCTCGGCAACGAAGGTCTCCGGCGGGTGCGCAAGAGCGAATTCAGGGGAGCGGACAACCGCGATGCAGGACGGCGCTAGGGGCGAACCGAGGGTTGAGACCTCCGAGCTCACATGGGACGAGGTCAAGACCACGACCTGCTACATGTGCGCGTGCCGTTGCGGCATCAAGGTCTATCTGAAAGACGGAACCGTCCGCTACATCGAGGGCAACCGCGATCACCCCGTCAACAAGGGCGTGCTGTGCGGTAAGGGTTCCGCCGGCATCATGCAGCACTATTCGCCGGCCAGACTGACCAAACCGCTTGTGCGGGTCGGCGAGCGCGGGGCGGGCGAGTACCGCGAAGTGGAGTGGGAAGAAGCGCTCGACCTTGCCACCGACTGGCTCGGTCAGGTGCGCCGGTCCGATCCGCGCAAGCTTGCCTTCTTCACCGGCCGCGATCAAAGCCAGGCGCTGACCGGATTCTGGGCGCAAAAGTTCGGCACCCCGAACTATGCCGCCCATGGCGGGTTTTGTTCCGTCAATATGGCTGCCGCTGGTCTTTATTCCATTGGCGGATCGTTCTGGGAATTCGGTGAAGCCGACTGGGACCGTACCGAATACTTCATGCTGTTCGGCGTGGCGGAAGATCACGCCTCCAATCCGATCAAGATCGGGCTCGGCAAGCTGAAGCAGCGCGGCGCCAAGATCGTTTCCATCAATCCGGTGCAGACCGGATATTCCGCCATCGCCGACGAGTGGATCGGCCTGCGGCCGGGTACAGACGGTCTCTTCGTTGCCGCACTTATTCATGAACTGCTGCGCCTGCAGAAAGTCGATCTCGACTATCTGGTGCGCTACACCAATGCGCCATGGCTCGTCATCCGCGCGCCGGGCACCGCGGACGATGGCCTGTTTGCGCGCTCCGACGACGGCAAGCCGCTCGTTTGGGACAAGGCCGCCGGCGCGCCGGCTCTGGCCGGGTTGCCCGATGCGGCACCGCAGCTTTCAGGCGAGGTGACACTGCCGGACGGGCGCAAGGCGGTGCCGGTCTTTGAGCTCATGGCCGAGCGCTTCCTGCACGGCCAGTATGCGCCGGACGAGGTTGCCGAACGTGTCGGTTTCCCCGCGGATTCGATCCGCCGTATTGCGCGTGAGCTTGCCGAGGCCGCCTTCGAGCGCGAGATTACGCTCAATATTCCCTGGACCGACTGCAACGGTGTGCGCCACGAAAAAATGACCGGCCGCCCCGTGAGCATGCACGCCATGCGCGGGATATCGGCGCACTCCAACGGCTTCCACACCTGCCGCATGCTGCATGTGCTGCAGATGATTCTCGGATCCATCGACTGCCCGGGCGGCTTCCGTTTCAAACCGCCGTTCCCGAAAGCCCTGCCGCCCCCCATCAAGCCGTACGGCAAGCCAGGAGAGATCGTGCCCGGCGAACCGATGCCCGGGCCCCCGCTCGGCTTCCCGACGGGGCCGGAAGATCTTCTCGTCGATGAAGACGGCACGCCGCGCCGCATCGACAAGGCCTATTCCTGGGAAGCGCCGGTCGCCGCCCACGGCATGATGCATATGGTCATCAACAATGCCGCGGCGGGCGATCCTTACCCGGTCGATGTGTTGTTCATGTATATGGCCAACATGAGTTGGAACTCGTCGATGAACGTGCCCGGCACCATCGACGCCTTGACACGCAAGGACCCGGAAACCGGCGAGTATGTTATCCCGAAGATCATCTATTCGGACGCCTATTTTTCCGAAATGGTGCCCTATGCGGACCTGATCCTGCCCGACACGACCTATCTGGAGCGCTGGGACTGCATTTCACTGCTCGACCGCCCGATATCGGAAGCCGATGGCGTTGCAGATGCCATCCGCCAGCCGGTTGTCGAACCGGACCGCGATGTGCGGCCGTTTCAGGATGTGGTCATTGATCTGGGCGCGCGCCTCGGGCTGCCGGGATTTGTCGATGAGGCCGGTGCACCGGCCTATCCCGGCGGTTACTCCGACTACATCGTCAATCACGAACGTGCCCCCGGCGTTGGATCGCTTGCAGGCTGGCGGGGCGAGGACGGTACGTCCTACGGCAAGGGCGCTCCCAATCAGGGGCAGCTCGACGCCTATATTGAAAACGGCTGTCACTGGATCCACCACCTGCCCGACAACCACCGTTTTTACCGCCATGCCAACCGCGAGTATCTGGAGTGGGCGCAGTCCGTCGGCTTCGTCGGGTCGACGGAGCAAATCGTCTTCCAGATCTATTCCGAGCCGTTGCAGAAATTCCGCCTTGCCGCGCGGGGCTTTGGCGACGTGTTGCCGCCCGAGCAGCACAAGAAACGCGTCGATGCCTTCTTCGACCCCCTGCCGTTCTGGTATGCGCCTTTCGAAGAAGCAATGGTTCCAGGCGACAGCTTTCCCATGCACGCGCTCACTCAGCGGCCGATGGCGATGTATCACTCCTGGGGATCGCAGAACGCCTGGCTGCGCCAGATACACGGATACAACAGCCTCTATATAAACACTGTGCGCGCTGCCGAACACGGTATCTCGGATGGCGACTGGGTCTGGGTCACCTCGCATCACGGGCGCCTCAAGGCGGAAGCGCGCCTGATGGACGGCGTCAACCCGGATACGGTGTGGACGTGGAACGCCATCGGCAAGCGCTCGCGCGCCTGGAACCTCGATGCCGACGCGCCGGAAGCGCGCAAGGGCTTCCTGCTCAACCACGTTATTTCCGATCTGTTGCCCGATCATGGCGGCTACCGGTATTCCAACTCCGACCCGGTCACCGGCCAGGCTGCCTGGTACGATCTGCGCGTGCGGATCGAGCGGGCGAAGGAAGAGGAATTCGGCGAGACGGTGCCCGCGCTGGCGCCGCTGAACCCGCCGGAAGGGCTGCCGCAAACGCCCGATGTCTCGCGCTTCGGCACCGGATTTACCACGCCGGAGGGCCGCCGATGACCAGCCTTCCCGATACGAGCGGCGCGGGTCAGAAGAAGCTCGGCCTCGTCATCGACCTCGATGTCTGCGTCGGCTGCCATGCCTGTGCGGTGAGCTGCAAGGAATGGAACACCGGCGGTTACTCCGCGCCTTTGAGTGATGAGCGGCCCTATGGCGATGAGCCCATGGGCGCCTGGCTCAATCGCGTGCACTCCTACCAGGCCGACGATGGTGGGCGGACGCAAACCGTGCACTTCCCGCGCTCGTGTCTGCATTGCGAGGAACCGGCCTGCGTCACCGTCTGCCCGACCGGCGCCTCCTATAAGCGCGTCGAAGACGGCATCGTGCTGGTCAATCCGGAAACCTGCATCGGCTGCAAGCTCTGCTCATGGGCCTGCCCCTATGGCGCGCGCGAGTACGACTATGACCACGGCGTCATGAAGAAATGCACGCTGTGTGTCGACCGCATCTACAACGACAATCTGGCGCCGGAAGACCAGGTTCCCGCCTGCGTGCGCGCCTGTCCGACAAGCGCGCGTCACTTCGGTGACCTTGGCGACCCGCAAAGCGACGTGTCGAAACTTGTCGCCGAACGCGAGGGTTACGATCTGCTGCCCGAGATGGGCTACAAGCCGGTGAACAAGTACCTGCCGCCACGCAAACGGCGCGACGATCGTCTCGAAGCGGATGCTTCGCGTGTGGAAGAACCTCTCGCCGGTGATGGCAGTGCGCTGGAGCGCCTGTTCGCCTGGGCCGACGCCAAGCTGTCGGGCTAGAACGCATGCATCCGGCTTATTCCGTCATCGTCTTCACCACCGCATCCGGCGCGGGATACGGTCTTCTGGCTCTGCTTGCGCTCCTAACGGTACTGGGCGTTGAACCGCAGGCCAGATGGTTCATGCCGGTTTCGCTGGCGCTGGCGCTTGCCCTGGTGACAACCGGGCTTTTGTCATCGACCTTCCATCTCGGTCGCCCCGAGCGGGCGTGGCGGGCGTTTTCGCAATGGCGCTCCTCATGGCTGTCGCGCGAAGGTGTGCTCGCGGTGGTCACTTTCGCTCCGGCGGGCTTGCTGTTTCTGGCAAGTGTGTTCGGTTATGGCTCGGCAGGCATTCTCGCGGCTCTCGGCGTGGCGACAATCGGGCTGGCCGCCGCGACGGTCTACAGCACGGCCATGATCTACGCCTCGCTCACCACCATCCGCACCTGGCACAACGCCTGGGTGGCGCCCAACTATCTGATGCTGGCGCTGGCCAGCGGGTCGGTGTTGCTGATGTGCCTGTGGTCTCTATTTGGCGCGGCGCCCGATCTTCTGGCGACAGGGGCGATTGCCGCGCTTGCTGTCGCCGGCGGTTTCAAGATCGCCTACTGGCGCGCCGTGGACGGCGAGGAGAAAACCCGGACCGTTGAAGCGGCGACAGGTCTGGGCGAATTCGGTGCCGTGCGCCCGATCGATCCGCCACACACCAGCGCCAACTACATCATGAAGGAAATGGGCTATCACGTGGCCCGCAGGCACGCCGCCAAACTGCGCCGCATCGCATTGCTTCTGGCATTTGCCCTACCGGCGCTCGCCATCCTTCTGGCGATGAACTCCGCAGGTCCACTGGCGGCCGCACTTTCAGTCGCCGCGGTAGCAAGCTGTGCCGCCGGCCTCGTCGTCGAGCGCTGGCTGTTCTTCGCGCAAGCCCGCCACGTGGTGATGCTCTACTACGGCGACAAGGTGGCGTGAAGCGCGTTGAACTGGGACCTCAGTCCTTCTTGTTTTTCTTGCGCATATAAAGGTTGAAGCCGAGCCCCGCGACGCACACAACCACAAGTCCGATAGCCAATCCCGTCATGTTATGTTTCTCCCGTTCAGACTGGGGAAAACATCGGGCAAAAGCTGTGGACATGCCAGCCATAGCAAGTGAAGAACGTGTGGGAAAACTGTTGGGAACCCTGACAATTTCGTGAGACGGGCGTTACAGGAGCGGCTCCAGCGCGCGTATGAAACTCTCCACTTCATCGCCTGTATTGTAGTGCGCGATGCCGATGCGCAGCACGCCGCCCTTGTCGAGCAGGCCGAGCTTGCGCACCGGCTCTACGGCGTAATTGTGACCATCCCACACAAACATGTTTTCTAGAGCCAGCGCCTTGGCGAGATCCTTCGGGTGTTTGCCGTCCACCGTGATTGAAACGGTGGGCACGCGCCAGTGCATCATGTTCGGGTTGGTGACGCCGTGCACGGTAACCGAACCGTGCGCCTGCAGCCGCTCGATCAGTTGCCGGGTCAGGTCGAGTTCATAGGCGGAGAGATAGTCCATTGCCGAATGCAGCATCTGGCCGCGCGCGCTCATATGCTCCCAGGCGCTGTTGCCTGGCGCGAATTTCCGCCCGATCCACTCAAAATGCTCAATCGCGCCGAGCGTGCCTGCGATGGCTTCGAACGATGGTGTGCCGGTCTCGAACCGCTCCGGCGGAGCTTCGCCAGCCGGCCGGACCTTGTAGGGGAAGAGATCGCGCAACAACGCCTCGCGGCCCCACAGCACGCCCTGATGCGGGCCGAAGAATTTGTAGGGTGAACATGCCAGCAGATCGCAACCCATGTCCTGAACATCAATGCCCACATGCGGTGCGAGTTGCACCGCATCGACGAATACGAGTGCGCCAGCGGCCTTGGCCTTCGCGGCCATCGCCTTGACGTCGTTGATCGTGCCGGTGCAGTTGCTTGCCGCGCCGAGGCAGACAAGTTTCGTCCTGTCGTTCAGCACCGCATCGATTGCATCATCGGCGAATTGATAGGTGTCCAGTTCAAAATCGAGCCAGCGGATCACTGCGCCCGTGTCTTCCGCAATCAAAAGCCAGGGTGAAATATTGGCATCATGATCCATTTTTGTGACGACAATCTCGTCGCCGGGTTCAAGCGTGCGGGCGATCGAGCGCGATATGTGCAGGGTCAGCGTCGTCATGCTTGCGCCGAAAATAATTTCGTTCTCGGACGCGGCATTCAGAAAATCGGCCATCGCACGGTGGCCTTCGACGTAGATTTCCTCATTGGCGAGCGTGGTGGGGAAGTAGCCGCCAAGATTGGCGTTTGTTTCGACCAGCGCGCTGCGGGTGCGTTCCAGCATGCGGTTTGGCACCTGTGTGCCGGCCGGGTTGTCGAAGTAGACACGCCGCCGCCCGTCATCGGTGATGGCGAGTGCCGGGAACTCCGCACGGATGCTTTCAATCGGATAGGGTTGCTGGCTCATGGGTGTTCTTCGCCTGACGATTGAGGGGGTGAACGAATGCCGGGCAAACTGTTAAGATGAAACGCGCATCATGGCGAGCACAAAAGATTGCCGCCCAGTGCGTCAGTCCGGCGCTTGCCACGGCGGATGAGCGGTTATAGTGAAATGCTCCGATGCGGAGAGAAACCGATGTTGCGTGAACTAATCAATGAACGGGGCTGGCTGCTGGCTGACGGTGCGACGGGCACCAATTTTTTCGCCATGGGCCTGGAAGCCGGCGGAGCACCTGAACTGTGGAATATCGACGATCCTGAAAAGGTGAAGGCGCTGCATCGCGGCTTTATCGATGCAGGGTCCGACATCGTTCTGACCAATACGTTCGGTGGCAACCGCTACCGCCTTATGCTGCATGACGCGCAGGATCGGGTGCACGAGCTCAACTCGGAAGCCGCGCGCATTGCTCGCTCCGTTGCCCAGGAAACCGACCGCTTGGTTGTCATCGCCGGCTCCATGGGGCCGACGGGCGAGATATTCGAGCCGGTCGGCACATTGTGCCATGAAGATGGTGTCGCCGCCTTCGCCGAACAGGCGCAGGCTCTGATGGATGGCGGCGCGGATGTTCTCTGGATCGAAACAATCTCGTCGGCAGAAGAGCTGCGGGCCGCCGTGGAGGGGGCATCCACGGTGGATTTGCCCATCGTCACCACCATGAGTTTCGACACGGCCGGCCGCACCATGATGGGCATCACGCCGCAGGGTTTCGGTGAACTTACCACCTCGCTTGCCGAGCAGCCCGAGGCGATCGGCGCCAATTGCGGTGTCGGCGCCGCCGAACTAGTCGCCACCGTACTCGGTATTTCCGAGGTGCGGCCCGATGCCATCGTTGTGGCAAAAGGCAATTGCGGCGTTCCCGAATTCGTTGACGGCGAGATCCAGTATTCCGGCACGCCGGAGCTGATGGCCGACTATGCCTGTCTTGCCTATGACGCAGGCGCGCGGATCATTGGCGGGTGCTGCGGCACGACGAACGCCCATCTTGTTGCCATGCGAAACGCCCTGGAGACCCATGAACCGGGCGACCGGCCCCTGATCCAGACCATCGTCGCGCGCCTTGGTGAAGTATCCAATCTGGCGAAAGGCGATGTGATCGCAACCATGGGCCGGTCGACGCGCCGCCGCCGCCGCCCGTCGAAACAGGACCGGTTTTGAATTTTCCGATTGCGTTCAATTCATTGCGCGGTAAAAACATTTCCGGCGACGAAGCAACGAATGTCGTGTTCAGCTCGCGATATGTCGCTGTCGGCACTATGGGAAATTCATTTTGGATTGATATGATCTCCAAAGTGGAAACGCCACTTTAACTCGCCTTTGGTTTTATCAGGTCCGCGCGATAGAGCGGAATTCCGGCCAGCGGAGCGATGCAATGAGTGAAGAAGACGATCTCGACCTCAACGAACTCGATGATGACGAGCTTGTGCAGCAAATGCATGACGACCTCTATGACGGTCTCAGGGAAGAGATCGACGAGGCCGTAAACATTCTGCTTGGGCGTGGCTGGGTACCCTACGACGTCCTGACCAAAGCGCTTGTCGAAGGCATGCGCATTGTCGGCATAGATTTCCGCGACGGCATTTTGTTCGTGCCGGAAGTTTTGCTCGCCGCCAACGCGATGAAGGCCGGCATGGCGATCCTGCGCCCGCTGCTCATCGAAACCGGCGCACCCAGGCTCGGCAAGATGGTCATTGGCACGGTCAAGGGCGACATCCACGACATCGGCAAGAACCTGGTCGGTATGATGATGGAGGGTGCGGGCTTTGAGGTCATCAACCTCGGCATCAACAACCCGGTTGAGAACTATCTCGAGGCCATCGAAGAACACGAGCCCGACATCCTCGGCATGTCGGCACTGCTCACGACCACCATGCCCTACATGAAGGTCGTAATCGATGCGATGAAGGAAAAGGGTATCCGTGACGACTACGTCGTTCTTGTCGGCGGTGCTCCCTTGAACGAAGAGTTCGCCACCGCGATCGGTGCGGATGCCTATTGCCGCGACGCCGCGGTCGCTGTCGAGACAGCTAAGGAATTCATGGCCCGCAAGCACAACCAGATGGCCGCATCCGCCTAACGCCGGTTTTAATCGTCAACGAATACGAAACCGCGGCTTTCAGGTAGAAGCCGCGGTTTTTGTTTATGCACGCCCGTTTTGTGCGAACCGGCAACGTTCGCTATAGTTGCCGGGGTAACAGGAGAAGGCGATGGACCTTCAGCCGGACGAAAGTTTCGAGTTCCAGAAGGGCAGGGGCGATGTGCTCCTGATCGCTTGCGGCGCGCTCGGCCGCGAGATCATTTCGTTGATCGAACTCAATGACTGGCGCCACTTCGATGTCACCTGTCTTCCCGCCAAGTGGCACAACACCCCTGATCTCATTCCCGGCGGCGTACGCGAGAAGATCCGCGAGGCAAAGGGCCGCTATCGCAAAATCTATGTGCTCTACGCCGATTGCGGAACCGGCGGCACGCTTGATCGGGTGCTGGAAGAAGAAGGTGTTGAACGCATTGGCGGCCCGCACTGCTACTCATTCTTCAGCGGTAACGATGCATTCACCACGATAACCGACAAAGAATTTACTGCGTTCTATCTGACCGACTATCTTGCGCGCCAATTCGACAAGCTGATCTGGCAGGGACTAGGGCTGGACCGCCATCCCGAACTGCGCGACATGTATTTCGGCAACTACACGAAGGTCGTTTATCTCGCACAGCAGCCAACCGACGCGTTGCGGCAACTGGCCCAGAAGGCTGCGGATAAACTGGGACTTGAGTATGAGTACCGCTTTACCGGCTACGGAGATCTTGCGACATTCATGCGTGAACAAAGCGGTGTGCCCGCGGACACATGAACGATGACAGGGATCTGGATAGAAAGCCTTAGCGGCGCCTCATCACATCTAAATCGCGCCTCGCGCTGGCTGAACGAACAGTGGGGTCGAGCCCTTGGTTACAGCCTCGGCGATACGCTTCGTTGGTGCGAGGGTGTGGCGGAGGCGGACGGCGAGGCGGTTTTCGGTGCTGGCCGCGGCGACGCCCTTGTCGGTGTGGCGCTTCTGGTTGAAAGCGATCTCGAACTCGAACCGGACCTCTCACCTTGGCTGTCTGGCCTTTACGTGGCGCCGTCGCACCGCGGCCGGCGGATCGGCGAACTCTTGATCGACCGCGTCGAGCACGCCGCGCGCAGCATCGGTCACGAGCGGCTCTATCTCTATTGCAGAAGCGGGCAACTTGAGGACTACTACAGACAGATGCACTGGCATCACGAGAAGCCGGTTGAAGTCGACGGTCAACCCTTCGTCGTCATGTCGAAGGCGCTGGAAGGGCATGCGGCGTATCGTTGAGCGACGGATACGCACCACAAAATGTCGCCTGCGAACCTGAAAACCGCACCATGCAGCGTCATTGGTAACACCACGCGCACCTGCTGATTTGAGTCTGGCGCCCTGGAGACAACAAGCAATGTATGCTGTTCGCCGCTACGCTGTGCGCCATGCCCGCTTTTTCGAACGCCTCTATAACAGCTTCGAGCCGGTCATGGTTTTCCTCGACCCGATATTCCGGAGCATGGGCTACAACCGTCTTGAGCGCCCGGTGGCGGCGGTCGAACGCGCGGTCAAGGGGCTTCTTTTCGACTGCCAGATGTGCGGTCAGTGCGTGCTGTCGTCGACCGGCATGTCCTGTCCGATGAACTGCCCGAAAAACCTGCGCAACGGCCCGTGCGGCGGTGTCCGGCAGAACGGTCACTGCGAAGTAAAACCATTGATGAAGTGCGTATGGATCGATGCCTGGGAAGGCGCGGCGCGCATGAAGGGCGGCGACAAGATCCAGACTGTGCAACCCCCCGTCGACCGCTCTCTTGAAGGATCCTCAAGCTGGCTTCGGGTGGCGCGTGAAATGGCGGAGCAAAAACGCGCAACGCGCGAAGCCGAGCGCCATGCACTGGCCGAAGCGTTTTCAGAGGCGCGTGCGGAAGAGCCCGCGGCCGTGCCGCTCGCGCGCGAACCCGATGCCGCGCGCCCGCACCGCGAGGCGAACGAGAGCACGACGGTCATCGAAACCGCCGAAGCGCCGCAGGGAAAGGTCTGAGCCATGGCCGATCTGCGCCCCGAAGACAAGCTGGACCCGGCCGGACTGACAGTGCCGGTGCCGCCCGGCCATCGCTCCAACAGCCGGCTTGAGCGGGTTCTGCGCAGCGGCCGGTTTGCGGTCACCGCTGAACTCAATCCGCCGGATTCGGCAAACCCTGAAGATGTCTACGAGGCGGCCCGCCCGCTGTCGGAGGTGGCGGACGCGATCAACGCCACCGACGCTTCCGGCGCCAACTGCCACATGTCGTCTCTCGGCATCTGTTCGCTGCTGGCGCGCGTTGGCTACGGGTCCGTATTCCAGATCTCCTGCCGCGACCGCAACCGCATCGCCATTCAGGGGGATGTACTGGGCGCCGCGGTCATCGGCGTGTCCAACATATTGTGCCTGACCGGTGATGGGGTCGGTGTCGGCGACCAGCCGGGCGCCAAGCCGGTGTTCGATTTCGATGCGATCTCGCTGTTGCGCACGCTGCGCACCATGCGCGACGACGGCATGTTTCTCTCCGGCCGCAAGATTACATCACCGCCGAAAATATTCCTCGGTGCGGCGGAGAACCCTTGCATTCCACCTTTCGAGACACGCGCCGACCGACTCGCCAAGAAAGTCGAAGCCGGAGCGGAATTTATCCAGACCAACTACATCTACGACGTTGATCTCTTCAAGCGTTTCATGGACCGGGTGCGTGACATGGGGCTGCACGAACGCGTCTTCATTCTCGCAGGCGTTGGTCCGCTCGCATCGGCCCGCGCGGCCAAATGGATGCGCACCAACGTGCCTGGAATTCATGTTCCCGACGCTATCATCGAGCGCCTTGAAGGGGCTGAAAAGCAGGGGCTTGAGGGGAAGAAAATCTGCATAGAGCTGATCCAGAAGATCCGCGAAATCGCCGGCGTTTCCGGTGTCCATGTCATGGCCTACAGACGCGAGGAACTGGTCTCGGAAATCATTTCCGAATCAGGCGTGCTCGAAGGCCGTCACGCCTCCGACCGCCGGCGCCGGCGCGCCGCGCGGGCTACGAGCGGGTAACGTTCAGCGTGACGTCCACTTTGTTGCGGAAATTGTCGAGATAGGGCGAGTGCTGTACCGCCTTGTCAACGATCGATTGAATGGCTTCGGCATCGGCGCCGCTGTCGATTTCGACCGTGAGGCGCATCGCCTCATAACCCGGGCGCACTTCGGTTGAAACGCCAAGCTCTCCGCGCATGTCCCAATCCGCATCCGCTGTAACGCGGACGCTGTTCAGGTCCACGCCGAAGTCGGCGGCGAATGCCTTGATGCCCATCGCAAGGCAGCTTGCAAGCGCGCCGCGCCCGAGAGTTCCAGGTGTCGGGCCGCCGTTCTTCCCGCCCATGGCCGCTGGCAAATCGGCAATGAGTTTCCAGTCCCCGTCATTGATCTCGCACCGAAATCCATCGGTGATGACGGCGCTGGTTTCCGCCGAACTCCTGGCCATATCGGGTTTCGCGTCGAGGGCGCTCTCCATGCGGCGTCTGGCGGCAACGATGTCTTTACGGTCCGGCATGGTGCGTCCTCCCGCCGCTGTGTCTGCCGAACTAGCCCGCGAGCGTCCGGCAGATGGCTGAAAACATGGCAAGGCACAGGTTGTCCTTAGCCTCGTCCAGAGGTTCGGCCTGCGACGACATCTTGGCGATCACAACCCGGGCGGCCGGGTCGATGTATATGTACTGCCCATGAATGCCGAGCCCGAAAAAGGCCGCATCTCCCTCGCCCAGAACATACCATTGGCTGCGGTATCTCATGCCGGGGGGAAACTGCGAGGCGAAGTCGCCGCGCGCCCACAAATCCGGATCCCCATTCTCGCGGATATCGCGGATCCAGTCAGGCGGCACGATTTCAGCGCTGTCACGCACGCCGCCGTCAAGCAGCAACTGACCGAACCGCGCCAAATCCCGCAGCGTCGGGCAGAAGCCGCCGGCGGTGCGCGCCGCGCCGAGTGGATCGACCGTGATGTCGGCGTCCGTTTCAGCGCCCATCGGCTGCCACAAGTGTTTACCGAGAATGTCGGCGATGCGCTCGCCGCTCGCCCGCTCGATAGCCCAGCCCAAAAGGTCGCTGTTAGGTGAGAGATAACGGAACACTTCACCGTGCGGGCGCTCCCGCCCGGCGAGGGACAAAAGGAAGCTGCGCAGATCGGCCGGCCCGCTGCCACTGCCCGGATTCCAGCCGGTGGCTTCGCGGTAGCGCACGATCGCGCCTTCGGTCGCGAGGTAATCCTCGTCGAACTCAATTCCCGTCGTCATGTCCAGGAGATGCCGGACGCTTGCATCGCCATAGGCCGTTTCGTCAAGCTCTGGAATGTAACGCGTCAGTGCGGCATCTGCGTCGAACACACCTTGCTTGCAGAGGATGCCAGCAAGGATGGCGGTGACCGACTTTGTCACCGAAAACACGATGTGCGGCACATCGCGTGCAAGTTCACGACGATAGAGTTCCGTGACAAGCGTTCCTTCATGCAGAACCGCCAGGCCGTCCGTATCCGTAGCGTTGAGGATCTCTTCCACCGTCATGGCGCCGTTGCCGGTATCGGCCGGAATTGTCAGGATATCTCGCGGCGCGGTGTCAAGCGTCCGAACGTTGTTCGGGTCGTGACGCACGCGTGCCGTCGGCACCACTTCGCGCACATGGCAAAAGCCCCAACGGCTGAACGGCGCCTGGCGCCAGTTGCCAAGCGTCACCTGGGCGTTTTCCGGCGCGGGCGCCCCTTTCATCATTTCTATGCTCACGTATTTCCTCCTAGCACCGCGATGCCGGCACAATTCCGATCAGACGTCGCAACGATAGGCGACAGCGTCGCTTTTCGCCAGCAACGAACGGCCGATAGTCGTCATGGAACTTGCGCGAGAACAGTTTTCATTTCTAAGGTTGGCTAACGGACCAGGTACGGAGGCGAAGCGGCGCAATCCGCTCCGGAAGGACTGATGATAATATTTCCCGATTTCGAACTGCAGAACGGCAAATGCGTGAACCTCGTACGCGGGCAGATGGATGATGCTGTCGTTTACGACGTCGATCCGGTCGAGACGGCGGAATTGTTTCAGGCGCAGGGGGCGGAATGGCTCCATATCGTCGATCTCGATGCGGCGGACCGGGGAGAGGAAGATAATTCAGAACTTGTCTGCGATATCATCAAGGCGGTGCATATCCCGGTACAGGTGGGCGGCGGCATACGTTCCATGTCGGCGGTCGACTGGTGGATCGAACACGGCGCCCTGCGCGTCGTCATTGCAACCGCGGCGGTCAAGGATCCTCAATTCGTCAAGGAGGCGTGCACCCGCTATCCCGGCCAGATCGTAGTTTCCGTCGATGCAAGGGGCGGTAAGGTGGTTGTCGAAGGCTGGCGCGAGACGACGGCCTTTACGCCCATCGAGTTCGCACGGCAGTTTGAGATTGACGACATTGCCGCGATCATTTTCACCGACATCGACCGCGATGACGAGCTTCCTGAAAGCTCACTTGCTGCGACCACGGACCTAGCAACGCAGCTCATCGTTCCGGTCATTGCAAGCGGCACGGTCAAGACACTCGACGATATCTCTACGTTGAAATACCTTCCGAATATCGCCGGTGCCATTACCGGGCGGGCGCTATTTAACGGAGAGTTTGAGCTCAGCGACGCGATCGCGGTGGCGCGGCAGCGTTGAGAGGCGGCTTGAATTGCTGCAATACGGTCACACTGCAACTCAAAAAACACGAAAAAGTGTGATCGAGCGCCTTTAGTTGCTGCGACGTCCCCTTACAATCCGCTATTGTTTGCGCAATCAGACTCAAAACGCGACCGGGAATCCTGCTATGCGGAAGTTTGTGTATGGTGCTGTAGTTTTTGCCGCGCTGGCGATTGGCGTGGGGCCCGCTTCGGCCAACGAATTCTACTTCAACCTGTTTGCCGGGGGCGGCATCTTTCAATCGAACGACAATGCGTTCGATTATGCTGCGGGCGGCGGTGCGGGATTTGACGATGAAGGCGGCCTGATCTTTGGCGGTGCGGCCGGCATGACCGTGTTTGACACCTTCCGTGCCGAAGTCGAGGCGTCCTTTACCCAGTTCGACGATCTGCAGAGCGAGTATTCAGCGCTTGGTTCCATCGATCTTGGCACCTCGGTGGAAGCCCTCTTCGTGCTCGCCAACGTCTGGTACGACTTTCAGCTGAGCCAGATGATCAACCCTTATGTCGGCGGCGGTATCGGTTTTGCCTGGACGGAGGCCATGTCCTCCAATGCGGCCGCCATGGGCCCTGAGGACACAGATGTCGGTATTGCGTTCCAGGTCGGCGGCGGCGTGCGCGTGCCGATGATCGAGAACGTCGATCTCGATATTGCCTATCGCTTCAAAGGGGTTACGGACCTTGAGTATTCGAGCCTTGAGGGGCCGACTGGCCAGATGACGAACGGCAATCTCTACATCCACGCCCTGACGGCCGGCATCACCGTGCATTTCGGCGGCAATCAGTAACACCAAGGGCGGCAATTATTGACCCAGTTCATGGGCCATTCTGGCTCGCTCGACGAGGCGCGGGCCGCAGTGCGATGCGGTGTATCGGACAAGGCCCGCAACGTGGTCGACGGGCCGGAATGGCCCACCGCAGGCCGGGTGCTTTTGCCCTCCCGCAGCGTTGCGTACTGCTTGCGGTACCTGTACCGCGGCGCAGTACGCGCCTTGCGGGAGGGTAGAATCATCCCGGTGAAACGGGTCAATAATTGCCGCCCTTGGTATTACTGCCTGTCCCGCCGCTTCCGAAAGAGCGAACGTTAGTCAGCGTGGCCGTGCCTGCGGTTGCGTTCGACCGCAAACGGGCTCAGCCCCAG
>JAJFHE010000013.1 GCA_021775755.1 Hyphomicrobiales bacterium | reverse complement strand
GTCGAATTCGTGTTGTTCGTGGCGCTCGTGGACTACACGCCAAAACTCACCCCCGACGACACGCTTGATGCCGCCTGGCGCGCCTTCGATCTGTGGGGCTTTGATCGCATCCCCGTTGGGGCGCGCCACAACGACGGCGTGCTCGTCGCCTGGGTGGAGCACAAGGCGGCACTCAACACCTACAACACCGCCCTCATCGAGGCGAACATGGAAGCCTACCGTTAAAAGCTGCATGTTGTAGAAATCGGCGCCCGCGCCATCGGCAGGGCCGATGGAATCGATTATATTAGAGTGCATGAGCACCCCCGATCCCTTCGATCTCGGCGCGGCCGACGATATCCCGCGCGCCCCCGGCGGCATTGCCGCACGCGCCGCAGGTGCCGGCGAGCCGCCCTACTTGCGCGGTCTCAATCCCGAGCAGCGCCAGGCCATCGAGATCGTCGACGGACCGCTACTCGTGCTCGCGGGAGCCGGCACCGGCAAGACCCGCGTGCTGACCACACGCCTTGCCCACCTGCTTTATTCGCGCAAGGCGTTCCCCGGGCAGATTCTCGCCGTCACCTTTACCAACAAGGCGGCGCGCGAGATGAAGGAGCGCATCGGCATGCTTATCGGCGGCGTCGTCGAAGGTATGCAGTGGCTCGGCACGTTTCACGCCATCGGCGTCAAGATCCTGCGCCGCCACGCCGAACTCGTGGGGTTGAGGTCGGGTTTTTCGATCCTCGACACCGACGATCAGATCCGCCTTCTGAAGCAGCTCATTCAGGCGGAAAACATCGACGAAAAGCGCTGGCCTGCCCGCCAGTTGGCGTCCCATATCGACGGCTGGAAAAACCGCGGCCTCACGCCCGACAAAGTGCCGGTGGGCGAAGCCCAGGCCTACGCCAACGGGCGCGGCGCGGCGATTTATGCGGACTATCAGGAGCGCCTCAAAACCCTCAATGCGACCGATTTCGGCGATCTCCTGCTGGAATGCCTGCGGCTGTTCCAGGAAAACCCCGACGTGCTCGCCGTCTACCAGAAGAAATTCGCCTATATGCTGGTCGATGAGTATCAGGACACAAACGTCGCGCAGTATCTGTGGCTGCGCCTGCTTGCCCAGAAACACAGCAACATCTGCTGCGTCGGCGACGACGATCAGTCGATCTACGGCTGGCGCGGCGCCGAAGTCGACAACATCCTGCGCTTTGAGAAGGATTTTCCAGGCGCCAAGGTTATCCGTCTGGAACAGAACTACCGCTCCACGCCACACATTCTGGGCGCCGCGTCCGGCCTTATCGCCCATAACGAGGGCCGGCTCGGCAAGACGCTACACACCGAAATGTCGGAAGGCGAAAAGGTCTTCGTGCGCGGTGTGTGGGACGGCGAGGAAGAGGCCCGCGCCATCGGCGAGGACGTCGAACAGCTGCAGCGCAAGGGTCATCGGCTCGCGCAAATGGCCATTCTCGTGCGCGCCTCCTTCCAGATGCGCGAGTTCGAGGACCGCTTCATCACGCTCGGCCTGCCCTACCGCGTCGTCGGCGGCCCGCGGTTCTATGAGCGCGCCGAAATCCGCGACGCCCTGGCCTATCTCAAAGTCACCGCCCAACCCGATAACGACCTTGCCTTCGAGCGCATTGTCAACTTGCCCAAGCGCGGCATCGGCGATGCCTCGGTCAAGAAAATGCATGAGCATGCGCGCGGCCTCGGCATTCCGATCTACCGCGCCGCCCAGGCGATGATCGAAACCGACGAGCTGCCCAACAAGGCGCGCGGCTCGCTCACGGCGCTGCTCGGCGACTTTGCCCGCTGGCGTACCTTGATTGACGGTCTGCCCCACACCGAACTGGCCGAGATGATCCTCGATGAATCCGGCTATACGCAAATGTGGCAGAACAACAAGGCGCCGGACGCGCCGGGCCGCCTCGACAACCTCAAGGAGCTCATCCGCTCCATGGACGAGTTCGAAAACATGGCGGGCTTTCTGGAACACATCTCGCTGGTCATGGACGTCGAGACCGAACAGTCCAACGACAAAATCAACCTCATGACCCTGCACAGCGCCAAGGGTCTTGAGTTCAACACGGTGTTTCTTCCCGGCTGGGAGGAGGGGCTGTTTCCGCACCAGCGCTCGCTGGACGAAAACGGCCGTGCCGGCCTTGAGGAAGAACGCCGCCTCGCCTATGTCGGCGTGACGCGGGCGCGCGAGCGCTGCAAGATCTCGTTCGCCCAGAACCGGCGCATCCATAATCTGTGGCAGTCGTCGCTGCCCTCGCGTTTCCTCGACGAGCTGCCCGAAAACGAAGTCGAGATCGAGGAGAGCCAGTCGAACTACGGCGGCTTCTCCGACAGCCGTTTCGACCAGCTCGATCCGTTTTCCTCATCCTACAACACACCCGGCTGGCAACGCGCCCAGCGTGGCCAGGCCGCCGGCACAACGAACCGCTCGGGCCCGCGCACCATCGAGGGCGAACTCGTGGCGCGCGAAGATGCGGAAGCCTCACAGCACACCGTTGGCGAGCGCGTGTTCCACCAGAAGTTTGGCTATGGCGCGATCTCCGCCATCGACGGCAACAAGCTCACCGTCGACTTCGAAAAAGCCGGCCGCAAGCGCGTGCTTGAGTCTTTCGTGGAGCGAACCTGAGGCAGCTCGTGTCTTCAACCGATTTGTGAAGAGATTCGAGAACAAATTCAGGCGGCGCACCAAAGCCGCTGAAAAGACTCAAAGAATCCATTGGCACGCGAACCTTGTGGTTTTCGCTGTGCCGACGGGAAGCCCGGCGTAAATTCGCACACCTTGCGGGGAACCCATCGCATCCCAAAACTGCAGAAAGACCCGGCGTATGCAACTGAACAAGTTCGATCACGTCAGTATCGTGACCGCCAATCTCGACGCGATGGTCGATTGGTACACAGCCATACTCGGCATGGAAAACGGCGGGCGTCCGCCCTTCCCGTTCCCCGGCGCCTGGCTCTATGTGGGCGGTGGTGCGGTCGTACATCTGGTCGGCATGGACGAACAGCCGAACACACAAGAACCGCGGATCGAACACTTCGCGTTCACCGCGACGGGCCTGAGCGCTTTTATCGAACGCCTCGAGGCCGCCGGCATCGTATACCAGCCTGCACGAGTGCCCGGTCTCGAAACCCTTCAGATCAATCTGCACGATTGCGACGGCAACCACATCCACATCGACTTCACGCCCGAAGAGGCGGACACGGCGGGGTCGTAGTTTCAGCCAGCCTCTTCGCGTTGCTGCGACACCGCCGCATCGATGGCGTTGTAGAGTTCTTCCATGGCGGTGACTTCCTTGTCATCGACATGATCGTCGGCATGGACGATGTCCTTGGAAAGATCCCACAGCGCCCGCAGCTCCCACTCGCCGCGTGCGCTCAAGCGCTGCACGGCGCGCTCAAGCACGGAAAAGCTCGGCACCTGACCGCGCATCCACTCAAGCACGCGGGCGTGGTCGTACGCCTGAAAAATCTCATCGCCGAGCTGGCGCGCGCGGGTTTGGATAAACTCCGAAATCAGCTCCTGCTCGCGCGCATCGAAATGACGGTCCGCCATGGCGACGAACATCAAAATGCGCAACTCGTCGCCGACAAGGCCGAGCACCTCGCGGGTGGCGCGGCTTGCAAACTCCGTCTTCGCCGCCTGATCCTGTTCCGCGAGCGTGCGGAACGGCGCAAAGAAACGCTCCGCATCGTCGGTATGCGCCCCGGTGCGGTAGTCGCGGATCTCGCGGATGCGGTCGAGCTGAAAGGCGCGGAAGTCGGTCCGCAAATGGCAATAGCCCCAAAGATAACGCTCGCTCTCGTTCTCGACAATTTTGATGCAGTTGACGAGACGTTCGGAAATATTGCCATCGGCGTCTTCATACGTAATGCCGACGCTCAGACCGTCAAGCAACGGTTCGGGATCGGCCTCCGATGCCGCCAGCATATCGGCGCTGTCGTCGACCCGGCCGTGCTGGGTCACACCGCCCGGCAGTTCATGGTCGTCCCGCCCTGCCGCCAGAAAGCGTTTTCTCAAGTCCGCGAATATACTCACGTCCCCTACCCCGTACTTGTGTTTTGTCCATGCGCCCTATAGCAGGAGCCGAACGTCCCCATACAAAGCTTAGGTCATGGGCTCAAAAATAGCATGCATTCTGTTAGGTCAGGAGGGTTCGATTGTCGGAAAACAAGCACAAGATCAGGCTTTCCGCCTCATCGAGCATTGTTTGCCGTCAAGCGGGCCCTCCTGGCCTAACCCTCCGGGCGCGGCGTATTTGCTTTGTGCAGGCGTTGCAAAGGCTTGAAAACCGGAAGGTTTCCAGCACCTTTGCGCCTGCGCACAAGGCAAATCCGTCAGCGCAGAATGCATGCTATTTATGAGTTCATGACCTGAGTCACATTGAATGATGACGCCATACTACAAGATCATCGTGAGCAACATTGCTCCAGGCAGTGAAGACATCGTGTCGGAGTGGTTTGAAGGCGATGAAAGCCTTGGCGTTACCGCGAGCGCCTTCGGCGTGACGTCGCCGGCACATCCAGCGCTTGAGGTCGAACTCTACTGTGTCGGCGGCTGCGACGAGGACGCCGTGGCCCGGCGTATAGACGATCTGCGCACCGCCGCGTCCCTGCCGGACATCGGATGGCATATCGAAAAACTCGAAGACCGCGACTGGGTCGCCGAATCGCAAGCCGGATTGCCGCCCATCACGGCCGGCCGGTTCTTCGTTCACGGCGCCCATGACCGCGCACAGCGGCCCGCCGGCGCCGTTTGCATCGAAATCGAAGCCGGACAGGCGTTCGGGTCGGGCCACCACGGCACGACCACGGGCTGCCTCATGGCTTTCGACCGGCTTCTGGCCGGCCGGACATTCACAAACGTCCTGGATGTGGGATGCGGGTCGGCGGTTCTCGCCATTGCCGCTGCGCTGGCGGCACCCGCGCGTGTTATTGCCAGCGACATCGATCCGGTCGCCGTGACGGTGGCACGGGAAAATACGGAAAAGAACGGCGCAGCGGCGTCCGTGACCTGCTGCCTTGCCGAAGGTACGGATCACGCCGCGATAAGGCAAACCGGCACTTTCGATCTCGTCTTTGCAAATATATTGGCGCAGCCGCTGATCTCGCTCGCACCGGAACTTACCGAGGTGCTTTGCGAGGGCGGCTGCGCCATTTTGTCGGGCCTAACCCTCGATCAGGAGGCCGGCGTTCTCAGCGCTTATCGCCAGGGAGGATTGGCTTTGCTGGAACGCTCGAGCCTTGAGGGCTGGTCGACGCTGGTCTTGTGCAAATAGTTCAAGCGTTGTTCGGGCGGCCCCACACGACATCGTGGATGTCGGCGCGGCACAGGCCGATGTCGTTCAACTGGCGGTCGTCGAGCGAGTACAGGTGGCGCTCGGTGGCGCGCAGCTGCGCACGCTTGACGAACCACGCAGTCACGTTCTTGAACACAGAAACGATACCTTCGACCGACAAAACGTCGTATCCGGCATGGCTATTGTAGGTCACGTGGCTCATGGCTCTCTCCATTTGTTTTGCGATACTGTCGCTGGTTTTGGCCGTTCACCCTGGCGGGTCTGCCGGGTTCGGCGTCTTGACTTGAGGCCTATATATGGATGGGCAATTCGCCGGACCAGCGGTATTATTGCATTGCAGCAATGCAATCGCTGCATAGCAACATTAACGCGATGGCAACACATTTCAGCACGCCATGGAATGGCCGCACATTCCGCGTTAAGCTGCCCTTTCGCCGCCACGGTCTCGGGCTCCGGCGGCCCGCATCCAGAGCTCAACGTCGCAACGTAAAGAGTTGAAATGTTTCAGGTATTTGAAGATTACGACTACACCACAGGAACCGGCGAACGAGTCGCTAATCTGCGCAGCGAGCTGATACGCAACGGCTTCGACGGATTTCTCGTGCCGCGTTCCGACGAACATCAGGGCGAATACGTTCCAGCCTATGCGGAGCGCTTGCAGTGGCTTACGGGCTTCAGTGGCTCCGCCGGCCTTGCAATCCTTACCCGCGACGCCGGCGCGATCTTCGTGGACGGGCGCTATACCCTTCAGGTGCGCGAACAGGTCGATGCGGATACGTTCGTTCCACACCATCTCATCGACCATCCGGCGACGCGCTGGATCGAGGAAAATCTGCGGCCCGGCCAGCGCCTCGGCTTCGATCCGTGGCTACACACGGTCGATCAGGTGGACCGGCTCACCAAAGCCTGCGCCCGTGTCCGGGCCGAGCTCGTGCCCATCAGCGCCAATCCGGTCGATGCCGTGTGGCGCGACCAGCCGAAACCGCCGCGCAAGCCCATCGTTGTTCACCAGATTCAGTATTCCGGCGCCCATGCGCGCGGAAAACTTGCAGATCTCGCGCGCGACATTACCGGCGCACAGGCCGATTCGGTTGTCTTGACCCTGCCCGATTCGATCGCCTGGGCCTTCAACATCCGCGGCTCCGATATCCCACACACGCCGGTCGGTCTGTGTTTCGCGATCGTTCACGCCATGGCGAAAGCCGATCTCTTCATCGCTCCCGAACAGCTCGACGAGAACACGCGCGACTATCTGGATGACATTGCGACGCTGCACGAACCCTCAGCCCTGCTCGGCGAGCTGCGCGCGCTCGGCCAGCAGAAAAAGACGGTTCAGATCGATCCTGCCTGGGTGTCGTCGAGCATTTCGAAAACGCTTTCACAATCGGGCGCCACCGTTGTGCACGGCAAGGACCCCTGTCTCCTGCCCAAGGCCTGCAAGAACGAGGTGGAAATCGAGGGTTCCCGCACGGCTCATGAACGCGACGGTGTGGCGCTCTGCCGCTTCCTGTGCTGGTTTAACCGCGAAGCGCCGAAACGGCGGCTCGACGAAATCAAGGCAGCCAAGCAACTCGAGCTTTTCCGCACCGAAACCGGGAAACTGAAGGACATTTCCTTCGCCACGATCTCAGGCTTCGGCCCGAACGCCGCCATTCCGCATTACCGCGTGAGTGAGCAGAGCAACCGCAAAATCGACGAGGACGGCATCTATCTTGTCGACTCCGGCGCCCAGTATCTCGACGGCACAACCGACATCACCCGCACCATCGCGGTTGGATCCCCGAGCGATGAAATGAAGGACCGGTTCACCCGGGTCCTCAAGGGCCACATCATTATTGCCATGGCACGCTTCCCGCGCGGCACCAGCGGGGCTCAGCTCGATGTTCTGGCGCGCAAGCCGTTATGGGATATTGGCGATGATTTCGACCACGGTACAGGTCATGGCGTCGGCAGCTATCTGTCGGTGCATGAAGGACCGCAGCGCATATCCAAACTCGGCCATCAGGAACTGAAACCCGGCATGATCGTTTCCAACGAGCCCGGCTACTACAAGGCGGAAGAATACGGCATCCGCATCGAAAACCTCATTCTCGTTCGCGGCGCCGAAAAGCGCGACGGCGAAGAGCGCGAAATGCTGAGCTTCGAAACCCTCTCCTGGGCGCCGATCGATCTTTCGCTGATTGATCCATCGCTGCTGTTGCCCGAAGAAATCGACTGGCTCGACGACTACCACGAGCAGGTACATGACCGGATTTCACCCAGGCTGCGCGAAAAGGACCGCGGTTGGCTCGCCGACGCAACGCGTGCGATCAACCCGAAGCGCCGCCGCAAGTCCAGGGGCATGTTCGGTTTCGGGCGACAGTAACCCCCATAGACCGTTTCCATATGAACCTGAAACGCTCTAGCCGATCAGATATCGCAACGCCACCACCGCCGCGACACCTCCCACCACCGCCGCCATCATCGGCAGCCGGAACGCCAGGAGAAGCGTGATCCCGGCCGCCAGCGCCTCCGCCGGGCCCTGTAGAAACACGGCCGGCGCGATAACGCTCATCAACACCGCCGACGGCACTGCCTGAAGGGCGGCGGCAATGCGGCTTTGCGGCCGCACCAGCTTGGCAAACCACAGCCCCGACAACCGTGTCGTCGCGGTCACCACCGACATGGCGGCAATTGCCAGTAGTGTCGCGGTATCAAATTCCATCATCTGCCTCCACCCGGTCAGCAGCCTCAGACGTTGAGACGACAGTGGCGACCAAAACACCTGCGAGAGCGCCCGCCATGATGTACCAGGGGCCTTCGACGGCGAGCTTTGCCGCAACTGCCGCCGCGGAACTTGCCGCAAGGATGAGCGCCGTCTGGCGGCCACGCCAGAACCCTGTCAGCAGCGTTATGAAAATCGCCGTGAACGCAAAGTCGAAACCAAACGCGTATGGGTCGGAAACCAGCCGCCCGAACCAGGCGCCGGTCACCGTCCATGTAATCCAGTTGGCGTAGAGCAGGCCGAACATACCCGCGTAATAGGCCGGGGTCAGCGTACGGTCGAGCGCGCGCCGCTCCGCCATCGCCCAGACCTCATCGACCATGAACAGCATGGCGACCGGTTTTGCCAGTGCCGGGAAAGCGCCAAGCTTGCCGGCCAACGACGCCCCCATGAGCACATGGCGTATGTTCACCATGAGCGTCGTTACGCCGATGATCAGCCACGGCGCCGGCTCGCTCCAGATGTCGATCACCACGAACTGTGCGCTGCCGGCAAACACGAGAACGCTCATCAGCGCCACCTCGCCGACCGACAATCCCTGCTCTACCGCCCGGGCGCCAAGCAACAGCCCGAACGGAATGACCGCGACTGCGGCAGGCAGAATGGCGGTGAGGCCCAGTCTGACCTCAGATTGTTCGTCAGGCATTTAGTTGTGCTTTCGGAATCTGATTCGGAACATGCGATAGCAATAGCCAGGCCAATCGATGTGCCCACTTGCGGTGAATTCGCGAGAGACTCAGTTGCTCTGCATGGCGCCGGGAGTGACGCCAACGCGAGGTTTGAATTGCCTGTTGAGATGGCTTTGATCGTAGAAGCCGCAGGCCGCGGCGACATCTGCCGGAGCCATACCGCTACCCAACAGCCTGCGCGCCTCGCGCACTCTGCGGTCGGTAAGGTAGGCGTGCGGGGTAAGGCCCGTTTCGCGCTTGAAGGTCCGGATAAAGTGATGACGGCTCATGTCGGTGAGACTGGCAAGCCGGTCGAGCGTCACGTCGCTGGCGAAGTCATCCTCGATAGCATCCCTTGCCAGAGCCACCGCCCGGGGCTCGCAACCGGGCTCCGGCAGGGTGCCGGCCGACCCGTAGCGCGTAAGCAGCTTCGCGACGACACACACCATGCGCTCGTCCCGCTCAAAGTCGTCACATGAGTCCTCAAGCGCGGCATGAGTTGTCCGAAACTCTTCAGCCAGCCGCAAATCGCTGACCTGCGAGGTCAGGAATACCGGCGGCGTCCGCAACGGTTTTCCGAACACATCCTCCGCCAGTCCCATCACGAACGAGACAGAAGGGTAGATCATCCGGTAGCTGTAGCCCGCACCGTGCGGCGCGCCGTCATGCACATCGCCCGGATTGACCATGCAAAAGTCGCCCGGCCCCGCATAGTGCTGGGTGCCGCGGCAGAAATAGGTCTCGCAGCCGCGTTCGATGATGCCGAGCACGTAGGTGTCATGCGTGTGCCGCGCATAGACATGGGTGCAAAACGTCGCGCGCAGACACTCAAGCGCATCGTAGCGCGGCGCCAGCCACAGCCGCGCATGCTCGCCCTGTCCGAGCGGCATCTCCTCGACCGCGTCCGCCTGCGTCACCCTGTTCATGGTGCAGACACTAGCGCAGATTCGGTGCCTTGATCTTGGACAAAATTGCGCCTCCCCCGATCTGGCGTTACCGATCAGGCGTTACCGATCAGTTCCAGCCAGTCATCTTCGGATAGAACCGTGATGTCGAGCTCCTGCGCTTTTTTGAGCTTGGAGCCGGCCCCGGGCCCCGCGACCAGTATATCGGTCTTGGCGGAGACGGAGCCGGACACCTTGGCGCCGAGACCTTCGGCCCGCGCCTTGGCTTCCGACCGTGTCATGCGTTCCAGAGTGCCGGTGAAAACAACCGTCTTGCCCGCCACCGGCGAGCTTGTGTCGGCCGCCTCCAGCGCCTGCGGGGTGACTTCCGCCAGCAAAGCGTCCACCGCCGACCGGTTATGCTCTTCTGCAAAGAACGCGACGACCGCCTCCGCGACCACTTCACCGATCCCGTCAATGGCCACAAGGTCCTGAAACGCCTCTGATTCAAGGTTCCGTGCCGCCTCGACAGCGCCGCGGAAATCATCCACCGATCCATACGTGCGCGCCAGAAGCCGCGCCGTGGTTTCGCCCACATGGCGGATGCCAAGGGCAAAGATGAACCGGTCGAGGCCGGTGCCGCGGCGCGTATCGATGGCCGCGAACAGATTGCGCACGGAGGCGTCGCCCCAACCCTCGCGGTCCTTCAGTTTTTTCAGCGCCTCGCCATCGCGCACCGCGAGCGTAAAGATATCGGCAGGCTGTGTGATATCCCCCTCGGCATAGAACGCCTCTACCTGCTTCGAACCGAGCCCTTCGATATCCAATGCGTTCCGCGAGACGAAATGTTTCAACCGTTCAACGGCTTGCGCAGGACAGATCAGCCCGCCCGTACAGCGCCGCGCCGCATCGTGCTTGCCGGTTTTCGGATTAATTTCGCGCACCGCAAGGCTGTCACAGGCCGGGCACCGGTCCGGAAACACGTAGGCCACGGCATGCCGCTTGCGCTTCTCCGACACAACCGAGACGACTTGCGGAATAACATCGCCGGCACGCTGCACGATCACCGTGTCGCCAACGCGAACATCCTTGCGGGCAATCTCGTCTTCGTTGTGGAGGGTTGCGTTGGACACCACGACGCCACCCACCGTCACAGGCTCAAGCTTCGCTACGGGTGTCAGCTGCCCGGTGCGGCCGACCTGTATTTCGATGTCGTTCAGAACAGTGGTTGCCTGTTCGGCAGGGAACTTGTGTGCAATCGCCCAGCGCGGCGCCCGCGAAACGAAGCCCAGCCGTTTTTGCCAGTCCAGCCGGTCGACTTTGTAGACAACACCATCGATGTCATAGCCAAGCGTCGCGCGCTGGGCCTCGATCGTCCGGTAGACGTCGAGCATTTCGGCCACGTCGGCGCATTGACGGAACAGCGGATTGGTTTGAAACCCCCAGTTTGCAAGCTCGCCAATCGCCTCTGACTGCGTGGCAAACGGTTCTTTCGACATCTCTCCCCAGGCATAGGCAAAGAACCGCAGGGGCCGCGCCGCCGTGATTGATGGGTCGAGCTGTCGGAGAGACCCGGCCGCCGCGTTGCGGGGATTGGCGAAAATCTGCTTTCCGGCTTCGGCCTGGCGCTCATTGAGCGCTGCGAAATCCGCATGGCTCATATAGACCTCGCCGCGCACTTCGACCACTTCCGGCACCTCCGCGCCGGAAAGTCTGACCGGGATATCCTCCACGGTGCGCAGATTTGCCGTAACGTTCTCGCCTTCCTGGCCGTCGCCTCGCGTTGCGCCGACGCTAAGCCGTCCCGCCTCGTATCGCAGGCTGGCGGAGAGGCCATCGATTTTCGGCTCGGCGGTCATGATGACCGGTTCTTCGGGATCGAGCCCCAGAAACCGCCGGATCCTGTCACAGAACTCGCCAACGTCATCATCGTCAAACGCATTGCCGAGCGACAGCATCGGCACCGCGTGTGTCACCTTGGCGAATCTCTCCGCCGGTGCCGACCCAACCCGTCCGCTCGGGCTTTCGGGCAGCACCAGATCGGGAAACCGCGCCTCGATATCGCTGTTACGGCGCCTCAGCGCGTCATACTCGCCATCGGAAACTGTCGGCTGGTCGTCCTGATAGTAGCGTTTGTCATGATCGGCGATTTCCGCTGCCAGTCGCGCCAGTTCAGCACCGGCCTGCTGCGACGTCAGATCGCCAACGGGTATGTCCTTCTGTGCAGCCGCTGCCATCTCAGCCCGCTGCCTGCAACAGCCGGTCGGCCGCGGCGCGCGCCTCGTCGGTCACTTCCTGGCCGGAAAGCATGCGTGCCACCTCTTCGCGCCGCGCCGGCTTGTCGAGGGGCGTTGCCTGTGTCACCGCGCGCTCGTCCGCCACAACGCCGGTGCCGTTCTTGGAGATCAGGATATGGTTCGCCGCTCTGGCGGCAACCTGCGGTGAATGCGTCACGGTCAAGACCTGCAATGTTCCTGCCAGACGTCCAAGCCGCTCTCCAATGGCATCCGACACCGCGCCGCCGACGGCTGTGTCGACCTCGTCGAAGATCAGCGTCGGCGCGCTGCCGCGTGCCGCCAGCACGACCTTGAGCGCCAGAATGAAGCGCGCCAGTTCGCCACCGGACGCAACCTTCATCAGCGCCCCGGGTTCAGCGCCCGGATTGGTCGCCACCTGAAATTCCACCCTGTCGAGCCCTCGCGGACCCGCCTGATCCTCATCCAGTGTCCCGACTGCCGTTACGAACCGCGCCCGTTCGAGTTTGAGCGGTTGCAATTCCTCTGAAACCTTGCCGTCGAGTTCACGCGCCGCCGCTTGCCGGCGCTTCGACAAGGCTCTCGCCTTTTTGAGAAACGCGTCGTTCGCCGCCGAATACTCAGCCTCCAGCCGCGCGAGCATTCTTTCGCTGTCGTCAATCAGTGTGAGATTATTCTCAAACCGTTCGAGGACTTTCTTCAGCCCATCCACCGGCACCTGATACTTCCGCGCCGCCGCCCGCAAAGCAAACAGACGTTCTTCGGCGCGTTCAAGCTCATCGGGTTCGAAGTCCACCTGGCGGCGGGCCTCCGAAACCGCGGTCTTGGCCTCGGCCAGTTCTACAAGCACACGATCCATGGCAGCGCAGGCGGCATCGAGCAGGCCGCCCGCGTCATCGCGCTTTCGTTCCAGTTTTCTGAGCGCCGCATTCAGCGTCGCGTCATAAACGCCATCGCCGCCGAGCGCACGTTCGGCCTCGCTCAGATCGTCAGCGAATTTTTCAGCATTCATCATCACAGTGCGGCGTTCGGCAAGCTGGCCCTCTTCGCCTTCTTCCGGCGCGAGAGCGGAAAGTTCCTCCACCGAATGCTGCAGGTATTCACGCTCCGCCGCCGCCTCGGCGCTGCGCGTTTGGTGCTCTGCAAGCGCTTCCCGGGCGGACGTCAGCTTTTCCCACCGGTCCGTGACCTCTGACCTGTCACCTTCCAGGCCGCCATAGGCATCGACGAGATTGCAGTGGGTTTCGCGATCGAGAAATGCCCGGTCGTCGTGCTGACCATGAATTTCGGCAACCAGCGCCCCTATTGTCCGGAGCAGGGACACACTGACCGGCTGATCGTTGATAAAGGCCCGGCTGCGCCCGTCACTCAACTGCACGCGCCGCAAAAGCAGCTCGCCCTCCGGCGCGTCGATGCCATGTTCGTGCAACAGCGCCACCGCGGCGTGGCCTTCGCCGAGCTCAACCTGGGCGGTAACAACGCCCTGTTCGGCACCAGTACGCACAAGCGAGCTGTCGCCCCGCCCGCCAAGCGCCAGTCCCAACGCATCCAGCAGGATCGATTTGCCCGCACCGGTTTCGCCGGTCAAAGCGGTCATGCCTCGATCGATGACGAGATCGAGGTGATCGATCAGTACGATATCGCGAATGGAAAGGGCTGCCAGCATGCCGGCCTGTATAGAATGTTTCCGGGCGAGTTTGAACCACGCACCATGATTCATCCAGCGCCGTTGTCGGGTCGAAGCATCAGCACCCTAAGCGTGTGTGTCCCTGTTCTACCCGAACGGGCTCACGCTCTGGAACGCTTTCGAAATCCAGGAGTCCTCATTCTCGCGCGGCTGCAGCCCGTCGCTCTGGATCAGCACGTAAGTATCCTGATACCAGTCGGAATTAGGGAAGTTGTGGCCGAGCACCGCAGCGGCGGTCTGCGCTTCGGAGCGAATGCCAAGCGCCATATAGGCTTCAGCCAACCGCGCCAGAGCTTCAGGCGAATGCGACGTCGTCTGGTAATCCTGAATGACAGTGCGGAACCGGTTGATCGCGGCCACATAGGCCTGTCGGTTGAGATAGTAGCGACCGACCTTCATTTCCTTGCCCGCCAGGTGATCACGCGCCAGGATCGCCTTGGCCTTGGCGTCGCGGGAGTAGAGCGTGCCGGGAAAGCGCCGCTCGACCTCTTCAAGCGCGGCAAGCGCTTCCGTTGTGTTTTGTTGGTCGCGGCTCACATCGACGATCTGTTCGTAATAGCTCAACCCCACGAGATAGTAGGCGTAGGCGGCGTGTTCGTGACCTGGATGCAGCGCCAGGAACCGGCGCGCGGCAATAATAGAGTCGCTATAAGCCGTCTGCTCGTAATGCGCATAGGCTGTCATGAGAATGGCACGGCGTGCCCAGGAGGAATAAGGGTGCTGACGCTCCACTTCCTCAAACTGCTTTGCAGCCTTGGCCCATTTGCCGGCGCGAAGCAGATCAAGCGCTTCATTGTAGATTTTGGCGACCGGCTCATCGCCTTCCGGCAACAAAGAGTTGACACCATCGCCCTGCAGCTCCGGCGGCGTTTCGGGATCACCGCCCCAGATGTCGTTGAGCATACCCTTGGTCGTGTCGCATCCGGCAAGCGCAAGCGTGCCCACCAGCATGAAAATCGTCAGAAGTCTGCTCATGCCGAAAAACCGCCCGTCACACTCACGGTCTGAATTGGCTCACGGTCTGAATTGGACGCAAAGTGCATATATCGCTTCACTTGAACCCGCCCGGCCACCAGGGCCGCCACGCTTGACAAACAATCCTGTCCCGGACGCAATTTCACCCGGTCAGGCCCCGCCGTTTTCGTCTGGAACTCTTAACGCAATCCAGACGAACATGCCAGTGCGTGCACACACATGGCACTGACATTACTGTAAAAATGGTAAAACCCGGCGGAATTGTGACCGCCGGGCTTTGCCCTGTTCAAGTTTGCGCTGCAGCGGTCACTCACCGCCTGGCTTTTAGTTCGCCTGGCGCCGCAGGAATGCGGGGATTTCGAGCTGTTCGTCGTCGATCGCCGGGTCAATGCGATTGTCAGCGGGCCGCACCTGCGCCGGCTGCCGCGAGACCGGCTCTTCCGCTCCGAACTGCTTGCTGAGTGACGGTTCGACCGGATCGACGGGAATCGCAACCGGATCCTTGCGGCTGCGCCCGACATTGGCGATCCGCTCCAGAAGCCCGCGCCGGCGGGTTTGAGTGTGATTAGCGAGATCTTCGACCACCTGCCCGGTTTTTGCAGCGATTTCACGCTGAGCGATCGGCGGGAAATCGGCGACATCGGGCATCCGTGGGGCAGCCTCGGCCTGCGGCGCCAGATCAGCCGCTATGCCAGATTCCGCGACGCGCTCCATTTCAGGGTCTGCATCGGATCCGGGATAGGGTGCCATACGCGAAGCGTCGGACGCATGTTCAATGGCGACCTCTGCTTCGAAACTTTCTTCCTCGGTTGCGTGAGGTTCCATTTCGGCTTCCGCCATTTCCGCCGCGGGCTCGTAGGACACGTCGGGCGCGTCATACTCCGCCTCAGGTGCTTCATGCTCCATTGCGGCAGGCGTATAAGGCACCTCGTCATAGCTCTCAGAAGCGGCCATGGGGGCCTCATAGGCGCCCGGGCTGCGATAATATGCATCGGCTGGCTGGCTGTCATAGACCGGATGCTCGCCGACAATCTCATTGGCAATGCCGGTAGCCACGACGGATACGCGCATCACACCTTCAAGCTTGTCGTCGAACGTCGCACCAAGAATGATGTTGGCGTCGGGATCGACTTCTTCACGGATGCGCGTTGCCGCTTCATCGACTTCGTAAAGTGTCAGGTCCTTGCCGCCGGAAATACTGATCAGGAGGCCTCGTGCGCCGCGCATGCTGACATCGTCAAGCAGCGGGTTGGAAATTGCCGCCTCGGCGGCCTCAACGGCGCGCTTGTCGCCACCGGCCTCGCCGGTTCCCATCATTGCCTTGCCCATTTCGCTCATCACGGCGCGGACATCGGCAAAGTCGAGGTTGATCAGGCCTTCCTTGATCATAAGATCGGTAATGCCGCCAACGCCGGAGAACAGCACCTGATCGGCCATCGCGAAGGCGTCGGCAAAGGTCGTGTTCTCGTTGGCGACACGGAAAAGGTTCTGGTTCGGAATTACGATCAGCGTGTCGACATGCTGGGCGAGTTGGTCAATGCCGCGTTCAGCCGTGGCCATGCGGCGCTGGCCTTCGAAGTGGAACGGCTTGGTGACCACGCCGACGGTCAGGATACCCTGCTCCTTCGACGCGCGCGCAATAACAGGCGCGGCGCCCGTGCCGGTTCCACCGCCCATGCCGGCGGTGATGAAAACCATATGTGCGCCCGCCAGATGATCGATTATCTCGGGCAGTGCCTCTTCGGCAGCGGCTGCGCCGATCTGCGGCTGCGAACCTGCGCCAAGTCCTTCCGTAAGGGCAGCCCCCATCTGGACGCGCCGCTCCGCGGCGCTCTGCGTCATCGCCTGCGCATCGGTGTTGGCAACGACGAATTCGACGCCTTCCAGATCGGACTCGATCATATTATTGACCGCGTTCCCTCCGGCGCCGCCGACCCCGAATACTGTGATCCTGGGCTTGAGGTCCGAAACATGTGGCAGTTTTAGATTTATGGTCATCGCTTGATCAGCTCGGTTACTAAGGCCTTGCTAATATTTGTTACCCATTCAATAACAAATCGTTAACGCGACATTTACAGATCGCGGTTTTATGCGCCGAAGCGATACACTGAGTCGCGGAAAAGGTTAACGCGCGTTAGTCTGCGGCAACGCGCAGCACGTATTTACCGCAACCTGCAAGGCAGCAAAAACGAGGGATATCGGGCTCAAAAGCCCTTAGAAACTCTCGCGAATCCAGCGGCCGACTTTTGAGAAATAGCCGCCGTGAGCGATGTCTTCGCCGGTTTCCTGAGGCAGAGCAACCGGCTGGACGCCCGGGTCCATGGCGTGGCCGACAAGCCCCATGGCAACGGAATAGGCCGGGCCGCGGGCTTTTTCCGGCATGCCCGTGACCGGATGCGGATAGCCTGCACGCACCTGCAGATCAAGGATCGACGACGCCAGCTCGCGCGCCCCGTGCAACTGGCTCGCGCCGCCCGTCAGAACCGCCCGCCGGCCCGCCTGGCGCGCGATGCCGCTTGCCTGAAGGCGGTCGCGGATCAGCTCGAAAGTTTCCTCAAGCCGGGGCTGAATGATGCCTGTGAGCATCGATACCGGCACCTTGCTCACGGTGTCGCGCCCGCGTTCGCCGACCAGCGGCACGGGCACAACGTCGCGGTCATCGCACAGCGCGGGCAGCGCACTGCCATGCAACGTTTTCATGCGCTCCGCATGGGCCACCGTGGTCGAGAGCCCGCGCGCGATGTCGTGCGTGACATGCAGACCGCCAACCGGGATCACATCGGCAAACACCAGATTGCCTTCCATGAAGACACCGACACTGGTCGTGCCTGCCCCCATTTCAATGCAGGTAACGCCCAGGTCCCGCTCGTCATCGACGAGTACCGAACGGCCGCTGGCAAGCGGTGCCAGAATAAAGCCGTGCACCGTCAGATGGCAGCGGTCGATACAGACCGCAAGATTGCGCAGCGGCCCCGGGTCGACCGTTACCGCACACAGGTCGACGCCCAGGACATCTGCAAACATGCCTTCGGGATGACCAACGCCACGATTGGCATCGAGCGAATAGGCGACAGGAGCTGCGTGCAGCAGCGTGCGGTTTTCCGTCTCTATCTCGCCGCGCGCCAGACGCACCACGCATTCAAGATCGGCCGCGCCGACGCGGCCTTCGCGCAGCTTGATCGCCGCTTCATAGTTGGAACAGCTCGGCCGCCCGCCCGACACGTTGACATAGACACCGCCAATCGTGAGACCTGCGGAACGTTCCGCCCGGTCGACCGCGGCACGGATTGCGCGCTCGGCGGCTTCCACGTCGACAACCACGCCGTTGCGAATGCCGCTGGAGACCTGATGGCCAATACCCAGTATGCGCGTTGCCATCTTGCCCGCATCGGCCCCGAACGCGTCGCGGTCGGGTGTGGCTTCTGCGATCACACAGCAAACTTTGGAGGTGCCAACATCAAGTGTGGCAAAAACGGTCTGGCCCTGGACGGAGGGTCCCCGGCCGCCTCCGTTCCGCGAATTAATGGCAACGACGTTCATGTACCTGCGTCTCTGCTACTCGTACTCAACTCACGGCGCACTTCCATGTGCGCATTCATTGCTTCTTCGCTCAATTGCAGCGTCGTGCGGTCGCCAAGCCGCATGTCCACCGCCACAATATCGCGGTCCAGGAGCGCGAACTCCCTGTGCAGGCGGTCGGTACGCATCAGCGCCGTTGCCAGCCCGTCCTCAGGCAGAAGGATCTTCAGCCCGTTGGTCAGGTGCAGCGTCCACCGGCGCTCCGCGACACGAACCGCGGCCCGCACGCGCAATCTTATCTCGGGCCAGGCTTCCAGATGGTTAAGAAGCCGTTCTCCCTGTTCCGCCGCCCCGGCACCGACAACAATGGGCAGATCGATATAGTCGCCGACCGCAAATGTCGTCAGCGCCACGCCCTCGCGGTCGACCACATGAAACTCACCGTTAATCTGCCACAGCGCATAAGGCTCGCGTTCACGCACGGTGATGTGCAGACGGTCAGGAAACTGGCGGCGGATCGACGCGGTGGCGATCCAGTCGCGCTCTTCAAGACGGCGGCGCGCGCTGACCGCATCGAAACCGATCATTGAAACGCCGCGTGCGACACCGACGATCTCGAGAATATTTTCCGTGCGCGAGCGTTCCAGCCCGGTGACCGTCACTTCGCGGATCGACAGGCCGACGAGGTCGGCAACGCCGTTGCCCACGCGCCACGCAAAATTGTGTACGGCACCGAGATGGCCGCCGAGGACAAGCGCATAAGCAAGCGCGAAGAGCATAAACAGGCAGGCGGCAGCGGTTGCGTGCCAGGGTGCGGCGATGGCGCAGATACGTTGTGGCCAGGATCTTGGACCGCTCAGCGCGGTCGCGCGGCGGCGGCGTTGCGGCAGGTGTTGACGGGCCTTCTTTGCCGCTTCGGAAATCCTGCTACGCATCCACCATTACCCGCCAATTACTCACCGGTCACATGAGGCATCCTTGATCATCCAGTCGACAAGGTCCTCGTAGGATATGCCTGCGTGTGCCGCCATTTCCGGCACCAGCGACGTGCCCGTCATGCCGGGCTGGGTGTTGGTTTCCAGGATGATCAGATCGCCCGATCCGCCTTCCGTATCGTCCAGCCTGAAGTCCGAACGCGAAACCCCTCTGCACCCCAGCGCCGTGTGCGCCCGCAAAGCATAGTCCTGTATCAGTTCGTAAATATCATCCGGCAACACCGCCGGCAGGATATGTTCAGAACCGCCAGGAGCATATTTGGCCTCATAATCATAAAATTTCGTTGCCGAGATGACATCTATGATGTCGAGTGCGCGATCGCCCATCACCGCACAGGTCAATTCGCGGCCTGGCGCGAACTTCTCAACCATCACCATATCGCCGTATGGCCAGGTATCGCTGAAGAGTTCCTGTGGCGGGTGCGCATGGTCTTCGGTCACGATGAGCACGCCCACTGAAGAGCCTTCCGCCACCGGCTTAACAACGTACGGCGGCGCCATCAGATGCGCCCGGCCGGCCTCTTCACGGTGCACGACAAGACTTTCGAGCACGGGAATGCCAACAACGCGATAGCTCTCCTTGGCTTTTTCCTTGTGCATGGCGAGCGCTGACGACAGCACGCCGGAATGCGTATACGGAATCCTGAGGATCTCCAGGAGCCCCTGCACGCATCCATCCTCGCCCCACTTGCCATGCAGCGCATTGAACGCGACATCGGGCTTGAGTTCGCTCAGCACCTGCGCGAGATCCGGCTTGGCGTCGATCCGCGTCACGGTGTATCCAGCCCTCTCCAGTGCATCGGCACACCCATCGCCGCTGTCGAGGCTGACCTCGCGTTCCGCCGACCAGCCGCCCATCAACACGGCCACATGCACCTGTTTCCTGCTCATACGTTCACTCCGGTTCACCGGCCCCGCGCCCGATCCTCTTGATTTCCCATTCAAGCGTCACACCGCTCGTCTGCAGCACGCGCTCGCGCACGGTTTCGCCGAGGGATTCAAGGTCCCGCGCCGTTGCCCCACCCGTGTTGATCAGGAAATTACAATGTTTTTCAGATACTTGCGCTGCCCCGACCTTGAAGCCGCGCATGCCCGCCTGATCGATCAGTTGCCATGCTTTGCCATCCGACGGATTCTTGAAAGTACTGCCTCCGGTGCGGCTGCGGACCGGCTGGCTCTGTTCGCGCGCCTCGGTGATCTGCGTCATCTCATCGGCGATGGTTTGAGGATCACCGGCCTCGCCCTGCAGCAGCGCCTCGGTGAAAATCAGATCATCCGCCGCACCGCAATGGCGATAGGAGTAGTTCATGTCGGCAACGCCGAGCGTTACCTTGCGGCCCGAGCGGTCAACCGCGCGCGCCTCGATCAGCACATCCCTGGTCTCACGCCCATAGGCACCGCCATTCATGCGCAAGGCACCGCCGATGGTGCCGGGTATACCGCGGAGAAAACTGAGACCCGCAAGGCCCGCGTCGAGCGCCGCGCGGGCCACCTTCACGTCCGGCACAGCCGTGCCGACACGCAACCGCAGCCCGTCTTCGACCGCAACGCCACCAAAACCGCGACCCAGTCTGATCACAACCCCTTCCACACCACCGTCGCGCACCAGGAGATTCGAACCGACGCCGATGATGGTGACCGGAACCTCCGAGGGCAATTCGGACAGAAAGGCCGAGAGATCGTCTTCATCGGCCGGCGAAAACAGAAAATCCGCCGGACCGCCGACGCGGAACCACGTAAACTCGCCGAGACTGACGCCTTCCCGGAGGCTGCCGCGCACCTGCGGCATTTGCGACACTGTAAGATTCGCGCTCATGTGGGCCGAAACCTATTTCGACTTTTCCGTTTTGGACCTGATGCGCTCTAGCGCCCCGGGCAGCGCATGCGCCCATTGCGTGATCGTGCCCGCGCCAAGGCACAGCACGATGTCGCCCGGCTGAATGAGTTCGTTCAGCCTGGCGGCGAGATCTTCCGGTCCCTCGATAGCTTCGGCGTGACGGTGACCGCGCGATATCATGCCGGCCACAAGGCTTTCGTGATCGGCGCCGTCGATCGGATCTTCTCCTGCCGCATAGACCGGTGCCACGAGGACGGTTTCAGCGTCGTTGAAACACGTGCAGAACTCCTCGAAGAGATCATGCAGACGCGTGTAGCGGTGCGGCTGCACAACGGCTAAGACGCGGCCTTGGGTAACCTCCCGCGCCGCTTCGAGAACAGCTGCGATCTCGACGGGATGGTGACCGTAGTCGTCGAACACGACGACACCGTCGACCACACCGGTTTTGGTGAAGCGCCGCTTGACGCCGCCGAACTTGCCCAGTGCGTCACGCACATCGTCACCGCTCACCCCAAGCTCGAGCGCCACCGCGATGGCTGCCACGGCATTGAGCGCATTGTACTTTCCAGGCATCGGCAGGCGGAACCCGTCGATAGCGGTCTCCTCACCGGTCTGGCGGTCCGAGCGTACCAGATCGAATAGGCTGTCGCCTTCTTCATAGCGCAGATTGTGCATGCGGAACTCGGCCTGCGGGCTCATGCCATAGGTGATGACCCGGCGGTCCTTGACCTTGCCAATCAGGGCCTGCACTTCGGGGTGATCTATGCACATCACCGCAAAGCCATAGAAAGGAACGTTCTCGACAAATGTGAGGAAGGCGGCGCGCAGGGCGTCGAAGTCCCCGTAATGGTCGAGGTGTTCGGGATCGATATTGGTGACGACGGCGACATCCGCGGGCAGCTTCACGAAAGTGCCATCGGATTCATCGGATTCGACGACCATCCATTCGCCATCGCCAATCCGCGCATTGGTGCCGTAGGCGTTTATGATGCCGCCGTTGATAACCGTTGGATCGAGCCCCGCTCCGTCAAGCAGCGCCGAGACCAGGGATGTCGTCGTCGTCTTGCCATGCGTGCCGCCGATCGCGATCGAATGTTTAAACCGCATCAGTTCGGCGAGCATTTCGGCGCGCCGCACCACCGGAAGGAAACGCGCGCGCGCCGCCGCGACCTCCGGGTTGTCGTCCTTCACGGCCGACGATACGACGACGATTTTCGCATCGCCGAGATTGTCTTCCGCATGGCCCACCAGAACCGGGATGCCGAGTGCGCGCAAACGCTCCACATTGGCGCTGGCCAAAAGATCGGACCCCTGCACGGCGTAACCGAGCGTGTGCATCACTTCGGCGATGCCGCTCATGCCAATGCCGCCTATTCCGACAAAATGTATGGTTCCCACATCGCGCGGCAGTTTCATCTAGCGTCCTCTGTTTCCCGGAGCCGTTCGGGCAGTAGCCCGATATTCGTTCAGCCGGCCCCGCGCCGTTTACGCCTCCAGGCGGAGCCGGTCAATGGCACAAAAGGGCACGATCCATGCAGCTCAGGCATCGACGATCCGTTCAACCAGATCGGCAAGCCTGACCTCCGCATCGGCAATTGCGAACCGCCGCGCGGCATCGGCAGCGGCGGCGCGTTCATCGGGCCCGGCTGCAAGCCGCGCCACCAGCTCCGCCAGATTCTGTGGCGTGAATTCAGACTGAACCATGAGCCATCCCGCGCCATCGCCGGCAAACCGGCGGGCATTTTCCAGTTGGTCCTGATCGAGAGAATGCGGCAACGGCACCAGAATACCCGGCCGGCCGATCACCGCCAGCTCCGATATCGTCGAAGCCCCGGCGCGGCCGATCACCAGATCGGCATCTGCGATCCGCTGGGGCAGGTCGGCAAAGAACGGCGCGACCTCGGCTGTGACACCGGCTGTCTCATAGCGCTGCGAAACGCGCGCTAAATCTTCCTCGCGTGCCTGTTGCACAACACTGTGCACGCAGCCTTTGTCCAGAAGAGCAATCGCTTCGGGCACGATGTCGCTCATAACGCGTGCGCCCTGACTGCCGCCGAAGGCAAGCAGCCGCAGCCCCCTGCCCCCACCCTTCGGCGGGTAGGGTGCGGCAAGCACCGCCTTGACGACGGGACGCACCGGATTGCCGGTGAGGACGAATTTGCACTTTGCGCTCTCGGGCAGATGACGCGGGTTATCGAACGAACCGGCGATGGCGGTGACGCGTGCGGCAAGCAGCCGGTTGACCCGTCCCATGACCGCGTTTTGTTCATGCGTGCAGGTTGGCAGCCTAAGCGAGCGGGCAGCAAGCAGCGGTGGCAGTGTCGGATAACCGCCGAACCCGACGATGGCGCGGGCACCTGAAGCTTTGAGCAGGCGGCGCGCCTGCAAAACACCGCGTGCCAGCTGGAGCAAGGCGCCTGGAATGCGCAAGGGTGCACGCAGACCGAAAGTGGCGGAGGATATTTCATGAATTGAGCGGGCGGGAAAATTGTCGGCAAACCGGTTCACGCGGCTGTCGGTCATCAGTTCGACGGTGTGACCACGCGACACGAGCTCTGCCGCCAGCGCCTGTGCGGGGAAGAGATGACCGCCCGTTCCCCCCGCCGCGATGACAATCGGCCCGTCTGAACTCATGCGCGTCCTGGTGCCATTGGCGCCGCCCACACGGAGCGCCCGAGGCTGGCCCCATGCGCGCCGCGCCGGCGTGTCAGCGCCAAAACCGCACCAACGGCAAACGCCATGGAGAGCAGCGATGAGCCGCCATAGGAAACGAACGGCAGTGTCATGCCCTTGGCCGGCAGCAGCGCCACATTCACGGCCATATTGATCGCCGCCTGCAGGCCGAACAGCGAGACCAGGCCCACGGTTGCAAGCCGCAGGAACGGATCGGCCTCCTCCAGCGCATGGCGCATGCCGCGCAGCACGATATAGGCAAAGCCGCCGAGCAGCGCGAGACAGGCAAGTATGCCGAGTTCTTCGCCGGCAACGGCAAAAATGAAGTCGCTGTGGGCATCGGGCAGGATGCGCTTGACCGTGCCCTCTCCTGGACCTTCGCCGAGCAGTCCGCCGCGAATAAAGGAGTCGATTGCCGCGTCGACCTGAAAACTGTCGCCGGCTTCCGGGTTGATAAAGCGATCGATACGCCGCGCCACGTGCGGAACCGTGTTGTATGCCGCATACATGCCAACAGCGCCGAGACCCGCAAACCCGCCGATCCAGCGCCACGAGAGGCCGGTGAGAAACAGCATCAACCCCCACACCGCGGTGACCAGAACGGTCTGGCCGTAATCGGGCTGTAGGATCAACAGGCCGACGAACGCGCCATACAGCAATGTTGCCAGCAAGCCTCCCGGCATTTCAGGCCGCTTCATACTTTGCGCAAACAGCCATGCCGACAGGATTACGAACGCGGGTTTGAGAAATTCCGATGGCTGGACTGAAAGCGGCCCCAGGTTGAGCCAGCGCGTGGCGCCCTTGACCTGGGGACCGATCACGAGCGTCAGACCGACAAGTACAAACGATACAAACGTGAGCATGAGTGCGGTTCGCCGCAGATGCCTCGGTGTCAAAAACGATGTGCCGATAAGGACGACAAACGCCGGCACGAGAAATACCATCTGCCGGCGAAAGAAATGAAATTCATTGAGACCGAGCCGTTCGGCCACCGACGGGCTTGCCGCAAGACACAGCAGCAATCCACTGACAATGAGAAACAGCACTGCCGTCAACAGCCACCTGTCGACTGTCCACCACCAGTCGGCCAGCAATCCCCGGTCGGTTCTTCCGATAATACCCACGCCACACCCTCAGTCCGTTGCGATCCCGGGCACCTGCAGAACCGCCTGGCGGAACGCTTCGCCTCTGATCTCAAAATTGGCGAACTGGTCGAACGAGGCACATGCCGGAGACAGGAGAACGGCGGCTTCGCCGTCTTCGTGCGCACTGTCGCGCGCAGCGGACGCCACCGCCTGTGCCAACGTCCCCGACACTTCCCACGCCGCGTCCTTGCCAATGGTTTCGCCAAAGGCTTCGGCCGCTTCGCCAATCAGATAAGCTTTGGCGATCTTTGGTAAAAACTCCTTAAGATTTTCAATACCGCCGTATTTTGCGAGGCCGCCGGCAATCCAGTAGATCCGCTCAAAACAGCTGAGAGCGCAAGCCGCGGCATCGGAATTCGTCGCCTTGCTGTCATTAATGAAGAGAACCGGCCCGATCCGGCCGACCTGCTCAAGCCTGTGGGCAAGCCCGGGGAACGAGTTGAACGCATCCTGCAGCGCCTCTTTGCCAACACCGGCTGCAAGCGCCGCAGCGGCGGCAGCGGCGGCGTTCTGGCCGTTGTGCCGGCCGCGCAGCGTCGTGATACCGTTCAGATCGGCAAGCACGTGCGCCGAGCCACCGTTGGCCGCTAGGATCTGGCGGTCTTCCGCAAAGACGCCATCGGGGAGCCGCGCTTCCGCTGATACCTCGATCTTGGCTGCGGCGGCCGGAATGCGCCCGGAAATTTCCCGGCTCAACCCGTCGTCGACCCCCACAACCGCCGTGTCACCCGCTCCCTGCAGGGCGAAGATCCGTTCCTTGACGGCGGCGTAGTTTTCAAGCGACCCGTGTCTGTCGAGATGATCCGGCGAAATGTTCAAGTGCACGGCGATATCTGGCTTGAGCGAGGGTGTGAGGTCTATCTGATAGGAGGAAAACTCCACCACGTAGAAACTGTTGTCGCCCGGCTCTTCAAGCGACAGGACCGGCGTCCCGATATTGCCGCCGACCCGCACATCAAGACCGACACGATCGAGGACATGGGCAATCAGCGCGGTTGTTGTCGATTTGCCGTTGGTGCCGGTGATGGCCACGAGCCTAGCCTTGCCGGCAAGCTCGCGCACCAGCAGCTCCGTGTCGCCGATGATCGCAATTCCGGCATCGTGCGCCTTGTGCACCGTCCAGTGCGGCTCGGGATGGGTGAGTGGCACACCGGGGCTCAGGACCAGAGCATCGAGGCTCTCGAAGTTGACGGAGCGCAGATCGCGCAAGTCGACATTGCGCGCTTTCGCCGCGATGCGCGGGGCCTCTGAATCGTCCCACGCAACGACGTTGGCGCGGCCGGCCACCAGCGCATCGACAACCGACAGCCCGCTGCGCCCGAGACCGAACACGGCAACCGTTCGCCCGGCGTAGGAGTGAACCGCGATCATCGTGAGGCTACCTCAGCTTGAGCGTCGCAAGGCCGACCAGGGCAAGCACCACGGCAATAATCCAGAACCGCACGACGATGGTCGGTTCGGCCCAGCCCTTTTGCTCAAAGTGATGATGCAGCGGCGCCATCTTGAATATGCGCTTACCGGTGAGTTTGAACGATGCCACCTGAACGATGACGGACACCGCTTCCAGAACGAACAGCCCGCCGACGATGGCCAGCACCATTTCGTGCTTCGTCGCCACTGCGATGGCTCCAAGCGCGCCACCCAGCGACAGCGAGCCGGTGTCGCCCATGAATATCATTGCCGGTGGCGCGTTGAACCACAGGAAGCCGAGTCCGGCGCCGAGCAGCGCGCCGCAAAACACCGACAGCTCACCGGCGCCCTTGACGAAGTGGATCTGCAGGTACTCCGAGAACACAGCGTTACCGGTGAGATAGGCAATCAACCCGAAACTCGCCGCGGCAATCATGACAGGCACAATGGCGAGGCCGTCGAGACCGTCGGTGAGATTGACCGAATTGCCGGCGCCGACAATGACGAATGCGCCGAACAGAAGAAAGAACCAGCCCATGTCAACGACGAAATTCTTGAAGAATGGAAACGCCAGCGACGTGGACAACTGATCACCGCCAAGCCGTGCGAGCACGTAACAGGCCACCCCCGCGATCACGCATTCGATGGTGAACTTTATCTTGGTCGAAAAGCCCCGCGTCGATGACCGGCTGACCTTGAGATAATCGTCATAGAGGCCGATTAACCCGAACCCGAGTGTTACCAGCAGCACAACCCAGACGTACGGATTGGAGAGGTTGGCCCACAACAGCGTCGCCACCGCGATGCCGCTCAGGATCATCAGGCCGCCCATTGTCGGCGTGCCCTGCTTCTCGATGATGTGCCGCTCCGGGCCATCGTCGCGGATCGGCTGGCCCTTGCCCTGGCGCACGCGCAAAACCGCGATCAGCGCCGGTCCGAATAGAAAAACAAAGATCAGCGCCGTCATAATTGCCCCGCCGGTGCGGAACGTCAGATAGCGGAACACGTTGAATACGGTGACCTGGTCGCTCAGTTCGACGAGCAGATGGTGAAGCATCAAGTAAAGTCCTCGGAAACCCGTTGCGGCGCTTTATAGCAGACGATTCGCAGCACCGGCCATGTGCGGTGGGAAGCCGGATATAGACTGGTATTCATACTATCGCTTGCTTTCCTGGAAGTGTGACTTGAGGGCTTTCACCAGCGGTCCCATGCGCGAGCCAAGCGATCCCTTCACGACAAGAACATCGCCGGGCTGCACTGCGTCCAGAAGTGCGGCCTCAAGTCCATCGGAACTTTCCGCGTATGTTCCACGCCGAGACGCCGGCAGGCTTTCCCAAAGTGCGGCCATATCCTTTCCGCACGCCAGAACCAAATCGGCATCGGCCGCTTCGATATCGCCCGCGAGAGCGCCATGATGTTCGCGGGACGCATCGCCCAACTCAAGCATATCGCCAAGCACCGCGATCCGCCGGCCGCCGCGGCCGGGCTCCGACAGGCCAAGCAGCGCGAGCGCGGCGCGCATCGAGGCCGGGTTGGCATTGTAGCTTTCGTCTATGATTGTGACCGTACCGCCCGGCATTTCCAGCACCAAACGCTCGCCGCGGCCTTTCGGAGCATGCCAGTTCGCCAGCGCCAGAGCGGAAAGAGCAAGATCGCCGCCGAGCGCCACCGCGGCGGCAAGAACCGCCAGACTGTTGAGAACCAGATGCCTTCCCGGCGCACCGATCTTGTACGTCACATCCTCACCGCAGATCGCCGCCCTGACGACGGACCCTTCCGCCTGAAGCGACGCTTCAAGCAGTGCCGCATCCGCCCCCTTGCTTTCACCGAAGCGGATAATCTCCCCCGCACCGGCTTCCACCGCAGCGGACTTCAACCGATCAAAATGCACATTGTCCACATTGAGGATCGCCGTACCGCCCTTGCGCAACCCGTCGAATATCTCCGCCTTTGCGTCGGCGATTTCCTCAACTCTTGAAAACGCGCCGAGGTGCACCGGCGCGACGGTTGTCACCACCGCCACGTGCGGCGACACCATGCGGCTCAGCGGCGTTATCTCGCCGGGGCGGTTCATGCCGATCTCGAATATGCCGAACTCGGCATCCGCCGGCAGCCGCGCCAATGTCAGCGGCACGCCCCAGTGGTTGTTGTAGGAAGCTGCCGAGGCGTGCACCCGGCCCTGCCCATCAAGGCATTGCCGCAATGCCTCTTTCGTCCCGGTCTTGCCGACACTGCCGGTAATCGCGGCGACCCTGCCACCGCACCGCGCACGGGCATGAACGCCGAAAGCCTCCATGGCGCGAAGCGTATCGCCAACCACATAGAGCGGTCCGAGTTTTTCCATGTCCGGTGTCGGCTCGGAGACAACCGCAAGACCGGCACCCTTTTCAAACGCCGCCGCGACAAAGTCGTGGCCATCGCGCTGTTTGCCCATGATGGCAAAGAAGATATCGCCGCGTGCGAGGGTTCTGGTATCGATCGACGCACCGTTCACCGGCATTGCAAGCGCACCGCGCAATTCACCGGCGCCGAGCGAGACGATTTCGCTTTCCGTCCACAGCATCTCAGTCATTGCCGCTTCCGTCCGGCATCGCGGCAACTGCTTTCAGGGCGACATCGTGATCGCTGAACGAGTGCCGTTTCGTGCCGATTTCCTGATAGGCCTCGTGCCCTTTGCCGGCAATCAGCAGGACGTCGCCTGTTGCGAGCATCGCAACCCCGTGTGCGATCGCCTCGGCACGGTCGCCGATCTCGGTTGCGCCCGGGCATGCCTTGAGGATCGCCTTGCGGATTTTCGCCGGGTCCTCCGTACGCGGATTATCATCCGTGACGATTGCGACATCTGCAAGGTCGGCGGCAACCTTGCCCATCTCCGGACGTTTGCCTTTATCTCGATCACCGCCCGCGCCGAAGATGACAATAAGCCGGCCTTCGACAAACGGGCGCAGTGCCCTGAGCGCATTGTCGAGCGCATCGGGCGTGTGGGAGTAATCGACAAAGATCGGTGCCCCGCTATCGGTATAGATAACGTGGTCCATCCTCCCGCGCGCGCCCTTGAGCCGTTCCATGGCGCGAAAAACAAACTCCGGGCTGGAACCAGTCGCAATGGCGAGCCCGGCGGCAACCAGCGCGTTTGAAATCTGGAATTCACCGGTCAACGGCAGGATGAAATCGTAATCGCGCCCACCGTAGCTGACACGCACGGTGTAGATCATGCCGTCGCGTTCGAACCTCTCCAACCGCAGGTCTTCGCCTTTCTCGCCCACCATCAGCGTGCGGATTTCACGCTCCGCGCAGATCTCGCGCACCGTCTCCGCCTCATCGCAGTCGGCATTAATGACGGCGCAGGCGCCAGGATGGATTAGTTCGCGGAAGAGCTTCATCTTCGCGTCGAAATAGTGTTGAAAATCCGCATGATAGTCGAGGTGGTCGCGCGAGATGTTGGTGAACGCCGCGGCGGCAAAACGGATACCGTCGGCACGGCATTGCTGAAGTCCGTGGCTTGAAACTTCTATGGCCACGTGATCGATCGGGTCGGCTGCAATATCACGCAGGATCCTGTGCAATTCCACCGGATCGGGCGTTGTGTGCTGAAGATCGAAACTCCCTGTCGAAGAGACGACGCCAACAGTTCCGATACTCGCCGCGCCATGTCCGAGCGCCTGCCAGATCTGGCGCAGAAATGCCGCTACCGATGTCTTGCCATTCGTGCCGGTGATGCCGACGGCAATTTCAGGCTGCACGCCGAAGAACCGCGCCGCGGCAAGTGCAAAATCATGCCGCGCCCGGTCCGAGGCGACAAACGTCACGTTTTTCGGCACTTTCTTGACCACGTCCGGCGCACCGAGGACGGCAATCGCCCCGTTCTCGATGGCGTTCGCCACAAATCGGGCGCCATCCGTTTCAAGTCCCTTAAGCGCGGCAAACAGAAATCCGGGCTCAACCTTCCGGCTGTCCGACGTGAGTCCTGTTATCTCAACCTCACCGTCAGGCCCCGGGACCCCGGGTCCGTGTGTAAACAAAGCCGAAAGCTGCATGCCATCCCCGTTACTGTTCGGCCTGCACCAGCAAGGGTGTCAGATTGGTCAGATCTTCAGGCGCGCGCGGCACAAGGCCGAGCATAGGTGCAACGCGCCGGATAACCGCCCCGGCTGTCGGCACCGCATTCCACCCCGCCGTACGGTTGCCGTAAGTTCCTTCTGCCGCCCTGGGCTCATCAAGGACGATGAGGACGACATAGCGCGGATCGTAGCCTGGGAACATTCCCAGAAAAGATGTCAAAAGTGCGGTATTGCTGTAGCGCCCGTCGACGACCTTCTCGGCCGATCCCGTCTTGCCGCCGACCGCATAGCCATCGACCCCGGCGCGCCGCGCCGTGCCGTCCGCGACATTGAACACCATCAGCTGGCGCATCGCCTCGCTGGTTTCAGGCCGGATCACGCGGCGCGCCAGTGAACTCGCAACATTGCGGTCGCGCACCAGGAAAGTCGGCTCGATGAAGTTGCCGCCATTGACCAGCGCCGCGCCGGCGGTCGCAAGCTGCAGCGGCGTCACCGACAGGCCGTGTCCGAACGCCACGGTCATGCTCGTCACCTCGCTGAAGTTCGAAGGCACAAGCGGTGCGGCGGTCGGGAGCTCGGTGCGCAGCCGTTCAAGCAGCCCGAGGCGGGCGAGAAACTCACGATGCCCCTCCAGCCCGACATCCAGTGCCATCTTGGCGGAGCCGATATTCGACGAGTAAATAAAAATTTCAGGCACGGTCAAAACGCGCCGTTTGGCGTGGAAGTCGCTGATGCGGAAGCCGCCGACGCGGATCGGGTGGGTCGCGTCGTAACGACCCTGCAACGTCGTCGTCCCGGCATCGAGCGCCATGGCGAACGTGATGGTCTTGAATGTCGAACCGAGTTCGTAAACACCGGCGGTGACGCGGTTGTTGGTCGTCGCATCGAGCGACGTGCGGGGGTCGTTCGGATTGAAATCCGGCAGGGATGCAAGTGCCACGACCTCACCTGTATGGACGTCGAGCACGACGCCTGCTGCCCCGATCGCCTGAAACCGCTCCATCGCCTTGGTCAGCTCATCGTGAAGCGCATGCTGAACGCGCAAATCCATGGCGAGAACGACGGGCGCCGCCGCCGGTTGGTCCGGTTCGGCAAGCGATGCAACATAAAGGCTGCCGCCATCGTCGAGATATTTCTCGATTCCCGCAATGCCTTGAGAATCCACATCGACGTAACCGAGGACGTGGGCACCGGCACGGCCATTAGGATAAACGCGGCGCTGCTCAGAGCGGAAGCCAAGCCCCGGAATACCGAGATTGTGGATCATTTCCTGCTCGCGCGGCCCAACCTCGCGGCGGATCCACACAAAGCCACGATCGCTATCAAGCTTGGCGCGCAGTTGCTGTGCGTCGAGCCCGGTGAGATGCGATGTCAAAAGTTCGACCGCTTCGTCGACATCGATGATGCGGCGCGGTTCGGCGAACAGCGAGGCGACCTGCAGGTCGGTTGCCATGACACGGCCGGTACGATCGACAATTCCCGGCCTCGGTATCGGTACAGACTCATCGCGCGCCGGCGCTTCCTGTTCGCGTCCATCGGAAACGATCGACAGATAACTCAGCTTGCCGGCAATGATCGCAAACGCCATGCAGAACGCGAACATGACGATGCGCGTTCGCGCTTCCATCCGGCGTTCGGGAGCGACGTGGTTGGTGGCCGGACGCACCGGCACGGCGACCGCGGCATCGGCGTTTGTGCCGACAGGAAGGGTTGGCGCGCTCATTGCGTCTGCCCCAGAAGCGAGCCGATCGGGTCGGCCGCCGGCTCCTCCGGCACTTCTTCGACACGCATGGCAAGTGTCGACGACAACAGCCCGTGCGGCACAACCTGTTCGGCTTCCGTTGGCCGCAGCGGCAGGTGTTTCGCGGCAAGCGCCTCAAGCCTGGCCAGGCTCCTCAAATGCGTGCCCTCCGCTTCCAGCAGCGTCAGGTCCTGCCGGATCTCCGTGATCTCCGTGCGAAGTACATGGGTGCGTTTCACCGCCGCCCGCACATCGTATTTCAACTGATAGAGCCAGACCGCGGTAACAAAGACCAGGATCCCAAGGCAGGCATTGATGACACGAAGCACGCGATGATCCTCCTCAAAGGGCCGCGATGCCGAAATCGGCAAGCGTTGCGGGGTAAGTCGGAGCTGCTGTGCGCTCGCCGGCGCGAAGCCTCGCCGAGCGCGCCCGCGGATTGGCCGCGACTTCTTCGTCACCGGGCTTGCGGGCACCGGAGGTCAGAATCTCAAATGTCGGTTCCGGCCCGCTGTCGGGCGGTTCCGGCATATGACGCGAAGGACGCGAGGGGCGCGTCGTCCGCGCCTGAAAGAAACGTTTCACCAGTCTGTCCTCGAGCGAGTGAAAAGCAACGACCACCAACCGGCCTCCGGGATTGAGAATGGTCTCGGCGGCCATCAGCGCGCGCGCCAACTGCTCAAGCTCATCGTTCACGTACATGCGCAGGGCCTGGAACGTCCGCGTTGCCGGGTGAATGCGCTGCGCCCGTGCCGCCGGCCCCATGGCCTTTTCCACGATCGCCGCAAGCGCCCCCGTCGTTTCGATGGGCGCAGCGCGGCGTGCCTCGACAATAGCCCGTGCGATCTGCCGTGACCGGCGCTCGTCGCCCAGTATCTTGATGATGCGCGAAAGTTTCGTTTCCGGCTCGGTGTTCACGACATCCGCCGCCGACTGCGTTGTGTCGCCCCGCCCCTGATCCATTCTCATGTCGAGAGGGCCATCATTCATGAACGAGAAACCGCGTCCTGCATCGTCGATCTGCATCGAGGAAACACCAATATCAAGAACTACACCGTCAACCGAGCTCACCGATCCCGCCTTTATCAGCTCCGCCATATCCGCAAACGGCCCCTCCGCCATGCAGAGTCGTTCGGGATACTCCTGTGCCAGGCGCTTTCCCTCGCGCACGGCGTCGGGGTCCCGGTCTATGGCTATGACGCGGCAGTGCGCCGCGGCCAGAATGGCCCGCGTATAGCCGCCCGCCCCGAACGTTCCATCCACATAGACGCCGGCATCCCTGGGCTGAAGCACCTCGATCACGTCCGCGCACATGACCGGCACATGCGCTGTGTCATTTGGTGTTTGCAACGAGCTCATGAACGCTACCGATAAAGAAAGGCACGGCGTGGCCTCGCCGCAAATGGAAATCCCTCAATCGGCCACTGCCGTGCCTCTCTCCCCTCTGTCCCCGAGCCTTCGGCGAGACTGCCAATACCGTTGGCGGGCCAAAGCTCCGCAATTGGCGGGCAAAGACAAGCGCAACCGCGCCTTGCGACCTTTTGATGTCACGGACATTGTCGAGGGTGTTTGCTTAACAAAGTGTTGCGATTGCCCGGCGCGGGACCCCTTGTGCCAGTTGGCCTGTAAGCCGGGTTCTGTACGCCTGCGCGAGCAGACGCGATGACCATTCATCTAGGGCGCCCGTTACCGGACGCCTCATGCAACCAACCCGGGCGGCGGCCTGGAAACCGGCCTGAAGCCCGAAGGCTTCGCGCCACCCCTATTCGGTTTTGCTCCCGGTGGGGTTTACCGTGCCGACCCTGTCACCAGGTTCGCGGTGCGCTCTTACCGCACCCTTTCACCCTTACCGGTGGCCAAAGCCCCCGGCGGTTTGCTTTCTGTGGCACTTTCCCTGGGGTCGCCCCCGCCGGGCATTACCCGGCACCGTGTTTCCATGGAGCCCGGACTTTCCTCTCCCCGAAACCTGCAAGCAGGCACCGGGCAGCGGCCATCCGGCCAACTGGCACCCCTTCAATATGAGCCCACATGCGGTTCCGTCAAGCAGATCGGGGCGCGGATCGGGGCAATGCGTCCGCGAGCCGGCGCAGGGTCTCACGCGTCGAGACATCGAACACGCCGTCAACCCGTGCCTGACGGAAATGAAGCTGGAAGGCGGATACGACGGTTTTGGTGAGGCCGTCGTAAAGTCCGTTTTCGGGAACCCGGTAGCCGTAGGCGCCAAGCTGGCTCTGTACGGCGCGAACCGCATCGCCTTCGTCGCCGAGATCCAGCACCGGCCCTTCGGCGATCGCACAAGGCTCCACCCAGTGTCCGATGTCGGCGCCGTGCAGGCGCTCCCAGTCGAACTTCTCGCCCGGATCGACCTTGCGGCCGGGCGCCACATCGGAATGGGCGAGCACGCGGTGAGGCGGAATGTCGTGACGGTGAAGGATGCCGAGACTGAGCGTCTCCACCGCGTCCATCTGCGCATCGGGAAAATCCGGATTGCCGCCCCAGGTACCCTCGTTTTGAATTTCGATGCCGATCGAGCAACTGTTGATGTCGGTTTCGCCGGCCCAGAACGACGCACCCGCATGCCAGGCGCGCATGGCCTCGTCGACCATTTGGTAGACGGTGCCGTCTTCATCGACGAGATAGTGCGACGAGGCCTCGGCCTGCGGGTTGCAAAGCCAGGTAAGCGCGTTTTCCGCCGACTTCGTTGCGGTGTAATGCAGAAGCAGGATGTCCGCCTCAAGACCGTTCTTGCGCTCGCCCTGGTTTGGCGAAGGGCGCTGCACAATGGCAAGCTCGGGCGCGGCACTCACAGACCGCGTTCCTTTTCGATCCGGTCATAGGCGGCGTTGATGGCGGCAAGCTTGCGGTTGGCGATCTCGATAGCTTCCGGCGGCATGCCCCGCCCGATCAGGACATCGGGATGGTTATCGCGCACCAGACGGCGGTAGGTGCGCTTGATGTCGTCATCCGTTGCGGTGCGCTCAAGACCGAGCACGGCAAAGGGATCGCTGTCCTCGAGCGCCACGTGGCGCGCCCGGATATGTTCGAATGCGCGTTCTTCAAAGCCGAATATGCCGGATACCGATTTCAGATACTCAAGCTCGGAGCTGTGCACGACATTGTCCGCCTTGGCGATGTGAAACAGGCCATCGAGCACATTTTCCAGAACGTCGGGCTTGTCCTTGAACAGGTTGGCAAGCTGGCGTGCATAGGCGTCGTAACCCGCCACGTCGCGCTTTGCCAAATTGAACACGCGCGCGACGTTCTTCATTTCCTCCGGTGGAATGGCGAACACTTCCTTGAAGGCGTCGATCTCGTCTTTCGTGACCACACCGTCGGCTTTGGCCATTTTGGCGCCGAGCGCGATGACGCCGATCGTAAACGCAACTTCAGCTTCCGGATTGGCACCGGTCAGCGCCTCGCCCCCCCGGTCCACCGCAAAGTGGCCCGCGACCGCGCCCACAAGTGCCCCGATCGGACCGCCCATAGCGAGCCCGGCTGCAGCGCCAACAACTTTACCCCAGATCGACATGCGCGGAGCATACAAAAACAGATTGATTTGGCAGCATTTATTTTTGCGACATTCACGCGCAAGAAACCGGACGTCACATTGGTACTTGAATTTTTAAAGAAAATACTTTCTTAATTAACCCGGCATCTCACTGCGGAGCAACCGATGAGCCAGTCAGCCGATACGACCGCCACCGGCCCGGCGCCGTGGAGCGAGCTTTTCCGGCGCGGCCATCTGGCCCTTCTGGCGGTGCTGTGCCTCGGCGTCTGGTTGCACGCCGCCGACTCGCTTCTCGTGGCAACGCTGATGCCAAGCGCGGTTCGGGACATCGGCGGCCTGCCCTATCTGAGCTGGACTCTGGCTCTCTACGAGCTTGGCTCGATTATTTCCGCCGTCGCCACCGGAGTTCTCGTAACGCGGGTCGGCATGCGCAAGGTCATGACGAGCGCTGCCGCGCTTTACACACTCGGTTGCGTTATCAGCGCTCTCGCTCCCGACATGGCTGCCATGCTGTTCGGCCGCATACTGCAGGGCATCGGCGGTGGCATGATGCTGGCGGGCACGTTCACCGGCATGAACCGGTTGTTTCCCCAACGCCTCTGGTTACGCATCGTCGCCATCGTGTCCGCCACCTGGGGAGTGTCCTCGCTCATCGGACCGTTGATCGGCGGGTTGTTTGCGAACTACGGATACTGGCGCGGCGGCTTCTGGGCATTTGCCGCACAGGCAGTCCTGTTCGGCCTTGCCTCTGCGCACCTGCTCGGCCCCGCCGCACCACGCGACGACACCGAGACCTCGTCCGGCGTCGACTGGAAAAACCTCGGCTTGCTTTCACTCGGCGTCTTTGCCATTGCAGCCGCGGGCGCGCATGTCTCGCTTGTCTGGACGCCGCTGCTCTGCATCGCCGGCTCCGCGCTTCTCTGGGCCTTCGTGCGCCGAGATGGCGTTAGCCCGGCACGCATGCTGGCAATCCGGCCATTGAACCTTGGACACGCACCCGGTGCCGGCACGGTCATGGTGCTCGCCAGCGCCGTTGCCAGCGTATCCCTGTTTGTCTACGGGCCGATCATCATGCAGACTCTTTACGGCATCGACCCGTTGACGGCGGGCTACATCGTCGCCATCGAGTCGGTCGCCTGGTCGGTTGCGGCCATCGCGGTGTCGGGGGCCGGCCCGCGTCTGGAGCCCTGGATCATCCGGTCCGGATCCGTTCTGATTACGCTAAGCGTCATCGGTCTCACCGTCTATATGCCGACCGGACCAGTGGTCGCGCTGCTGCCATTCGCCGTGATGCAGGGGGCGGGTTTCGGCATGGCCTGGGCGTTCGTTGTCCGGCGCGCCATTTCAGGCGCACCGGAGGCGGACCGCGACCGTATTTCCTCCGTCCTGCCATCCGTTCAGATGCTGGGATACGCAATCGGCGCATCGCTTGCCGGCATCATCGCCAACGCCGCCGGATTCTCCGAAGGGGTTTCACTCGACGCGGCTCGCTCGGTCGGGTTCTGGGTCTTCGCCGCCTTCATTCCACTCGCCTTTGCCGCCAACATCGCGGCCTGGAAACTGAGTGCTGCGCGCCATGCCATAGGCGCGGGCACGGACTGAAACAATTGAAACACTGTTGCCCGTAACCTGAAATGCGCCTGAAACAGATCGCGCTTACTTCTCCAGCTGTCGCGCCAAGGCACAGTCGCCTTGCACCCGCGCCGCGAGGAGTTTCCGATGAGCAAGTACCGACACGACCTGCCACAGCTCTCCGACACGTTTTTCATCACCGACGGTGGCATCGAGACCACCTTGTTGTTTCACGATGGCCTTGAACTGCCGCACTTTGCCTCGTTCGATCTCCTGAAAGACGATACCGGCACCGCACTTCTGCGCCGTTACTTCGAGACCTATGTGCGCATTGCGGTGGAGAACCAGGTCGGCTTCGTGCTCGAAAGCGCCACCTGGCGCGCCAGCCCCGACTGGGCAAAGCGCCTGGGATACTCAGGCTCAGAACTCGATGCGCTCAACCGCCGCGCGATTGCCATGCTGAGCGACATCCGCACGCGTCACGAAACGCCAATGACGCCCATGGTGATCTCGGGCAACATCGGCCCGCGCGGAGACGGTTACGACCCAGGCGACCTGATGAACCCCGGCGAAGCAGAGAACTACCACGCCACGCAGGTCGCGACGTTCGCGCAAACGGATGTCGACATGATCACCGCCGCGACGCTCACCAATACGCCGGAAGCCATCGGCATCGTTCGTGCCGCCCGCAAGGCCGGGCTCCCCGTCGTCATCGGCTTCACCACCGAGACGGACGGTTGTCTGCCGACCGGTCAGAGTCTCAAGGACGCCATCGCGGAAGTCGATGCGGCGACGAATTCAGCGCCCGCCTACTTTATGATCAATTGCGCCCACACGACGCACTTCCAGGATGCGCTCGATGCCCGCGAGGACTGGGTGAACCGCGTGCGCGGTATCCGCTCCAATGCATCCCGAATGAGCCATGCCGAGCTAGACGAGGCGGAAGAGCTCGATGACGGCGACCCGGAAGAATTTGGCGCCCATCACCGTGACATCCGCAACCGCCTCGGACACATCAATATCATCGGCGGCTGCTGCGGCACCGATCACAGGCATGTCGAACAGGCATGCCTGGCCTGCGCCGCCTGACAGATTTTCCTCCCAAAAGTTCCCAGTACTTGGCCCGCCCGGCACTCAGCCAGGCGGGCCCTTTTTTTGGGCGCTTCAGGTCCAAACAGAGCATCATCAGTTACAGTTCAGGTCCAGAGCCATCAGGCCATCGGAATTTTGAGCGCCGCGTCGCATCGCACTTGCGCTCCGCCCCCTTCACTGGCATGTTCCGCCGCATGAACAGAACATGTGGAATTCTCGCCCGGACGGGGCTGCTGCTAGCGGTTCTCTTTGGCGTTTCGGCGGCCGGACTGCTGTTTGTCGGCCAAGTGAACAACAACGAAACCACCATGCTTCTCGGCTTTATCGGCATTGGCGCCGCGCTCTTGTGCGCGATTCTGGGCCGAGGCGTGGCCTGGGTCATCAAGCCGGAATGGAACGGGTAGTAACCCGGTCCTCTCTAAGGCAGGAACTATCGGCGATGGGCAATCAGTCTAGCTGGCAGAGTTGCCGGGTGGCGCTGTTTGTCTTTCTGACAATCCAAACCTCATAACCGTTGCTCTTCCAGGCGTCGATCGTCTCTTCAGCATGATCGCCGCTATAGAAAGTGCTGTCCTGGCAGGTGCGTTCCCACTTGCAAAGGTCGGATGCGGGATGGCAGCTGCAGACCTCTTCCTTTTTCTTGTCTCCGGCAAACCCCGCAACGCAAATTGATGCGGCATTCGCATCGCCCCGGGTACATGAGCATTCCCGCACAGAAGGCAATAGCGGCAGCGCCGGAGCAAAGTTTGAATCTGGACATGGACTGGCCCTTCCCCTTGGCTTCACAAGGGTTCCCTGCCAAATGGTATGCGGTGTCGAAGCACGCTGTAAACGCGGCGGAAGGGCGTGGCGGAAGGGACGCGTGACCGTCGCCAGTGCAGTGGTTATTCTGGCCGTGGTGCCGTTCTTTGCGGCTCTCTTCGACGTTTCAACCATCGGAGCGGTGCTGCTCGGGCAATGCACCGGCTGTGAAACCTTAGCACTTGTGAGCATCATTGAATTCGATTTCGCCGACCAATGCCGCCCCTTAAGCGCGGCGTCGCCCAAGTCATCAAACCCGGATCGAACAAGTAACACATCCGATCACACGCTGACTGTCCACAACGGTATTGTGCTGACAAACCAGCCTATCCAGCCACACACTCAGCCCGGCATCGGATCGGAGAACATTGGCATCGCAAATCGGCGGCGCTACGGCACGTTTCGCCCTGACTTGTTTGTTATTGGACACATATGCCAGTCGAATAGATAGTGAGCGCAATATTCACACCGGAGGCGACCGATGTTGCGGCACCTGCTTACTCCGATCTTTGCGGTGGCTCTATTGATCTCCGCGACACCGGACAACGCGCTGGCCGCGGCCCGCATAGCGCTGGTGATCGGCAACTCGGACTACACGAACATCGCGCGTCTCAGGAATCCGGGCAACGATGCACGCCTCATGGCCAGCGCCCTGCGCGATGTCGGCTTCGACGTCGTCACCGCCTTCGATGTGGATGAGCGTGCCATGGGCCGCGCGGTGAGCAGGTTCGGGCAGGCACTGCGCGCTGCCGGGCGCGATGCAGTCGGGCTATTTTACTACGCAGGGCACGGCGCCCAATACCGCGGACAAAATTATCTCATTCCGCTTGGCACACAGATAGAACACGCAGTCGATCTTAAGCACGAAGCCATCGAGGTTTCCGATGTCCTGGCTCAGATGGAAGAAGCCGCCAACGAGCTCAACATCGTCATTCTCGATGCCTGCCGGGACAATCCTTACACAGATACACGCGGCGGCACCCGCGGTCTTGCCCGCATAGAAAGTCTGCACGGCTCGCTCGTTGCGTATTCCGCCGAGCCTGGTAGCGTCGCCCAGGACGGCAATGGACCCAATTCCCCTTATGCCTCCGCGCTTGCTCTGGCGCTCCGCGAACCGGGCCTGACGATCGAACAGGTGTTCAAACGTGTTCGCGTGAGCGTGCACAGCCAGACCGGAGGCCAGCAGACCCCGATGGAAGAAAGCCTGCTTACGACGGAGTTTTCGTTCACAACGGCAACTGTTTCACCGTCCTCCCCAACGTCAGGTCAGCAACCTGCACCGGAACCGCCGGCCTCTGCGCCAAATTCGGACCAGCAGACGCCCGCCGACATCTATGCGCGCATAGCTTCCGCACTTGCCGGAAACTACTCAAAAGCCGGGATCCTTGCAGCAAAACGCTACTCCCAATGGCCCGCCATCTCGGCTGCACCCTTCGTTTCGGCAACGCATGGTGGGCGGTATGTCAACGTCTTTGCCAACCGGATTGCGCAAAACACTTACCGGCAATTCGAGCACGTACGGCGCATGCCGATCGGCTCGATGATTGCCATGGACAGTTTCGCAGTAACGGATGGCGGCGCGATTGCACACGGCCCGCTGTTAACAATGGAAAGAATGACGAGCGGCTTTAATCCTGCAACCAGCGACTGGCGGTATGCCATGGTCATGCCCGACGGAACACTCTACGGCATCACGGGCGGCAAGAATTCAACCAGCATGCAGTTCTGTCACGACTGTCACGGCGCGGCGGAAGAGAACGATATGATGTTCTTCCCGCCGGTGGGGCACCGCCGGACGAACTGATCTTCAGGCTCCTGGCGAGCGCGCAAGGCCCCGCACAGCACCCGCAGCTGAACCACCCGCCGACTCAGAATTTAATTCATTTGCCAGTTCGTCTGCCGGGCAGGAAGCTTGCGGCATGACCGACCGATCCTCCACTTACGGTGCGCACGCGCACGTCAGCCTCGGCTATATGGGCTCGGTCGCGCTCGTCCTCTGCGCCGGCATCGTGTGGAGTACCGGCGGTCTGTGGTTCCGTCTCGTCGAGGAAGGCGATGCGCTGCAGATCATGTTCTTCCGCTCTTTGTTCCTGATCGTTGCGATTTCGATCGCCATTGTGTTTTTTAACCGCGGCCGTCTACGCTCGGTCCTGGCAAACGCTGGTGTCGAGAGTGCTATTGGCGGCCTGTGCATCGCCACCGCGTCTTTCAGCTTCCTCCTGTCCCTCGAATACACAACCGTCGCCAATGCGGTATTTATGCTGGCCGCGGTGCCGTTCTTTGCTGCCCTGCTCGGCTGGTGGATCCTCGGCGAAATGGTGCGCGGCCACACCTGGGTCGCCATGGCCCTGGCGGCCATCGGGCTCTGCGTCATGGTTGTCAACGGCATCAGTGGGGGAGGCATGATCGGCAATACACTGGCGCTCTATGCTGCGTTCGCGGCGGCGGCCTTTTCCGTCATGCTGCGCTGGGGCGCCGATGTCGACATGATGCCGGCGATCTTCTATGCCGGCCTCTTCGGTGCCGCAGTGAGCTTCGTCTGCCTGCTTTTGCCGATGCCGTGGCGCGAAACCTGGGGCGTTGCGGAGCTTACCCTGCCGTGGCGCGATATCGCCATCTGCGCAATCATGGGCTTCGGCCAGTTGGGCCTCGGCCTCAGCCTCTACACCATCGGCGCACGCACCCTGTCGGCAACCGAAATCACCCTTTTGTCGCTGTCCGAACCTTTGCTGGCGCCTGTCTGGGTGTGGCTCGCGGTGGCCGAAGTGCCCGAAACGCTCACCCTGGTCGGCGGCGCCATATTGATGTCGGGCATCGTCTATCAGGCGCTCACCGGTGCACGCCGCAAGCGTGCGCCAAGCGCGGCGCGGTAAGTTTATTCAACGGGAGCCGTCACGGGCGGCGTTTCCGGGGTTTGCGGGCGCACGTCATCGGCATGCAACATCACTGCACGCACCGTCAGACCCGCAATACATAAAAGCGCCAGAGCGGATGACACAATGGCAACCGACATCAGGGCCTTCGGCGCGAGCCGAAAGCCGAGGATGACCGCAATCCCAGCCGCAACAAGCCCACCCAATCCGCCGTAACCGACGACGATGGCGGGGCCCGCAAGCCCGCTGCCAGCGGGCACAAACATCAATGCCGTCACGAATGCCACGCCCGCGAAACCAAGCACGGCGAACGCCACGCACAACATAATTCTCAATATGACCCGCATTGTCCGCCACACCCCTTTTACCGAAACATGCAATATTGCCAACGCACTTCAATCAATAGCTCTCATATTCTCCGGAGCCCAGGAACCTTGAACATACGTTGCATCCTAGTGCTGTTCGCAGTCCTTATGGTCGCGGCGACACCTGCGCGCGCACAGGAAACCGTGGTCGATCTTGAACTCGCCCTTGCGGTCGATGCCTCGGCGAGCGTCGATGATGCCGAGTTCCGGTTGCAGCTCGACGGCATTGCCTACGCCTTCCGCGACCCGGAAATTCACGCCGCCATCGAGAGCGGACAGCTCGGGCGCATTGCCGTAACGATGGTCGTGTGGGCGGAAGCGAAAATTCCAAAGGATTTTGCCGGCTGGTTCATCGTCGACGGAGCGACCACCGCGGAACAGTTCGCCGATCTTGTGCAAACCTATCCACGGCGCCTGACCGGCGGCACCGGGCTTGGCGAAGGCATCGCCAAAACCATTGCCGACATGGACAAAAACGGGATCACCGCCGAGCGGCTCGTCATCGATGTGTCGGGCGACGGCGAGGAAACCGCGCCGCGCGATTTCATCGTCATGGCAACACAGGCCCGTGCCATGGCGCGGGCCCGCGGCATCACGATAAACGGACTGGCGGTTCTGAACGAAGTGCCCGACCTCGACGACTGGTATCGCCGCCACGTCCAGACCGGCGCGCGCAGCTTTGTCATGTCCGTGCAACGCTACGAGGACTTCGCCCTTGCCATGCGGCGCAAGCTGTTGCGTGAAATCGAACCACTGCCGGAGCTTTCCATGCGGTTTCACGATGCTTGTCGGTCGATGCCGGTGGCAATCTGTGGCACACTCGCCAGTAACTGAAACCCGTTCGCGCAAGGGACGCCTTCCATGCGTCTGATGATCGCCGGCTGGCACGGACAGATCGCCCGTGCGCTCGTCGAACTGGCCACCGCGAGGGCCGACATCACGGCTCTCTCCATCGGCAAGCAGGCGCTTGAACTGTGTCGCACATCGACCATCCGCTCCACCATGGTGGAGGCGGAGCCCGATGTGATGATCAACGCGGCGGCCTACACCGCCGTTGACCGGGCGGAAACGGAAGAAGATGCGGTTTTCCGGCTGAACAGCACCGGCGCGGCGGATTTCGCCGCGGTCGCCGCCAAGAAAGGGGTGCCCGTTATTCACCTCTCGACCGGCTACGTGTTCGACGGCAACAAGCCCGAGCCGTACACCGAAGAGGATGCACCGGCACCGGGCAGCGTCTATGGGCGCTCGAAACTGGATGGCGAACGTGCGGTGACCAAAGCCAATCCACAACACATCATCTTGCGCACCGCCTGGATCCACAGCCCATATGGCCGCAACTTCGTGACCAATATTCTGGACCTTGCCCGCACGCGCGACGAAATCGATGTCGTCGACGACCAGATTGGCAGTCCGACCTCGGCGCTCGATCTGGCGGCGGCCATCCTCGACATCTCCGGACAAATCGCGGGCAGCTCCGGCAAAGCGGAATGGGGCATCTATCATGCCGCCGGCAACGGCGGGGCAAGCTGGTGCGACGTTGCCCGTCACGTGCTTGAGGTCTCCGGCAGGGCCGATGGTCCCAGTGCCAACGTGTGGGCAATTTCGTCGGACGATTACCCGACATCGGCGCCACGCCTCGCCAACGCAAGGCTCGACTGCTCGAAACTGGCAAACGCCTTCGGCATCGCCTTGCCGGATTGGCGGGCAAGCGTGGAAGACTGCGTGAAGCGGGTCCTGTCGGACGGCGCCGGGTTAACCGAGAGACGAGACACCGCCTGAGGGCGGCGGCGAATTCGGGCGCGAGCCGGGGCGCTTGAAACCTTCAGGTGTCACCGCAAACCAGCGGCAAACGGCTGCCATGAAACCAACGAATACGGCATTGATACCGCGTTCGGCGATATCGCCGACGGCGGTGCTGCGAGACGTGTTTGAACGCATCGGTCGCTCCTTGGAAATTGAGAGTTGTCACCACCATATAGGGCAATTGTGACGCCTGTGAAGCGAACCTTACAATTTGTCGCGCAATGAGTAGTACGTCATCGCAAGCACCAGCAGGGGCCAGCGCAGGAAGCGCCCGCCAGGGAACGGATAGGTTGGCACGTTGGCCATGAGATCGAAGCGCTCAGCCGTACCGCCAATCGCATCGCTCATGATCTTGCCGGCGATCATCGCTATCGCCACACCATGGCCGGAATAACCGGCGGCGGTAAGCACATTGGGCGCCAGGCGAGCGAAATACGGCATGCGGTTGACGGTGATCGCAAGCGTTCCGCCCCAGCCATACTCAACCGGCACATCCGCAAGCTGAGGATAGATCTCAAGCATGTGAGGCCGTACAAACTTCCTGATGTCCGCGGGGAACGAGTAGCCGTAATTCTCGCCGCCGCCGAACAGCATGCGCCGGTCAGCCGACAGCCTGTAGTAGTTGACCACGAATTTTGAATCCGACACCGCGGTATCGTCGCGGATGAGCGCACGCGCGAGATTTTCCGGCAGAGGCTCGGTTGCAATGACGAAATTGTTGATTGGCATCGTGCGTGACGCCACTCGGGGCATCAGGTCATCGAGATAGCCGTTACAGGCGAGCACGACGAACTTTGAGGAAACACTGCCGCCGTCGGTAACGACACGGCACGTCGTGCCAGGCTCAACCCGCGTTGCCTGCGTTCGCTCATGAATGCGCACGCCCGCCGCCTGTGCCGCCTTTGCAAGACCGAGCGCCAGATTGAGAGGGTGCACATGCATGGCGCCCATATCGATCGACCCGCCATGATAGGCCTCGGTGGTCAGATGATCGCGGATCTCCGCCTTTGACAGCGTTTCGATCTGGTCGTAGCCGTAATCGCGCCGCAGCTTCTCCACATACTTGTGCGAATGCGCCACAAAACGCTCGCGGTGATCGGCGTGGATGATGCCCGGTTTCAAATCGCACTCGATGCCGTGCTCCTCAACGAGGTCACGAATGAGCTGTTTGGCGTCTTCGGCAATGTCCCAAAGGCGCCGGGCATCGTCCTTGCCCATGAGCGCTTCAAGCTCATCTTGATCGCGCCGCTGACCGGTGCCGATCTGTCCGCCATTGCGGCCCGACGCACCCCATCCCACCCGGTGGGCATCGAGAAGCACCGTATCCAGACCGCGTCCAGCAAGATGCAATGCCGCCGACAGCCCGGTAAACCCGCCGCCGATGACACAGACATCGCATTCAGTATCTCCCTGCAGCGTCGCGAACGGTTCCAGACCGTTTGCGGTTGCGGTATAATAGGAGGCAGGCGGATAAGCGCCCTTCACGTCGTTTGATGTCAGCAGTCCCGCCATATCCGCACCGTCAGACGTTGAGCATCAGGTGCTCGCGCTCCCACGGGCTGATGACACGCATGAACTCGCCATGTTCCTGGCGTTTCACCGCCGCGAAGAGCCGCGTGAAGTTCTCGCCAAGCACCTCCTGCAATGGCTCGCAGGCCTCGAGACGCTCCAGCGCATCGCGCAGATCGTAGGGCAGGTTTGCTTCCCTGTCGTAAGCGCTGGCGGTTACCGGATCGCTCGGTTTCAGCCCCTGCGTCATGCCGAGATAGCCGCACGCAAGCGATGCGGCGATGGCGAGATAAGGATTGGCATCGACACCGGCAACGCGGTTTTCAACGCGCCGTGCGGCAGGCCCCGATGTCGGAATACGCAGGCCCGCCGACCGGTTGTCGGCGCCCCACTCCAGATTGATCGGGGCCGACGCGCCGGGGATAAGGCGGCGGTAGGAATTGACGTAAGGCGCCATGAAACAGGCGGCGGCACCCAGGTACGACTGCTGCCCCCCGATGAAACCGTAAAACGCCTCTGTCGGCTCGCCATCGGCGTCGGAGAAGATGTTCTTGCCGGTCTTCGCATCGACGACGCTCTGGTGCAGATGCATGGCGCTGCCCGGCTCGGACTCCATGGGCTTTGCCATGAACGTCGCATAGATGCCGTTGCGCTGCGCCGCCTCGCGGATCGTGCGTTTGAAGAGGAACACCTGATCGGCGAGCATCAGCGGGTCGCCGTGGTCCAGATTGAATTCCAGCTGGGCCGCGCCCGCTTCGTGGATGATCGTGTCGATTTCCAGCCGTTGCGCCTCGGCAAAGTCGTAAATGTCCTCGATCAGGTCTTCGAACTCATCGACGGCTGATATGCTGTAGGCCTGACGCCCGATACCCTGGCGACCGGAACGGCCGACCGGCGGCTCTGCCGGGTAGTCTGGATCCGTATTCGGCTGGAGGAGATAGAACTCAAGCTCGGGTGCCACCACCGGCTGCCAGCCCTGTTCGGTGTATTTCTCCACCACCCGCTTCAGCACGTTGCGCGGCGCATACTCGACGGGCGACCCGTCCTGCCAGAAAATATCATGGATGACCTGGAGCGAAGGTTCTTTCGCCCACGGCACAAGGCGCACGGTCTCCATATCCGGCGTCAGCACCATATCGTTTTCGGTTTCAAGCCAGGGCTCGTCAACCTCCGCATATCCGCCGGTGATGGTTTGCAGAAAAATCGTCGCCGGTAAAAACAGTGAATTCACATCGGCGAACTTGACCGCCGGCATGACCTTGCCTTTGGCAACGCCGGCCTGATCGGGCACGATGCACTCAACCTCATAGACCTCGTGCTCACGCATCCACGCGCGCAGCTCTTCCCGGTCGGTGGGAACATTGGAGGGAATCTCGGGCGTTTCGGTCATGGCGGGGCTCTACTCGTCGGCTATGCACCATAAATGACACAGGATGCACATGCGGTCGAGTGGCACCGGCTGCAATGGTTGACGCCCACCGGGGTCGCCCGCCGCCTACAACGACGTAGCCGCCCGTGACGCCTGATCGTAGAGGCCCGACAGCGCGCGCAGCAGGCCGGCAAGCCGCGCCACGTCTTTCGCATCGACATTGAGCATTTCGATCGACGACAACAGGCATTGCTCGCGAATTTCGCGGTAGCGCTCACACAGTGCGCGGCCTTCTTCTGTGGCTTCGGCGAACTTCTCCTTGCCGCGTTTCGTGCCCGCCACATAACCGGCCTTCTCAAGCTTTTTCAGCGCATAGGCAACGGTGTGCGTATCTTCCAGATTGACCATGAGGCAGATGTCGGCCAGCCGCTTTGGCCGCCCACGGTGATTGAGCACGTGCAGAATGAGCACATCGAGTGCGCCGAGATCTTCCGCGCCGGCCGCCGCCATGCCGCGCACGATCCAGCGATGGAACGCATGCGTCGATATCGAAAGCGCAAACTCCATCTCCGAAAGCTCCGGCATGCCTGAGTTCGCAAGATGCGACGACGAAACAATCGGCTCGCGGTGTGGCGTCTCCGCCTGCGATTCGGACTGGATCATGGTGCCTCCCTAGTTGCATCTTTGTACAATAATATCTATACATTGTCGATAATTTATTGACGTACTCCTTATTTTCTGGTTCTTCAAGGTCACCGAAACATGGTCACGCCCGGATTCCGGGCACAAGGAGCATCGACATGGCACGGGATGGCGCGGCAGAAGGCAAATGGGACTTCTGGATCGACCGGGGCGGCACGTTCACCGATATCGTCGCGCGCGATCCCTCCGGCGAAATCCGCGCCCATAAGCTGCTCTCCGACAACCCGGAGGCCTACCCCGACGCCGCCATTCAGGGCATTCGCGATCTCATGGGTGTTGCCCAGGGCACAACCATCCCGGCAAACGATATATCCGCAGTCAAGATGGGTACCACGGTTGCCACCAACGCGCTGCTTGAGCGCAAGGGCGACCGCACGCTTCTGCTGGTGACCAAAGGGTTCCGCGACGCGCTGGAGATCGGCTATCAGGCGCGCCCCAAGCTCTTCGACCGTCACATCGTCAAGCCGGAAATGCTCTACGAGCGTGTCGTCGAAGTTCCCGAACGCGTGCACGCGGACGGCACGGTGGAAACGGAGATTGACCTCGAAGCGGCGCGGACAGGGCTGCAGCAGGCATTCGATGACGGCATCCGCTCCGTTGCAATCGTTTTCATGCATGGCTACCGCTATCGCGACCATGAAACGGCGGCGGCGGAAATTGCCCGAGACATCGGCTTCCCGCAAATTTCGGTGAGCCATGAGGTGAGCCCGCTCATGAAACTCGTGGGCCGCGGCGACACGACGGTGGTGGACGCCTACCTCTCGCCCATCCTGCGCCGATATGTGGACCAGGTCGCAAGCGAACTCGACACGCGGTCGTCGGGCGCCAAGCTCATGTTTATGCAGTCGAGTGGCGGGCTGACCGCTGCGGACCTCTTCCAGGGCAAGGACGCCATTCTGTCCGGCCCCGCCGGCGGCGTCGTCGGCGCGGTGGAGGTCACCGAAATGGCGGGCTTCGACCGCATGATCGGCTTCGACATGGGCGGCACGTCAACCGACGTCTCGCACTATGACGGCGAGTACGAGCGCACTTTCGAGACGGAAGTCGCAGGCGTGCGAATGCGTGCGCCGATGATGCTGATACACACCGTGGCGGCCGGCGGCGGCTCGATTCTCCACTATGACGGCGCACGCTTCCGCGTCGGTCCCGATTCAGCCGGCGCCAATCCTGGCCCCAAATGCTATCGCCGCGACGGCCCTCTCACCGTGACCGACGCCAACCTGATGCTCGGCAAGATCGACCGCGATTTCTTCCCCGCCATCTTTGGCCCCGGCCAGGATCAGCCGCTCGCTCTGGAAGAAGTGCGTGAGGCGTTTTCGGCACTCGCCGCAGACATTGGGGATGACCGCAACGCCGAGCAGGTGGCGGAAGGTTTCGTGAAGATCGCGGTTGAGAACATGGCCAACGCAATCAAGAAAATATCCGTCCAGCGCGGCTATGACATCACCCGCTACACACTGACATGCTTCGGCGGCGCCGGCGGCCAGCACGCCTGCCTCATTGCCGATACGCTCGGCATGGAATCGATCCTCGTGCACCCCCTCGCCGGCATTCTCTCCGCCTATGGCATGGGACTTGCCGATATCCGCGCCAACAGGCAGCGCGCGGTCGAGGAGACGCTGAATGCCGACTCGGTGGCAAAACTCCAGGCCATTGTCGAGGATCTCGGGCGCACCAACATGGCCGAACTCGTCCATCAGGGCATTCCCGCGGAGGATACCCGTACCTATGAGCACGCGCATTTGCGCTATGCCGGAACGGACACGGCGATCAGCGTTGATGTCGGCGAACATGATGCCGAGGCTCTGCGCGCGGTCTTTGAAGTCGCCCACCGTCAGCGCTTCGGTTTCATTACGCCTGAAAAGGACATCGTGCTTGAGGCCTATGAAGTGGAAACGCTTGGCGGCGGCGCCAAGGCGACAGAGCGCGACCACGACGCAAGCGATGTGGCGCCTGAAACCCGCGCCGAGACGCGGTTTTTCTCCGGCGACACCTGGCACAACGCCCCGGTTTATGACCGCGAAGCCCTCAAACCCGGACAGCGCGTCAATGGCCCGGCCATCATCATTGAGCCGCATGGCACGATCACCGTCGAGGATGGCTGGGCGGCGGATGTAACGCCGAAGCTTCACATCGTCATGACCCGCGTCAAGGCGGCGACACGCGAAGCCGCCATCGGCACGCACGCCGACCCGGTGATGCTTGAGGTCTTCAACAACCTCTTTATGTCGATTGCCGAACAGATGGGCGTCACGCTCCAGAACACCGCCTATTCGGTCAACATCAAGGAGCGGCTCGACTTTTCCTGCGCCGTGTTCGACGCTGACGGACAGCTCATCGCCAACGCGCCGCACATGCCCGTGCATCTGGGCTCCATGGACAGGAGCGTCGAGGCGATCATCGCGCAGAACCCCGAGATGCAACCGGGCGATGTCTATGTCCTGAACGCGCCTTATAATGGCGGCACGCATCTGCCCGACATTACGGTCGTCACACCGGTCTTCGACGACACGGAAACCCACGTCCTCTTCTATGTCGCAAGCCGCGGCCATCACGCCGATGTCGGCGGCATGGCACCGGGTTCCATGACACCGCGCGCCACCGACATTCGCGAGGAAGGCGTAGTCATCGACAACTTCAAGATGGTCGACCGCGGATCCTTGCGCGAACGCGAACTTCACGACCTGTTGTCGTCAGGCGAATGGCCGTGCCGCAATCCGGTGCAGAACATCGCCGACTTGAAAGCACAGGTTGCCGCCAACGAGAAGGGCGTGCAGGAGCTACGCAAAATGGTCGAGCAGTTCAGCCTCGACGTGGTGCATGCCTATATGGGCCATGTGCAGGACAACGCGGAAGAAAGCGTGCGCCGCGTCATCGACGCCCTGCATGACAGTGAATTCGCCTATGAGATGGACCAGGGCACGGTCATCAAAGTCTCGATCACCGTCGACAAGGCGGCGCGCGAGGCAACCGTCGACTTCACCGGCACGAGCCCGCAGCAGAACTCGAACTTCAATGCGCCGCAACCGGTCACCCGCGCCGCGGTCCTCTATGTGTTCCGCTGCATGGTCAACGATGAAATCCCCATGAATGCGGGCTGCCTCAAGCCGATCAATATCGTCGTTCCCGACGACTGCATGCTGGCGCCGAAGTTCCCCGCCGCCGTGGTCGCCGGCAATGTCGAGACAAGCCAGGCGGTGACCGACACGTTGTTCGGTGCGCTCGGCGCGCTCGCCGCCGCGCAGGGCACGATGAACAACCTGAACTTCGGCAACGACACCTATCAGTATTACGAGACCATCTGCGGCGGTTCCGGCGCCGGCGCCACCCATGACGGCACGAGCGGCGTCCACACCCACATGACCAACACGCGGCTCACCGATCCTGAAATCCTTGAGTGGCGCTATCCGGTTTTGCTGGAGAGTTTCGGAGTCCGGCGCGGCTCAGGCGGCCGTGGCGCCCACAATGGCGGCGATGGTACACTGCGCATCATCCGGTTCCTGGAGAAGATGGACTGCTCCCTCCTCACCGGCCACCGCCACGTGCCGCCCTTCGGCCTCGACGGCGGCGAGCCCGGCGAATGCGGGGCCAATGCCGTGCGGCGCCTCAGCGGCACGGTCGAACAGCTCGAAGGCTGCGATCAGACGGTCATCGATGCGGGCGAGGCAATCATCATCAAATCGCCGTCGGGCGGGGGGTTTGGAAATACCGACGCCTGAATGCAGCGCCGGCCACGCGCAAGACGTCATGCGCGGACCTGATCCGCGCATCTCCCATGCCGTAAGGGGTCACCAAGACTGCGCCGGGCGATCGCTGCGTGGGTTACCTTCTACCGGCAGAAACGATAACGCCCCGAATAGGCCAGGTAGTAGCCGGTATCTGGATCGAAGGAGCGGTATTTCTCGCGGCAATAGGCGTACCACTCGTCCGACCAGGGCTCGGGCTTGTAGGCGGTCGTCTCCGGCGGAGGCGGCGGCGCATAGCCATCGTCCGGATCGTAAGATGCCGCGTTCGAATCGTGTGACGGCTGGCGGTATTCTTCCATGCAGTCTTCATAGGCGCGTTCATAGACGCGCTCGTAACGGTGACGCTCGCCGATGGCGCCGAACAGGAGGCCCGCTCCACCGCCGATAATGGCGCCGGCGCCGGCACCGCCGCCGCCTTCGAGGATACCGCCGATGATGGCACCCGTCGCGGCGCCGCCAATCGCACCGCCAAGCGCATTGCCACCGGTCTCGTGCTTGGCGGTATTGTGCGCGTACTCATTGCAATAGGCGTGACGCTCATTAGCGCGCGCATCGCCGGCAACGGTGACGGCAAGAACCAGAGACGCAACAGCAATCCCCGCTGTCCTGACAATCGTCTTCATAGTGTCTCCCTTTTCTGCCGCCCCTCTCACGAGCTGACATACTCGCGAACATTGCCGCACATTGCGGCATAAATGTGGGGAGCGTGCACCGTATGTCCAGACAGTCCCGCAACGCTGCCTGCATACGCCGGTTCGACTGGAATGGATGCGTCAGAATTGCGTGCCATTCCCGTGCAGGCGTTCTAGAATGATCGTGGGACGGACTTAAACTTTCCAGCCATGATGCTGAAAGATCGCGGGGATTCCGGATGCAGCCGCATCTGACAAGATTGTCGGACTACGCGCTCATGCACGCTGCAGAGACACCTGGCTCGGAAGCCTGTGTGTTCGGGCACGAGCGCGTTACCTACAAACAGCTCGCCAGCGCCACGGACCTTGTGGCCCGCGCCCTGTTGCGCATCGGCACGCACCGCGGCGACCGTGTCATGCTGGTGGCGTTTCCGGGCCCCGAATACCTTGTCATGCTGCTGGCGTGTGCGCGCATCGGCGCGATCTTCGTCGGTGCCGATCCGCGCCAGAACATCGACGACATCGAACAGATCATCCACGACGCCAAACCGCAGGTGCTGATCGGAATCGGCGTCGTCGACAGCCATGATCTCGCCGAGGACCTCGGTACGATCATGTTTTCCTGTCCCGAAACGCAGGAGTTCGTGCTCATCGGCGGCACCACCCACCGTTTCGCCACACCGTTCGATGACTTCCTTGAAGACGGTGCGAAACTGCCCCTGGAGCGGGTCGATCAGGCGGCAGCGCATGTGCGGCCGGACGATGTTCTGAGCCTCGTCTATATCCGCGGCGCCACAAACGCCATGAAGGGTGTGATGCTGTCACACCGCAATTTCATCGAGGTCTACAGCCGCACCGCCCAGATCTACCTCGCCGACCCGATGCGCGTCATCAACAACTACCCGATCTGCCATCTTGAATGCCAGGGCGGCATCACCGCCCACGCGATCATCGCCGGCGGCTGCCAGGTGTTCCTGGAGCGGTTCAAGCCGGAGGAGACGCTTTTGACCGTGCCGCGCGAACGCATCACGGTCTGGGGCCAGGAAGTTTCGATGTTCCAGCGTATCGTTTCAGAGCCGTCTTTCCCGGCAACCGATCTGTCGTCATTGCAGCAGATCTGGTGGTCGGGCGGCATCGCCCCTCCCTCTCTCATCAACAAGCTTGCGCAGACCGGAGCCATCTGTTCGACACGCTGGGGCACGCCCGAGACATCCGGCCCGGCTGTACTTTCCGATCCTGAGGCCGAAAGCCAGCGTTTCGACAAGGTCATCGGCAAGACGACGAGGGGGTTCGACATGCGCATCGTCGATACCCGCGAGCGCCGCTCAAACGAAAACGAACCGGGCCACATCCAGATTCGCGGCGACTGCCTCATGACCGGTTATTACCACCGCCTTGAGGAAACGTCGGATGTGGTCGATGGCCACAACTGGCTGCGTACGGGCTATGTCGGCGCGATCGATGAGAACGGCGACCTGAAACTCATCGGCCGCCTCGACGACATCTACATCAGTGGCGGCTATGCGGTACATCCGGGCGAAATCGAGCGCGTGTTCGAGCGTCACCCCGCCGTCATGCGCGCTTGCGTTATCGGCATCCCGGACGATCAGAACCGGCAGATCGGCGTTGCCTACGTGCAGCCCCTGCCCGGTCAGAAACTGCCTGACAAGGAAATCGAAGCCTACATCTCCGAACGTCTCGCGCCACACGCCCGCCTGCAGCACATCTGGATCCGCGAACAGCTGCCTGAAGATCTCATCGGCAATATCGACCGCCGGACGCTGCGTGCCGAAGCCCGCCGCACCACGGTGCAAAGCCGCCGCATTTCGACCAAAAGGTTCCGCGCGCTCGACAGTATTTAGAAACAGCCGGCGTCAGTACACCTGCTCGTATAAGGCGCACATCTCTTCCATCGTCTTGCCGTCGAGGAAGGCGATCTCGCCGCGTTTATGGTCGAGGTAGATATTGGCGAAGTTGGTTGGAAACCAGCTCTTTGCTACATCGCTCTGCGCAAACCTTTCAAGCGCCGCCGGGAGTGTTTCGGGAAGGCGGACAATTCCGCGCTCGCCAAGTTCTCCGGGCGTGAGAAGCGACAGATCCTCCTCCGTGGCGACCGGCGCCATTAGGCCTTCCTCGACCCCCTGCACACCCGCATGCACGATCGCTGCAAGCTGGAGATACGGGCTCGCCGCCGCATCGGCCGCGCGGAACTCGAAATTGTACTGTGCCGCCATCTTGACATCGCTCACATCCGACACCGGACAGATGCGGACCGATGCTTCGCGGTCGCGAAATCCGAGGTTGTTGTAAGCGGCGCTCCAGCGGTGCGGTGTGAGGCGCGTGTAGGAGATGACGCTTGGCGCGGTCAGCGCAACAATATTTTCGAGGTACTTGAGAATGCCCGCGACGAACGCGCTGGAAACCTTGGACAATCCGTTCTCACCATCGGGGTCGTATGTTGCCGGCGAACCTTTCGCATCGCGAAAACTCATATGAACGTGGACACCATTGCCAACGCCTGCCGGCTCGCGCAGCGGCGTGAAGCTCGCGTGCGAACCCAACCGCTCCGCGGTCACCCGCACAAGTTCTTTAATGATGAGCGCATTGTCGGCGGCACGCACCCCTTCGGCCGGCGCCATGGTGACCTCATACTGGTCGACACCGTATTCCTTCATGAAGGTGTCCGGCGCAATCCCGCCAGCGTGCATGGCAGCCATCAGCGCTTCGCCAAATGCGCGCCGCACCCGAAAGCCTGAATAGGTGTAGGCCGAACCCGGCGGACAATCCAGGTCGCTAAAGTGGAACTCATGCTCAAACGCCGCGAAGAGCTCAAGTCCCGTGACATCGCGCAATCTCTGCAATGCCACACTCAGAATTGAACGAGTGCAGCACTCCCAAGGTGTGCCGTCGGTTTCCTGAATATCGCCGATCACAAATTGCTCTGCTGGCCCGCCGTCATCGAAATCGAGACGCACCGACGTATCCGCATCGGGGATCATGACGAGATCGCCGAACGAGCCGTAACGGCTGTCGGCAATAGCGTCGAAACAGGTGATCTGCACATTCGTCGGCGTCCAGCCAACTCCACGCTTCAGCCGCTTCTTGAGATCCGACGACGGAAAACTTTTGCCCCGCACCTTGCCCGCAACATCGCTGCAGCAAACAAATGTCAGTTCTTCACCGATCATTTTCATTCATCCCGTTTGCAATCATGGTGTCATGTCCCGGTCTATGCCAATCTCAACAGGCATGGAATCAACATGCGTGAGCGTACCTGCATATGCGCGACAGTTCTCCCTGACGGCCGGTCGATGTCCCTTGGCCGGTGCGTAGCTGCCCCGAAGTAATGATGATCAGACTGCGGCGTTTGTGGAATAATTCTTCGCCAAGATGATCAATTGTGCTGGATTTGACAAACTGTTTCCGTCCAATGGACGAGGTATCCTGGGCGCACGTGCTCCATCAGTTGCGGGATGAGTTTATGAGCTGGTTCACCATCGGGAAACTTAGCAATGATCGGACAAAAGACAAATTCCGGATTTCTGGGTGCCTCCGAACCTCAGCCGTTTGAGATCAAGAACGGAAGCGGATCTTCTCCGGTGTTCCTCACCTGTGAGCATGCCGGAAGCCGGATTCCCTCACGCCTTGGCGATCTCGGTGTCGAGCCGGCCGAAATGGAACGCCACATCGCCTATGACCTCGGCGCGGAGGCGCTCGCCCGCGGGCTTTCAGATGCGCTCGACGCACCGCTGGTCATCCAGCCCTACAGCCGCCTCGTCATTGACTGCAACCGGCCCTTCGCGGCGCCGGACTGCATTGCGGAAATCAGCGATGGCACGGTGGTCCCGGCCAATCAGAACCTGTCGCACAGTGACCGCGAAGCGCGATGGCAGACCATTCACCAGCCATACCATGCACAGATAGAAGAACTCCTGAACACCCGCATCACGAACATGCTGGTTGCGGTGCACAGTTTCACCCCTCGCCTGAATGAGATCCACCGTCCCTGGCACGCCGGGCTGCTCTACAACCGCGATGCAACCCTTGCGAGGCGCCTGATGGCGGAGTTGCGCGGGCGCGCTCCCGAACTTCACATCGAGTTCAACGAGCCCTATTGCATCGAGGACATCTCCGATTACACAATCCCCGTGCACGGCGAGAGGCGCAGCATCCCGCATGTGCTGCTGGAAATCCATAATGACGAACTCGCAAGCGCAGCGAGCCGGGCCCGCTGGACGGAGTTGCTTGCCGTCGCAATCGCGGCAATTGTTCCAGCGACCATTGACGAGGCGGGAGGACCACAAAACCAATGACCAATCATCCCACATTGTCCCGCGAGGTCGCGCTGATACCGGATCAATCAGCACTGCTCTTTATCGACGTACAGAATTTCTGTGCGCACCTCGGTGGCGGTGAATTCGAGGGGATGAGCGATGCCGAACACGATGCCAAATTCGGTTTCTTTTTCGAGACGATCCGCGCCACCGCCATCCCCAACATGCAGCGCCTTCAAGCCTCCTGCCGCTCCGCCGGCATTGAGGTCATGTACACAACGATCGAGAGCCTGACCAAGGACGGCCGCGACCGCAGCCTTGACTACAAGATCACCGGATTCAACGTGCCGAAGGGATCGTGGGACGGAAAGGTGATCGATGAGATCGCACCCGGTGATGATGAAATCGTGCTGCCGAAGTCATCGTCAAGTGTGTTTATCTCGACCCATATCGACTATGTGCTGCGGAACCTCGGCGTGCGCCAGCTCGTGCTCAGCGGCTTCATCACCGACCAATGCGTTGAATCGGCGGTACGCGACGCCTGCGACCTCGGCTATCTCGTAACCCTCGTTACCGACGCCTGCGCCACCTACACGCAAGAGCGTCACGACAATGCGCTGAGCGAGATCAGGGGATACTGCAGGCAGGTGACGACTGCTCAGCTCATTGCCGAGCTGTCAGACTAACGCGGATGCGTTACTCTTTGATCGCCCTGCCCGTCTGGTCGGTCTGCATGTCCGCCATATCCTGATAACGGTCGCCGATACGATGGTGCGGCCGGCCGTTGCAGGCGGCGCCGAGCGCCACGACAATCTCGTCCGCGCCCGGCGCATCGATGATGTGGAACTCGACCGTCAGATAGTGCGAGCGGAAGCCTTCATCGTGCTTGTGCATCATCGGTATGGTGATCGCCGTGCCGGGCCCGGCACGTTTGTTCGAGAACGCCAGAAACGTTTTGCCATCGACGGACTCGCGGTACTTGTTGCCGAAGCGCAACGTGTGAATGAGCCCCGAGGCGTGTTCGATCTCGCCATTCACGCCGACCACCGCTGCCTTGCCGTAGGCTTCGATGGCGTCCGCGCCGCCGGCAAGCTCGAGCAAGCGGGGCACCATGATGTCTCCAAGGCCCGGCGCTTCGGCCAGTATCGTTGACCGCAGGTCCTCAACGAAGCCCTGACCCGCCCACGGGTTTGAGACGACGGCGGCAACGGCAACCATGCGCCACGGAGGATCTGCCGGCTTGCCGCCTTCGATGAGAACATCTTCAAGGTGGTGAACGATTTTTCGCACTTCGAGCATTGATCGGCTTCCCGGACTTTCAAACGGCGTCATGAGGCGCGCACATCTCCGACAGGCGAACCGGAAAGTCAATACCGGCGAGCGGCGGACATCACGCAACTGTCATTTGTGAATGTCGCTCATGCAATTACTGTTTGTGCAGGTTTCATCAGCGTCCGCGGCCGGGGTATGAGCGGGCGGACACCAATTGGCGGAATTTGCCATCATCACTCCCGAGATACCGGGGGTCTGGGCATCGTTTGGTCGGCGCAGGCAATTTACTCCGCCGCTCACACGCGCTTCAACTTTGCCACTCGCTTACTCTCATCGAACGCCTTGCGGCGGCGTGAAAGCTCTTCGCTGGAGAGGCGCTCGATATTGCAGTAGTCGAGTTTCCAACTTTCATTGTCAGACCACATGAGCGGCGACTGGGTCGTGGTTCGCGGGCCCGGTGCGGCAACGAGAAGCTTGAGCGCCAGGTCGAGCGTGAAAGACTGAGATGCCGTATCGTCCGGACGGCCTGCCGCGTTACCCAGCGGAAAATCGGAAAACAGAAACCGCGGCACACCCGCATGCTCGACAATGTCCTTTGCGCACCCCATTACCACCGTCGCAATACCGTTTGCCTCAAGATGCCGCGCCGCCAGGCTTGCCGACTGATGACAGACCGGACAGTTGGGCACGATAACCGCCGCATCCAACCCGTCTTCCCGCAGCAGCTCAAGCAGCCGCGGGCAATCCTGCATGAGGGTGGTCTTACGGCTGCGGTTCGTCGGCAGCCCGAAAAACCTCGGAGACAGGGCACCGATATCGCCAGCCGCCGCAACCGCCTTCAGGGCATCAAGCGGAAACCATGTACGCGCATCACGCGCATGGGTGTGATCGCGGTCGTAGGCAATGTGCGAAATGCGCACATCCGGCGCCCCTTCGGCAGGGTGCGCGTAGACGTCGTAGAACTTGGCATCCGCATTGTAGGTTGCGCCCGGCCCCTGATTGCCCTTGTCGGGTTGATAGAGCGCCGCGGTCGTGACCAGCGCGACACAGCTCGCATCGAGCCGTTTCGACAGGCGATGGAACGGCACATCATCAAAATGCGCCCACGTATAGGGCGCGCCGTAACCGAGCGCTGAGTAATACGACCGAGTGCGCGCCATATAGGGGATGGGGCTCCTCGAGTCGAACTCCGGCACTTCAATGCTGTTGCTCACGTCGCCTCCGTATCGGATTTGAACATCCGCTCAAGATAGCAAGCGAAGTTCCAAAGGTTACGTTCGATAGGATGATAGCGGCCGGCGCCGGGCGTCATCGCGGTACCGCGATGCAGCGCTTCGATGACCGGCTTGTCTTCATCGTTAGCGGCATCCATGAAGCCGCGAAGTTGCGCAAGCCACGCCGCGCGGCCCGCATCGCCAACGTCGCCGAGAACCTCCGGCGGCACCGCCACCGACCAGTCGGCCTGCATTGCACCGACGCCGTCAGGCTTCACAGTAACCGACCATAGGTAGTCAGGAGCCAGCGTGATCAGATGGTTGGGGAAAACGCACACAACGACCGTTGTGCGGCGCCAGTCACCTTCAAGCGCGGTGTTCGACGCATGGGCGATGCTTCGCCCCTCACCGCCCGTCCGCGTGCCCCAGTGGCACGTCGCCCAGGCCATGTCCGGCCCGCACACATAGTCGGTCGGCATCTTGCCATCGGTGGCAAAGGTTGCGGCATGCACGACGAACACATGATAACTCTCGATAAAGTTTTCGATCATGTTCTTCCAGTTCGCTGCCACCGGCATGGTGTCGCGAATGACGGTTTGGTAACGCGCCATATCATAGCGTCCAACCACTTCATCGGTAAGCTGAGTCAACCGCGCGTTGAGAGGTGAAGGCCGCACTGGCGCGAGCGATACATAGACAAAGCCCTGCCATTCCTCGACATGGATTTCGCGCAGTCCGTGCGTCGATTCATCGAAGTTTTCCAAGTCCTCCATGTGCGGTGCGCGAACGAGAACTCCGGCAGCATCGTATGTCCAGGCGTGATAGGGACAGACGAAAAGTCGGCGGCTGCCGTTTCCCTCCACGGCGATCTGGGCGAAGCGGTGGGCGCAGGCGTTGAGGAAAGCCTTGAGCGAACCGTTGGCCTGGCGCACCGCAAGCACCGGCACGCCGGCGACCCGGTCGGCCACATAATCGCCCTCGCCAGCCAGGTCGCAGCTCCGGCCAAGACACATCCACTCGCGCCGGAACAGATTTTGCATTTCTCGTTCGTGGACACGCACCGAATGATAGACTGAGCCCGGCATCGGTCGGGCGGCCTCAAACTCATGCGCATTAGCCTCGCTGAGCGCCGACAGAATGCGGTCGAGTTCATGGTGGTGGTTATTCATCGTTCCCGACTCCGCGAGGCACCACAGTCTAACCGCGCACCGCCGGAACTGTCCATGAAGCCACGCAGCGGAAAGCACTTGTTTCTCGCTCAAACTTACTTCGGCCCAAACACGGAAAGAATTACGTTGACACCGGTGAAAGATAATATAACACATATGTTATGGAACAATTGAGTTATATAAAATCGCCACCAAATCTCGATGCTGTATTTGCAGCACTCGCCGACCCCACCCGGCGCGCCATTCTATCGCGCCTGGCGGATGGTCAGGCTTCGGTGAACGAGATTGCCGAGCCGTTTGAAATCAGCCAGCCGGCCGTCTCAAGGCACCTGAAGGTGCTTGAGCGAGCGGGGCTAATTGAACGCGGCATTGACGAACAGCGCCGCCCCGCAAGGTTGAAGGCGGAGAACATGGTGGCGGCGGTTGACTGGCTAGCCGAATTCGAAGCCTTCTGGGGAAAGAGTTTCGATCAGTTGGACGACGTCCTGACCCGAATGAAACGCGGTGTAGCAGAGGAAAAAGACCATGAGTGAAGTTCCCGAATATGTTCTCGACAGAGAGTTCGACGCCCCTCGTGCTTTGGTGTGGCGCGCGTGGACGGACCCCGAACTGCTGGCCCGCTGGTACGGACCGGGCGTCGAGACGATTATTCACGAATTCGACCTGAAGCCCGGCGGAGTGTGGCTCAACGAGATGAAATGGGGCGACAAGTCCGATCTGAGCAAAGCCCTCTTCCAGGAAATCGCACCGGAAGAAAAGCTGGTATGGCACCACTCCTCGACCGATCGCAATTGGAACATCGTTTCCAACCCGATGATGCCGGACTGGCCGCGGACACTGCTTACGACCGTGACTTTCGAAGCATCGGGCGCAAAGACGAATGTGCGCCTGACATGGCTTCCCCTTGAAGCAACCGATGCCGAGATTGCCTGCTTCGCCGGCGCCATGGACAATTTCGGCCGCGGCTGGGGAAGCGGCTATGCCATCATGGACGATCTGCTTTCGGAACTGCAGGCGGAGAACACTTAGAAATAAAGGCCGCCCTTCCTTGCCGGAAGGGCGGCCTCATTTGTTGATGCGCCTGACGGTGTGCGTCACGCCGTCTCGCGCAGGTTCACAAGGTCCTGCATCAGGCCCTGCGTGCCGTTGTGGATGGCCAGGTGGTCGACACGCCCGGCGATCGTTTCAAGCGCCTCCAGCTCCTTCAGCCGCAGCATGATCGGGTTCTCCGCCATGATCTTGGCCGTGTTCAGCAGGGAACGCGTTGCCGCGGTCTCTTCGCGCCGGCGGATGACATTGGCCTGAGCCTCCTTCTCCGCCTGCACCACCCGGTTCAGGATGTCGCGCATCTCGCCCGGCAGAATCACGTCCTTGACCGCGATCTCCGCCACCTCGATGCCGATCTTCGCCATCTCCGTGCGCACCCTTTCGGCGGCCTCGGCGTCGACGGTCACCTTTTCTGCAAGGATTGCATCGAGCGTCTTGGTGCCGAGGGACTTGCGGAAGGCAAGCTGCAGCGCTCTGTGCAGGGCTTCGGCGAAGTCAGTCGTCACGCTCACCGCCTTGACCGGATCGACGACCCGGAACTCGGCGACGAGATTGACGCGGATGGTCACCCGGTCCTTCGTCAGCACCTCCTGACCGTTCACCTCAAGCGCACGGTGCCGGAGATCTATGTTGCGTACGGCGACCGTCCGGTTGCCGTCGAAGAAGGCGTGCAGACCAGGCTCAATCCGCCGGTCGAAAACGCCGTTAACGAACAGCAGGCCCGTCTGGCCTTCGTCCACGACAAACCGCCGGATGATCCGCTCCGCGCCGTCGAGGCGCGCCGCGTTCTTCACAAGACGCGCGGGCACTTCCGGCGTTTCCGCGATGTCGAACCGTTCAACCGTGAACGGTCCCGCATCGGTGAACAGAACGACGCGGCCATCGGTGCCGAGCACATCGAAGGGGCGGCCATCGCGGAAGATCACCGCGACTTCATCGGCCCCCGTGCGCACCTCGGTGAGGTGCTCGCGTGCCAGGTCTTCGTGATCACGGAACAGGACCTGATCCAGGTCGCTGACGAATTTGGGGTGCAGGATATTGCAGACAACGGCATCCACACCCGTGGATCCCTTGCGCACTCTATGCCGGCCCGGCCGGAGAATGTCGACGATCTTCCCGTCTCTGAGCACGATCGCGCGCTCGTTCACCGGAACGGTGATGCGGGCAGTCATCAGTCTGTTTCTTACTTGGGTCATTGTTCTTCTCCTTTCACACAAATCGTCAGCGCTCTCGCATGGCGTTTGTCTTCCTTTCTCAAGTTTCAGTTTCACTCATCGTCACATTGCGCATCGGCGCCTCATAGAGGCGCCCCGGAGCGGCCGTGAACGAACGGACCGCGGATCCGTGCCGGGGACGCCCGGGACAAATGGGCCGGGGCACCGGCGCTCCTCCGCTCCGCCTGAACACGAAACTTCGTGCTCGGGCAGGATACGGCATCGAGCCGGCGCCTGGGCGCCGTGTCGCGGTTGCCCCCTCATGCACGGACGCTGAGCGTCCCGCTCGCGGCGCCGCACCCGCCACACCCTCCGCACTTGCGGAAAATTTCTGCCGGTGCATTGCCGGGCACACTCCGGGGCGCCCAATTGATATCGCCAGATTTCCAATCTGGTTCGGCATGGAAGGCCGAATTGGAGCGATTGAGGAATCGAACCTCACAAGCTATCTGCCAACAGATTTGCAATCTGTCGCCCAACCTCTGGGCATATCGCGTAGTAGCAGCGGGAATCGAACCCGCACCCACTGGCTTTAGAGGCCAGAGCTCTACCAATTGAGCTATGCGCACCCAAACCGCACCCGTCCGGCCCACGGCACACGGAAAACGACCCAGAGGGCCGCCGCGCCAGGGGAGCATACAGAACTCCACCCGCTGGGGCTCGGACCGGTAGTCGATCCGGGGTGCGGCGTTATAAGCCGGAATGGGGCGAAAAAGCGGCGCCGGGCAGCAATGGTGCGGCGCAGCATTTTAGTGATGCAATAATGTCACAATCAACCACGCGCCCACCCAGCCACCGGCGGCGGGCGGCTGCCTGCCTAACACTCGCATTGGGACCGTTCAGGCGCTAAGATGAAAAGACAAACGCCGCCAACGGGTTAAGGATCGATATGTATCTCGCGCAAGTGTCATTCAACATTCCCGAAAAGGGCGGTCGGAAAAAGGCCGAGCAAGCCATATACACCCTGCTGGGAGCCTGGGTAAAAAGTGGCCAGGCAAACACCTTCGCCGACCTTCATCTCACATCCAAAGGCCGGTTGCGCGCATGGCTGACCATTCCCGAGAAACGCTCACTCGACAAACGTCATGCAAACAAGTGGGTAAAAAAGGCGCTTCGGGAACTGAAATCACAAGGCGTCGGGAAGCCCTCTCTTGTACTCAAGGGAAGGGACGTCGAAGGCTGGTGCCCTTGCGCCTGCAAAAAAAGCTCCGCCTTTGTCCTGAAGACGGACTACCTGTCGTCGGCACCGCCGGTAAAGTGCCTCGACTGCTTCGGCGTCATCCCGCTTTACTCCCTGCCGGCGTCGGACCACGATGAACACTACGAACTGTTGATCTGGAACGACGATTACAAGGCCTGTGACACACTGCAGATGAACTGCCGTACCGGCGAACGGTTCGGCATTGCGCAGATGTCGGATCATGAGAGCTCGCTGGCGCGGCGAGGGCGTGAGCTTTGCCGGGAGATCGAGGAACGCACCGGCACTCCAACGTATTACTATCTCTACCGCGCAAGCGGCACACGACGGACACACGACAATGAAAGCAAACGCCCCTGCCCGTCCTGCGGCGGCGCATGGCTACTGGACGAACCGATTGCTCCGATATTCGATTTCCAATGCAAGGCCTGCCGGCTCGTTTCAAACATCGCCTTCTAGAGCGGTTCCGAAAAACCGAAGAAGTCGACATTGCCGTTGCGGGCCTTATTTCGAAGTCATAACCCAGACACCGTCCCAGTCTTTTGGCGGACTAGCCCGCAGCTGTTCGCAGCGGGCGATATAGGTATTTACCAGTTCGTCGCCCGGATTAGCCGTCAGGGCCTCGGAAAACTTTGCAACGGATTTATCCCACTCACCGGCGCGATAATGCTGGATCGCATCGTTGAAATATCCAACGCCGTCCATCAGGTTTGGAAAGGTTTCCGGCGTGTGATAATCGAGCACTTCAAAAATCTTGACCGGCTCGGTCTTGCCCTTCACCACCACCATGTCAACGTCGCGCAACCGGTAAGTCCCCTTCAGCTTCGCGCGCGTGAATTCGCTGATCAAAATGCGGGCCGAGTATTGCTTGCAAGCCGACTCCAGCCGTGCGGCAAGGTTCACTCCATCGCCTATCATCGTATAGTCCATGCGTTTCGGCGAACCGATGTTACCGGAGACGACAAGCCCCGTGTTAAGCCCCACACCGTGGTCGATCGCCAGCTTGTTTTGTGCCTCGCGGTGCTTGTTCCACTCCCAAAGTTCCACAATCATGGCGATGGCCGCCCGGACAGCGCGGTCCTCATCGTCGTCATAGGATATCGGGATGCCGAAGCCCGCCATGATGGCGTCGCCGATGAACTTGTCGAGCATGCCGCCCTCACGGGTAATGCAGTCGACCATGATGGTGAAATACTCGTTCAACATCTCCACCGTGCCTTGCGCGCCCAGCGACTCGGTTAGAGTTGTGAAGCTGCGAACATCGGAGAAAAGCACCGTGATTTCGCTGCTTTTTCCACCCAGAAAGTTCTCCGCATCGCTGCCTGCCAAAAGCTGGTCGGCAATGCCTGGATCGATGTAGCGGGACATGGTCGACTTCATCCGTTTTTCGGATGAAATATCTTCGATCATTACCATCGAACCGAGCTTCTTCGCCTTCTCGCCAAGGAGAGGCAGCACGTTGATGTTGGCCGAAATTGTTTCGCCGCCGAACTCCAGTTCAACGTCCATGAGCACGTCCGCTTCCCCGCGTTCCTCGACCTTTTTGATGCGGTCCGGCAGCCATGCGTTTTTGTTTACGAAGAACTCGACTGCCGGCTTGCCCAGAATGTCGGCCGGTTCCACGTTCATGATGCGCATGCCGGCGCCGTTGCAGGTGACGATTTTTCCTTCCTCGTCCATCGTGATGACGCCGTTCGACATGCTCTCCAGCATGCTCTCATTGTAGTTTTTCATGCTCTGGACATCTTCGAACAATTTGGCGTTTTCCAGAGCAATGGAGACCTGGGCGGTAAAGGCCCGAAGCCGCGCCTCATCGTCGTCCGTGAACGAACCGGTTTTCTTGTTCAGAACCTGCGTGACGCCGATCATCTTGCCGTCTTTGTTCGTCACCGGAACACACAGGATGGAGCGGGTGAAGAACCCGGTCTGCTTGTCGAATGCCGGATTGAACCGAAGGTCCGCATAGGCATATGGAATGCTGACCGTCTGTCCCGACGTGAAGACCGCGCCCGCTATGCCCAAATGATTGGGCAGCCGGATCTCGCCCAATGCATCGCCCATGGCTACACGCGAAAACAGCTCGTTCGTCTTTTCATCGTTGAGAAACAGGGTCGAGCGCTCAGCATTCAGCATGCGCGTCGCCTCACCCATGACTTTGGTGAGCAAGCTGCCAAGTTCCAGTTCGGATGTGACGTCTGAAACAATGTTGAGGAACTCAATCTCCTGTGCGCGGTTCTTCTCCATCCGCTCAACAAACTGCTTGCTCTGCAGGGTTACGGCGGCTTGCGCCGCAATCGCTTCGAGAAGCTCCAGATCGTCTTGTCCGAATTTCCCCTTTTTCTTGTTCAGTGCCTGGGTAACACCGATCACTTCACCCGCCGCCGTTTTCACCGGCGCACAAACGATGGACCGGGTGGTGAAACCGGTTTGCTCATCGACATCTGAATTGAAGCGTGCGTCCGCATAGGGGTCGGGAATGATTTCACCGGTGCCGCTTTGGAAAACCGCACCGGCGATTCCAACGTTGTTCAACATACGGATTTCACGCGACAGGGTTTTCTGCGCAATGCGCGAGTAAAGCTCCCCGGTCAGGGTATCGTTCAGAAACAGGCTGCTGCGTTCGGCGTCCAATTCCTTCGAGATAAGCTCGACAAGCGCCTCCAGCGCATCGTCCAGGTTATCGAACGACGCAATTTTGCGCGAAGCTTCCAGCAGCATTTCTGCCTTTCGCAGGCTCTTGCGTGTCTCCGCCAAACGCTTGGATTGTATCTTGGCCGGGTCGTCCAGCACGTCACTTGCCATGTTTCCCCTCCAGTTCCTCCCTCAGCTTGGTGATCGTTTCGTGCAACTGCCTGCGGTCCTCCCGCGCCGTACGCTCTAACTCTTCAATCCTGCCCTCATAGCTGAACTTGACGGCATCCAACTCATCTCGAACGGCCTGGGCGGTTTCGCGCAGCTGCCCCGTTTCCTCACGGCTTTGCTGCAACATCTCCTGGACCGCCGTGTTCTTCTCGTGGTTCAGGTTGTCCAGTTCGTCGCGCAGCGCTTGTGCGGTGTTTGTGAGCTGTTCAATTTCGTCGCGATGGCTCGCGAGAACCTCCTGCACGGCACGGGTTTTTTCGTGGTTTAGATCATCCAACTCCTCGCGCAAGGCGCTGACCGTCTCGCGAAGCTGTATAATCTCATCGTTGCTGTCGGCAACAGCACGCTGCACATTTTCCTGGGCGTCGAACTGCAGAGACTCCATCTTTGTCCGCAGCGCGACAACCGTGTCTTTCAGATGCCGGATTTCGGTCTGTTCGGCCTGTAGCTCGTCTGTATCTGTATTGATCTTCGTGTACCTTGCTTAAGCTGCGCTCCATTCGGACGACTAACTCACTGGACAGCCAGATCCGTGCAGCAATTGCCTGAACCCCTGAATGCTGCCCTTGCGCGGGCCCCAACCTTTCGGCCATCGTGATAGATGTGCCGGTTACGGACGGGACCGCATAGAAAATGATGATTGTCGCCAGCAGATAAGATGGCATCAACCGCCAATGTTTGATGCGCTGGTCAAGCACATACAACAGCACTGCAAACAGGGCGGCCGACGCCAGCACCAAGCTCGTTGCTCTTGGCTGCACTTCGCGACAATGATGCTCAATTTAATCCCCATACTGTACTCATTGCCCGTTCTCAATGTTCCATAGGGGAACGCGCCTCGCAACTACATTGTTCGGTTGAATCCCCCTGAAATCAGTTCATTTTACTTTGCACGCAAAGAGTATGGGCGAAGATTTTCAATGGCATTCTCATCACATCAAGACATCCTTCGCGGGGAAGACAGTGCATTCCAGACACGCGTTGTGCGGGCTGAGAAACAATCATGAAAGCGCATCGGGTTTCGCCGTCAGAGAGCCCGGTCAGGCAATCTATTTCTCTTGAAATTATCGAGTTCGGGCATTGTGCTTCGAACCGCCAATCCATAAAACCCGACAGGTGACACTTGCTGCGATGTCAACACGCGTGCTCACCACGCGAATGCGCCAGCGCACATGCAGACCGGCCGAAACCTTGGTGGGAAAATTGCCCAAACGAACAGTCAATCCGCCGATGCCTGACCGCCTCAAAGCTTTTGCAAGCCGGAAATTAAACCGCCTGTTTCGCCGTGAGGCAGGTTATTCCGGTTTGAACAGCCGGCAGGTATTCGAGAAAATCTATCGCGATGACGCCTGGGGCCCTGCTCACACCGACAACAGAGAGTATTTCTCCGGAGGTGGCTCCCACGACCCGGCGATCGTCGACACCTATGTGACTGCGGTGCAGGAATTTATCAGGGTGCTCGGCAAGAAGCCCGACGTCGTCGATCTCGGCTGCGGCGACTTCAATGTTGGTGCACAACTCGTAGAATTTTCGTCTTCATATCTTGCCTGCGATCTGGTCGCCGGCCTGATCGATGAAAATCGAACCTTGTACCGGCAGGCAAACCTGAGTTTTCGCGTCCTGGACATGGTCAAAAACGAACTGCCCGGCGGCGATGTCGCGCTTGTTCGGCAGGTGCTGCAGCATTTACCCAACGATGACATCATACGATTTGTCAGCAAACTCCGGGGCACTTTCCAGCATCTCCTGGTCACGGAACACTTGCCGTCGGGCGATGACTTTCCGGCGAACGTGGACAAGCCTATCGGCCCGTCAATCCGGCTCCACTCCGGGAGCGGCGTGGTGCTGACGCGCCCGCCTTTCAACCTCGCGCCGAAACGCGAACGGATACTGTGCGAAGTTGAACAGTTCGGCGGTGTGATCCGCACACATGCATATGAGCTTGAGTGAACCGTTAGGGTTCAGACTCAATCATATCCAGGAAGCGACGAGGGTTGCCAGTGCGACAGCTGACAGGAAGATCCTGGCGAGTTTGTCATAACGGGTTGCGACGCGGCGGAAGTCTTTGAGGCGGCAGCAGGCGTTTTCGATGAGATGACGGTCACGGTATCGACGCTTGTCATACACGATTGTTCGTTTGCGATTGCGCCGGCCGGGTATGACGGGAACCGTGTTCGAAGCCCGTAGCATTTTTCGAAGCGCATCAGCATCATATCCCTTATCGCCAAGGACATAACGTGCCCCCTGCAAAGCCGTCAGCAGAACGGGTGCGGCGCTTGTGTCTGAGACGTTGCCTGGGGTGAGCGTGAAGGCGAAGGGGCGTCCGATGACATCTGTCAGGGCATGGATTTTGGTTGTTTGTCCGCCGCGCGAGGGGCCGATAGCCTGCGTTTTCGCCCCCCTTTACCGCCATGGGCCGAGCGGTGTGCCTTGATATAGGTGCTGTCGATGGACGTACTCATCGGCACAATCGCACCAGCGGCAACCCGTCTTGAAGACATGAATGATCCCGGAGATCACACGCCGGTCATCGACGCGCCGTGCGCCCGGCTGGTTTTTGGGCAGATGCGGTTCAATGACAGCCCATTGGGCATCTGAAAGCCAGAACAAACGAGCCATATAAGCCTTCAATCCGTTGATTGCAGGCTTTGAATCTGATTTGCTACTTTAATTCAACACTTTGATTGGGTTTTGACCCTAACTAACTCCGAGGCCTGAAAGTTAGCCCCGGTCCAAATGCAAACCGATTAACAGTGAATCAGTTTTTGCATCAGACCCCAGGGCGCCAAACTGAAGGTCCGAGGATATAGCGACATCGGATATATCAGCGAGCGGTACTCGTAGGATATCCGTAGGCCGGCCAATGAACTTACGAAATTCCTTCCTCAATATCCAATTGATTAATTTCGTCGCAATCTGATCAAAAGGAAACCCGAAACCTGTACTCCATCTGAGTCGCGGATTGGCGTTGGCCAGCTTGGTCGACAAGAACACCTCATGTGTGTTCATATTTACCCCACCCTCTGCCTCAACAGTTAGTGGATTCACCGACCCTTCACACGCCACATTCAGTACATTGTAAGTAACACAGCCTAGGCGGATGCTGGCACCGGCTTGCCCGAACATTTCGAGCGGAACATCCAGTGTTAATTTTGCCGTTGTCGGAGAGATTTGTTGAAATGCAATTGCTAGGTGGGACAGTGCGGCAGTAATCGCATAGTACCACCTAAATGGTCCAAAGCGATTCCTGTCCGAATAAGTAACGGAAGGTTTCACTTTTCCAAAAGTGTAATCATACAAAATATTTTTCCGATAGTAATACACAATTGGATATTCTCCAAATGGACCTATATTTACATTTACTTCATTTATAAATGTTCTCATTTCATCGAGTTTTTCATCAAATGTAACTGCAACATTCTCCATTTCTTCAGAATAAAACACGGTATTTGTGTTTTTCTTGATCTCCTCATCTGATACCAGAACCGATATTTGCGATGCTGAAGATATTCCAAAAGTGCAAGGCCTATCTTCGTACTCAATATTTTCAGAATGCACTGCAATATAGTCAGGAGTAAATGTTATATTCAATGGAGATCCAAGGCGGAAGGTCTTCAGACCTTCCCGCACAACTGGGAACTGGATAAGATCTAAAAGGCCGCTCAAGAAATAGTCTGGCTGGAAAGTAAATAGAGCGAACTCAAATCTCAGAAATTCCTGTTCATCTGGATTGCCATCGTCGTCAACAAACCCGGCGGCTTTAATTTTGTCAAGAAAGTCGGATGGTCTACTCTGAGCTTTCCAGTTATAGATACCTCGATCAGCCAAGTTAAGTGACAGTTTGTTGTCAATGGTGGGGTCGATACCGACGGTTGCCGTTCCACCACTAAACTGCACAGTGTATTGTGTGATCACGTCGGTTGGAACGTTGGGGAGATGAAGGATTACATCATACTTTGCGTCAACATCGAAATTCGAGGTCGCAACGTTTTCTGCGAGAGCGACATTAGCCGGGTCTACGTCAAAGCTCAGAAATATTTCTTTTCGGGTGGTTGGCCAATTTTGATGTACGCCAAGCGCAATCATCTGACTTATTGAATACGCAAATGATTCCAGAAGAAAAACATACCGAACACCGAAGCCAAACTGATCTTGGCAGGCCTGCTCCATTTGATCGTGAATGTCTGATATGGCCATAAACGTTCTGCCTTTCCAAATTTTTACAATCAACAATGTATCAACAGATATTATGATTGCGAGAAAGCAGCGCTAAATCAAATAAATTAACTCAAGAGAACCATTCTACATTTCACTTTTATTTGAATTCTAATGCCGTGTACATCCGTATACGGATATATTTCTCGGGTGTTCGGCGTTTACTGTCTTTGGCCAAGAGGTAATACGACTGCCGTCCAATGCACTCAATCGCAAAAAGGAACATATGAGTTACTCAGCATTGACGTTAAGACATCCCCCGCTCTGCTGACGAAAACCGGCGACACGCCGCTCGGCCTCTTCACCCGAAAATCCCCACATTCCCAGGCCGCCAACACCGCCCGCATTGGCGACGGCGGCGGCCAGCGCGGGCGTCGTCAGTTCCCCCATCGGCGCCTGCAGGATTGGCCAGTCCAGGTTCAATCGTTCAGTCAGTGCATTTTTCGACCACATACCGCTCCGTCCTTGCCGGCTGCCCGGGGGTCGCAGACTAGGAATACAGGTGAGCGGTGTCGAGCCGAGTCTGGGAATACCCGAAGGGTTCCGTGAGATCGCACGATCTGTCAGACTTGGCGGTACCCGATTGCCGGGCGCACGACCCATCGCAGGAGGCCTCATGGACTATTACGATCTTGGTGCATTCAAACGACCAATAACGGCAAAGCCTCCCGAAGCCCAACTCTGGTTCGATCGCGGTCTCAACTGGACCTACGCCTATAACCACGGCGAAGCGATTGAGTGTTTTCAAAAGGCACTGGAGGCGGACCCGGACTGCGCCATGGCCCACTGGGGCATCTCCTACGCGGCTGGTCCAAACTACAATTTGCCATGGCACCTCTATGACCCGGCTGGCCGGGAAAAAGCGCTGGTGCTGGCATACGATGCCATGGAGCAGGCGCTTGCTTGCGTAGAGGGCATCACGCCGGTCGAGCGTGCCTTGATCGAGGCCTTGCCGGCGCGCTATCCCGCACGAGATCCGATCGAAGACATGTCGCTGTGGAATGACGACTATGCAGACGCGATGCGCGAAGTATTTAAGGCGCACCCGCAGGACCTTGAAATCACCACCGTCTTCGCAGAGGCGATCATGAACCGCACGCCGTGGAAAATGTGGGATCTGCAGACCGGCGGCGTCGCGGAAGGCGCGGGTACCGAGGAAGCGGTCGAGATTCTTGAAGCCGCAATGCGTGACATCGAAGCCTCATGGTCGCATCCGGGACTGCTGCACCTCTACGTCCACCTGATGGAAATGTCGCCCTTTCCCCAACGTGCCCTGCGTGCCGGTGACAAGCTGCGCGATCTGGTGCCCGATGCCGGCCATCTCATTCACATGCCGACACACATCGACGTCCTGTGCGGCCACTATCGCGACGTCGTCGTTTACAACCAGAAGGCCATTGCCGCCGACCGCCGGTTCCTGGAGCGCGCCGGCGCCCTGAATGTCTATTCGATGTATCGCGTGCACGATCATCATTTCGCGATCTACGGCGCCATGTTCCTCGGCCAGTACACGCCGGCAATCGAAGCCGCGCAGGAACTGATCGACACGACGCCGGAAGAGCTCTTGCAGATCCCCTCGCCCCCCATGGCCGACTTTCTGGAGGGCTACTTGCCGATGAAGCAGCATGTCCTCATCCGCTTCGGCAAGTGGCAGGACATCATCGATCAGGATCTGCCCGGGGACCGCGAACTCTATTGCGCTACCACCGCGATGATCCTCTACGCCAAGACCGTTGCGCACTCCGCGCTTGGCAATATCGAGGATGCAGAACGCGAGCGCGAAGCGTTCCTCGAAGCGAAGGCAAACGTTCCAAAGAGCCGCCGGGTGCACAACAACACGGTGAACGACCTGCTTGAAGTCGCGACCGAAATGCTCAATGGCGAGCTTGAGTACCGGCGCGGCAATTTCGATGTGGCGTTCGACCATTTGCGCAAATCGGTCGGGCTCGATGACTCGCTGCCCTATGACGAACCCTGGGGCTGGATGCAACCGGCGCGCCACGCGTTAGGCGCATTGCTCCTTGAACAGGATCGCGCCGAAGAGGCCGAAGCCGTCTACCGCGCCGATCTCGGCCTCGACGGTTCACTGTCGCGGGCATGTCAGCACCCCGAAAACGTCTGGAGCCTGCACGGTCTGCACGAATGCCTCGCGCGCCGCGGCGAAACCGTCGAAGCGCCGATCATCAAACAGCGCCTCGACCTCGCCGCCGCCCGTGCCGAGGTCGTCATCAAGGCCTCCTGCTACTGCCGCCAGGCGGCAGCGTAAGAAACTCTGAAGGCGCGGCGTTTCTGACTGCACAAAATGGGCACGGCTGTGATAGTCGGTGATGATCGATCACAGACTTGAGGCGCCCCATGTCCCCGGAAGAGTTTCGCAAGCACGGCCACGACTTTGTCGACTGGATGGCCGATTATCTCGCCTCCGTTGAGGATTATTCGGTGCGCTCGCAGGCCGCACCGGGCGACATCATTGCAACGCTGCCGGCAACTGCGCCGCAAAACCCCGAGCCCATGGCCGACATCTTCGCCGACTTCCAACGCGACGTGATGCCGGGCATCACCCATTGGCAGCATCCCTCGTTCTTCGCCTATTTCCCGGCCAACTCGTCGCCGCCGTCGGTGCTGGCGGAAATGCTGACATCGACACTCGCCGCGCAGTGCATGCTGTGGCAGACCTCGCCTGCCGGCACTGAAATGGAAACGCGCATGATGGAATGGCTGCGCGACATGCTCTCCCTGCCATCGGATTTCCAGGGTGTCATTCACGACAGCGCAACAAGCGCCACGCTCGCCGCTTTGCTTGTCGCGCGCGAGCGCGCCACCGGCTGGCGCGGCAACGAAGAAGGTCTCGCAGCGCTTGGCGCCGAAGGCATAATGCTCGCGGTCTACGTTTCGGAAGAAGCGCATTCGTCGATCGAAAAGACGATGAAGGTTGCGGGCTACGGCAAGGCCGCCCTGCGCAAGATCGAAACGGATGACGAGTTCGCCATGCAGCCCGAAGCGCTCAGCGCAGCGATTGAAGCGGACATCGCGGCGGGCTTCACACCGGCCTGCGTCACCGCAAGTCTTGGCGGTACCGGCACCGGCGCCGTCGACCCTCTGCGCGCCGTCGGGGAGATCTGCGACGGCTACGGAATCTGGCTGCATGTCGATGCGGCCTGGGCAGGTTCCGCTCTCATCGTGCCCGAGGAACGCGGCATGCTGGACGGTATCGAGTTCGCCGACAGTTTCGTTTTCAACCCGCACAAATGGCTGCTCACCAATTTCGACTGCACGGCATTCTTCGTGCGCGATGCACAAGCCCTCGAGCGCACATTGTCGCTTGTCCCGGAATATCTTCGCTCCCGCGAGACCGGCGCCGTCATCGATTACCAGAACTGGAGCGTGCCGCTTGGCCGCCGCTTCCGGGCCCTGAAACTGTGGTTTGTGATCCGCAGCTACGGCGTCGCCGGCCTGCAGGAAATGATCCGCGCCCACATTGCGCTGGCGCGCGGCCTGTTCGAGGAAGTCTCCGGCGAATCGGCCTTTGAGATCATGTCGCCGTTGCGGCTCGCCCTGTTCAGCTTCCGCTTTCACCCCGCAAACGTCGACGACGAGGCCGCACTCGATGCTCTGAACGAAGAGTTGTTGCAGAAGCTCAATGACAGCGGCGAGCTATACCTCACGCAAAACCGGGTGCGCGGCCGCTATGCCATACGGTTTTCCATCGGCCAGACTGGCACGCAAAAAGCTCACGTGGAGGCGGCTTGGGCAAAAATCAGGGACGTCGCAGCGTCGCTCAAATGAGCGGATCAGCGTTCGGTGCCGAACACGTGGTCGCCGCGCTCGTCGATGATCTGCTGGGCCTTGCGCACCGCAAAGCTTTCCGCCTCTTCGCGCGACGCCATGAGATCGGCACGCACGAAACGCTGCTCGCGCGCGCCTTCGGTTTTGCCATCGGCGATATACCCCGCCAGCCGCCATTGCGAGCCTTCAGGTTCCGGTGCGGGATAGATGACGTAGCCCTTGTAATCGACGCCCTGACCGCGCTTTGCGCCGCCGGATCCGCCGAAAAGGCGTGAAAGGATCTTTTTCATAGGGCAAGTTTAGATCATTATCGCGCGCAGTTGAACAGTTTGAAGGCAATCGGAGCAAAGCATGTACACACTCTACCGGCGCACCGGCACCGCATCATACGCTGTTGAGGTTCTGCTTGAAGAACTTGGCGTCGAATTTGAACGTGTCAATGTGGTGAACGAGACGGGCCATCAGAGCCTGGCCGGCCTCAAACAGCTGAACCCTCTCGGCGAAGTGCCAACCCTCATCGCGCCCGGCGGAACGGTAATGACGGAGTCCGCCGCGATCATGATTTACCTGGCCGATGCGCATCCCGGCGCCGGAATGGCACCCGCCGCTTCGGACCCGGCGCGCGCTGCATATCTGCGCTGGATGGTCTATCTCGCAACCAATGTCTACATGTCCTACCGGCACATGTACCAAACCTACGGCTATGTTCCCGAAGCGTCCCTCTATCCCCCCATCCAGGAGATGGCCAGAAACACAATAATCGAGGAGTTCCAGCAAATTGAAGACGCCTTGTCGCCGGGACCTTTCGTGCTCGGCGACCGGTTCAGCGCGGTTGACATCTATCTTGCCATGTTCCCGGACTGGCACACGGAACCGGAACAACTGCTGAGCCGGTTTCCGGCGCTGAACCGGCTCTGCACAACCGTCAACGCACGCCCGTCCATCGCCCGCGTCCGGGCCAACGGCTAGACCGCGATCGCTCTAGCGTTGGCGTAACGTTTTGATTTCCAGCTTTTGCCCGGCCGAAAGCTTTTCGATGGCCGTCGAAAACGCAGTCGGCCGGATCACGGCCGCATAGCGCTTCAAGAACGCCAGCGTCTCTACGGGGTAGGCTGCGAAGCATTCACGCAACGTCCAGCCAAGCCCCTTCTGCACATAGTGATCCATATCGCCAAGCCGTGCCTCGACCATGGATAACACTGTAGCGGCCGCGGGAAAGCGCCGCCTGAGGCGCGCATAGCAAAACAGACTCACCAGCGACTGGCGGCGTTTCCACGGGTTATCGTCACTGTTCCACGCCTGCAACACAGGCCGGATTTGCTCAGGCGATGCTTCGAGAAGTCCCGAGTAGTGCTTTGAAAGCTCGTCCGACTGGTCCCAGCAGTTCAAGCTCTCAGCCCATCTCCGGGTAACCGGCCACACAGCGTCTAGGGCGGGTTTCGGTTTTGCCGCGTTGACGAAGAGAACGGCCTGGAACTTGGCTTCGTGCAGCACCGCGTGACGCCATACACCGTCCCAGACCGGCAACTGCCCGGCGAATGGCAGATTGGAGAAACTGTAGCCTTGCTTCAGTGCCTGTCGCTGCTGCGGCACGGTCAACCCGAGGAGGGGCATAACAGTTTTCATAAAGCGTGCGCGCTCATCGCGTTTTGCCGGATCGACATTGGCGGCCAGCTGCCGCAACCGCGCTTCAACCTCTCCAACCGCATCAAAATTCACCATCGCACTACTCTCGTTGCCACCAAATTCCTCGAAACTAGATTGAGTTTATTATGGAAGGCAGGAAGCTTCCTCGCGGCATTACTGCGCAAATTCGCACCAACTGAAAGAATTACCGACAGTTGGCATCCCAGTCGCCCGGGGGCGGTTATCTATCCACAACTTCACCGGGTCATCCGTACCAACGGTACCACGACGGCGCGAGAGAGAATTTACTACACATTTGTGCACAAATGACATATACTCATCTCTAAGGAATAGGGAAAGAGAACGCTGGTTCTGCCCGATTGCCGCTAAATTCCTGGCCGTAGCGCATATCGTGCAGATCCGCTCAGAGAGCTGTTCTGGCGATCTGGGTTATCTGTTCCCCCCGATTCCCCTAACAACATTGCCACTGAGTCGTAGGCCGCCCGTCACCCCCTAGCGGGCGGCCTCTTTTTGTCCGAAATCCTGGTGAGCTCCTAGAATCCTGGCTCTAGCCTGACTTTAGATTGAGCTCAGCGCATCGACCAGTGAGCCGACTTCTTCCTCGGTATTGTAATAGTGCGGCGAAACCCGAACGAGCGGCGCCAGATTTCGCGCATCGGCATCGAGCAGCGTGCTGGATGGTGGCGTGACGCTGGCATTGATTTTCCGGGCGGAGAGATGCCGGGCAACGCTCGCGGCATCACGGCCGGCGTAACTGAAACTGACGATCGCACACGGACGCTCGCCAAGATCCGCAATCTCAAGCCCAGGGATCAGGGCAAGCTCCCTCCGCATCAAGCCGGCAAGACCACTGCAGCGATCTGAAATCGCCTCAAGCCCGCGTTCCAGCGCATAGCTCGCAGCCGCACCGAGGCCGAGTTGCAGTGCCGGCGAGCGCTCCCAGGTCTCATAGCGCCGCGCATCGGCGCGCAACTCATATGTATCGGCACTGCGCCACGGTGCGCCGAAGTGATCGATCATCGCCGGCTCGGTGCCCGCAAGCTGCCGGCGGTGCACATACAGAAAACCCGTACCGCGCGGCCCGCGCAGAAACTTGCGGCCGGTCGCGGCGAGGAAATCGCACCCGAGCGCCTCCACATCCACCGGCATCTGCCCGGCCGCCTGGCAGGCATCGAGCAGATAGGGAACTTCATGGCGCCGGGCCACTGCGCCGATTTTCGCCGCCGGATTGACGAGACCACCGTTGGTCGGAATCCAGGTCAGCGAGATCAGTTTCACGCGCTCGTCGATCATCGCATCCAGGGCATCAGGATCGCTGGCGCCATGCATGTCATCGGGGATGATCTCGATCGAACAGCCGGTGCGCTTCGACATCTGAAGGTAGGCGACGTAATTCGCCGCATACTCAGCCCGGGCCGTGAGAATGCGGTCACCGGGCGCGAAGCTCATGCCGTAGAATGCGCACTGCCAGGCAACGGTCGCATTCGGCACGCACGCGATCGTGTCGGGCGTCGCGCCAATCAGACGCGCGATGGCGTCATAGACACCGGACAACTCTTCGTCGCGCGCCCGCGCCGCCTCGTATCCGCCAAGTTCGCTCTCAAGATCAAGGTGCGCCTTGATAGCGTCAGTGACCGCTACCGGCGGCAGGCTCGAACCGGCGTTGTTGAAATGGATGACGCCCTTGACGCCGGGTGTCTCCGCGCGCAGCCGCGCGACATCAAGCGTTCCGTCCACGTTAAATCTCCCGATCCGCCGGCCCGCTTCAGGCCGCGTCCCGGCAGCCCGGTGTCTCCGGCTCGTCCGGCACGCCAAGACCAAGCAGCCGGCAGATTGCATAGACGAGATCGGCGCGGTTGAGGGTATAAAAATGAAAATCCCGAACGCCCTGCTCCCTGAGCGCGCTGACCTGTTCGGCGGCAACGGCGGCGGCGACAAGCTGACGGGTCTGCGGATCATCGTCGAGGCCGACAAACCGGCGCGCAAATTCATCCGGTATCGATGCGCCGCAGCTTGCCGCGAACTCAACCACCCGCCCGAAATTCGTCACCGGCAAAATGCCCGGCACCACTGGAATATCAAGGCCGCGGGCACGCACCCTGTCGAGATACCTGAAATAGGCGGTGTTATCGAAGAAGAACTGGGTGATCGCGCGGTCCGCACCGGCATCGACCTTTGCGCCCAGCATGGCGAGATCTGTTTCGACATCGCCGGATTCGGGGTGTTTTTCCGGATAAGCGGCTACGGAGACCTCAAAATCCGCAATGCGTTTCAAGCCACCCACAAGATCGGCCGCATTGAGGTAACCGCCCTCAAAGGGTGTGTATTTCGCACCGATCCCTTCCGACGGGTCGCCGCGCAGGGCGACGACATGGCGAACACCCGCCTCCCAATAGGCCCGCGCCACGTCATCGACATCGCCGCGACCGGCGCCGACGCAGGTCAGATGCGCGGCGGGCGTCAAAGCTGTCTCGCTCAGCACTCTCTTTACCGTCGAATGCGTGCGGTGGCGCGTGCTGCCGCCGGCACCATAGGTCACCGACACAAAGCTCGGATCGACCGGTTCCAGCCGTTTGATGGAGTTCCACAGGGTTGTTTCCATCCCGTCGGTTTTCGGCGGAAAGAACTCGAATGAGACCTGGATCCGGTCTTGCGATTGCGGTTCGGTCAAATTACTGCCGTCGTCGGTTAAACTCACGGGAGGCCAACTCCTTTGATGGATACGCCAGGAATGGAACTGGTCAGTCCGGCCTGCGCGGGCGCGCGCGCAAGCCAGATGGAGACGGTGAGGCCTTCTTCGGGAGTTCCCGATTCAGGCGGCAGGACGTCGTGGGAAACAAGCTCGAGCCCTGCACGCGATATCCAGGCAGCCATTTGCGCCTCGGCAATACCGAGGCGCCGGTGCGCATGACCATCGCGCAGGAACTCCAGCTCATGCGGAGCGAAATCGACAATCAGCATGCGGCCGCCGGGCTTCAGCGTGCGCGCCGCCTCCTGCAGGGCGGGCGCCGGGTCGTCGAGAAAGTGCAGCACCTGATGAACCGTCACCACGTCGGCGCTGGCATTGTCATAGGGCAGATGAAAAATATCCGCGTGGCGCACCTGACAGTGCGTCAGCCCATTGCGCTCCAGATTGTCGCGCGCGATGCCGAGCATCGCATGGCTGGTGTCGACGCCGATGCCCTGGCCGATGCGGTCGGCGAGCAATTCAAGAACACGTCCCGTGCCTGTTCCCAGGTCGATGAGAAGATCGATGGGCTCATCCCCGAGCAGAGACGCGAATTTGCGCTCAACCGCCTCCTCGGCCACATGCAGGGAGCGAATTTTGTCCCAGGCGGCGGCATTCTTCTGGAAATACTTTGCCGCCGCGTCGGCGCGCACCTGCTTGATCTCGTGAAGCCGCTTCAGGTCGCGCTCGACTTCAGCGCTGTCGGGCGGAATGAGTTCGCCGATCAGCCGCAACACCGCGCCGGCAATGCCGGTCTCGCGCACGCGAAACAACACCCAACTGCCCTCGCGGTAGCGTTCCAGAAGCCCGGCTTCGCACAACAGCTTCAAATGTCGGCTTACACGGGGCTGGCTTTGGCCCAGAATCCGTGTCAGCTCCTTGACATTGAGCTCCCCGCGCGACAACAGGTAAAGCAGGCGCAATCGGGTGCGCTCCCCTGCCGCCCTGAGGCAGGAAAGCAGAACTTCGACGTCATTTTGATCGCCAGTCACCACCGGAAACCCTCTGTCGTGAGCAATTCATCCCCATCCATAACTTAGAGATATAAACATATTGTTATATGCTCCGCAAGTTCACGGAAAAATCGCACCGGCTGCCCCGCGCCAAAAGCGCGTCATTTAAGCAACGGTTTCAACGAAAAAATAACTTAGGGAGTGCAACAAAAGTATCGACGGCGGAATTGAAGTGCTATTGTCGACTCAAAGTTTGTTGAATAGTGTGCACCGCGAGACGGGATAGAAGGTCCGTTTGCGCGGTTTGCAGTGCCGCAATTTTAAGGAGTAACCCTTCGATGGGTGGCCAGTCCAGGAAGACACTAGCCCAGATGCTTTGGCGATCGTTTGGCCTTGGCCGCTTAGGCGGCATTCTGGCAATTGCGATGCTCGTGATGGCAATTTCAGTGCCGGCATCCTATGCCGACGACGTAGATGATTACGACGACGGCTCCTCAGCGCTTGACCTCGCCGATCCGTTGGAGCCGGTCAATCGTGTGATCTTCACGTTGAACGACGCCGTGGACCTAGTTGTTTTCCGGCCCGTCGCGATCACTTATCGCGCCGTGCTGCCACCGCCCGTCCGTCTTGGCCTTGCCAACTTTCTGAGCAATGCCGCGACGCCGATCACATTGGCGAACGACCTGCTGCAAGGCAACAGCGATCGCGCGAGCACGACGGTTGCGCGTTTCTTTGTCAATACGATCGCTGGAATAGGCGGCATCAACGATGTCGCGTCCCAGGCTGGCTGGGAACGTCACACCGAAGACTTCGGACAAACGCTGGCCGTATGGGGTTTCCCGTCCGGCCCCTATATCGTCGCGCCGATCCTTGGCCCCTCGACCCCGCGCCACCTGGTGGGCCGCGCCGTCGATGTACTTGCCAACCCGTGGACTTGGATTCTCTGGGACAATTCGTTCATCGAAGCATCCTCGCCGACATTGGCGACGATGGTATCGGCGCGCGAAGATGCGCTCGATGTCCTCGACAGCGTGCGCGAGAGCTCACCGGACTACTACACCACTCTCAAGACGCTCTACTGGCAGAGCCGGGTGTCCGAGATTAACAATGGTGAAATTGTCGAAGACGAGCTTCCCGACATTCCGGACATCAGATAGCCGCTTTGCTCAGCTAAACGGACATGGGATCGCCGCTGCCGGCGGCGTTTCTCTGCCTGCGCGGTATCGCGGCACCGGTTCATGGAGCATCACATTTCCTGCGACTTACACGAAGTTCGTTTGAGCAATGCGCGGACGTATTGTATATGTGTGCGCTGCGGGTCTGATCGATTTCGCTGGGGCAGGCCAACGCATCGGGAACCACACGCTTAGTGACCACCAAGGAACAGGTTATTCGATGACAAAAGACATTGTGCACACACGTCCATCCCGCCGGTCGATTCTTGCCGGCGCCACGGCGGCATTGTTTTCCGGCTTTACGTTCGGCATGCCCGCAAATGACGCACAGGCCGCGACAGCCGCTGAAAACTTCATCAAGGACGTCGGCACGCGAATCCTCGGCGTCGTCAACGGAGGCGGCAACAACACGTCCAAGAAGGACAAGTTCTTCAACCTCTTGTGGAGCAAGGCCGCGCGCGCCAAGATCGCCGTGTTCTCGCTGGGCTCCTACGGCAGCCAGTACCGTTCCCTGTCGGGCAGTTCCAAAAACGAATATGTCCGACTTGTTATGAGGTTTGTCGCCGGTGTGTTCATTCGGCATATCAACGATTTTGCCGGCAACGAGATTAAAATCCTCGGCAGCACCGTGCGCAGTTCAAGAGACATTATCGTGCGCTCCCAGGTGCTCTACTCAAGCGGACGCAAACTCGACGTGCAGTGGCGCGTGACCACGTCCGGAGGCGCCTTGAAGGTGTTTGACGTTCGTGTCTCCGGCGTATGGCTCGCCACGACGCAAAAGTCGGAATTTGTCAGCATTATTCGCAGAAATGACGGCAAGATCCAGGGGCTGATAGAGTACCTCCGCTCCAACGCTTAAGGCGCGGCCTCAATGGCAGCGACCAAAGCGCAAACTAAACCAGCGGAAGACTTCGGCCAGATGAATGCGGTGCCAGATGCCAGAAGACTGACCCGGCGATCGCTTTTGCTCGCGACGACGGCGATGGTGGGGCTAAGCGCCCTGCCTATCAGTCAACTGGCGGCACAGGTTTTAATCGAGCCGTTGCCGGACCAGACAGTGATTCCGCCACTGCCGCACCCGGCAGAGGAGTTCATCTCAAGTATCGCCGGCTCCATCCTTGCCGTCGCCGTTTCCGATGCAACGGCGGATGAAAAGAAGGCGCGGTTCCAGGCCCTGCTTATCGCGCACGCGCACATTCCGACGATCGCCATATTCTCCCTCGGTCAGTTTGCAAACCGCCTGGCGGATGAACACCGCCAACCCTACTTCGAACTGGTATCAGGCTACATCGCACGGATATTTGTCACGCACAGCTCCAACCTGAAGGGCCGATCCGTTGAAGTGACCGGATCCCACGAGCGCTCCGAGAAAGAAACGCTGGTCCACTCCAAGGTTTGGTTCGACAGCGGCCGCGCCCTGCCGGTCATCTGGCGTGTCATCCGCACCGATGTCGGCTTCAAGGTGTTCGATGTCAGCGTCAACGGCATCTGGCTGACGTTCCAGCAGCGCACCGAGTTCGTCTCGATCATCCGCAAGGCAAAGGGCGATCTGAACGCCCTCTTCGCCTTCCTCACCCGCAACGGCTGACAGACGGTCAGTTGCGCGCGAAGCGCTTGTATTTGATGCGGTGCGGCTGCTCGGCCTCCTCGCCGAAACGGCGCTTGCGGTCGGCCTCATAGTCCTCGTAATTGCCCTCGAACCACTCCACATGACTGTCGCCTTCAAACGCCATGATGTGCGTGGCGATGCGGTTCAGAAACCACCGGTCGTGGCTGATGACGACGGCACAGCCGGCGAAATTCACCAACGCATCTTCCAGCGCGCGCAGCGTATCGACGTCGAGATCATTGGTCGGTTCGTCAAGCAACAGGAGGTTCGCACCCGACTTCAGCATCTTTGCAAGATGCACCCGGTTACGTTCACCGCCGGACAGACTGCCGACTTTTTTCTGCTGATCGCCGCCGCGGAAATTGAACCAGCTCACATAGGCGCGGCTGTTGACTTCACGCTTGCCGAGGGCCACGAGATCGTTGCCGCCTGAGATCTCCTCCCAGACATTCTTGTTTGCATCGAGCGCGTCGCGGCTCTGATCCACATAGCCAAGCTCTACCGTGTCGCCGACCTTGAGCGCCCCGGCATCCGGCTGTTCGTCACCGGTCAGCATTTTGAAAAGAGTTGTCTTGCCCGCGCCATTGGCGCCGATCACGCCGACAATGCCGCCGGCCGGCAACCGGAACGACAGATCGTCGATCAGCAGCCGGTCACCGAAGCCCTTGCTCAAATGCTCAGCCTCGATAACAAGCGAACCAAGCCTTGGACCCGGCGGGATCGTAATCTGGGCGCGGCCCTCCTGATCCTTTGATGCCTGTGCCAGCAGGTCGTCATACGCCTTGAAACGCGCCTTCGACTTTGCCTGGCGCGCGCGCGGGCTCGACTGCACCCATTCGAGCTCCCGCGACAGGGTGCGCTGACGCGCATCTTCTTCGCGTCCCTCCTGTTCAAGCCGCTTTTTCTTCTGCCCGATCCAGGACGAATAGTTGCCCTCGTAGGGAATGCCCCGGCCACGGTCCAGCTCAAGAATCCAGCCCGTCACGTTGTCAAGGAAGTAGCGATCGTGCGTCACCATCACCACGGTACCGGGATAGGCGGTCAGGAACTGCTCAAGCCATGCCACCGACTCCGCGTCGAGATGGTTGGTCGGCTCGTCGAGCAGCAGCATGTCGGGCTGCGCCAGCAGCAGCCGGCATAGCGCCACGCGGCGGCGCTCGCCGCCCGACAGCTCTTTAACGTCAGCGTCATCGGGTGGACACCGCAGCGCATCCATCGCCTGCTCGACCTGCGAATCGAGATCCCACAGGTTGGCCGCATCGATAACGTCCTGGAGCTCCGCCATCTCGCCGGCGGTCTCATCGGAGTAGTTCATGGCGAGTTCGTTGTAGCGATCGAGAACCGCCTGCTTTTCCGCAACGCCTTCCATGACGTTGCCGCGCGCGTCCTTGTCATCGTTGAGTGCAGGTTCTTGCGCAAGATACCCGACCTTGACGCCGTCAGCCGCCCAGGCTTCGCCCTGATACTCCGTGTCCTCTCCCGCCATGATGCGCAGCAGTGTCGACTTGCCCGCTCCATTGACGCCGAGCACGCCTATCTTCGCGCCGGGATAAAACGACAGGCGGATGTCACTTAGAATTTGCTTGCCGCCGGAGAACGTCTTGGACAGACGGTCCATGACGTAAATGTATTGGTGCTTGGCCATGTTTGGTGCGGTCCGGAGAATCGAAAAGTCGTTACAGGAAAGATCGGCGCGCCTTATAGAGCATCCGCCAGCACAAAGAAACACAAGACACGCGCCGGCGCACTCGTGTCCGCCGGATTATACCAAGGGTGGCAATTATTGACCCATTTCATGAGCCATTCCGGCTCGCTCGACGAGGCGCGGGCCGCAGTGCGATGCAGTGTATCGGACAAGGCCCGCAACGTGGTCGACGGGCCGGAATGGCCCACCGCAGGCCGGGTGCTTTTGCCCTCCAGCAGCGTTGCGTACTGTTTACGGTACCTGTACCGCGGCGCAGTACGCGCCTTGCCGGAGGGTAAAATCATCCCGGTGAAACGGGTCAATAATTGCCGCCCTCGGTATTATGTCGTCTCTTTACTGTTGGAGCTGAGCCCGGAAGAAGGCGACATTCACCACAAGTCCCGGAATAAGGTAGGTGAACAGCCGCGTCATGGCGAGAACGTCGTCGGACGGCGCGTCCGCCCGGGCCGCGGCCTGAAGGTCGCCGGCGGAGAGATTTTCGGGATTGGGCAGCCCGGCCGCGGCTTCAAAGAGACGGTTGTGCATATCCCGGGCAAGTTCGGCATGGGCCTGCGTTGCAAGCACACCGCGCAAATCACCCCAGGCACGCATGAAATAGCTAGGCCAGCGTGCCAGCGCCCGGTAATCGGTGTTGATGAACGGCAGACCGAGATCCGCCTTGATCTCCTCGTAAAACGCCTGCACGTCCGCGCTCGCATGGTGCGGCTCTATGAGAACGAACGGCGTGTCATGTTGCGGCGCGTGGCTCGCCGCCAAGGGACCAAGCGGCAAATCTTCACCCATGCCACCGCCTTCCAGCAACAGCCGCGCAGCAAAGACCGCCGGGCCCTGAATGAAATTGCCGTGCGAGAACACTTCAATGGTGTGGGCGATCTCTGCAATCTCGCGCGGCGAGTAACCGAGTTCCTCAAGCCGCGGCCTGATCGGCGGCGGGTTCAGCGCCGAGACGGCGTCTTCCACCGCGCCGCGCACGGCAAACGCGGCCTCTACATAGGCACGTGTCGGCACCACCGGTTGAAGGGCCGACCACCAACGCTGAAAGAAGGTTGGATAATGAGCATACGCCATTGAAACGACACCGACCCAGGGCACCTGAAACGCCTGCTTATAGGCCTCATAGGTCGTGCGAAGCTCATCATCGGCCTGATACTCCCACACCGGCCTGATGGCGGGCAGCGGGTCGGGCCTAATGCGTTCAGGGGTCACGGGGGGGAGTTCTATTTCGCGGCCGCGAACACGGCCCAGAAATAGTTGAAGTAGACGACACCCGCCTGCCGGAAGCCGGCATCTTCCATCCAGCGCACCTGCGCCGTGACCGGGGCGTTCTGATCGAATTCCTTCATGCGCTTCAGCGCCGCTTTGAGTTCGATCTTGTTGATGCCGCCCGCCTGCACATCGCGCAACCACTCTTCGAACCGCACTTTGTCCTGTGCATCCGACCCCGTCGAGGCCTGATCTGCGTTGACAAAGATTCCGCCGGGCGCCAGTGCGTTGCAAATGCGGCCGAAAACAGCGCGCTTGTCGGCGTGATCGAAATGGTGAATGGCCAGCGAAGAGACGACGACATCGATGTCTTCGGGCAAAGGATCAAGCAAGGCATCGATGCGGGCAAATTCATAGCGCACGTCGCGGCCGAGCTTTCGTTCCGCCTCCTGCAGCATTTTGGCGCTGGCGTCGGACACGATAATGCGCGCGTGCGGATAAGCATCGCCGATCTTTTTTGCAAATTCGCCGGTCCCCGACCCAATGTCGAGGATGCGAAGAGGCTGCCGGCGGTCCGGCGGCAGGCATCCAAGCGCCGCGCCATAGAAAGCGTCGTAATCGGGGATCAAGGCCCGGCGCGTTTGATCGTAGGTCTGCGCCGCGGCATCGAACGCACGCATGACGGGTTGCACCTGCGCCTTTCGGCGCTCCTGTACGATCTCTCGTATACGGTCAACTCGCATGTATGTATTCCGTCACCGGATCATGTCGATATGATGACATCCGAAGGACGATAAGATCTATAGAGTGTGGCACGTATACTCCGAATCTGCTGCAAGCACCGGCACAGGCGAATCGATGGAGCCAACTGCGGTTTGCGGTGGCGCATTAGTACTCTGAATTCGCTGATTTGGATAGCGATTCGGCCGCAGTAACAAGGCAAAACTTGGTTCGCAGACCAACGAGAATTTCCACCCCCTGAGGGAGCCGGCGGACCAGAAGTCCGCGTTCAGAGAAAAAAAGGGCGAGGCAATGCGGATCGACCAGCACATCACGTGGGTCTATACGACTGACCTGGAGGACACCTGCCGGTTTTATGACACAATTCTTGGGTTTGAAATCATCCGCGACGAGGGCGGCGCACGGATTTTTCACGTCACGCCGGCAAGCGCGATTGGCGTTTGCAAGGCCTTGCCCGGCCGCATTGTGCAACCGGATGGCAGCATGATCAGCCTCGTCACGGCCGACGTCGACGCGTGGTACGACCGACTGGCCAGGCACAAAGCGACCCTGCGCGGCGCCCCGGAGCGGCTAGAGGAATTCGGGATCTACGGCTTCTTCGCCGAAGATCCGAACGGCTATGTCATCGAATTCCAGAAGTTTCTCGACTGAGAGTACGCTGCTCAGTTCAACAGCCGGTTCCGCCACTTGGTCATGTTCTCATCGATGATGTCGCGCAGGACCTTGAGCTGCACCGGCGTCATAATTGGCGCAAGGTCGTCGATCACCTTGTCGTTGATGCTGTCGACATCGAACTTGAGCAGCAACAGCGTGAAGATGCCGGGCGTCCGGTCACTGTTCAGATCGACACCGTGCTTTTCGAGCACGGCGCTCCAGGCATGGTAGGCATCGACCATCACCGGACGGAACCGCACGATCTGCTCGTCGCTGAGCTGCATCCGATCGGCATATTCATCGACGTTTTCGTGGCTGACAAACTCGCCTATGGCCTCAGTCTGGGCCGAGCTCCCCTGCGCTGTGAGCGGCCCGGTGACGATGGCGAAAAGCAGCGCGAACACGACGGCAAACCCGCGGAGCAGATGCGAACCGGTGGGTTCATTCATATCGGCACTCCAAATTCTCATCTGGGCCTTATCCGCCCGGCAGACTGGTTGTTTCAGGTTCCGGCGTGGCATCAAGAGCAACAATCTCCACCTCGCCTGCCGGCACCTCGACATAATCACCAATGCCCGAGCCTGCAAGAGCCTGGGCAATCGGCGCACGCCATGAAATTCGACCCTCGACGGGATCCGCCTCGTCTTCACCGACGATGCGCAACGACTGGCGTCGCCCGTCTTCGTGCTCGAAGGTAACGAGCACGCCAAATCCGGCGATTTCATGGTCGCCCTTCCCGCGGCCATGCTGTTCATGACCGCCGCTTTCGTGACCACCGGTCGGCGCAACCAGTTGCGCACTCGTGCGCCGCGCCGTCCAGTAGCGCAGGTCCCGCGACAGGCGCGCCACCGCGCCCCGCTCGCCGGCGCTTTTCTGCTCAACGAACTCGGACTGCAACCGCGCGATTTCAGCATCGATCAGCGCCAACCCGCGGGCCGTGACGAAATTCGGGTGCGGGCTGATCGGCCGCTCGACCAGATCCTCAACGAAATCTTCTCCATCGGCTTCCTTGACGAACGCGCGGCTCATGATCAGACCCGGTGCTTCAAGAGATACAGCCGCATGCTGCCATAGCCTTTGGCAAGTTCGATGTTGCCCATGTAGTCGCAGTCGATGGCCTCGTCATTCTCCATGGCAAGGGCGGCCGCCATCTGTTCGGTCACGAAGAGCTCGCCCGTTGGCGTTATGGGTTCAATACGTGCGGTGCGGGTGACATGTGAACCGAAATAGGTCGGCTCGCGGCGAATGTAGTCGGTGCCTTTAAACACCGGGCCGTAATGGCCACTGAGGCGCAGGCCGAGATCGCCATCGAAGCCGAGTTCTTCAAAATCCATGCTGCGGATTTTGTTTTGCAACTGCAGTCCGCAGCGCATCGCGGTAATCGCATCTTCGAACACGGCGTATATCGCATCGCCCCAGCTGTTCCGGTAGAGCAGTTTTGCCCCGTAGCTTTCCAGAACATCCGACAGTTCGGACATCAGGCTTTCGTGGAACAGCGGCAGAAGCTCTTCCTTCAGCGCGCTGAACCCCTTCACATCACCGAACAGCATGGCGAGTGGGCGGCGCTCCAGCTTATCGGGTTGGGGCGCAGCCGGCGGCCGGGAAACTTTCCGGTTTCCGGCGACAGGAACGATATCCGCTGGAAAGCCGAACCGCTTCCACATCTCGATATTGCCGTCGGTTCCAAATCCGGTCCCGCCCGCGTCGTCATAAACGGCCAGCATATGCGGGGCCGTTGCCAGATGGCGCGCGCGCAGGATTGCAAGGCCCATGGCAAACTCCGCGCAATAGGAGAACAGGCTGTCGTCACCGAGATACGCACCGTCGGTTGCATAAGTGATGCTGCCGCGATCTTCCCCGGCGCGCTCCTCAGCCCATGCATAGCAGGTTTCAAATCGCTCCAGCCAATCGCCACCCGCCGTCGCCACGGATGTTTCGATGAAATCCTCACGCTTGAACGGCAGGAACGCATAGAGGTCCACATCGCGCCGCATGCATTCTTCGGCGACCAGGAGATCGGCGCCCGCCGCCAGCGAACCGAACGCGAAACCGACATTGTTGGTCTCGAAGAAATCAGAAATGGCTTCACGGACCGCATCTTCCTGGTCCGCTGGAAACCGCCCCTCCGCGCCCGGCGGTGCAATAATGTGGCCAGCGTAGAACAGCACGCCGGGCATCGATATGCCGTCCAGAATATCGGTAGTGCAACCAACATGACGGCATAAAATGTCGAGTTGGCGCCGGGTCGAGGCGCGGTTTACGAAATCGCGATCCGCCACAAGGCCGCCTGCCCGTTTCAACGCATCGCGCGCTTCATCGAATTTGCGTTCCACGAGTGCTGCTTCGGCGAGCGTCGCGGCCCGCCAATAGGTTTCGGGGCCGGTCTCCGAAGCACAGGCTGCACGGGTATACCCGGCAAGTTCGAGCGCCTTGGCCTCATCGCCGGCGAGGCTGAACAGCGTTGCCGCGTTGACGGCGGTGTAGCTTGTGCCGAATTCGTCGTAGGCCGCTTCGTATGCTGAAGCCGCCTTGCGCATCTTCGCAGACCGATCGCGCGCCGGCGCCTCGAGCGCCTGTTCCTTCAAAATGCGCCCCATGAGCGCCCGGCAGTCTTCATCCGCATGGCGCCCGATATCGAACTGCTCATAGAGTTCAAACGCCCGTTCCGCCACCCCCATGCGCGCGAGCGCACGCACCAGCAGATACTGAAGGCGTGCGGCCTCGGCGTCGGTCAAGGCACCGTCAAGCTCTTCAAGCGCGGTTTCGGCATGATCGGCGGCGGCGACGAACTCGCCGAGAGTTTCGGCCGCTTCGACCCTGCAGATCCATTCGCTGGCGCTGTGTGCGCTCATGCAGAAACTCCATGACACAATTTACAGACAGAAACGTAGCGCAGCACGGCTGCGGATGGGAGAGGCAAATCGGGTCAGTAGAAACCGTTGGCGTTCCAGCCGCCGTCAACGCCGATCACTTCGCCGGTGACAGCGGAGGCCGCATCGCTGCACAGGAACGCGCAAACATCGGCGACTTCACCGGGCTCGATCATCCGCGCCGCCGGCGTACGCCCCGTTACCTTCTCGATATCGACGCGGCCGTCATCCACCATATCGGCAACCATCTTGGTGCGGGTATAGGCAGGCGCCACGGCATTGACGCGCACACCGCCGCTCGCCCACTCAACGGCAAGGCTTTGCGTCAGGCCGACAATGGCTGCCTTCGATGCACAATAGGCCGCCCGGCCCGGCGCCCCGGCGCGTCCATAGATCGAGGCCAGATTGACGATTGAGCCCGACCCCGCCGCCAGCATCGGGCGCGCACAGCGTTGCGCGAACAAAAAGCTGCCGGTGAGATTGACGTCGATCATGCGGCGCCACTGCTCTTCTTCCATCTCGACACTTGGCCAGGCGCCGCCGAGACCGGCGGAGTTGATCAGGGCGTCCACGCCATCCCACATCGCCTCGACATCGCCGACCGTGCCATCGACGTCCGCGCCCGATGCCACCGAGCCCGCAACCGCGACGACTTCCGTGGCCGGGTTGATCGCGGATACGGCGTCTTTTGCGCGCGCCAGCTCCGCCGCGTCGAGATCGAACAGGCAGATGCGCGCGCCGGCCGCGGCGAAGTTCTCCGCTACGGCAAGGCCGATACCGCGCGCGCCGCCGGTAATTATTACGCGCCGGCCAGTTCCGCCTTCACTCACGAGCTCTCTCCATTATTCGCGATCCCAACAAATCAATAAAACCCGTTGGCGTTCCATCCGCCATCGACACCGATCACTTCGCCGGTAACCGCCGATGCCCGATCCGAACACAGATACGTGCACACCGCCGCCACTTCCTCCGGCTCGATCAGCCGCGCCTGGGGTGTCCTGTGCGTGATCTTTTCCTGCTCGACCAGCCCGGCCTCCAGAATTTCCGCGATCATGGGCGTACGCGTGTAGGCCGGCGCCACTGCATTGACGCGCACACCGCCGCTCGCCCACTCAACGGCGAGGGCCCGGGTAAGCCCGATCACCCCCGCTTTGGACGCGCTATAGGCGGCAATGCCGGGCGCCCCACGGCGTCCGTAGATCGATGTCAGATTGACGATCGCCCCTGATCCTTGCGCGAGCATCGAACGCGCCGCCGCACGGGCAAACAGGAACGACCCCGTTAGGTTGACCTCAACAACACGGGCCCAATCATCCGCGTCGAGATTGACGGTACGCTTTGCGTAAGCCACGCCTGCGGCATTGATCAGAGCATCGACACCGCCCCATTGTGCCGTGACGGTAGAAAGCGCGCGCTCAATGTCGCTCGACACACAGACCGAACCGGCAATACCGCTCACGCGATCGGAGCCGAATCTGGAGCCGAGATTTTCGCACGCCGCCGTAACCGCGTCGCCGGCGAGATCGAACAGGCATACCCGCGCGCCTGCCATCAGGAACCGATTTGCCGTCGCAAGTCCAATGCCACCGGCACCGCCCGTGACAATGACACGGGCGCCATCGTGATCCTGCCTCATGCACACCTCCGCAAAAGAGCAGGGAGCTTACGACGAAGCCTGCGCCAAAAGCGATGCGTTTCCGCCGGCAGCCGTCGTGTCGATGCATACGTGACGTTCGATCACGAAGCGTTCCAGGCCATCGCCATCGACAATCGGCTGCAAAATCTCGCCGTCACGCTCCGCCAGAGCCTGACGAATTGCGCGCTGCGTCTCGGCCGCGGCATCGCTCGCCACGGCATTGAAGCCGTGAACCGCGGCGAGCGTACGCGGATCGAGAGTGCCATTGAGGGAGATTACCGCCGTACTGCCCTTTGCCCGTTCCGCGACGATGGCCGAGGCGCCTGGCGTAACGACAATCGCGGCATTGCCCGTTTCGATCGCGTGTGACAGTTGGGCGCGCGCGGCATCCTCACCCGGTCCCAGACACAACACGATGCCACGCGGCTCATGCGACAGGCGGTTGGATTCACCCGTCGGCCCGGGCAGATCGAGGGCCTCGCCCTCGCCGGAACCACCACCGCCGTTGCGCAACTTCTCCCGCATGTCATCGATCGCCGCCTGCACAGCCGCGGCATCGATATCGGGCACCATGGCGGCAGCCGCCGCGACCTTGGAAGCGGCGCTCAGGAACCTGCGGACATAGTGCGGCCCGCCGGCCTTCGGACCCGTCCCCGACAGCCCCTCTCCGCCGAAGGGCTGAGAGCCGACAATGGCGCCGATCTGGTTGCGGTTGACGTAGATATTGCCAACCTCAAGACGGTCGATAATCCGCTGCACCCTGGAATCGACCCGTGTGTGCAAACCGAATGTCAGCCCGAATCCCTTTGCGTTCACCGCATCGACCACCTGATCGATTTCATCCGCGTCGAATGTCGCGATATGCAGAATGGGACCGAAAATCTCCTCTTCCAGATCTTCGATGCCATCAAGCCGGAAAAGGCTCGGCGCAACGAATAGGCCATCCTTGGGCACGTCGAGCACCTTAATCAGCCGGCCCTGCTTTTTAAGTTTCCCGCAATGCACATCGATCCGGGTTTTCGCCTCCAGATCGATGACCGGCCCAACATCCGTTGCGAGCTCCCAGGGGTCACCGAGGCGCAGTTCGTCCATGGCGCCGGTTAGCATCTCAAGCACGCGGTCTTCCACGTCTTCCTGAATGTAGAGCATGCGCAGCGCCGAGCAGCGCTGGCCGGCACTTTGAAAAGCGGATGCGAGAATGTCGCGTACGGCCTGTTCGGGCAGCGCACTGGAGTCGACAATCATGGCGTTGAGACCGCCGGTCTCCGCGATCAGCGGCGCATCGGGCGACACATGCTCGGCCATTACCCGGTTGATGCGCTGGGCCGTCTGCGTTGAGCCGGTGAAACAGACACCCGCAATGCGTGGATCCGATGTCAGGGCGCCGCCACCCGTTGCCCCGTCGCCCGGCAGGAGCTGCAGGGCGTTGGTTGGAACGCCTGCCTCATGCATGAGTTCCACCGCCCTCACCGCCATAAGCGCGGTCTGTTCGGCAGGCTTGGCGATCACCGCATTGCCGGCGGCAAGAGCCGCTGAAATCTGGCCGGTGAAAATTGCCAGCGGAAAATTCCACGGCGAGATGCATACGATAATTCCGCGCGCCGTTCCTGCCGCCTGGGTGCGCACCGCTTCGCCCGCGTAATACCGCGTGAAGTCGATCGCCTCGCGCACCTCGCCAACGCCATCGAGCAACGTCTTGCCGGCTTCGCGGGCCGCCAGTGCGAAGAGCTCCGGCGCGTTAACCTCATAAAGGTCGCCTATCCGGCCGACGATCGCGGCGCGCTCCGCCGCGGCCACACCGGACCAGGACGCAAAGCCTTTCTCGGCAGCGGCCAGGGCAACATCCACATCCTTGCCGGATGCCTGAAGCACATCGCCCACCCGGTCACCCGGCAGCGCCGGATTGCGAACTTCGATCCGCTCGGCTCCATCCACCTTTCCTGCGATGAGCGGTCCACCACTCCACTGGTGCGACCGGTAGCCCGCACGCGCGGTCTCCAGGGCGGACATCGCGACGGGATCGGTGATGTCCCAGCCTTTCGCATTCCGGCGGCCGGCACCGTAGAGGTCGGCCGGCGTGCGGATCGCACCATGGGTGACATCACCGCCGAGCGCTTCGGCTTCGGCGAACGGATCGCCGGCAATGTCTTCCGGCGAAATGGTGTCGTCGACGATCTGGTTGACGAATGAGCTGTTGGCGCCGTTTTCCAGCAGGCGGCGCACCAGATAGGCGAGCAGATCGCGGTGCGCCCCGACCGGTGCATAAATCCGGCAACGCGTTTTATGCTCCCGCAGGACCGTGTCGTGCAGTGCCTCGCCCATGCCATGCAGGCGTTGAAACTCAAAATCCGTCCGACCCTGTGCCAGATGCAGAACCGTCGCGACCGAATGCGCGTTATGGGTGGCGAACTGTGGATAGATGCGGTCCGTCATACGGAGCAGTTTTGCCGCGCAGGCCATATAGGAAACATCGGTGTTGATCTTGCGCGTAAAGACCGGAAAGCCCGGCAGGCCTAGCACCTGCGCCCGCTTGATCTCGGTGTCCCAGTAGGCGCCCTTGACGAGGCGCACCATGATCTTGCGGTCAAGCCGCTCCGCCAGCCCGTAGAGCCAGTCGAGCACATAAGACGCCCGCAGCCCAAAAGCCTGTACAACGACGCCGAAACCGTCCCAGTTCGCCAGCGCGGGATCTGAGAGAATGGCCTCTATGACATCGAGTGAAATGTCGAGCCGGTCGGCCTCTTCCGCATCGATGTTGAAACCCATGTTTGCCGATTTGGCGAGCACGGCAAGCGATCGCGCCCGCGCCACCAGTTCGGTCATAACACGGTCACGCTGCCCGAACTCGTAACGCGCATGCAATGCGGAGAGTTTCACCGAGATGCCGGGGTTCTCGCGAATGTCATCGCTGTTGCAGTGAGGGGCAAGCTCGGAGATGGCATCCGAATAAGCCAGATGATAACGCCTGGCATCGCGGTCGGTGCGCGCCGCCTCTCCCAACATGTCGAAGGAATAGGTGTACCCGCGCGCCTGCTGGTCCGCGCCTTCCTGCAAGGCCTCTTCAATGGTTCGCCCGAGAACAAACTGACGGCCAAGCTCGCGCATCGCCTGCGCCACCGCGGTCCGCACCACCGGCTCGCCGAGCCGTTTGACGACGCTTTGCAGTGTCATCACAAGGCCGGTCTCTTCCGCCGGCGCCAACACCTTGCCGGTCAGCATCAGCGCCCATGTAGAGGCATTCACAAGAGACGAGCTTGAATGCCCAAGATGCGCGCCCCAGCTGCCCGGCGTGATCTTGTCCTCGATCAGCTCATCGATAGTGTCGGCATCGGGCACCCGCAACAGCGCCTCTGCGAGGCACATCAGCGCGACGCCCTCCTTTGTCGACAACCCGTACTCGGCAAGAAAGCTTTCCATCACAGTCGGGTCGGACCCGTCGCGCACCGCCCGCACGAGATCAGCCGCTTCACGCGAAATCTTGTCACGCAGCTCCGGCGAGAGATCGGCCTCCGCCATGAGGCTGCGCACAATGGCGGTTTCGTCGGCAAGATAGGCGCCGCGCATGGTGTCGCGGATCTGCTCGAGTGGATCGTTGGAAGCGGTTCTGCTCATGGCGTTTCCCCATTTTGAGGCATGATAACTTTGAGGCATGACAGTGAATTCGCTCAGGTTACTCCATTCCCGCCAGTGAATTTTCCTTGATTCTCGCTGCTGAAAACAGTTTTCTCCAATTATACCGATAGCACTAGGCAAACAGACTATGAAAGTCGGATGCGATGGAGAATTTGGACCGGATAGATCGTAACATCGTGAAGGAACTGCAACTGAACGGCCGTATCACGGTCACGGATCTCTCAGCCCGCGTGGGCCTGTCGAAAACCCCCTGCCAGGCACGCATCAGGCGGCTTGAGGACCAGGGCTACATTCTGGGCTACGGCGCGCTCGTCGATCAGGCAAAAATGGGCGCCGGCCACATCGCCTTCGTGCAGGTCTCGCTCAACGACACGACGACACCCTCGCTCGATGCCTTCAACCACGCGGTTCGCGAGGTGCCCGAAGTGGAGCAATGCCACATGATAGCGTCCACCTTCGACTATCTGCTCAAAGTCAGAACATCCGACATGCCCGCCTACCGCCACACACTCGGAGAGAAAATCTCCTCGTTGCCCCATGTCGAGCACACAAGCACCTTCGTGGTCATGGAAAGCGTCAAGGACTTCGGCAGCAGAGCCGACTAAGTGCCGACTAGTATCATCGCCGTACACACTCGGCGCCATCACCACTTGCCACCGAATACCAGTGTGCGGACGTCTCCCCCACTTCCAGCATCCACATTTCGTAGCCGTCGGGAAATGTGAAAAGGTAGTTGTTCTCCCCGTCGCGCTGTATGGATTTGTACTTTTCCGGCGCCGATGAACCAAAGGCCACAGAGTTTTCGGTTATGTGACGTATGCCGTAGAAACCGCAATCCCAGCTGGCATACGGCCCAGTGTCCGGACATACTCTTAGCGCGTATCTTGAGACCATTTGAACAGCGCTCTGCGAGGGTTCCGCCGATCCGATGTTCCTACCTGAATGCTGAGCAAAAAGTTGCAGTCCGGCCTTGCTCTTCGGACCCCAATCCCCATCTATCGGACCGGGATCGCAACCGACGCGAGACAGTTCTATTTGAAGCATGCGGACAATGTTTATCTCTCGCTCATTTACTCTCTTGAGTCCTTCTTCGGCGTCAGAGTTGGTTGGATCCAGTTCCATCATCGTATCGTATCGCGAGCGCGCCATATCCAATTCACCGATCTGCTCGGCCGACAGCGCCGCATAAAGCAGAACCTCGAGAATTTTGTACCCGCCAACCCCGTCGATTTGGCTCCAGTCCGGCGACCAGATGTTCAAGTCCTTAGCGCCGGTTATCAGAACCAACGCAAAACTGAAATCTTCTTCAGCACCCTCGTATTCCTTGGATTCGAAACGGTGCACCGCTCGGCTCAGCAAAACCTTCGCTCCCCCCAATCCAAGCCTTCTGTAGACGCTGCAAACGTCGCTTTCGGTTTCGATTATCCCGTTACCCTCACTACCGCACGTCCCCAGAAATACGTTGAAAAGATCGGACGCCGCATATCCGGTAATTCGATTGGTATCAAACCGGCTGTCCAGCAGATTTCTCTCCGACTGATCAATTTTCCCTTCCGGGTCTGCCAGTAAGTCCGAGTGTTCGCCGGCCGCCGCATAGGCCGCGACTGCATTGTCGAACTCCTCACCATTCATATGAGTAACAGCCTCCAGCTCGTACAGCAGCACGATCCGCTCAAGTAGCTCCTGCCCTTCTTCGCTCAGTGTGAGAGCATTTTTCAGGTCGTCGATCGCCCCGGAGATATCGCCCAGAGCGATAAACGCCTCACTTCGCTTGGCGAGGAGATCGGCGGACACCAAACCTTCATCGATCGCGGTGGAATAGTCCTCAACCGCCGCATCGAACTCACCAGCCACCAATTTCGCATCGCCTCGCGCGATGATTGCTTCATAAAGACGGCGCTCGTAGTCTTCGTTGTCTGGATTTAGCTCCGCGGCCAGGCGGCGATCCTGAATCGCGTCATCGAACTCTCTCAAAGCAAAGTGTGCGTCGGACCGTCTGCTATGAGCAATGGCCAGTTCCAACTCGCTCAGCTCAGCCTCGTCAATTACCTGCGAACATCCGGCAACGATGCGTGAGGGATCGTTTCCGTTGCAATCACTCTGCCCACCTGCGCGCGCCATTCCTCCGGAAGTCAACAGCACTACTAGCAGCGCCGCGGCATAGTGGCGGACTGTCCAGATACCGGTCGAAAGGCACACTACGGACATATCCACTCTTTTCCGTCGCATTGAGTGCTCTCCGGACCGCCATATTGACGGCTTCCATCGTCGATACGCACTCGGCATCGTCTCACAACATCGCAGATTCTGTATTTTTTCACCCATGCATTTCCGCTGCTTGCACCTGATTGAGTGCTGTAGCACCGTCGGAAAAAGCTTTCCCTGGTTTGTGAGCCCACAACGCACAATGACCATTCACTAAATGTGGGTTCTCTTTCTTGTTGCATCCGCCGCAGCAGTTCGTCTCCCGCCGACATGTCGGGAAGAGATTGCCAATACGCTTCCTCTTCGGAGCGCCGGGTTTCGCGTTCAATTCGCTCACGCTCCGCTTCGTACTCCGCGCGTCGGCGATTCTCCTCTGCAGCTCTTCGGGCCGCGCCAGATATATTTTCGGGATTGGTGGGTCGTCCCTGCAACCAATCTTGAACGACAGACGGCTGAGAGCCTGCTCCGGACGGTCCTGTTTCCACATTTGCCTGCGGGACCGGCAGCAATGCGGTCTCACGATCGGCTGGCAGAGTCACCACCGGCGCAGGCGATTGGCGGCTTGGGAATGCGCCGTTGCCCCTTTGCTGCGGCGAGGCCACTTGTCGATTTCCCGTACCGTTAAGCCGATTGAGTATGGAGTTTCGGCGCAGCTCTCTCATGATGCTTTCAGCTGATTGATCGCCTTCGCCCCGCCTTGCAGCGGCATCATCGGATGTCAACCGGCGCACCTGTCCATCCGTCCTTTGGTCGAGCTCACCGCGCGCACCCTCCGCCTCCCGGCGTTCACCGCGCAGCCCCTCACGGCGCGTTTGTTCTCGGCGCTCGCGTGACCTGCGCCCTTCCTCCGCGCGCTCCGCCTCGGTTTTAGCCTGCTGCTCTTCCCAATATTCTTCCACCCGCCTTGAATAGTCGCTGTACTGTTCTGCCGAGAGACAGCGGTTAACACCGGGTTCAAAACCCGGCACATCAGCTGGGTCGGTCCAGCAAATACCTCCGTCTGTGCAATATGCCCCAGTCCCGCAGTCTGTCGCATTGCCCGGTATGCAACCGCCTGATGTGCACTGCTGATCTGCCGGACAAGATCGCAAACCGCCGGTACCGGGACACACATTCTCACTGTTGGGGATGCAGTAGCTTCCGTAGACATAATAGCCCGCCGGGCATTGCGACGGGGCCTGGTAGGGAGGCATACCGCCTCCCTGCTGGCAGGAAATGCATTGTTGGTAGAGACTATAGAGCGTGCCCTCCGTACCTGGAGCACCTGCACCTCGCGCATAGTTTATATATGTCTGACAGATTTGCTCGCAACTTTGCGCGCGTGATGAATTGCTCGCGGGGACTGCGAGTGCCAGCAATGCAACAATGAAAATCAGCCAGCGTGCCATCGGACCACCTCGTACCCAGCGCGAGGTTCAAGTATTTCAATTGCACGTATACTGTATATCGATATGCAAGCTTAGCAACCATCGCGGAAAGTCGCAGGGTGCTTCAACCTGATGCCGCACCCGAACGGTAGCGCCGTGCGTGTCTGAAGCACAAGCCAGAAGCACTCTCACAGCCGGTCAGCTTCCTACGGTCGGAGCCGATTGCTGCGGTCTACCCGCGGGTCATATGCGGACGAAACCCAAATCAACAGTCCGCACGCCCCATCGTGGCGCAGCAGCTGCACGTTCGTCTCGACACCGTCGCCGCCGGGACGAGCGTGTCGACTCGTTCGAACTCTATATTTCTGAAAAGAAACGTGCCGATGCCGCAGTGGCGGCGTTGGACCTCGACTGGGTCATCCTGCGCCCCGGTGTTCTACTGGACGCGGCAGGTGAGAGCACCGGACGGCAGTTGGGATCGGAGGGTCCGAACAGTTCCACCACTGAAAAATCACGACAATCGACCGCCAGAACACCAAAACCTACCCGGATTGAGGCGCCGTCTCAGGCGCCGAAGAAAGTCTTCGCGGCGTCTTCGGCGTCGACATCGAGCAGGTCGAAGTAAAACGGGGTTCCTCCGCCGCCGTCGGCGACAATATCGGTGCCGTTGAGCCAGGCGGCGTCTTCCGAGAGGGCAAAGACAATGACCTTGGCAATCTCTTCGGGAGCAGCATTCCGCCCGCCCGATTGCGCCATCTGCCGGTCGAGGATCTTGTTGCTCATTGTGGCGTAGAAATCCTTCAGGATCGGCGTTTCTACCGCACCCGGGCTGACGGAAAGCGAGCGCACGCCATGGGGCCGTGACAGCATCGAGCCCGCTATGGCATAGACGATCGCGCACGCCTTGGAGAAGTAGTAGGCCTCGGGGCCGCTCATGGGGTGATCCCGCACCCAGGCGAGCCCTGCCTCGTAAGTACGCTGGCGCATCAGATCGCGAATCAGGTCCAGCTGCGTCCGCCATCCAGAGTCGGCGTCCGAGGCCACCTGTACGATCGCGCCGCCCGGCTCCAGCCGCGGCAAAAGCGTCTCGGTGACTTGGCGAAGACCGAGAAAATTGACGCGCATCACGGCTTCGCCGTCAAAACTTCCCGGCACGCCCGCGACATTTGCGAGGCCATGCAGGGGGCCGTCAATGGCGGCAAGTGCCGCGTCAATGGAGGCGGGATCGGTGAGATCGAATGTGTGGAAGCCGTGGAGCGCCGCGCCATCTCCGTGCCTATCGAGACCGATAACCCGCGCACCGCGCCCGGCAAGCAGCGCCGCGGTCGCCGCCCCAATCCCCGAGGCCGCGCCGGTCACCACGATGGTCTTGCCGTCGAAAGTCATGCGTCCATCCGCACCGGCGTGTAGTGGCAGGGCAGGCGGCGCATGCCGTTGATGAAGAGGCCGTTGATCTGTTGCATGCCGTCGAGATCGATCTCGAGGTCGGGCAGGGTTTCGAACAGCACCTTGAAGAAGTGATACATCTCGCGCCGGGCGAGGTGCATGCCCAAGCAGTGGTGCACGCCGCCACCGCCATAGCCGACGTGATCGTTGGGGGAGCGCGCAATATCGAAGCGCTCGGGATCGTCGAAAACGGTCTCGTCTCGGTTGGCGGAGGTGTACCAGAACACCACCCGTTCGCCCGCGGCAATCGGCTGGCCAAGAATTTCGGTGTCCTCAGCCGCCGTTCGGCCGAAATGCACCACGGGGGTTGCGTAGCGGACAATCTCCTCAAGCGCCGTTCCGACCAGCCCATCGTAGTCTTCACGCCAGGCGCGCCACTGGTCGGGATGCCGGGCGAGAAAGCTCATGCCCTGGGCGATCGAACTCGCGGTGGTCTCGAACCCGGCGGTGATGAGAAGCTGGAAGTAAATACCGACATCGCGGTCGGTAAGCTTCTCTCCGTCGACATCGGCGGTTATCAACAGCGAGAGCAGATCGTCTCCGGGCGCCTTGCGACGTTCGCGACTGAGTTCTTCGCCATAATCGTTCAGCGCGATGAAGGCATCGAGCGAATCGTCTTCATCGCCCATGTTCTCGTCGCCGTAGCCTTGGGCCTGGGTGCTGAGCCGGGACAGCTCGCCGCGGATCTCGCCTTGCGGTACGGCGAGCATGTCGCAAATCACCTTCAGCGGCATGCGGTTGGCGATATCGGCGGCGAAGTCGCACTCGCCCCGCTCGCTGATGGCGCCGACCACGGCTCGGGCCGAAGCGGCAATGTCGCCCTCGATCTCCTTTAGGAGGCGCGGCGTGAAGACCTTGGCCACGATGCCTCTGAGCCGTGGATGCTCGGGAGCGTCCCGGTTCACCATGCCGGCGATTTCATAGGCCAGCTCCGGACTTGAGAGCGAAGAGCCCATGCCGGTGCCGTGGCGCGATACAAACAGCTTGGCGTTCTTGGTGATCTCGCGCGTTTCATTGTGCCGTGTCAGTGACCAGTATTCCCCCTCGCCACCGAGCAGCGGTTGCCGCGAAATTGGGCGCTCCCGGCGAAAGCGCGCCAAGATGTCGTACTTGTCCGGCCGTTTCCAGAAGGCCGGGTCGGCGAGGAGGATATCGTCAAGGCTCTCGGTCATCGCCACCAATTTGATAGTGCCTCGATCAATTGTCCAGCAAATCGGCGGAAATTCGAATTCTTATACGTGAGACATTCTGCGGGCCGCCGTTCGATTGGCAAGCCCAAGGGTAACGTGTCAGTTGGAACCGAAGCGCGAGAGGATGGCGCTCGCGTCGGCGACCATTTTTTCCAGAATATTCGAAACCGGTTCCTCTTCGCGGGTGAGGCCCACGCCCTGCCCGGCATACATCGCGATTGACGTGACATTGCCACTCATGCCCCGCGCCGGGTTTTCGAAACTGTATCGCGAGATCGGTTCACCTGACTTCTGGTACGCGACGGTTTCACCTTCGTTCGGCCGCTCCCCCGACGCCGGTTTTCCAGCGGCAAGCCACGCCTCAAGCGTATCGTTTCTTAAACAGCGGTGCGGTGCCGCAGACCACCCATCGTCGAAGACGGACGAGTAAACCGTATCGGTCTCGACGGCGGCCTGGACTTCACGGCGATAATCCGGATGGCCGTCGAACTCGTGCGCCAGAAGCAGCCTTGTGCCGACCCAAACCGCCTCGGCACCAAGCGCCAGCGCGGCGGCAAGACCGCGACCCTCCGCGATGCCGCCGGCCGCGATCACGGGCGTACCCGGCACGGCGTCGACAACCGCCGGCGTGAGCACCATGGTTCCGACCTGCCCCCAAACATGACCGCCGGCTTCAACGCCCTGAGCAACCACCGCATCGACGCCAAGGTCGACCGCGCTGCGTGCCTCCTCCGCCGACCCGACGGTGTGGAGCAAAATTGCGCCGGCGTCATGAATTCGTTCAACCACCGGGCCCGGGTCCGCCCAGAAAGTCGAGATGACTTTCACACCCTCATCCAGCGCCGCATCGAGATTGGCATGTCCGCTGTCTTCGGTCAGGGACAGGACGAAGTTTGCGCCGAACGGGCGGTAGGTTCTGCGCCGGACCGCCGCGATCGTGTTTCGGAGATCCTGAGGTTCGTGCCATGTGGCCTGGATCATGCCCAGTGCACCGGCGTTCGCGGCTGCAGCTACAAAGTCCGGCGACGCCGAGATCGGAGCCTGGATGATCGGGTGTTCTATGCCCAGCGTCTCGCATAGCGGAGTGGTCAGAATCGCCATCGCGGGGTTCCCATTTTGCCTATGCGAATTTGAAGAAAAGCGGCACCGATTAAATCAACAGGCCGTATGCCCCCTCGTGGCGCAACAGCTGCACTTTCGTCTCGACGCCGTCGCCGCCGGAGAAACCGGTCAACCCGTTGGCGCCAACGACCCTGTGACAGGGGATGATGATCGGGATGGGGTTGGACCCGCAGGCCTGACCGACCGGTTGTGCCGGGCACTCAAGATCGCCGGCAATATCGCCATAGGTTCGCGTCTCGCCGAAGGGAATGGCGCTCATGGCGTCATAAACCTGACGCTGAAAGCCCGAGCCGCGCGGCGCCAGCGGCAGATCGAATTCGGTCAACGTGCCGGCGAAGTAGGCCGCAAGCTGACGGCGCGCTTCCAAAAGCACGGGCGTCTCGTCATGGCCGTCGTCGTCGGACCACTCCACGTGCACGATAACGCCGTCGCGTTCCGTGACCATGACGGGGCCCGTCGGTGTCTCAATGCTGAGCGAGGGCATGTGTCGCGTCCTTCGGTAATTGGGCAGCCTGTCGTTGCATTCGAATACTACACCGCCCGATCGTGATTCCACCCGAATCCTGCGCGCTAGACCACTTCAGGTTCATGTGGAAACGTTTGATGGGTCAAATCGGTTCATCCGGCAAGGCGCGGCACGAAGCGCGATGCGGTGTATCGGGCAAACGCCGCAACGCGGTCGGTGAGCCGCTTTGGCCCACCGAAGGCCGGTGTTTCGCGCCTTCTGGACTGCGTTACGGCTCCCTTGTGGACGGCCGGTCCACGGCGGGACCCGTGCCTTGCCAGCAGACGCGAAACACCGGCCAAACGGTTCCACATGAACCTGAATTGGTCTAGTGACTCTCTCTTGGCACCGGTGCACCCGAGCCGCCCACCAGGAAATCGAAATCGCAGCCCGTGTCCGCTTGCATGACGTGCGCATCGTACATGCGCCAGTAACCGCGATCCGGAACATCGGGCGGTGTCCACTCCGCCCGCCGCTTTGCAAGCTCCTCATCGGCGACATCGAGATGCAGTCGGCGCTTGGCGACATCAAGCTCGATCATATCGCCATCGCGCACCAGCGCCAGTGGTCCGCCGGCGGCCGCTTCGGGCGACGTGTGCAGCACCACCGTGCCGTAGGCCGTGCCGGACATGCGCGCGTCGGAGATGCGCACCATGTCGCTAACGCCCTTTTTGAGGAGCTTGGCGGGCAGCGCCATGTTGCCGACCTCGGAGAACCCCGGATAGCCTTTCGGCCCACAGTTCTTCAGAACCATGACGCAGCTCTCGTCGATATCGAGCTTTGGATCGTCGACACGCGCCTTGTAGTGCTCGATGTCTTCAAAGACCACGGCGCGGCCGCGGTGCTTCATTAAAGACGCCGTCGCCGCCGATGGTTTGATCACAGCTCCATCCGGCGCAAGATTCCCACGCAACACGCAGATGCCACCCTTGCGCTTGAAGGGTTTCTTGAGTGTGTGAATGACATCGCGGCCGTAACATTCGGCATTCTTTACATTGTTCCAGATTGTATTGCCGTTGACGGTTTTCGCGTTCTTGTGCAAGAGGCCCGCTTCCGCCAGTTCCCGCAACACCACAGGCAGCCCTCCAGCATAGTAGAAGTCTTCCATGAGGTACTTGCCCGACGGCATCAGGTTGACGAGGCACGGCACATCGCGGCCGAGCGCGTCCCAGTCGTCGAGGTTGAGTTTCGCGCCAGTGCGCCCCGCTATCGCCAGCAGATGCACCACCGCATTCGTCGAACCGCCGATTGCGCCGTTCGTGCGCACGGCGTTTTCAAACGACTTGCGATTGAGGATCTTCGACATACGCAAATCCTCGCCGACCATTTCAACAATGCGCCGCCCGGCAATATGCGCCAGCGTATTGCGGCGCGAATCGGCGGCCGGGATGGCGGCGTTCGAGGGCAGCGCCAGACCGATTGCCTCCATCATCGACGCCATGGTCGAAGCGGTGCCCATGGTCATGCAGTGGCCGACCGAACGCGACATGCAGGCTTCCGCGTCTTCGAAATCGGCATTGGTCATGTCGCCGCGTTTTACCGCTTCAACGAATTTCCAGACGTGTGTGCCGGACCCGATCGATTCATCGCGGAACCGGCCATTGAGCATCGGCCCGCCCGACACGACAATGGTCGGCAGATCGCACGACGCCGCACCCATGACGAGGGCCGGTGTGGTCTTGTCGCAACCGACCAGCAGGACGACGCCGTCAAGCGGGTTGGCGCGGATCGATTCTTCAACGTCCATCGACGCGAGATTGCGGAACATCATCGTGGTCGGCCGCATGATCGTCTCGCCAAGCGACATGACGGGAAACTCGAGCGGAAAGCCGCCGGCTTCGTAAACACCGCGTTTCACGCGTTCGGCAAGAATGCGGAAATGCGCGTTGCACGGCGTCAGTTCCGACCACGTATTGCAAATGCCGATAACCGGCCGACCGTCAAAAAGATGATTGGGAAGCCCTTGATTCTTCATCCAGCTGCGGTGATGGAACCCGTCCATGCCGGCCTTACCGAACCACTCCTTGGAGCGCAGCGGGGGCACGCTTTTCTTGTTGTCTTTCTTGCTGTTCCTGGCCATCCGATTGTCCCTCCTGCAACGCGCGCTCATGCGGCGCCGTCGACATAGTCCTCAATGTAATAGCGCACGATATCGTCGAGCGATGCATCCTTGCGCAATCCAAGCGACAGCGCGCGCGCATCGTCCGCGGCCCCGGGCCAGGTGCGCACGATGGCTTCGATAAACGGGTCGGGCTCGATGCCGATGCTTCCAAGTCCCCGGCTCCCGGCAACCCGGCGCAGCGCGTCCATCATATCGCGCACGCTGACATTCAACGCCGGCAGCGAGACCGCGCGGTCGCTGCCGAGCTTGTCGCCATCAAGCTCGTGCATCGCGATCAGGCCGTCGACTATGGCGCGATAACCAAGCACCGGCATTTTCGTATCAGGCGTCACCGGCAGCACGTAGTCTTCTGCGTTCAGCGGTTCGCGGAACACCGCCGACACAAACGATGAGGCTGCCGCGTTCGGTTTGCCCGGCCGGATGATGACGGTGGGCAGACGCGCCGAGCGGCCATCGAAGAAACCTTTGCGCGTATAGTCGTTTATCATCAGCTCGCAGACCGCTTTGGTCATGCCGTAGGTCGTTTGCGGCGTCTGCTTTGTGGTATCTCCCACCTGATCGGGCATGGCATCGCCGCCAAAAACGGCTATTGAGCTTGCAAAGACCAGGCGCTGCAGGCCGGCACGAGCGCGCACTGCTTCGAAAATATGGCGCCCGCCATCAAGGTTGACGCGCAGGGCAAGATCGAAATCCTGTTCGCCCCCGCCCGACACGACGGAAGCCAGATGAAACACCGCGACATCGTCCCGGTCGATAAGGCCGCTCACCGTTGCACTGTCGGAAATATCACCGCTGACGAGATGAACGCGGGCGTCTTCAACCGGCGCGCGCCTGGGCAACGCCTGATCGAACAGGAGGAGTTCGTCGACTTCCGCCTGTGCGCCGCTCACGTCGGCAAGGGTTCCGCGCTCCAGTATCGCAACCGCCAGCCGCTGCCCGAGAAACCCGCCGCCGCCCGTAATCACCACCTTCATTACAATCGGTCCCTTGTAGGCACTTGCGTCGCAAGCTGTGCAAAGGCCACCATAATCCGCCACGCCGGAATGGCGAGGAACTATTCCACACCGCAGCATTCCATGGCACAAGATTTCACCCAAACGTCCTCACCTTGAGCAGGATTGCCGATGCCCGTGCTTCAACCCGATCTAATTGTTCACGGCGGCAAGATCGCCACGATGGACGCCGAGGGCACTTTTGTGTCCGCACTCGCTGCCCACAATGGCCTCATCCTCGCCACCGGCAGCGACGAGGACATCCTCGCCCTTGCAGGGCCGGATACGGAGCACATTGACCTTTCCGGCCGCACTGCAATTCCAGGCATCATCGACAGTCACTGCCACCCCGATGGTGCCGGCGCCCGAATTGTCCGCTGGATCAATCTGGAGCCCGCCCGGACGGGATCGCGCGAAACTGTGCTGGATGCAATCGCCAGCGCGTGCAATGCGGCACCCGCCGGCGAATGGGTCGCAGGCTATCGACTCAACGAGCAGAAGAGCGGCGGCTATCCGACCCTCGCCGAACTCGACGCGGCAACCGCCGGGCGGCCCCTGTTCATCCTGCGTACGGACGGCCATCTGGGGCTCGCCAACTCCGCGGCCTTCGCGCGCCTCGGCATCGACGAGACGACGCCGGATCCAGCTTTCGGCGCCTTCGATCATGACCCGCGGACAGGCTCGCTCACCGGCCTCGTGCGCGAAACCGCGGCGCAATTGTTTCTCGAAGCAGTGCATTCGAGCGACACCGTAGAAGATATCGCCGCGGGCCTTGAGATCGTGTTCGACGACTACCTGTCGCACGGCATCACAAGCGCCTACAACTCACTGACATCGTCGAACGCCATCCGTGCCTACCAGCTCATGCGCGACGAGGACCGCCTCAAGCTTCGCGTCGGCATCATTGGCAGCGGTCGGGAAGACGGGTTGATCGAATCGTTGATCGAAACCGGCATCCGGTCGGGGTTCGGCGATGAGTGGATCAAGGTCATTGCCATCGAGTGGTGCCCGGACTGTTCAACAAGCGGCCGTACTGCGGCCTATTACGAGCCCTATGTCGGAACGCCGGTGCTCGGGGAGCCGGCAAACAATACCGGCATGCTGCTCTATGAGCTCGGCGACCTGAAGCGGCGTGCGCTCGCCGCCCACAAGGCGGGGCTTCTGGTTTGCATCGAAGGCGTCGGCGACCGCGGCATCGACTTCGCGCTCGACATCATGGAAGACGTGCTTGCCAAACACCCGCGCGACGACCACCGCATGCGCGTCGAACACTGCTGCTACGTGACGCCCGCGGTTCTGAAACGGCTCAAGGCCCTCAATGTGGTCGACAGTTCGGCAACCGGTTTCATGTGGGAGCTCGGCGACGCCTACCGCGCGAACCGCGGCGACGCGGCGCTTGCCCACATGTGGCCGCACCGCACCCTCATCGACGAGGGCGTCATCGCGCCCGGACATTCGGACTCTTATGTCTGCACGCCGAACCCCTTCACCGCTATGGCGGCAATGGTGAATCGCGTCACCGATACTGGCGGCACGCTCGATGCGCCCAACGCGCCTTCGCAGGCGGCAACCATTGAAGAGGCCCTGCACGCTTACACAACGCTTGGCGCCTATTCAGGCCGCGAAGAGACGATCAAGGGATCTCTGGAAGCCGGCAAGCTCGCCGACATCGCCATCCTCGACCGCGATCTTTTCACGATCCCGAGCGATGAGATTTCCAGTGTGCAGGTCGAGCGCACGATCGTCGGCGGTGTTACCCGGTTTGAGCGGTGACCACGACAATATTGCCGACGTGGCGCTTTTCCATGAAGGCAGCCTGCGCCCGGGCCAGATCCGCCAACGGGTAAGTCTCCGCCAGAACGGGCCGCAGCTTGCCTGTCTCTATGTAGCCAACAAGGCGCCGCATGGTGCCGGGCGGCACAATGGTGGCGCCTGTGAGTTGCAGATCCTTGTAGATCAACTGCCGCAGGTCGAATTCCACAACGGGACCTGAAATGGCGCCGGACGACGAGTAGCGCCCGCGCTGGCGCAGAGCATCGATGAGGATGGCGAATGTGTCGCCGCCGACGACATCGAGCGCCACGTCGCAATAGCCGCCGGGCACAGCGGCGGTGATGGCGGCGCCAAGATCGGCCGCGTTGCGGTCAACAACGGTTTCGGCGCCCAGTTCAAGCAGAAGGCCGGACTTCCCCGCCGAAGCGATCGCCACGACATGCGCGCCGCGCAGCCGGCAAAGCTGCACAGCCGCCGACCCTACGCCACCGGAGGCACCGGCGATCACCACACATTCACCAGCCTTTAAACCGGTGCGCTCAACCAGGTTCTCCGCGGTTGTATAAGCGCACGGAAACGTCGCCAGTTCCGCATCGCTCATATTCGACGCGACCGCCAGAGCGTTCGCGGCCGGCGCCACCGCATATTCCGCATATCCGCCGTCTGTTTCCGAACCGAAATAGCGCGCATGGGTCAGGTCTTCAGGGTTGTCCGGGTCGAAGAACCATGGATCGATAAGCACCCGCTCACCGACACGCTCCGCTTCGACACCCTCACCCACCGCTGCAATGACGCCCGCAACATCGGCGCCTTGAATGCGCGGGAAGGTCAGTGCGCTGCGGCCCCAACTCCCAGACCCGGCATCCGCCATCGCAAAACCTTCGCTGCCGCCTTCATCCGTGATGCCTTCCGTGACCGTGTCCGAGTACCAGGCGGTACGGGTATTGATGTCGGTGTTGTTGAGCCCGCAGGCTCCGACTTTGACGACAGCCTCGCCTTCACCCGGTTTTGGCACGGGGACGTCGTTGCGGACTTCGAGCTTGTCGAACCCGCCGTGTCCGGTCAGGAGTACCGCGGTCATGGTATCGGGCAGAGTTGGCATAAAACGATCCTGCTGGAGAATTCTCCCACTCACGGGGTTGGAAATTCTCTGGCGAAGATTTTGCCCACCGTCAATTGAAAAACCTTGCGGCAACTTGAGACTTGACGGCGCGGGAGCGGTTCTGCGATGACACCAGCGCAAAGGCACTCCCAGAACCTCAGAGGAGATACATTGATCGGCAGCTGTGTTGCCGACAGGGCTCTGAGGCTGTTTCGACACAAGAAACGCCAGGCACCAGATGCTGTTCAAGAAAAACATGATCGCCGGCAACGATTTGTACCGCGACATCGGTCATGACAGGAAACGGCCCTTCGTCATCTTTGCGACCTCGCTGCAAACACCGCTTGGCGATCTGATTTCGCGGATCGTGTTTTTCTGCACCGTAAAGGACCAGTTCGACCACGCACAGCTTCATGTGTGTTACCGCAACGCCCGGCCCTATTCGCGCGATGTCATTTCACTGGCTCCGAACATCGACAAGGCCGAAATCATCAAAGGGGAACTGCCCGCATGGCTGCTGGGACGCAAGGGTGTCGAGCGCTTCTGGCGGCCCCTGTTTTTCGATTTCAGAATGGGCGGCAACCATCCGTTCTATGATCTTGTAGTGAGTGACTGGATGGCCGACTCGCGCAACGTCCACGCCTTGCCGAACCCGATACCCCTGCGCATTCCACCCGATCGCGAACCCGCGCTCAAACAGCGCATGATCGAGCTCGGGCTGGAGGAGAACCACTGGTTCGCGGTCATTCATTACCGCGAGAGCAACTACGAGTGGCGGCCCAACATCTCCGATGAACGCAACAGCGACCCGGAAGCTTTCCGCCTCGTTGCCGATCACATCATCGACGATCTGGGCGGTCAGGTGGTGCGGCTCGGCCATCCCGGAATGCACCCCTTTCCCGAACGTCCAGGCCTTGTCGATCTGAGCGCTGAACCGGACGGCTTTATGCTGCAGGCCTACGCGTCATCACGCGCCCGCTTCCTGCTGGTCGGCCCCACCGGACCGAGTGCCCTCGGCTTCGGATTCCATGTGCCGACCGCAATTGTCGATGCGACCGATGCGCAAGGCGGCTGGGGCGATATGGAGCAGGTCATTTTGACCAAAACAGTCGTCACCGAAGAGCACGGTCCCTTGCGCAATAGAGACCTGCTTGATGCGGATCTCCTGTCGCGCCGCAGGCTGCGGGAACTCGACGCACATGACCTCAAGGCCTGTACGGCCGAAGAACTTGCCGCCGTCGCCGATCATCTTTTCGCCCACAGCAAAGAGGCGACGGGCTGGCGGGGGCCAAAGGCGCTGAGGACCGATCCACGCCCCAATACCCTTGCATGGCCGCCTGTGTGCGGTGAAAACCTCAATTTCATAGACGTTTGACCCAAAGCCCCATCCAAAGCAGACAGCGAACAAAGATCCAAGAGACCGCCCGGACCGCGCACAATGCTATTCAGCTCATTTGAATTCGTCTGCCTGTTCCTGCCCATGGTGGTGGTTGGATTTTACCTGATTGCGTCCTGGGGTGGCCGGCAGGCGGCGATCATGTGGCTCGTCGTCAGTTCGCTGTTCTTTTATGGCTGGTGGAACCCGGCCTTCGTCTTTTTGATTATCGGCTCCATCGTCTTCAACTACTTCGTCGGCCTGCAGCTGAAACGGGGGACCGGCCGGCTCGGCAACTGGATCTTGGCGTTTGGTATTTCCGCTAATCTCTGCCTGCTCGGGTATTTCAAATATGCCGGATTTTTCGCCGACAACCTCAATCGGTTTGCGGGCGCCGGCTTCGACCTCGGCACTATCGCCCTGCCGCTTGCGATCTCGTTCTTTACGTTCCAGCAGATCGCCTATCTGGCGGATGCCCGACGCGGCGATGCGGCGGAATACTCGTTCCTCCATTATTGCCTGTTCGTGACGTTCTTCCCGCAACTGATCGCCGGCCCGATTGTGCATCACAAGGAAATGATGCCGCAGTTCGAAAAGTCGGCGACCTTCGGCGTAAACTTCGATCATCTGGCACAGGGCCTGACGATCTTTGTTATCGGCCTCTCCAAGAAGCTGATCATTGCCGACGCACTTGCCCCGCACGCGGACTGGGTCTTTAACGGCGCGGAAGCCGGCCATGTCCTGACATTTGCTGAAAGCTGGGGTGGAGCTCTCGCCTATACCGGCCAGATCTATTTCGATTTTTCCGGGTACTCCGACATGGCCATCGGCCTCGCCTGGATGTTCGGCATCCGCCTGCCGCTGAATTTCTTCTCGCCCTATAAGGCGAAAAGCATCATCGATTTCTGGCGTACGTGGCACATGACGCTGTCGCGGTTCCTGCGCGATTTTCTCTACATTCCTCTTGGTGGCAGCCGGAAAGGCCCTGCACGCCGGCACACCAATTTGATGATCACCATGCTGCTTGGTGGCCTGTGGCATGGCGCCGGCTGGACGTTCGTAGTATGGGGCGGACTGCATGGCCTTTACCTCATCGTCAATCATGCCTGGCGATGGCTGGCGGCATCGCACGGGTTACCGGCGTTGTGCAGCGGCCGAACCTGGGGCGTTTTCTGCCATGCACTGACATTCGCGGCGATCGTTGTCGCGTGGGTGTTTTTCCGCGCCCAGAGCTTCGATGGCGCGCTCGCCGTCCTGCACGGCATGTCCGGCGCCAACGGGCTTGGCGAGATCGCCAAGAACACCGGGCACTTTGGCAAGACGATGGGATTTGTGTATGTATTCGCCGCCCTGGCGCTTGCCTTCATCGCCCCGAACGCGCATCAGCTGATGGACAAGAGCGCGCCGGGCCTTGAAACCGATGCCACCCGTTCGGTACCAAAGCCCATGGCATGGCTCAACTGGCGCCCCTCGGTCCTCTGGTTCGCGGCGACGCAGTTCATGCTGCTTGCCTCGCTCTACACCATGATGCGCTTCGGTTATGAAGAGTTCATCTATGCGTTTTTCTAGCCGCCACTACGTCTTGATCATCCTCGCGGTCACCGTGTTCGTTCTGGCGCTGGCGGAGGTCGGGCTGCGCACATGGGTCGTGCCGGTGCCTTTCAGTCAGGCCAACCGCACGCATCTGATCTACACCGCCGACGGAAACGATGCGGTGATCGGCGATTCCCACACGGCATCGACGTTTTTGACGACGGAAAACTTCGTAAATCTAGCCGTCGGCGGTAGCGCCATCAGCGATCTCGAAAACGTCTCGCGCGAGTTCTACCGGCATCGCGAACCCGGCCGGATCATCATTCAGGCAAGTCCGCAGATCTTTGCCCGCCCGATGCGCCGGGCCGACCACAGCAAGTATTACCGGCAGAATGTCGGGTTGCCGTTTCAGCTTTATGTTTTCGAACCGGGCGTCGCGGCCAATGTGATGGACTTGCTGGACAGTTCCCGGCTGCAGCGCAAGCTTGACGAGGCAGCCGTTATCAGTACGCAACAGGGCAACTGGCACAACATACCGATCGAAGAGCGCCTCGCCACGACGCAGAAACGGGTGAACAAGCAGCGCCCTCGCCACACATTCCGCGACCAGATTGCCACAGCCTACCGCCGCATGATCACCGAACTGGCCGGGAAAGGCGTTACCGTTTGCATGCTGCGCACCCCGGTGACACAGGAATATCTCGGCATGATCGCCGGCGACGAGGATTTTCTGTGGTCCGAGAACTTCTTCAAGGCCCTGGCCGCCGAATTCGATGTGCCTTACGTCGATTCACACGACCTGCCGGTCTCCTACGACATGAGCATGTTCACGAACATGGACCACCTGGCGTCAAATGGCGCGGATATCGTCGCCCCCGCCGCAATTAAAGCGTGTTTCGGCGATGGCCGGACATAACCTGCGCGATATTGACGCGCCGAGGCCTTCGTTTGCGCACAAACCCTTATCCGAGCCAGTGCACGGCTTGACGGACTTCCGGCAATAACCTTAGAACAAGCGGGTGGGGGTATGTCGTAGGGGAGCGCGGCAGTGAGTACTCAGATGGCGGGAACTTCGGTACGGGCGCGCAAAATGCGCAGCTCGTTGTCGCGAACTACGGCCGCGCGGCTCAGAATTGAAACGACCCTGCGTGACTTTCTTCCGATTGTCGGCCCTCCCCGCAAAATCGCCTTCATTCACACGCCGAAATGCGGCGGCACCACTGTGATGAACTACATCAGCCGCTGCGTTGGCGGAAAGGAGTCCGGCCGCACCGGCAAGCTCACCGAATTGTGGCTCGGCCAGTCGCCGAGTAACGAAGAGATCGAACGCGCCAGAGCAGGCCGGTTCATCGCGGGACATTACTCCTGGGACAGCATCGAACGGCTCAACCTGTCTGACGATACCTACATCTTCACCTTCCTGAGAGAGCCCAAATCCAGATTGGGATCGTGGTACCGCATCGCCTCGGAATTCCCTGACGATCTTGTTCACGAAGCGGCAAGAGAGCTCGCGGAGAAATGCAGGGGCTTGTCGCGGGTAGAACTCTTCAGCAGCCGCGAGCTTGCCATTCGCAACATGACCGACAACTGTATGGTGCGTCAGCTGGCAGGACGCCTTGTGACATACCCTGTTGCCGACGATGAATGGCCCGATCTCCTCGAAACGGCAAAGTCCAACTTGCGGAAGCTCGATTTCATCGGACTCCACGAAACCTATGACGACGACTTCATCGTTTTGATGCAGCAACTGGGATTGCCGCATCCACACACGGTCCCCCGCGACAACGTCACATCTAACTGGGTCTCCGGACACGAAGCTGTCGAGTGCGAAGACGAAGTCGCGGCCGCCATGGCACCGCTTGTACACTGGGACCAGCAGCTTTACGGCTACGCAAGGGCTCTGCGCACCTCCCGGTAACCGGAAGCGTTACCGCCCACGTTCTTCAGAGTTTCTGGATCGGCGTCGTGTTGGAGCGTGTCAGCGGTACCGGCCGCTTGAAGATCGCTTTCATCCGCTTCTTGAACTCAAACGGCTGGTGCGTCGGCTTGCCGAACGTTGCGGGCCGGCGCGGATTGCTGGCGAACCGGCGATAGGACTCCATATAGATCTCGAAGTCCTCGTCCTCCGGCCGGTAGGTATGTTGGATCGGCATCCGGTCCGACGTCGATTCCTCGCCCTTCTCCGCCAGAACCAGAACAAGATGCGGCCACATGGACGACACCCAGTTGCGCCTGTTCTTTTGCAGGGCGGCATCCTTGAACGGCTTGATGTGCGAAATCCGCCACCGGTCGAGGAGCATCGACCAGTAGAACCGCGCGTAGTAGACGTGGCAGTTCTCATAGCGGTTGATCGCGTAGAAATCGTGGAAATAGTCCGCCGAATACATGACATAGGCGCCGCGCCACAGAGATCCCATCTCGCAGTGGAGAATGCGGCCGCCAGGCGCCAGCATCTCCGAACAGTTGAGAATGTACTGGGCCGGGTTGAACAGATTGTCCATGGCCCCGCCATCGTAGATGAAACTGAACTGTCCCTTGAACTCGTCCGGCACCGGATAGTTCATGTCATGAATGATTTCCGCGCCCTCGTAGTCGGTGACATCGAGGGCGTTGTACTCGGCATCGGTGAACAGCGAGAAGAAGTTACGGTCCGAATAGGATTCGCCGTGCGAGGCAAGCGTATCCTCGTCGACCTCAAACTCCGTTGGCCGCTCCTCCAGACCGAATTCGCGCAAATATTCGCGGATTTCCTCAACCGTCGGGATCATCGTCTGACGGCCGCCCATGAGCACGCGACCCTTGATCGGCTCGCGAACATGCTCGGAGAGGATCATCTTCGCTATTTGCTTTGTAATCGCCATCGGAAAGAGACCTCTGAATCAACATGAACTGGACGTTTGGGATCGATGACGGTTCTTGTGCCGCTTTTCAATGGGCGGACTTATCAAGCACTACGCGAAAACGCAATACACCTAACCGCCGCAGCGGCTTACGGCACCACGTATGCGCGCTCGACTACCAGGGCATTTCCGATTTTGACGACAAGAACAACGAACCGTCGCGATGGCTCGTCGGCATGTCCTCAAGCCGCGTCACACGTTTCCAGCCGAGTTGCTGCGCAAACATCCCGACATCGCTGCCGTTGAACTTTGCGAAAACAGCGTCCGCGTTTTTCGGCGTGCCCACTTCAAGAACGGCATCGGTCGCCGCCCACACATCGAGCGGTAGCCCCGACAACAGATCGGCCTCATGCCCTTCGATGTCTATCTTCGCAAGATCGGCCCAGCGCAGGTGCTCCTCCGCCGCCTCCAGAACAACCTCGAAGCGCTCCAGCTCGCCGTAAGGGTCTTCCTTGGCGCCAGCGATATGGCTGCCCGTCGTGTTGCCAAGGACGCGGACGAACTCGGCATTGCCCGCCTCCAGCGAAATCGCGGATTGATGCAGTTCGCTCAAAACCCCGTTCAAGGCAAGATTGGCGCTGAGAATTTCGAAATGAACAGGATCCGGCTCAAACGAGCGCACCTCAAAACCACACCGCGCCATGCCGAAACTGTGCAGGCCGATATTGGCGCCGAAATCGACGGTCCGGGCATAGCGTTCCCGGTTGGCATCGTAGAAGGCCAGAAGGATGAGCTCATCGATACCGAAGAGATCAAGCGAGTCGATATTTCCCATGCTGTGATAGGGAAACAGGATCTCGCCGAGCGGCCCGAACGGCACCGCAGAAGGGTTCTTGGCTGAAAATGCCTCGACCACTTCCGCACGCGCGGCACTGCGCATCACGCGCCACAGAGGGTCGCGGTTGGTGTGACGCTCAGGCGAGTCGGCAATAAGCGAAAATATATCGTCAAAGAAACTCATGAGAAGGGCGGATCCAGTTCGGTGTGGTTCGTCGCGCGGTTCAGCTCAACGGCTCAAGCGACTTCGGCATCGGGTCAACAATCATATTGCTCAGGAATTCATCGCGCGGCAGCAACGGTTCGGCATCTTCAATCGGATAGCCGAACTTCGATTGCGGAATGACGCGCTTGTGCGCCGGGATAACAACATCGATCAGAACCGCGCCATTTTGCGCCATCGCACGCTTCAGCCCGTCCTTGACGGTGGCGCTTCCATCGATTGAGACATAGGGAATATCGAAGGCCTCGGCGATCTGGGCGAAGTCGGGGAAGTCGAGCCCGCCCTCGTGGGACGTACCGACATGCTCGCCGCCAAGCCATTGCTCCTGCGTCTGCTGCACCATGGAGTAGCCGCCATTGTTCAGAACGAACAACCGCACCGGCAGCTTGTGCCGCTTGATGGTCGCAAGCTCCTGCAGGTTCATCATGAGGCTGCCATCGCCTGAAACGCAGGTTACCGCCTGCCCTCCAAGCGCAAGGCACCCGCCGATTGCCGCCGGCAGCGCCCAGCCCATCGCCGTATTGTTGAAGTCGTGATAGAGGCGCTGGCCGTTCTTGACGTTGAACCCCTGCATCATCCAAGCAACTGAACAACCGGTATCGATGAAAATCTGCTCGTCGGCGGGAAGCACGTCAGCCAGTTCCTCAACGAACACATAAGGGTTGGTTGTCGTCTCATTGCGGGCATCGTCGCCGCATACTGGATAGCGCGCCTTCCACCCGGCAATCCGCTCGTTCCATGTCGCTATGTTGGCCGGCACGAAGCCATCGAGTTTCGCCAGAAGGCCATCGAGAAACGCACCGGCGTCCGCCCTTATGCCGAGATCGAGCGGACGGCCGAAGGTCGTAAACTTCTTAAGTTCCGCGGCATCGATATCGACCACGACGACGCGGGCGCCACGTGCCCAACTGTCCAGCGGGGATCCTGTCTCGCGTGTGCTGAGACGCGTTCCGATGCTCAGCACCAGATCGCAGTTCTGCACCGCAAAGTTTCCGGCGCGGACGCCGTGAGTGCCGAGCGTGCCGACAAGCTGCGGGTGATCGGAGGCGATCATGTCGCGCGCGGCCCAACTGGTCAGAACGGGAACGCCGAGTATGTCGAGAACCCCCAACAGCTGCTTCTGCGCACCGGCGAGCCGTATGCCCCATCCGGCAATGACGACAGGCCGCTCCGCCTCGCGGAGCATCGCAACCACCTGCTCGATTTCGTGCGGCGGCGCCTCATCGCGTGCTGTAGCACCGCCTTCAGGGGCAAAGCCCATGAGTGCCGAGACATCGACATCTTCGCGCTGCAGGTCGTCGGGAATGTCGATAACGACGGGCCCCGGGCGCCCGGACTTCGCGATGTGCACGGCCTTTTCAAGCTCGTAGCGAATATCCATGCGGTCCTTGATCTGCACCGCATATTTCGTGATTGGCTCGACCATCGGGATAATCTCGGTTTCCTGAAAGCCGAGTTGCCGCACGCCCGTATCGCCCTTCATGCGGAACGTCGTCACCTGCCCGGTAATATAAAGACACGGCACGGAATCGAACCACGCACCGGCGATACCGGTAATCATGTTGGTGGCGCCGGGGCCGCTCGTTCCGATGGCGCAGCCAAGATTGCCGTTGACCCGGGCATAGGCATCCGCCGCCATTGCACCGGCCTGCTCGTGATGCGGGCAGATATGAGCAATTTCAGGATGTTCCGCAATCGAGTGCAGAAGGTGGATCGAAGCACCGCCGGAAATGATGAAAGCGTGTCCGATGCCCTGGCTGGCCAGAAATTCAGCAACATAGTCTGAGAGCTTGGTCATCGGATATCGGTTCAGAATGGTTGGCTAGGGCCGGGTACGACGCAAACGGTGGGCGTCGGGATGATTTTTCAGCCCTTCTCTTAAGGCATCGCCACCGTCACGCCAAGCATCATGAACGGTGGAGAAGTTGCGGCCTCCCGCCACGTCCTTGCCCTGATCCATGCACCACCGGAGATTTGCATAGAAATCGTCCATGGAAGTGCCGTCGGTCTGCAGAAATTCTTCCGTTTTCCCAAGCCCGTCACCGGCATGCGTGCCCGCCTTCAGGGTCTCCTCATGGATGCGCGTGCGCACAAATCCCGGCCCGATGATGAACATGTTGAGCGCGTCTTCTTCATCGTCGAGCAGCTCGCACATCTTGATGAGCGCGATCTTCGAGACGCAATAGGCGGAATAGTTGGTAAAGGCGTTGTTGGTGCCGCCGCCGGCCATCAGCATGACATCGCACCGCTCGCGGCTTCGCATCGGCCATAGACCATGCAGCACGCGCAGTTGAGCCGTCGTGTTGACCTGCACCGAGCGTTCCCATTCATCGAAGTCGAGGTCGAAAAAGCGACCGATCGGTTCCATGGTTCCGGCAGCCGACACGAACAGGTCCCACGCAATGTCGAGGCTGGCGAACCGCTCGCACATGTCAATGACCGAACCGGCATCGCCGAGATCGCAATGCAGTCCGGTGAAATTTTCCACGCTGTCAAACCTGCTCAGTCGCGAGACATCGCGGGCGGCACCAATGACGCGCCATCCGTCCTCAAGCAGGCGTTCGGCAAGTGCTGCGCCGATATCGGCACTCGCGCCGAGTACAAAGGCGGTTCGAGATTCTGGCTGCGTTGCGCTCACTGTAGCGTTCTCACAAGTCTAATAGGGCCCGGTAAACGACATGTCGGGCACGTCTTTCCAGGGCCGTGGGTCCTCCGCCTCGGGCGGCAGCTGCCGGTCCGATCCAAGCAGGTCCAGAACCTGTTGGGCAATCTCGCGCGGACCCGGGTAGAAGTGATCGGCAAGCGCCGGCGTCGTCGGCGTCGGCACATCGGGCAGGCCGATCCGTACAGGCGCCCGTTTCAGGTCGGCGAAGTTGCGCTCAACCACGGCACTCGCAACTTCCGAGACGGCGCCGTAAGCCGCGTGACCTGTATCGGACACAACGAAGTGACCGGTCTTGCCAACGGAAGCCCCGAGCGTCGCCGTATCGATCGGCGTCAGACTGCGAAGATCGATCACTTCCGCATCGACGCCAACTTGCTCAAGAAGCTGCGCGGCGCGCAGGCTTTCAAGCGCCATGTAGGAATAGCCGGCCAGCGTCACGTCCCGCCCCGTGCGGAGCACCCGCGCGCCATCGAGCGGTTCTTTGGTATAGCCCTCATCGACCTCGCCGGTAACGCCATAAAGCCAGCGGTGCTCGAACAGGATCACCGGCGCATCGTCTTCAACGGCCGAGATCAGCATGCCCTTGGCGTCCTTGGCGGTTGCCGGCATCACCACCTTGAGGCCCGGGACATGTGCAAACCATGCCTGCAGCGACTGCGAGTGTTGCGGCCCCTGCCCCCAACCGCGGCCGATGATCATGCGTACGGTGAGCGGCGCGCGCATCTTGCCGCCGTACATGTAGTGCCACTTGGCCGCCTGGTTCACCAAGGTTTCCATGGAGAGCACGGCAAAGTCCACACGCATATGAACGATGATCGGCCGCAACCCGCAGATCGACGTGCCTAAGGCGATGCCGCTCATGCCGCCCTCCGATGACGGCATATCGAGCACGCGGTCCGGGCCGAACTCATCGACGAGGCCCTTGGTGGTTCCGAAGATGCCGGTGGGGCCGGGCACACCAAGCCCAATCAGATAGGTATCCGGATCGGCCCTGAGGCATTCCGCCTGCCCTTCACGCAGCGCTTCGCCATAAGTAATGACACGCTCACCCATCAGATCGCTCCCCGGCCGGGGAAGACATCGCGGTCAAGCTCGGCGAGTTCTGGAAACGGGCTCGACTTTGCAAATTCGAAAGCCTGCGCCACCTCGGCATCGATCTCCGCGCGCATGGCTTGGGCCGCCTCGTCGCCAAGCACCTGCTCTTCACTCAATCTCTGCGCATAGGTCGTTACCGGGCAACGCTTGCGCCAGGATTCGATTTCCTCTTCGCTGCGATAGCCCAGATGCCCGTCTTCAAGCGGACCGCAGTGTTCTTTCCAGCGGTAAGTGAAGAATTCCAACAGCACCGGATTGGCGCCTGAACGGGCGCGCTCGACCGCGTATCTGCCAAGCCGCCAGACTTCATCGATGTCGTTTCCATCGCCCGAAAGTGCCTCAACCCCGTGTACGGGGCCGATTTCCTTTACGGTTCTGTGCGCTGGCTGGCGCATATCGAGCTGCGAGTGCACGGAATAGAGATTGTTCTCGCACACGAAGACGACAGGCAGCCGGTTGACGCCGGCAAAATTGAGCGCTTCGTGAAACGCGCCTTCTTCGGTTGCGCCATCGCCGAAATAAATGGCGACCACGCGATCCTCGCCGCGCCGGCGCGCCGCCCATGCAGCGCCAACGCCTACGGAAATGGTGCTGGCGAGAATTGGTGCGGATCCGAGAAAGCCCGCATCCATATCGATAAGATGCTGACTGCCGCCCTTGCCCGACGCACATCCGGTAGCGCGGCCATAGAGTTCGGCGATCATCGCTTTCAGATCGCCGCCCTTGGCCAGATAGTGGCCATGGCTGCGGTGAGCGGAGAAGACGTAGTCTTGCGGCTGAAGATGCGCCGACACGCCAACCGGCGGAGCCTCTTGCCCAATGCACATATGGGTCGGGCAGCGCATTTCCTGCTCGCCGTAGCGCGCGACGATCTCATCTTCAACCAGGCGAATGCGAAGCGCTTCGCGGTACATCGCAATCCGCACGTCAGCCTCGGCCCGATGCGTGCTGTCCAGCACGGTGACAACGGGTCTTGGCTGTGTGTCTGGTGTCTGCTGGTCCATCGATCCTGCCACCGGCGAGCCTCGCCTCAGGCCCGCAACGTGTAGTCGGTCGGCCAGTCGCGGATATCGTCCAGATAGCGCTTGCCCCACTCGACCATTTCAGCCAGACCCTCGTCCCAGCCGATTTGCGGTTCCCAGCCGGTCGCTTCCTTTATGGCGGAGGAATCTAGCCAGTAGCGCGAATCCTGTCCGAGCCGGTCTTCGGTGACTTCACAGAGCTCCTCGAAGGGAATATCGAGCGCCCGGGCGCAGCGTTCAACGACTTCGCGGATCGATGTCGGATTGAGCGGCCCGGCGTTGAAGATCTCGCCCTTGGGTCCACGCTCGGCGACAAGCTCGATGGCGCGCCCGAGATCGCGCGCATGCATGTAGGATTTCTCCGCCTTGCCACCGCCATGAAGCGGCAGCTTGCGGCCCGTGAGGCCGGCCCAGACCGCCTTCGGGATCACCCGGTGCAGAAGCTGGCCCGGGCAATAGCAGTTGCACGGGCGGATAATCGTCATCGGGAATTTGAGAAACCTCGAGACCGCCACCAGATGCATGTCGAAAGCAACTTTCGACGCGGCATAGGGGCTTGTCGGTTTGATCGGCTCGTCTTCGGTCGCCGCATGGGATACCGAGCCGTACATTTCGGACGTTCCGATTTGAATGAAATGCTCCATCCAGTCGCGTTTTGCGAGTTCTTCCGTCAGTCGCGCGAGCGCCATGGAGTTGGTCTCGAAGAACCGCCACGAGTGTTTCCACGACACAGCGCCCTCGCCCTGCGCCGCGAAATTGACGATCACATCGGGCTTTTCCTCGTCCAGCAGCTCAAGCAGCAGATCGAGCTCATGGGTGACATGGCGCGCATGATAGGCGTAGCCGTCACGCGCCTCGATGTTCAGCGAGAACGGTTCCGGCCGCAGCGGTGCGCGGCCGATGCCAATCACCTTTTCAGGGTTCGCATTGTCGAGGAGATGAAATGCCGCGTGGATGCCGAAAGATCCACCGCCGCCCAGAATTGCATATTTCTTACCCATACCGTCGTCCCGGCTCCCATTGCTCTTGGGCGCCCTTACGCAACGCCACATTCAATCTCGCGTCAGGAAATGATCGTCCAGGCGTAATCGCCCGTATATCCCGCTTCTTCGAAGAGCTTCAGCCAGCCATCCGGATAGTCATGGAATTTGGCTGTCAGCACCCAGCTTTCGAACACCGCCTTTTGCTCGGCCGTGTGATAGCTGTCCACCCTTACGAAGGCCCGACCGCCGCTCAATCTCTGGATTTCACGAAGTGCCGTTTTCGCCCTGTCACGCGGCAGATTGTGTACGCAATCAAGCGACAGAACACAATCAAAACTGCCATCGGGAAATGGCAGATGTTCCGCGGTTCCAAGATGCAGCCGGCCGACCACATCGGCAGGGCAGTTCATCAGCGCATATTCAGAGATGTCGAGGCCGTAGACTTCGAGACCCGGCAGGGCATCGCAAAGGTCCTTCACCAGATACCCCTTGGCGCATCCGACATCGAGCACCCGATCGCCGGCTTTGAGTCCGAAATGCGCGATTATGTCGTGCGCCACCTGTACCCAGCGACCGTCATAGGAGTAACCGCCATAGCCATAGTCGCGCGGTCCGTCGAAATAGAGCTCACCGAACTCGCAGGATGCGGCAACGACAGCTGGATCCTTGGCCTCCTCACGGGCTGAAATGTTGCGCTTTGCCTTTGGGATCGAGCGCAGAAGGTCGACCTCCCGGCCCATTAGCCCGCGTCCGAATACTGCTGGTGAACCTTGAGAAATCCATCTGCCGGCTGCGTGTAACTGAAGCCGGGGAATGCTTCCATAGTGCCGGCAGGATCGAACGGACGGTAGCCGTTATGCGGCATCGGGCCGGAGCGCGGGCTGCCCTTTATGGCGACTTGCGTTGAGAAATGTCCGGACACCATCTCCGCCGCCTCGCGGAACGACACCACCGTTCCGGTGGCCGCGTTCAAGGCGCCGGCACTGCGATGCTGCAACATTCGCACCGCAATCTCCGCGACGTCCTCAACCCAGACATGGTCGCGGCGTTCCTCGCCTTCGCCGAAGAGAACGATATCTTCGCCCTCCGAGGCCAGCCGGCGGAAACGGTTCGGTCCATAGCCATTGTGCGGATCGTCGATGCCGTAGATGAGTGTCGGGCGTAACGTCGCAAGGGGCGTTTCGCCGGCGGCTTCGCCAAGCATCACTTCGCGCGCCAGATGCATGATGCCGTGCAGGCTTCCGGGCGATGCGCAGGATGCCTCGCTCAAAGGCTCCATGCTGTCCGCATAGACCGCATCCGATCCGATGTTCACGACATGCGCAACGGGCTGTGCCCGCAAGGCATCGGCCATCGCCTCGATCATCGTGAGATTGTCTTTCAGCATGGCCGGGTTCTTGACCGGCGCCATCGCCGAGACGCAGACGAGCGCGTCGCCGGGCCTCAACAGTTTCGCGAGTTTTTCGGCCGCCCCATCTGAAAGCAGGTCAACATCGGCCCGGGTAAGCGGCAGCATCTCGGTGCGCTGGACGAGCAGCTTCTGCGCAATGGTACTGCCGACAAACCCACCGGCACCAAGCACAACGGTTCTTTCCGCAAACGCCGGCGTTTCATTCAGATGTTCAAGCATTCAAAGCCCTGTTCTTTTCAAGCCGCATCCAGTGGCGGCATGCCCAATGTGTAACAAACCAGCCCGGCCGAACGCGCCGCCTGAGGCCCGATCACCCGGTAGGGGTCGATGACAATGCGCCCGCGCATAGCACCTGCGAGATCCGCGACATTCACGTCACCATACTCCGGCCACGGCGTCAGGATCATCAACGCATCCGCATCGTGCGCGGCATCGAGCGGTGTTGCGGCGGCAATGGCCATCTTTGCGCCCACAGAACCCGCATCGACCGCCGGGTCGTGCAATTGCAGCCGGATGCCAGGCATTCGCTCGAGCGTCGCAAGCGAGGGAGAGTTCTTCACCGAGTGGGTGTTTTCCTTATAGGCGAGCCCCCACACACCAACGAGCGGATCGGCATTGGCCGCAAGCACCGCATCCTGAAACACGCGCAGCGCCCAGTCGCGGCAGTGGCGGCTGTTGGCAAGCCATGCCGACACGATACCACCGTCGGTACCGTGGGCGCCCGCGAGCCGCCGGACGGTCGCCAGATCGCGCTCCAGATTGCCGCCGGCAATTCCAAGTCCGGGCTTCAGGTAAGAATATTGTCCGATACGCCGGTCGAGTTTCAGCGCCGGCACGATCTCCGCCCAGTCCGCGCCTACTCTCTCGCAGATTTCCGCCATCGTGTTGGCGACACCCACCGACGCCACCAGGCACATGTTGATTGAGATCTTTGCAAGTTCGGCGCTCTCGTAGCGCATGGGCAGGATCGGACAGCCGAATGCCTCAAGCAGGTTGCTGTAGTGCTCAGGCAGAGGAGCGCCGGGATCGGCACAGCCGACAATGAAACGTTCCGGCTCCGTGGCGCGCTCGACCGCGCGGCCGAATATCAGTGTTTCGACCTGATAGAACAGGCGGTCCGCCTGCAACGGCAGTCCGCGTGTGTAACCGGGCGGCACCTGGCAGAGGACCACCAGGACAGCGTTATCGCTTAGGCACTCCAGAACGTCTGAGATGAGCGCCGTGATGCCGGTCAGATCCGACTGCCCTTCATCGTCGGTGGGGACGTCGGGCGCGATATAGACAACATCGCATGCGGCGAGATCGGCAAAGTTCGAACTGAAGGTCTGGCTGCCGCCATTCGCTTGCAAAAGCGCGTCAAGGTCCGGCTCCAGCACCGGCAGGTCGGCGGTGCGAAGCCTCGCGACCAGATCGCCGTCCCGGTCGACGCACAGCGTTTCAAAACCCTTCGAGCAGGTTCCCGTGGCGGAGACGAGGCCGAGATGCGTCATGCCGACAAACCCCACTTTCGTGGTCATTTGCCGGCCCTCGCCACCGCATCCTCGCCAAGACGCCGCAGTTCCTGATTGAGCCAAAAGTCGCCGGACAAATCGGTTTCGGCACCGCTCGCGCAGAGCGATTTGAAATGTGCGTATTCAAGCGCCCAAGTGGGATCGTCCTGAACCAGTTCCACCGTTTCTTCCGGCGGTCGACCGCTCGGCAGAACGCGCGTGCGCTTCGTAAAGTTCGTCGGCCCCCATTTGCAGAGCGACGAAATATGCGCCGAGCCGTTTTCAGCGAACACGTCGCAAACGAAATGATTGCGCCAGGACAGCAGCGTCATCTCAAGCTCAATGCGAACCTCGCCGCTCTCCGATCCGATGACGACATGGTCGGGCGCCGAATTCTCAAAGCAGTTCGAAGAGATCACCTCAAACACAGCCGCCGGCTGGCCGAACCAGAACGCCACGGTGTCAAGAAGATGCGACCCCAGATCGTGCAGCACGCCGGAGCCGTGATCGCGCCAGGCGGAATCGCGCACCAGCCGCGCCGTACCGTTGCCGTAAAACATGCGGCAGCGGTAGATGCGGCCGAGTTCGCCCGACGCAATCAGATCGCGCATGCGCACATAGTGCGGCTCGAACCGGTGATTATAGGCGGTGTAGCAGACCACGTTCTTGGCGCGCGCCTCGGCCTGCAGCCGGGCAATCTGCGCATCGTCCTCCGCCCATAGCGGCTTTTCGACGAGAATATGCTTGCCGTTCGAAATCAGATAGGAAAGCAGATCCACTTTCGGCTGGTCGGGAACGCAGCACAGCGCCGCATCGTAAGTATCGAGCGGCACTTCTTCGATGGACCGGTAGTCGGCGGCCTCGTTCAGCGGATCGACGGTCGACACGAAATCGCCGCCGGCGAATTTGCGCCGTTTTATGCCTTGAACGCCGAGACCGGCGACGATGACGCGAAAGCTGCTCACGAGTAGTTGGCCTGCCTTTCAACCGCGTCGATCTTTGCAAGAATGTCGGAAGACGCCACGGGAATGTTGCCATCAAGCTGACATTCACATGCCGCGGCAATCGAGCCAAGTATTGTCGCGGCCACCGGAGACGCGCTCACCAGTGACGACAGGGTCGCATAGGCGAGCAGCGCATCGCCTGCGCCGACCGCGTCGACCACCCGGTCGACGAAGCTGTCGACGATGAAAAAACTGTCGAGCGCTTCATGGTCGCTGCTCGTGCAGGCCAGCACGCCGCGTTCGCCGAGCTTGAGAACCAGCGACTTGCAGTCGGCCGCGTCGTACAGCCGCGATGCCAGCGGCCGGATGCCGGAATCCTGGTCGGCAAGCGCGAAACGAGCTTCGCGTTCGTTCGGCGTGATTAAGTCGAAGCCCCTGAATTCGGTAATATTTCCCCAGCGGCTCGCAACCTGACTGTCGGCGACGCGGAAGGCGCCCTCGGGAATGGCCTCGACCAGAGCGGGGATGGTGCGGCGGTTGAAGATGCCGTGCCGGAAGTCGCTGAACACAACCGCGTCGGCCTTCACGCCGGCAATCGCCTCACCAAGGCCGTCGCGCACCGTGTCGGTGATCGTTGAGTTGTCGAGCGTGTCGATCTTCAAAAGCCGGTAACCGCCAACGACAATCGCGTTCTTGTTGGTCGTCGGGCGATGTTCGTCGATGATCGGGCGCACCTCGACACCGTCATCGCGCAACCCCTCAAGAACGAAATCCTTCAGGTCGTCCTCGCCGAGCACCGTTGAGAACACCACGTCCGCACCTGCCGCACGCAGGTGCTTGGCGACAACGCCGGCCCCGCCGATATAGTCGATCTTGTCCTGATAGAGCACGCTCATGGTCGGCGTCTTGGTCTGGCCGCCGATCATCGCGCATTGCGTTAGGCTGTCGACAATCGTGTCGCCCACCACATGCACCGTCTTGCCCGCCATGGCGCCGACCGTTTCGCGCAGGCTGTCGAAGGTCAGATCCTCACGCTCCATGACACTCAGGAGCTTCTGGATCTTGAGCTCCGGCGGCGCCATCTCGATGAGGTTGGAGGATGAGTAGACGATGTCGCCCGGCGTGAAGATGATCTCGCCGCCATACGCCTCTACGACGTCCTGCTCTTCCGCTGTCTTCGGATTCTGTTCGGCGACATATTCGAAACCCTTGGCGAAACAGTCGGGCTCCAGGAACGCGATGTTCTCCAGAGGCTTCGGGTTCTTGTCGATGAGCACGTAATCAACCACCTCGAAGGCGGCGAGATTGGCAGCACGGATTTCCTGGGGGATATGGGGCCGGTAGAGGCCCTTCTCGATGTGCCGGTCGGCGGTCAGGCTCGCGACCAGAATGTCGGCCTTGCCTTTCGCATAGATCAGATGGCGCATATGGCCCGGGTGCACGACGTCGAAGACGCCGTGACACATGATCACCTTCTGCTCGCGCGGGCGCGGACCCACGAGTTCGGCGAGCTCCTCGCGGGTCTTTATTTTGTGCCCGAACCTGGCTGTAAGCGACGCGTTCAACTTGTGCTTTCCTTGTCCATGTAGCGAAACCAGGTCTTGGTGGCTTCCGCGATCGATGCCGGATCCCACAAGGGCGCATCCTTCCAGGCGTCGATCTCCGCGAGCATCAGCGCCACCCCTTCTTCGAACGGCACCATCGGCTCCCAGCCAAGCTCACTCTTGATCTTGGTGATATCGGCCCAGGTGCAGTCCGGCTCGCCCGGACGCTTTGGCACATAGACCACCTCGCCACCTAGAAGTTCCACCAGCCGGTTGACGCTCTGCGGATTGCCACCGCCGAGATTCCAGACTTCACCGGTGAGATCGGTCTCCGCCGCCGCCATGAACGCGCGCGCCACATCGGAGGCGTAAACAAAGTCGCGGCCCTGCGTGCCGTCCCCCACAACCGTGTAGGGTTTGCCGGCAAGTTTCTGCCGGAAAAACACGCCGAACACCGCGCCATAGGCACCGGTCGTGCGCACCCGGGTCCCATAGGCATTGAAGATGCGGATGACGTTGACCGGCAGGCCATACACTTTGTGCCAGTGAAGTGCCGCCTGCTCGCCCTGATACTTCGACAGGGCATAAGGATATTGCGGCTGGATCACGTGGTCTTCGCGCGTCGGCACGTCGGCCAGGCCGTAGCACGAGGATGATGCCGCGTAGACGAACTTGCCAGCGCCCGCCTCGCGCGCACCTTCCAGAACGTGCACGGTGCCCTGCACATTGACGGACATATAGTCCGTCGGTTGCTCGATAGAGGGTACGATATCGCCAATACCGGCGAAATGGATCACCGCGTCGATGCCGGAGAATACCGGATCGTCCGGCGCGAGATCGCGGATATCCTTCCACTCGCACGCAAGGTCCGCGTTGTTGCCATGATGCGCAAGATTGCTTTCACGCCCCCCCGACAGATTGTCGACGACGCGCACGGCATGGCCGCGCTCAAGCGCAACATCGACCGTGTGGCTGCCGATGAACCCGGCACCGCCGGTAATAAGTACAGTCTTGCGTTTCGACATGACGCCTCATTGCAACGTCAGGATACCGGCGCGCGCACCGCTATGCTGCGTTCAGGTTCTGCAGCGTCTTGACGTTGTAATACCAGTCGTTGGTCATGCTGTCGGGCAGCAGACCCTTGTTGAACGCCTGGCAAAGATCGCGCACCGCGTCTTCGACCGAATGCTTCGGCTTGAACCCGAGCACCTTCTGGATCTTGTCGGAATTGATGTGATAGGAGCGGATATCGTCGGTCGGCGTGGTGACGATATCGATGTCGCCCTTTTGCGGCATTTCCTCTTCGACGATACGCTTCACGACAAGTGCGATGTCCATGATCGACATGTTCTGGAAACCGCAGTTAAAAATTTCGCCGGAGAACCTTTCAGGCGCCGCATCGACCAGTGTGCGGTAGAGATCGCACATATCCTGGACATGCAGATTGGGGCGAAGCTGCGTACCGCCGAAGACGGTGATCTTGCCGTTCGTCACCGCATGATTGGTGAGGATGTTGACGGAAAGATCGAGACGCTGGCGCGGCGCATGTCCGCACAATGTGGCCGGGCGGATGATACCGCAGACGAAATCGGCCGACTGATGGCTCAACAGGACCGGCTCGCACATGCCTTTATACTTGTTGTAGAGCGTAAGCGGCAGGAGCGGATGATCTTCGGTCACGTCAGGCTCTTCGGAGACGCCGTAGACCGAGCTGGACGAGGCGTAGATGAAGCGCTTGACGCCGGCCTGTTTGGCGGCGACGACCATCGGTTCGAAGGCATCGAGATTAATCGAGGTGCTGAGGTTCTCGTCGAGCACAAAGCTTGCGTCATTGGAGATACATGCCAGGTTGATCACCATGTCGACACCTTCAAGCGAGCGCTTCAGGGCATCGACGTCGCGGATGTCGCCTTTGATGAGCTTGAAATTCGGATTGTCGCTGGGCAGGAACGCATCGCCGAAATAGCAGATGTCGAACGCCGTTACCTTGTGGCCGTCGGCAAGAAGCTGCGGACACAGCAGCGATCCGACATAACCTGCACCACCCAATACGCAAATGTGCTTCATCTCAAACATCCATCCTTGTCAAAACCGCCGTTAGACGGCGTCTAGAGCTTATATCCCGCGCTCGATGCGTCGCGGAAGAACATCTGCACCGTCTCCAACGAAAATTCGTCAAGATCCTTACCGACCTGACTGAGTTTTGCCAACAGATTGTTGGTTACGGTGATGATATGACACCCCACCGCATCGGCCTGAAATATATTGAGAAACTCGCGCGGCGAAGCCCAGAGTAGTTCCGCCTTCGGGCGGTTTTCGAGGATTTTCAGCGCTTCGGCCATATGCGGCATCGGGTCGACGCCTGTATCGGCGATGCGGCCGGCAAACACCGACACGATGGCGCCGGTATCCGGCGACAGGGCATTGGCTACGGTGCGTACCTGATCGAGGGTCATCATCGCGGTTACGTTCAGGACCACGCCTTCCGCCGACAGTTTGGCAATCAGATCCGCCGCCGATTCGCCTCGGGTATTCGTGATCGGGATCTTGACGTTCACATTGTCGCCCCACGAGGCGATCTTGAGCGCCTGGCGCTCCATCTCATCGAATTCGTCGGCGAAGACTTCCAACGACACCGGACGGTCTGGCACGGCGGCGAGAACTTCGCGGGCGAATTTTTCGTAGTCGTCGACACCCGCCTGGCGCATCAGCGTCGGGTTGGTGGTAAACCCCTGGATCACCGGGTTCGCATGCATCTCGAGAATTCCATCGAGATCAGCACCATCCGCAAATATCTTGATGCCCAGACTGTCCGCGCTCACCATGCGCCATCCCCAATGTTGTTATGCTCGCGCGGCGGTTGCCGCTTAACGGGCGAGTGCCTGCCGCCTCGCCTCTTCTTCCAAAATCCACGCCACGGCTTCAGAAAACTCCTGCACCGTGGCCGCCTGGGACACCGGTTTTGTCTCGGCCGTATACCCGCGATCAATAAAGACGCCTGCGCATCCGACCCGGTTTCCAGCCTCAATGTCGCTCGCGCGATCGCCTACGACATAACTGACCTCAAGGTCAATGTTCCAATTGCGCGCAGCCGACTTGAACATCCCCGCCCCAGGCTTGCGGCGCTCCGTTGCCGTCTCGCGCGTATCGCAGCAGACCTCGACATCGTCGACCGGCATCTCGTCCCTGAGCCGCTCATGCATGGCGTCGATAACGGTACGCTCAACCCTGCCGGCGCCGACATCCGGCTGGTTCGTCGCCACTACGACCACCAATCCGGCGGCTTTGAGCGCGTGCACTCCGGAGCTGGCATCGGGGTAGAAACTCAATTCGTCGAGCCGGCGGGGCGCAAAGGAGCGTCCCTCCCGGAATTCCGGCACGACCAGCACGCCGTCACGGTCAAGAATGACTGCCGTCCTACCTACCACTTGGTCGCCTGTTTCTGGAGCGCGGGATGCGACACCAGACAATGCCACACGACGGCCTGAAAAGCCTCCGCATGGGGCGTGATATGGCGCTCGTCTACGGTCGGCACAATCACGATGGCGTCCGCCACCTGAGCCGTATAGCCACCATCGCGCCCAACGATCCCGTAAACGCTCGCGCCGTGCTGTTTGGCTTCCTTCAGCGCCGATACCAGGTTCATCGACACATTATGCTCGGCATTGCCACCACCGACGGAGAACACGAGAATAGCGTCTTTCCCGCTCACACGGCTGGTGCGCAACCAGGCGGCAAACACCGTTTCCCAACCCTCGTCGTTGGTACGGGCTGTGAGCTCCGAAACATTGTCGGTCGGCGCATAGGTTTCGATATCGCAGAGCTTGCGGAAGTCGTTTACCGCGTGGCCGGCATTGGCCGCACTGCCACCGACGCCGAGCACGAACAGCCGCCCGCAGTTTTCGCGCGTTGCCGCCAATCCGATGGCAATCGCTTCCACCGCGTCGCGGTCGATTTTGCCGCAGATATCGGCAGCTTGCCCAAGAAACTCTTCCGCATGAGATTGCGGCGATGCGGCGGTCATGCTCACGAGGCGTGCCCTCACAGGTTTGAAGCGGTAGGTCAGAAATCCCGCGCACAATACTCCTTGCGCGCGCCAGTGCAAGTGATCGCTCCCGGCCATCCACGGTGCAATGCCGTCGGTAACGCGAACCTGACGGGTTCGCAGCGTGTGCCCTTGTTCACAAGGACGGTTTGACATACACCGTGCGGGCCGTCTCGCGACACCGGACCCGATATGAAAAGCATATTGCGCATCTTTTTCCGCACCGAGGGCACCAAGCCCGTGATTGTGCTGGTGTGCCTTGTGATTGCCGGTTTCGCTGAAATTATCGGCATCACCACATTGCTGCCCGTGCTCACGGAGCTGACCGGCGGCATGCGCGAGAACTCGTCCACGGCCAACCGCTTGGCCCTCGATTTCGTCGCCTCTCTCGGCATTACGCCGACAATCGGCAACCTTTTGATTTTCATTGTGGCAATCCTCTGCGCCAAGGCCGTCATCACATTCTTCGCGCTGTCCTATGTCGGCTACAAGGTTGCGGAAGTCGCCGTGACGATGCGTGCGAAGCTTCTGGAAAAACTTCTCACCGTGCAGTGGGACTATTATTCGGGGCAAAAAGTCGGCCGCATTTCAAACGCCATGAGTTACGACGCTACACGCGCTGAACTGGCCTTCATGACCGCGGCCAAATTCGTCTCGCAGGCGGTGCAGGCAGGCGTCTACATCATCATCGCCATACTGGTCGACTGGCGTCTTGCGCTCGCCGGCGTTGCCGTTGGCGGAGGTGTCTCGCTTGCTCTCGGCTTTCTTACAAACGTGACCTGGCGCGCGGGCAACCGGCTGACTGACCATACCTCGCAACTGGTAATCGCCGTTTCGGACACGCTGAACAACGTCAAGGCGCTGCGCACCATGAACCGGCATTCCGCGTTCAGCGGGTTCTTTAAAAAGCGCCTCAACTCATTGAGACGGACGATATTCAAACTGTCGCTCACCCGCGAGACCATGGTTTACGGCCGCGAGCTGATCGTCGTCATCTGCATGGGCATCATGATCTTTTTCGCCGCCGTCATATGGGAGGTTCCGCTGTCGGAACTGGTTGTGACATCGGTCGTGTTCTTCAACGTGATCGCGGTTATCGGCCGCATGCAGATCAAGCTGCGCTCGGCAGTCGAGCTTGAAAGCGCCTACTATCGTCTCAAGGAACTGACCGACGAAGCCGACCGCCGCGCCGAGGTTCACACCGGCACGCGCGCACCGACGCTCGCCAAGGCTTGTGTGTTCGAGAATGTTTCGTTCGGGCTTGGCGGAGAACCGATCCTGCACGACGTCTCGTTTGAGATTCCGGCCGGCAGCATAACGGTGCTCCAGGGTCCGTCGGGCGCCGGCAAGACAACGCTAATCGACATCCTGACGGGTCTCTACCGGCCCGACAGTGGTCAGGTGCTTATCGACGGTCACCCGCTTGACGAAATCGACATGAAGCAGTGGCGCCTCGGCATCGGCTATGTGCCCCAGGAAATGAACCTGATGCATGACACGATCTGGTGGAACGTCACCATGGGTGAGGACAGGTTTTCCAGCGAAGCCGTCCACGCCGCACTTACTCAGGCAGATCTCGACGATACGATCGCACGCCTGCCGGAAGGCGTCGACACGGTGGTCGGTGAACGGGGACTGCGGTTCTCGGGCGGAGAACGCCAGCGCATCGCGCTTGCAAGGGCGCTTGTATCGCACCCGCGTCTCCTCATCCTCGATGAGGTGACAAGCGCGCTCGATCCCGAAACCGAGCTCGCCATTTGTGAAAACATCCAGCGGCTCGCGGGTCAGTACACGATTGTCGCTATTACCCACCGACCGGCATGGGCCGACATCGCGACACACCTCTACACGATTGACGCGGGCAAAGTTTCTCAAGTTGATCTGAAAGCGCAATCGCTCGAAACAACATGAAAAAACCGGCTCACGCGTCCTGCGCGTAACCCAGCCCTTTGAGCGAAACCGTGATTTCGTCGAGAATGACCGGATCGTCGATTGTCGCGGGCATTTTCCACTCCGTACCATCGGCGATATGGGCCATCGTGCCGCGCAGGATCTTGCCGGACCGTGTTTTCGGCAAACGCTGCACCACGGCGACAAGCTTGAAAGCAGCGACCGGGCCGATTTGTTCGCGCACCCGCAGCACAAGTTCGCGCTCTATATCGTCGGTGCTGCGATCGCAGCCCGCGTTGAGGCAAACAAAGCCCATCGGCAACTGCCCCTTGAGCTGGTCAGCTACGCCGATAACCGCGCATTCGGCGACATCGGGATGGCCGGAGAGAACCTCTTCCATCCCGCCGGTGGAGAGGCGGTGACCCGCTACGTTTATGACATCGTCGGTGCGCGCCATGATGTAGACGTAACCGTCTTCATCCTTCATCCCCGCATCGCCGGTTTCATAGTAGCCATCGAACGTCTTGAGATAGGAACTGACGTAGCGTTCATCCGCATGCCACAACGTCGGCAAGGTTCCCGGAGGCAGCGGCAGTTTGATGGCAATGGCGCCGAGTTCACCGGCCGCGACCTCGTGTCCGCCATCGTCGAGTATCCGCACGTCGTAGCCCGGCATCGGCACCGTGGGCGATCCGAGCTTGACCGGCATGAGTTCGATACCAACGGGATTGGCCGCGATCGCCCATCCGGTTTCCGTCTGCCACCAGTGATCGATCACCGGCACGCCAAGGTGATCCTGCGCCCACTCGATGGTGTCGGGGTCGGCGCGCTCGCCTGCAAGGAACAGCGTATCCAGACAGCTCATATCGTACTTTTTGACGAACTCGCCCGACGGGTCTTCGCGTTTGATGGCACGGAACGCTGTCGGCGCCGTGAACAGCGCTTTGACGTTGTGCTCTGAAATAACCCGCCAGAACGTGCCGGCATCAGGTGTACCAACGGGCTTGCCTTCGAACATGATTGTCGTAGAGCCGCACAACAGTGGCGCATAGACGATGTAGCTGTGTCCGACGACCCAGCCGACATCCGATGCGGCCCAATAGACATCACCCGGATCGACGCCGTAGATGTTCTTCATCGTCCAGTGAAGCGCCACCATGTGTCCCGCGTTGGGCCGCACGACACCCTTGGGTTGACCGGTGGTTCCGGAAGTGTAGAGAATATAGAGCGGATCCATGCCGCCGACCGTTACGCAGTCTGCCGGCGATGCCTCGGCTGCCAGCTCCGCCCAGTCGTAGTCTCGGCCCGCCACGAGGTCCGCCGGTTCTTCTTCGCGCTGATGGATCACCGTGAAGTCGACCTTGTGCGACGCACGCTCCATCGCCTCGTCGAGCAGCGGCTTGTAGGCGATGACCCGGCCGGGTTCGATACCGCATGATGCCGCGACAATTGCCTTTGGCGTGGCATCGTCGATGCGCACCGCAAGTTCGTTCGCCGCAAAGCCGCCGAATACAACAGAGTGGATAGCGCCGATGCGGGCACAGGCGAGCATGGCAATCAGCGCTTCGGGGATCATCGGCATATAGATGATGACGCGGTCACCCTTGCCCACACCCTTCGCGGCAAGACCGCCGGCAAAGTTCGCGACCAGATCCTTCAACTCGCCATAGCTGATCTTGCGTTGCGTGCCTGTAATGGGGCTGTCGTAAATGACCGCCGTCTGATCGGCACGGCCACCTTCCACATGCCGGTCGACGGCGTTCCAGCAGGTGTTGCACTCGGCATCGGCAAACCACCGGTACATCGGTGCGGCGCTGTCATCGAGGGCGCGCGTGGGTTTGGTGATCCAGTCAATTCCTTCAGCCGCCGTCATCCAGAAAGTCTCCGGATCGTCCTGCCAGGAGCGGTACACCTCGTCATATGTCGTCATGTCTGATCTTCCTCACACGTTGCGCCTTTTGGATATCGAGGACTGATTGAACAGCCTCGGGCTCTGTGTCCGACAGGGTTCTATGCCGCTGATTGCTTTTCGATCAGGCCCAGCACATTACGCGCCGCCTCTGGAATGTTGGTACCCGGCCCGAACACCGCCGATACGCCAGCAGCCTGCAGGAAGTCATAGTCCTGCTTTGGTATGACGCCACCGCAGATGACCAGGATGTCTGCACGCCCCTGCTCTTTCAACGCTTCGATGAGCATCGGTGCGAGCGTCTTGTGTCCAGCTGCCTGCGATGAAATTCCGACCACATGCACATCGTTCTCCACCGCCTGGCGCGCAACTTCTTCAGGCGTCTGGAACAACGGGCCGATATCGACATCAAAGCCCATATCCGCAAATGCCGTGGCAATCACCTTCGAGCCGCGGTCGTGACCGTCCTGACCCATCTTGGCAACAAGGATGCGCGGCTGGCGTCCGGCCCGCTCGGCAAACGCTGCAATCTCAGATTTCAAAGCTTCGAACTCATCGTCGCCACGGTACTCCGAACCGTAGACACCGTCGATGGAACGCACTTCCGCCTGATGGCGCCCGAAAACATCTTCCATCGCCATGGAAATCTCGCCAACCGATGCCCGCAACCGCGATGCTTCGATGGCGGCTTCGAGAATATTGCCTTCTCCGGAACCGGCGACATTTTTCAAAGCCGCAAGGGCCGCCTGACAGGCCGCTTCGTCACGCTCCAAACGCATCTTTTCAAGGCGCGCAATCTGGCTTTCACGAACCGCCGTGTTGTCGATCTCAAGAATGTCGAACTCATCGACAGTAGAGGGCTTGAACTTGTTGACGCCGACGATGACCTCCTCGCCGCGGTCGATCCTCGCCTGCTTGCGTGCCGCCGCCTCCTCGATCAACAGCTTGGGCATGCCAGATGCCACAGCCTCCGTCATGCCGCCGGCCTCATCCACCTTCTCAATCAGCGCCCAGGCTTCGCTGGCCAGTTGATCGGTCAAGGCCTCGACGTAGTAGGAACCGGCAAGCGGATCGACGACGTTACAAACGCCGGTCTCGTTTTGCAGGATCAGCTGTGTGTTTCGGGCGATACGGGAGGAAAATTCCGTCGGCAACGCAATCGCTTCGTCGAAACTGTTGGTGTGAAGCGACTGGGTGCCGCCAAGTGCCGCCGACATCGCCTCGTAGGCTGTGCGCACGACGTTGTTGTAGGGATCCTGCTCCTGAAGCGACACGCCCGATGTCTGGCAGTGCGTCCGCAGCATCGAGCTTTGCTCTTTCTTCGGGTCGAACTCCGACATGATGCGCGACCACAAGAGCCGCGCCGCACGCAGTTTCGCCGCCTCCATGAAGAAGTTCATACCGATAGCGAAGAAAAAGGAGAGCCGCGGCGCGAACGCATCGACGTCGAGCCCCTTCGAGATCGCCGCCTTCACGTATTCCTTGCCGTCGGCCAGCGTGAATGCCAGCTCCTGCACCAGCGTCGCGCCGGCTTCCTGCATGTGGTAGCCGGAGATCGAGATCGAGTTGAACCGGGGCATGTTGGCCGCCGTGTACTGGATAATGTCCGCAACGATCCGCATGGAGGGCTCGGGCGGATAGATGTAGGTGTTGCGCACCATGAACTCTTTCAGGATGTCGTTCTGGATTGTGCCGGAGAGCTCTTCCGTTTTTGCTCCCTGCTCCTGGCCCGCAACAATATAATTTGCAAGCACCGGAATGACCGCGCCGTTCATGGTCATCGACACGGACATTTCGTTCAGAGGAATCTGGTCGAAGAGAATTTTCGCATCCTCGACACTGTCGATTGCGACACCCGCCTTGCCGACATCGCCTATGACGCGCGGGTGATCTGAGTCGTAACCCCGGTGCGTCGGCAGGTCGAACGCGACGGAAAGCCCCTTCTGGCCTGCCGCCAGAGCCTTGCGGTAGAACGCATTCGATTCTTCCGCCGTGGAGAACCCGGCATATTGACGGATCGTCCACGGCCTGCCCGCATACATGCTCGCCCGCGGCCCCCGCAAAAAGGGGGAGATACCCGGTACGCTGTCCAGATGATCGATGCCGTCGAGATCGGCCTGAGTGTAAAGCGGCTTTACGGCAATGCCTTCGGGTGTATCCCAGACAAGCGTGTCCGGCGACGCGCCTTTAAGTTCCCGGGCCGCCAGTTCGCGCCAGGCCTTGAGCTTTGCGTCTTTGTCGGACATGGGGCCTCTCAATTCGAATACGTTCGCCGCGCCGGGACCACCTCGGGCCTGGGGGCAGGTTCATCCCTACAATTACCCTGAATTGAAGATGAATGTGTATTGTCCATTTTCCTGAGACGGACCGCCGCAGGCAAACCGGCACGAAGCTTTACATTCCAGACGTTCTTCATTCAACGAGCATCTGCTAAACTCAAGCACTGTCGCGATGACCAAGGAACATTCCATGACAATTGCAAAGGACGACTTGAAGGGCCTGTTTCCAGCCCTCGTCACCCCTTTCGACATGACCGGAAAACTTTGTGCTGAAACGACCGGGCGCCTCGTCGACCGGATGATCGGGGGTGGTGCTTCAGGTCTCGTGCCGATCGGAGGTACCGGGGAGTATTCAGCACTGTCGCCCGCCGAGCGTTCCGAATTCACCGCCATGACGGTTCGTGCCACCCAAGGCCGCGTACCGGTTGTGGCCGGCGTCGTGGCAACGGGTTTCGCCGACGCTGTGGAAGCCGGTAACAGTCTCAAAGCGGCAGGTGCGGATGCGATCATGCTGGTCACGCCTTACTATGCGGTCGGCTCGCAAGAGGGTGTCCGCGCGTATTTCGGAAACTACCGCGAGGCGGTCGATCTACCGCTGCTTCTGTATGAAATTCCAGGCCGTACAAACGTGTCGATGAAAGCGGAGACCATCTCGGCGATCGCGGAAGACGGTTCAATCATCGGCATGAAATATTCAAGCTACGACATGCCTGAGTTTATCCGTGTCATAAAACAGGTTGGACAAAAGATAGCGGTCCTGAGCGGCGAGGAACCGTTATTCGCGAGCCATGTCAGTCTGGGTGCTGCCGGCGGTGTCATCGCCACGGCAAATCTGGTGCCGGGCTTGTGGAAGCGCATATTCGATCTGTCATCGTCGGGCGACCTTACCGCGGCGATTGATCTGCAACACAAAATGTCGCCTCTGCTCGACGCGGTTTTCGCGGAAATGAATCCGGGCCCTCTAAAACATGCAATGGCGCTTAGCGGCATGGATGTCGGGGATGCCCGCCTCCCCTTGCTGCCGCCCTCGGCTGAAACGCAAACGAAGCTTGCGGCGGCACTTCTGGAGGTACAGCCTCTGGAAGACGCTCTCCTTTCCATCGCCGCCTAGCCGCCGATGCCGCGCTCGGTTTCCTTGCTCGACCGTTCGGCGTTCATCGCCGCGCTCACGCAGATCAACGGGGCTTCTGGCGTTATCGTGGACGACTGTGACCTCGCGCCCTTTCTCACAGACTGGCGCGGCAGGGCGCAGGGTCTTGCCGTTGCCGCGGTGTTGCCATCAACCACGACGGCAGTCTCGAAAACTGTTGCGTTGTGTCGCGCTCATCGCGTTGCGGTCACACCTCAAGGCGGAAATACGGGCCTCTGCGAGGCGGCGGTTCCAAGTGCCGATGGCAATACCATCGTTCTCTCGATGAAACGTCTGAACGCCATCCGGGAGATCGACTGCTCGGGCTCCACACTAACCGTGGAAGCGGGTGCGGTGCTGACCGACATACACTCCGCGGCACACGATATTGACCGTATCTTTCCCCTGCATTTAGGCAGCGAAGGTTCGGCACAAATTGGCGGTTTGATTTCGACGAATGCCGGCGGCACCGGAGCGCTGCGATACGGAACAATGCGCGATCTCGTGCTTGGGCTTGAGGTGGTACTGCCTGACGGCGCGGTGTGGAACGGGTTGTCTACGTTGCGGAAAAACAATACCGGGTACGATCTCAAGCACTTGTTCATCGGTGCGGAAGGCACGTTGGGCGTCATCACCGCGGCGTCTTTGAAACTGTTCCCGGCGCTCAAAGCCCGTGCCGACGCATGGCTGGCCGTCGAAAATCCTACTGCTGCGCTGAAGCTGCTGACAATCGCTCGCGAAGAATTTGGTCCGGACCTGCAGGCATTCGAACTTCTTTCAAGATCGCAGGTGGAGGCGGTGTTGGAGCATGTTCCAGCGAGACGTTGTCCGTTTTCGGAAGTTCCCGGATGGAGCGTAATGATGGAACTGGGGTCGCCGGCTGCCCATACGCCACTCACATCACGGCTTGAGGCGACACTAGAAGGCGCCCTCACCTCCGGCGTTGTGCGTGATGGAATGATTGCCCAGAGCGGCTCCGATGCAAATGAAATCTGGGCGTTTCGTCATTCCGTGTCCGAGGCGAACAGACACGCAGGTCACGGCATTACACTGGATATATCCGTTCCCGTGAGCGCGGCGGCGGACTTTATTGCAGCGGCGGATGACGCATGTACCGCCCTATACCCCGATGCCCGCCCGTTCGTCGTCTGTCATCTGGGAGACGGCAATGTTCACTATATCCCCGTGTTCGGCGCCGCATGGTGGCGCACCCAATCGAATACGGGCGATCTGCAGCATGAAGTGCTCCGGACATTCCACGACATCGCGCTGGCCCACGGCGGAAGCTTCTCCGCCGAACATGGCGTCGGCCGGAAACTGCGCGATGAACTTGAGCGTTTGACACCGTTTCCCGAGCGCGAACTTTTCGGCGCGCTCAAGGAAGCGCTTGACCCTGCAGGCACGATGAACCCGGGGGCACTTCTCGCAGATGGCGAAAAACCCTCTTCCCCAACTCCGAAGCATTCATAATAATACCGGCCGATGAGACAGGAGAACACCATGCCGGGCCACGTCATCTGCTCCAGCAGCAGCGCAACGTATTCTCCACAACCAGATCATCGCGCCCGAAACGCGGCATCCCATCAATTCTCGTAGCGAAACATAAAGGGCGACGGCCATGGAACTGGGTCTGTTTTCACTGCTGCCTCAGCGCGACATCGCCACACCGGTCGGTGAGGTCTATCGCGACACAATAGAAAACATCAGGATTGCCGAAGACATTGGCTTTGATGTTGCGTGGCTCGCCGAGCATCACTTCGGCAACTACTGCATGTGCCCCTCGCCTTTGCTGCTGGGATCGCATGTGGCGGCTCTCACGTCAAAAATCCGCATCGGTCCGGCCGTGCTTGTTCTGCCGCTCTACAACCCGTTGCGGGTATTGGAGGAGATCGGCATGGTCGATCAGCTGTCCGGCGGCCGCCTGGTGATCGGCTACGGTTCAGGCTATCAGGCGTTTGAGTTCGAACGGTTTGAGGTGTCGCTTTCTGAAAACTGGGACATTACGCACGAGGCGATGGATATCCTGGAGATGGGACTTGAGCATCAGGTCGTGGAGTACCGGGGCAAGTACTTTCAGATACCTGAAACGCCGATCGGCGTGCCAACGCTGCAGCGCCCCTCTCCACAAGTCATCATCGCCGGCAATCAGCCCGAGTACCTGCGGCGCGCGGCGCGGCGGGGCTACCGCCCGATCATCACCGTCGGCCCGCAATCGATCGAAGCCCAGCTTGCGGTGCGCGGGCACGTTGCCGAACACTATGCGATGGAGGGGATAGCCGATGCCGATCTGCCGCTGGCGGTAAGCCGCGCCATCTATATTACCGACAATCGTGACGACGCCCGCGATGCAGCCGAGCGTATGCTCTATACCGCACGCCTGGTTATGGCGTTCAGGGGGCGCTATGAGCAGCTTAGGGGCGTTGAGGTCGTACCCCAGCCTTATGATGGCGAGCCCGATATTGATCAGATACTGGAAAACGTGCCCATCGGCGGACCGGAAATTGTCGCGGAAAAAATCGTCAATGAAATTCGTGCAAACCGGCCCTACCACTATGCGATTTTTGCCCAGTACGGCGGTATCGACGGGAACCGCGCCAGACGCTCCCTGGAACGCTTCGGTGCGGAGGTTCTGCCGGCCGTCGACAAGGAACTCGGCGGTATCGCGGGTTTCGGCCCGACACCGCCGAGCGTCACATTCTGATCCGATGCGCATCCCTTCACGTGGATACGCGCAGGCGTCAAGTGGGAATAAGGTAAACAATCCATTAGCGCGGCCGGCCGGTACGCAACTGCGGGAGCGATGGCAACATTCAGCAATTCGCTGAATGACGTCCAAGAGGCGAGACCGGACAAACCGGTTTCACAACGCTGCTTCAGCCGAAACTACGGCGAACAAGTACGAAATATCTAATCGTATCCGTACGACATAGCGCACCTAAAAAGTGCCGTTCCTGTCTGCTGATGGAAATGCGCGGACTTTCACTCACGCAATTCGCAATGCTCTGGTCCCCGCCGGTTCCTTGCTTTAGGTGCGGTGGATCATCCAGCGCGGACTTGTACAATTAACTCATTTGAATGTCTTGCCCCCTAAACTGCCGCCAACGCTGACTAATGAACCGACAATCTACGATGCGCGATTACGATATATCAAAGTTGAACGTGCTGCTCCTCGACGACAACCGCCATTTTGTGTCCATCATGGTGGAGATTCTAAGAGGTCTCGGCATTCGCCACGTCATGCGCACTGAAGGCGTGGAACAGGCGCTTGAGTTCATCGCGCACCGGCCCGTCGACATCGCATTCGTGGATATCAAGCTTGAAGGCATGTCGGGGTTTGAGTTTGTGGAACTGGTGCGCACTACACCTGAGAACTCCAACCGGACTTTGAAGATCGTTCTGGTCTCAGCATATGCGGAACGGCCCTTCGTCCAGAAGGCCGTTCGCGTTGGCGCAGACGGCTTTCTTGTGAAACCGGTTAAGCCGATCGATGTCTACCACCGCATGATCAACCTGATCGAAAATCCGCTGACTTACATACACACCGACGATGGTTACTTCGGTCCCGACCGCAGACGTGCGGTCGATCCAAACTTCGCTGGATATGAGCGCCGGCTTACTGACACTGCCGAACTCGTCTGAGCATCGCTCTTCCGGTACGGTACACCATGGTTGCCTACGCGGCATGCTGCGGCCGACGGCGAACGAAATCGTCATATCAAGGGTAGTCGCCGCTTCCTTTTTTCGCATTGACCAAACACTCCACATCCAGAAGACATACGCTTTGAAGCCTCACTTCCCATACTGCGTGAGTGAGATTTTCACGCCCGATTGAAGTCCGGCCAAACAATACGAACCAGACGCGAGCACGTGCACAGCCCAAAAAGCAAATATGTAGGCGCATGTTGCTTTTTCGACCCTTGAAGAAGAACAAGTTTAATACAATATATTGCAATTATACTTATTAATTGCTACATACATTTAGTAAGACTACTATTCTTAATAGATTTCCGAAATTCATTTGTGTTCAAACGAGATTAAATACAAACTAGATATACGAAATATTAGGTCGAACCCTGTATTCAAGAACATCACCGAACCTTACGTCACGCAGATTCTGACGTATCGCTTGGCAATCTCGGGGGCGAGGACAGGGCAAGTCGATGTTTCATGAACGCGGGCTGAGAGCGCTGCTCGTTGAACCGGACCGTCATTTTGCACTGATCGCCCGTCAGGTTCTTTATGTTGGCGGCATTCGCGAGGTTCATCACGAACTCGATGCGATCAGGGCGCTGGAAGTGTTGCGCATGCATCCCGTCGACTTCGCAATTGTGAGCAGCCATCTGCCAAGCATCACCGCGCTGGAGCTGACAACGCTGATCCGCACCGCGCCGGACAGTCCGAACCCGCATCTGCCGATCCTGCTTCTCTTGGGACAGCCAACGAAGAAAATCGTACAGGAGGCGATGACGGCGGGCGTGAACTTCTGCGTGAGAAAGCCGCTGAGCGCCAGCATATTGCTGGAGCGGATCGAGTATGTCGTCTCCGCTCAGGAGACGCTGACGGTCTAGCAGGCTGCTGAAAAACTGACGAGTTTTGATGGTGGCTGTGTGTTTTTCGGTGTTGGCTCGATCGTTTTGAGTTCGAACTGTTGGATTTTGACTGTTTAGTTGGTTTGATGCGGGGTGTGTTTGTATGTTGATCCGT
>JAJFHE010000012.1 GCA_021775755.1 Hyphomicrobiales bacterium | reverse complement strand
GGGCCGCTTCCGGCATCCCTCCCCGGTGCCCTCGGCCGCTTTCGCCGACAGATCGGAGGGGGGGGGCGCCGTCTCCTGGCCTGTGAAACCGACGGTTTTGTACTCCGGGCGGCGGTGGTGGTGCTGAACGAGGGCAAGGCGCTGATTGAGGCCTGGGCGGAATCCAGAGCCATTGACCTCAAAGAAGCTCTCTCCGAACTTATCGCAGCCCTGAAAAAAAATACGGCGGATCTGCCCCGCCGTGCCATTCTACTGAGCCCGAGTGTGCTAACGGCCATGCTTGAACTGCCTTTAAAGGGCGGAAAAGCCAGATCCGAGCGTGAGATGCAGGAGTTGATTCGGTGGGAGATGGAACCGCTTTTTGCACAGCAGGTCTCGCGCTGGAATCTGGGTGCGATTTTGCTGGGCCGGGGTCATTTGCATCATGATCAGCGCGAGAAAGTTATCCTGGCGTCACGCGGCACAACGGCGCGGGAAGGCGCACGTTTTGGGGAATTGGCGATTGAGCTCGGCATAGTGACACGGACACAGGTGGAGGAAGCGCTTCAAGTGCAGGAGCACCTGCAAGTCATGGATGACAAGCTGCTCTGCGGCTGGGTCGCCCCGCCAGATACGGGAGAGCATACCGGCTGGCTGTGCTGTGCCGTTGGGAAGGAATCCCTTCAGCGATTTAGAGAGGCCTTTACCCATCACCACATTCGTCTTGATTGGCTTTATCCGCAGATTGGCCCGTCTCTTTCCGCACTGTCGGCAAGTGAAGGTGAGGTTTTCCCGGTACTGGAGATTCAGCAGGGTATGGTGGCCTGTGTCCTTTGCGAATCTGGCACGATTACCGGAATGCAGTTTACTCAGGGCAGCGGCGAGGGATTATCGGTCGGCGACTGCCTGGAGGTCTGTCACGCCTTGCTCCGGACGAGTATGGCGACTTTATGGCTCGGTGGATCGTATGCCGATCATCCAGTGCTTGTGAAGCAGCTGGAGGAACGTCTTGATCGGCCGGTGAGACCGATTCCCGTCGTGTTTAAACATGGCAATGCGCCCAAGTGGTCAGTGGCTGGACTGCTGGGCGCTTCCATGCACGTTTTTGCGCTGGAACCGAGAACCCGTCTGGTCAGGGTGATGGCTGACCCCCCGCCGCCCCCGGTTTACCGGCGTCCTGGCGTTTGGGCGGCGGCTGCCGGGCTTGCGATTGTTTTTTGTCTCGGTGGACTGGAATATTCATTTTACACACAGCGGCAGGTTTTGACACAGGAAGAGGCCGGATATCGAGACAAACTGGCGGTCATTGAAAGCGAAGAACGGCGGGTCGACGACCAAAAAGCGGAAGCAAAAAATGCGGAAGAGCGTTTAATCTCCCTCAAGGAAGCGTTGCAGGCGGCCAATCTTCGTTACACCTTGCTTCATGATCTACTGCCAGCGCGGCTGTCCTTTGTCCGAGGATTTATGGGACGTCTTGGTACCACACTTTCTCCTGAATTTGCGCTGAACCGCGTCGTAGAACTACCGTCGGGAGTCATCGAAATTCAAGGCTGGGCGCTTTCGGAACAGGCGGCGCAACAGTTTGCCCGAGATTTAGCGGAGATGATGCAGGCCTGGTCGTTCAGGGTGGAAGATTTAATGGTTCGATCAGAACCCGGCCGGATGGCGCTATCGGGTTACGGTGTGACACTGCGTCTGGTGCCGGTGAAAGAAGCTTCAAATTCAGGAGAATAAATGAGGCTGTTCGGGAAAAAGAGAATTTTAAGTCTGCGTGAACAGGTACTGATACTGTTCGCCATGCTGGTCGCTGTGTGGGTACTTTATGCGATAGCGCGTTACAAACCTGAGCAGTTGGCGCTGCAACAACTGGAGGCCGAAACAAAACAACTGGCCTCCACGCTTGAAAAAAAAAGGGTGCCCCGGCCTCTGAGTCGGGATGCCACCCATATCACCCAGGAACTTGAGAAAGTGGAAGGGGAATTAAATGAACGGCGGAAACAGTTGAAAGGCCTGGAGGCACGTTTCGTCGATGCGGCTTCAACACAGGAATTGCAAGAACTCATGGTTGATATCTCGACGCTCGCACGGGCAAGCGGCGTGACAATACGAGAGACCCTCCCCTTTGAGAGTGAAAGCGGCTCAGGAGCGAGGGCCTCTGCTTCGGGTCTGCCTGAAAATATGGCGACGCGTTTCAAAACCGGAGGGTTTTTGCGTCCTTTGAAACGCTTACGCCTTGAGGGAAACTATCAGGGTTTGCGTCGTTTTATTGAAGGCAGCGCTGACTTGACCCGCCAGGTGGTGGTGCTTCAATTTGGATTCACGACGATGTCTAGCCCGTCCCCTGCCGGAGGCAGCGCAAACCTAAATGCAGAAATCGTGGTGGCGCTGTGAAGGAGGAGGCCTACGAGTTGAGTCATCGCCCTTGCTTGGAGTCCTTGCTGGCCCGTTGTGTGGTCTCAGGCGCATCGGATCTGCATCTTTCGGTCAATTGCCCGCCGATGCTCCGTCTGCACGGTAAACTTCGACCCTTTGATGAAGACCCGCTGACACCGCAGGAGATGGTCTTGATGGTGAAATCGGTCGTGAATAGTACACAATATGCACTGTTTGAGACCCAGCGTTCTCTCGACATCGGTTATTCTCTCTCTTCGGGTGACCGTTTTCGGATTAACGCCTATTATGAGCGGGGGCATGCCGCGCTTGCGATTCGCAGGCTCGACACGACATTTCACACGCTGAAGGATCTCGGTCTGCCTGCTTCTCTCGAAGATCTAACCCGTTCACATCATGGACTGGTGTTGGTGACGGGGCCGACCGGTAGCGGAAAAAGCACGACTTTGGCGGCGATGCTGCATCTTATCAACCTTTCGCGTGACTGCCATATTCTGACCATCGAGGATCCGATTGAAACGATTCACCGAAATCATTTGAGCATGGTGCATCAGCGTGAACTCCATACAGACGTGCCAGATTTTGCTTCTGCCGTCCGCGCCGCCATGCGTGAAGACCCGGACGTGATCTTAGTCGGCGAAATGCGTGACCTCGAGACAATGCGGGCGGCCCTCATGGCTGCAGAGACGGGGCATCTGGTTTTTTCCACGCTCCATACCGGCGACGCCGTTGGTGTGCTGGAGCGTTTTGTGGGTGGTTTTCCCGGAAACGAACAAGAGGCCGTACGTCAGCAGTTATCGATGGTACTTCGGGCGGTGGTAGCGCAGCATCTGGTGCCTACTAAGGATGGAAAGGGACGGGTGCCCGTGGTTGAAATTTTAATGGGAACCCCCGCCGTGGCCCACCTGATCCGGAATGGCAAATCGCAGCAGCTGGTCTCCGCAATGGAGTCAGGACAGGCACAGGGGATGCAGACGCTTGACGCAGCCTTGGCGGAAGTGGTGCGCCGACGCTTGGTTGATGCTGAGCTAGCCCGCCGCATGGCGAGAGATCCGAAGCTTTTTGACGAACTCTTGCACCGGCCCCAGACGGTTGCGTCTTCGGGAGACCTCCTTAACCGATGACGATGCAGATTAAGCCAAGCGTTTTAATCAGCGCGGCGGTGGAAAACGGAATGATTGATGCCGAAACGGTTGCCCACCTACAGGTAAAAGCACGCCGTGAACGTATCGATCTCCTTGATGCGGTGACTCACCATGGCCGCTTTCCGGTATCCGCCCTTTACCGGGCCTTGGCAGATGTGCGCGGTCTGCCCTTTATCGCGCCTCGGGCGCTTCAGGTTGATCAAAAACTCTTGGCGAAAATACCGGATGCCCTTCTCTACCGGCGGGCCTTTCTTCCAGTTTCTGAGCAGGGAGACAAGGTTCTTATCGCCACAGATAATCCTGATGACCAGATCTCGCTCGATATGCTTCGGCGTATCCTAGGCCGCCCCATCGTTTTGGCCCTGGCCGATCCGGAGGCTATCAAAGCAGCGATTCGTGAAACGGGGCGGTTACTCAAACCGCCGACCGGAGATTTTGATGCACTTGGGGAATCCGACTCTGTCGCCGAACTGGATTGTATCTTCAAGCAGGCTTATCTAAATCGTGCAACCGACATTCATTTTGAACCTCACCAGAATGGGCTTCGGGTACGGTTGCGTGTTGATGGGCGACTGCAGGATTATCCTGCTGAATTCAGTGAACAGGAAGGGCAGAGCCTGATCAGCCGGGTTAAAGTCTTAGCTGGCTTGGACATATCTGAACAACGTGAACCACAGGACGGCGGCATTACCTATCATTTACCACAACCTTCCGGAAGAGAGTTGGATATTCGAGTGGCAACCGTGCCGACCCGTTTTGGCGAACGGGCGACCTTACGCATCATGGGCCAAGGGACGGAAGATCTGAGTTTGGAAGGGTTGGGTTTGTCAAAGAAGAGTCTGAGTCAGTTTCGTGAGGTGATTAAACGGCCTTATGGGATGATTTTGCTCACCGGCCCAACTGGGAGCGGCAAGAGCACGACACTCTATGGCGCACTGAACGAAATTAATGATCCCAATTGCAATATTATGACAGTGGAGGATCCGGTGGAGTATCCGATTGACGGGCTGTCTCAGATACAGGTCTCAGGTAAAGTGAGTTTCGCGTCCGCCTTGCGTTCGCTGCTGCGTCACGACCCCGATGTTTTGATGGTGGGTGAGATTCGTGATGCCGAGACGGCCAGTGTGGCGCTTAAAGCAGCGATGACCGGTCACTTAGTTTTTTCCACCTTGCATACAAATGATGCCGTTTCCGCTGTGACACGGCTGGCGGATATCGGGGCCGAGCGTTATCTGATTGCGGCGACGCTACTAGCGGTCATCGCGCAGCGGCTGGTCCGGCGGCTTTGCGTGCAATGCCGCAGACCCCGAGAGGCAACAGATGAGGAAAAAACACTGCTGACAGGGTGGGACGGACGAATCACTCTTTTCGATCCGGTGGGCTGTGCAAATTGTATGGGTACGGGCTACAGTGGACGTCTGGGGCTTTTCGAGACGCTTTGGCTTGACCGGCAGGTCTCTGACTGCATCGCACATGGCGCCAGTGAGGTAGAAATTACCGAGGCCGCGACCGGTCTGTCAACGCTTTGGTCTGACGGCTGTGAAAAAGTGATCACGGGTTTGACCGCCCTGGAAGAGCTTAAGCGGGTGGCTGTCCCACCGAAACAAGCAGAATAGAGGAGTACAGGGATGCCGCTCTACCGTTTTATGGCTCTGGATGAACAGGGTGGCGAACAGTCTGGCAGTCTTGAAGCGGCCGATCCGAGAATGGTGGCCGCTGTCCTGCGGAGGCGGGCCTTGCGTGTGGTGCAGATTGAAGATCCCGCCGAAATGCAAGCAGATGCGGAAGATCAGCCCAGGAAGTTGACCGTTCGCAGCCTGATGCCTATTTGGCTCAAGGATCAGGTTTTTTTCTTTCAGCAGATGGGATTGATGCTCCGTTCGGGTTTGACGGTGCTTCAAAGTCTTGATACCTGCCGGGAATTGGCCCGATCGCCACGTCTCGCAGCGGCGATCGACCGGATGATCGACCGGATTCGCGGAGGAAGCGGTTTTTCTGGCGCGATGCAGCAGGAGGAAAAGATCTTCCCTGTCTTGGCGGTTTGGCTGATTCGCAGCGCTGAAGCAAGCGGCGAACTGGATGTCGTGATGGATCGGGTTGCTAAACATCTCGAGCATCGGGCAGATTTGAAACGACATTTAATCACCAGCTTGATGTATCCGACGATTGTCGTGATAGCGGCAATAGGTGTCTGCCTCTTTTTGATGTTTAGCATCATTCCTAAATTTTCTGAATTTTTCGCCAAGACAAACAGAACGCTCCCGCCGCTGACCCAGTCGCTTGTGGATGTTTCCAGTGCGCTTATCACAGCGGGGCCTTATCTTCTGCTGGGTTTTGTACTTTTTGTCATCATTTTGATCCGTTTTTATAGAACAAAACCAGGTCGTCTGTCGCTTGACCGCGTCTTCCTATTTTTGCCGATCGTGGGTACGGTCATCACCAAGGCATCGATGGTTCAACTGACTTGGTCTTTGGCGATGCTGCTGAAAAGCGGCTTGAACTTGCTTGCATCGCTTCGCATCAGTGCAGGTGTTATTGCCAATCGCGTGATTCAAAATGCGGTTGAAAATGCGGCCGAAGCCATTTTGAACGGGCGAGATTTGTCGAGTGGTTTAGCTCAGTCTCCTGTCATCCCGAAGGAGGTCATTCGTTTGTCTGCGGTAGGTGAGCGGACGGGCGCGCTTGATGAAGTCATGAAAGAACTGGCGGCATATTATGACAAGGAATTACAGGCGGGGATCAAGCGGATGAGCGCAGCGATTGAGCCAATACTCATTTTACTCATCGGGGGTATGGTGGGGTTTGTTTACGCCGCATTTTTTCAGGCAATCATGTCATTGGCCGGATAGCCGGTCATGTTTGAGGCGACTGATCGGTCGCCTCGCAAGGGAAGGAAAACTTGGATGAAAAAAAGCATGATTAGAATTTTGGGGATTCTTATGTGCATGGTTTTAGCGTCGAAAATCCCGGTCTATGCTCAGCAATCAGAGGGAGCACAGGGACTGGAGGATTTACTGACGAATACGATAGAAGGTTTGACGCCGGCATTGGATGGCATGCGGCGTCATAAGGAGCGGCTTGAGGAAAAACTTTCTGAAGACAAATCCGTTCTAAACCGAAGAGCTACGGAATTTCTTGTGCGCGATCCCGTTCATCCTGACCCTGAGCGTGATCCATTTTCAACAACGCCCTTGATGGAGCAGACCGCAACCCGAGGTCAGAAAAGCGAACTCGATTTTAGACCCCTACCCGCAAACTCAACGGCTCCAGACCTGAAGCTACGAGGTATTGTCAGTGGCGGAGACGGCGCCCCGGTTGCCTTGCTTGATGTTTCAGGCAGCGGCGTCTACCTCGTGCGGGAGGGGGATACAATCAGCCTTCACGGCTCCGAACGTAATACGGTCATTAAGGTGGAGGGAATGAACCATCTCACCCTGACGGTATCAGTGGGGACACTGGGGGAGATTGTGATCGTACGATGAAAAAATGGAATTCATGTTTGAGCAGTTTGGTCATTTCGGTGCTTTTGATGTTATTTGTTTTGAGTCCGGCCCTCCCTCCGGCTTGGGCCAGGAGCGGCCCGGATTTTCATATTGAAAAGCTGGAATTTAAGGATGCAAAGGTCGTCGATGCCGTGCGGATTATGTCGGAACTTTCCGGCGTGAATATCGTTTCATCACGCAAGGCGGGAAAAGAGGAGGTTACTCTCTATCTTCAAGGCATGTCGGTTCGGGATGCGATTGACACCCTGTGCAAGGTGGCCGGGCTGTGGTATCGATTTGATGAAAAAACCAGAACCTTCCGTATTATGACAGCGGGCGAATATCAAAAAGACATCGTGGTTTTTCGGGATGAGGTGACGCGGGTCTTTACCCTGCGTCATCAGAATGTGAAGAGCGCGGCGCAGACGATTGAAAACCTGTTTGGCGACCGGGTAGAACTTTCCCTGAATGTTGAAAGTGGGGCGCTGTCAGGCTTTGGCACAGACGAGAATGACCAGGGCGGAGGGCAGTCTTCCGGCTTGAACCGGCGTGAAACTGGCAATGGCAGCGACGGCCGTTTATCCGATACAGGGGGTGGCGGTGGAAGAGGCTCTGCTCGCGCACGTATGAACACAGGCAATCTCAAACTGTCGGCGGACAAGCTGGCCATCTTGTCCGAAGGGATTGGCGATGGCAAACACCAGCAGTTCTCTGAAGAGAAGATTGCTGGTGTAACACAACATGAGGTTCCCATTTTTATTACAGTCAATCCGCTTCATAACCTTCTGTTTGTCAGGACAAGCGACAAAGCTGCCCTCAAGGAGATTGCCCATTTGGTGAAGGAGACGGACCGACGGCCGCCGCAGGTACTGCTCGAAATGAAGATTCTGGAGCTGACGGTGGGCAATTCCTTTCGTTCGGTTTTTGATTTTGATTTGACGAGTTCAGGAACTGCCATTGGGCCTGCGAGCAGTCAGGCGCGAAACCCGCTCCGGATCGGCGATGAACGCGGGCCGAATGTGGCCCTGGGACTAGGTAATTTTCCTCTTGAAGGCGGTACGTTCATTTTTCAGGCGCTGAGTGAGCGGATACGTCTCAGGCTTCAGATGCTGGAGGGGGACAACAAAGTCAATGTCTTGGCGACGCCAATGCTGCTTGCGACCAATAACAGTCCTGCTCGACTGTTTATCGGGGAGGAGCGGGTCTTGGTGACCGGTGTCACGAGCCATAGTACGGCTGGAAGCACGGGAGTGGTTATCACGAGCATTACTGCAGAAACCGAGGTGCGGGACATCGGGAATACGCTGCAGATTCTTCCTCGAATCAATGCAGACCGCACCGTCACTCTGACAATCAAACAAGATGCCTCTTCCGTGCAAGTCGGGGGCTCTATCATTCCTGTTGCAGGTTCTAGCGGCAATATTCAGGAATTCCCGATCGATACGGTCAATACCGCGAATCTAGAGGCGAACGTGCTGGCCAAGGACGGCCTGACCGTTGCGATCGGCGGGATGATTAGGAACAGTGTCAGCAAGAGCATGCAAAAGGTACCATTCCTGGGAGATATTCCTTTTCTCGGGGTGCTGTTTCGCCGAGAGGTGCGGGATCGGACCAAAACAGAACTGGTGCTCTTGATTACGCCGCACATTTTTACCAGTGATGAAGAGGCGGAAGAACGTAGTATGGGACGTTTGGAAACCTTGTCGCGGCATCCCTATTTTGAAAGGGGAGATACGGCGCTGGATGCGGAGATAGAGGAAGCAAACCCTGATGACCTGTCTCCGACGCGCGACCGAGATGAAGCGACTTTTATCGAACTAACCCGTTATGCCGCATCTCAAATGAGAGGTGATTTTGACTCGCTGCCGAAAGGGGTGTCCGAGGTGCTTGTCGTGACAGGTGATTTCCCGGGACTGCTTGAGGGAGTACAGGTTTTGGCCCAACCCCTTGCAAGCTGGAAAAGGGACCAAATTTATGTGACGGCGGTGCGTCTTTATAATCAGTCTTCCGAGGCGCTTGATTTAAATCCGCTGGCCTTGAAGGGGACTTGGCTGGCGGCCAGTTTTGAGCAACCCCGGCTTTTGTCTCAGGGTGAAGAGGATGACAGCGGGATCGTTTATCTAATTTCAGACCGGCCCTTTCAGCAGGCCATGACGCCTTTGAAGGAGGAAAGCTGATGCTGAGACCCTTGATCATTCTACTAGCGTTGGTGGGCCTGGGGGCCTGTGCTTCGCGAGGAAGCATTCCCACTGATGACTTAGGCCCGTCCGAAAAAAAGGATTTCTTAAGTAATCGCTTGCCAGATTCCCTTCCAATGTACGTTTTTAAACCCGAGGCCGAAAAGAAGGATCGCTCAAGCAAAGATGAAAAAAAGAAGCTACGGGTCATCGATGTACCGCTAGGAGCTCAAGCGCCGGATCAACGCCTACGGATGTTTCTTTTTCCAAACAAGCAATTTCAATTTCCGTCTGTCCCAACGCCCTCACCTCCATCCGATACGGCCCAACGCAAAGAGGACTGCCACTTAGGTTCCCGGGACAAAAAGACTCGGCAGGTCAGAGAAGATGAGCCACTCAGTAAAGGGATCGTCTATTTTGAAAACTCCTCTTCCCAACTGAGCGATGCCGGTCGTGACTATCTGAGGCAGTGGGTCGCTGCGCTCCCGGAATCGTATCTTATCATGATCACGGGCTATACAGATGACCAGCGTCTCATCCCTGGCGGCAGCTTTGTGAATGAGGAGCTGGCGTGGGAGCGTGCCGAGACAACACGTGATTATTTGCGTTTTCTCGCTATAGATGAAACCAGGATGACCCTCAAAGCCTCCCCTCTCTGCTGCTACCTGGCCTCTAATGTGACCGAAGCGGGGCGCGCGAAAAACCGCCGAGCAGAAATCATAGTCACCGGAGCACGTCCCGACGTCTCTCGCGGCACACCCGCATGTTGAGTTGAGCTGGCGTAGGGATGTTGTAAACAGCCCTTTCCCACTACTTGGGGTTTTGTGTGAAACGCCTCCAAAAGTACCAGTAGCAATAGAAACGGCTCTGTTGCAAAAATTCAAATACAAGGTTTTTGTAATAGAGCCATTTTTGGAAAACATATATCACCAAAAGGGAACCCTTTTGACAGGGTTTTATCATCTTCCTAAGTTATTGAAAAACAAAGACCTTGATTTAATCATAAGGGTATGTCAAAAAGAATCCACGAAAATAGGCTATGCAAGAGTTTCCACAGAAGAACAAAACCTATCCCTCC
>JAJFHE010000011.1 GCA_021775755.1 Hyphomicrobiales bacterium | reverse complement strand
ACTGTCTGATACCAAGGGCGGCAGTTATTGACCCGTTTCACCGGGATGATTTTACCCTCCGGCGAGGCGCGTACTGCGCCGCGGTACAGGTACCGTAAGCAGTACGCAACGCTGCTGGAGGGTAAAAGCACCCGGCCTGCGTTGGGCCATTCCGGCCCGTCGACCGCGTTGCGGGCCTTGTCCGATACACCGCATCGCACTGCGGCCCGCGTCTCGTCGAGCGAGCCGGAATGGCCCATGAAATGGGTCAATAACTGCCGCCCTTGGTATGAGCCATCAGGCCGAGAACACGGAAGCTGGTGCCAAGTCGGATGTACACCGGAACTGCTCACCGGTTCGTGTTGGTTAGTACACGGCTTAACGTGTAACAGCTTCCCCAGCCTCCAGCCGTTTCACGAACTCCGACCACGACAATCCCGGGCCGCCGCGTCGGTGGAAGTAAACCCAGCGCGCGAAATACTCCGCGCCGGGCAGCGAAAAGGCCAAATCGACAAGCCGGTTGGACGGGGTGGTGTCGAGTGCGGTGCGCATCAATTTTTTCATGCCGAAGCCCGGGTATTCGGCCGCGAGCACGCATTCAGGCGGCGGTCCGCTGTCGAGAAGGTAATCGGATACCGCCTGTGCGGCGCGCCGGCCCGAACGGAAGGCAAGGCGTATGCCGCCACCGGTGAGCGGCGACACGAGCCCCGCCGCATCACCGACCAGGGCGACGCCGCGCGTGCCGATCGGATCGACGAGCCCGCCACAGGGAATTCGCCCGCTGCGCCGCTCCACTAGCCGGGCGCCGTCATATCCGAACAGGTCGCCCGTCGACCGGGTGAAGGCGGCGAGGTCGGGCGTCCGCGCCTTGCTTGTTGCAAGGCCGATCTGGGCGTGCTCTGGACCCGGTGCCGCCCACGCGAGATATCCAGGCGCGAGGAGCGAATCGACGAAACAGTGCAGGAATCGCGGATCGAGGCCTGCAAGGTTCTCATACTCGGCTTCCACGCCGGTCAAATAACGCTCGACGCGTCCCAGTCCGAAGCTGCGGGCGACACGCGAGCGGGCGCCGTCGGCGCCGATCAGATAGCGTGTCTCAATGTCGGGGTCGGCAATGCGAATGGTATCGCCGCAGCGCTCGGCTCCCTGAAATCGCTCGCCACAGAAGATTTCCGCGCCGGCGCGCCGCGCCTCTTGCGCGAGCCAGCGCAAAAGCTCCGCGGTGTGCGTTGTCAGGAAATAGTAGCCCGGTGCGAAGAGATCCATGGTGCGCCGGTTCGGCGCATAAAGCCGCACACCGTGCACGCGCCGCGCCAGATGATGCGGCAGGTCGATTTCGTCGGCGGCTTCCTTCACGAGGATGCCGGTTGTGTGAATGCGCGCTCCGGGCTCCTTCTTGGCTTCGATGACGCAAACCCTGAGGCCGCGAAGAGCCGCGGTCCGTGCACATACGAGGCCGGCAAAGCCGGCGCCGACGATTGCGAGATCGTAAAGCCTCGATTGCTTGTGGGTGTTCATGCCGCTCTCCTTCGTCCCCGGGGCGTTCGACATCCGAAATCACCTAACTGGGCATTGAGGCGCAATTGCGGTAGCGTTTCAGCGAGCGGAACGGCAGTGCGAACGCCCATGCAGCTGAAACTCGAAGCGATTGACGGCACCGACAGGGAGTTTATCGACCTTCTGGTTGCCGCGGCGCTGCCGACTTCCGATCTCGCGGAAGAAGGTCGCTCTTTTTTTGGCGCGCGCGACGCGGAGGGACATCTTGTGTGTGCAGGCGGTCTGGAGTGGCATGCGCCCGATGCGATATTGCGCTCGTGTGTGGTGCGCAGTGACCAGCGCGGGCGCTCTCTTGGGTCTGATCTGGTTCAAGCATTGTGCGAAAAGGCAGGCGAAGCGCACGTACGCGGCCTCTATCTGCTGACCGAAACGGCCGAGCAGTTTTTTCTGGACCGGGGGTTTGAGCCGGTGGACCGTACCGCCGTGCCGCGGGGAATTGCGCAGTCGCGTCAGTTCGCGGATCTTTGTCCGGCGAGCGCTGCGGCTCTGGCGTGGTCAGGTGAGACGAGCCCGCCGCCTTAAGGCTGGTGCTTCTCGGTTGTCAACCAGACACGCGTTATGGAACTCATGGAGCAGAAACATGCAACAAGGCGGCGGCAGCCAGTTTAATGAATGGACTGTCGACTGGCGTCCGGAACAGGCGGCGGTGGCGGCGGTTTGCGAACCGGGAAACAGAAACGACATTCCGGTCGGCCCGGAGCTTGTCAACGAGTACAAGGAACGCGGCGTTGTCCGCGTGCCGGGTGCGGCCGAAGAGTGGGTCGGGCCGCTGCGCGCTGGTCTTGAGCGCATTTTGAAGACTCCGAACGCCTACGCGTTTCCGTGCGAAAGCACCGTTGCCGGCGAACCGGGGCGGTTCTTTGACTGCTATTGCAACTGGCACCGGGTGCCTGAGTTTCTCGACTTCCTGTCGAACTCTCCCGCGGCATCTCTTGCCGGCCGGTTGATGGGTTCGAATTCGGCGCAACTCTTTCACGAGCATGTGTTTGCCAAAGAACCCGGTACGGCGAAAGCGACACCGTGGCACCAGGACATGCCCTACTACTGTGTTGACGGACCGCTTACCGCGTCCGTCTATGTCGCGCTCGACGACACGCCGCCGGATGTGGCCGTGCAGTTTGTTACCGGCTCCCACCGCTGGGAGAAGCTGTTCTATCCGCGCGTATTTGCGGGCGGTGAAGACTTCAATACCGACGATGCATCAATGGAACCGGTGCCGGACATCGAGGCCGACCGCGGCAGCTTCGAGATCGTCAGCTGGCCTTTGAAGGCCGGCGACGTTCTGGTGTTCGACTACCGCACGCTACACGGCACGACCGCTGGCAAACTGAAGCAAAGACGGCGGGCGTTCTCCGCACGGTTCCTGGGCGATGGCGCCCACTATCTGCAGCGCCCGGGCGAACTATCGCCGCCGCTGACGGATATCGGCCTGTCGACCGGTGACGATTTGCCGGAGAAATGGTTTCCGGTTGCCTGGACTAGGTGACCGCGACGCTGCGGATCGGTGTGACGCGCAGCGTTGTGATCTGGTTGCGGCGGCGGCGCAGGACTTCGAACTTGAAGCCGTGGAAATTGAACGCCTGGCCGACATCGGGGATCATCTGCGCCTCGTGAATGACAAGTCCGGCGATGGTGGTCGCCTCATCGTCTGAAAGCTCCCAGTCCATGGCGCGATTGAGATCGCGGATCGGCACGGTGCCGTCGACGGTGACGGAACCATCGGGCTGCGGGCGCACGCCGCTTGTCGGGGCGTCGTACTCGTCAACGATCTCGCCGACGATCTCTTCAAGAATGTCTTCCAGCGTCACCAGCCCCATGACCTCGCCATACTCGTCGACGACAATGGCGAAATGGCTTTTGCGTTTCAAAAACGCATTGAGCTGGGCAACCACGGGTGTGCTTTCCGGCACGAACCAGGCCTGTGTGCACAGAGCCTCAATATCGAGCTTGCCGACATCGCCCTTTTCGTCGGCGAGAGCTTTCAGGAGATCCTTGGCATGCAGCGTGCCGATGATGTTGTCCTGGTCGTCGCGCCACACAGGCACGCGGGTGAAGCCCGAATTCAGCACATGATCGACGATATCGGCAGGCTTGGTGGCGACGTCGGCGGTTTCCATTTTCGTACGGTGCACCATGACATCGAAGACTTCGAGATCGTGCAGGTCGAGTATGCCGCCGAGCATGTCCTTGTCGGTTTTAACGACGGCGCCCTCGCGGTGATGCAACTCAATGGCGCCGCGCAGTTCATCATGCGGTGACAGCACTTCCGTTGTGTCGTCAATATCGGCGCCGAACATGCGCAGGGTCCGGCGCACGATGAACTGAACGGCCGAAGTTACAGGCCCGAAAACCGCGACGACGGTGCGGATCGGCAGGGCGATTGCAAGCGCTGCGCGGTCGGCATTGGCGATGGCGTAGGTTTTGGGCAGGACTTCTGCGAAAATCAGGACGAGCGCCGTCATGATAACCGTCGCATAGGCAACGCCGGCATTACCGAACAGCTGCACGAACACGCTGGTGGTGAGTGCCGAGGCGAGAATATTGACAAGATTGTTGCCGAGCAGGATGGCGCCAATGAGCTGTTCACGCGCTTCAATGAGCTGCTGAACGACCTTGGCGCGCTTGTGGCCGCGGCGCTGCAATTGGTGAATGCGTGCGCGCGATGTCGCCGTCAAAGCGGTTTCGGAACCTGAAAAGAATGCCGACAACACAAGCAGGCCGACGATAAGGGCGCCCAATATGGCGTAGGTCAGTGTCATTGCAGTTCCGGCACCTGGTTGAGATATGCCAGCACGTCATCGTCGCCGACATCCTTGGCAACGAATGCTTCGCCGACGCCGCGCGTCAGAATGAAGGTGAGCTTTCCGGCCTCGGTCTTTTTGTCCTGGCGCATGATGTTAAGAAGCTCGGTGGGCGGCGGCAGGTGTCCGTTGATCTGGTCGAGTCGCACCGGCAGGCCGGCCTTTTCCAGATGTGCCGCGACGCGGCCGGTCAGTTCCTGGGCGCACAGCCCGAGATGAGCGGAAAACCCGTGCGCCAGAACCATGCCGAGCGCCACCGCCTCGCCGTGCAGGAGGCGGTCGGAGTATCCGGTCGCGGCCTCGAACGCGTGGCCGAAGGTGTGGCCGAGGTTGAGGAGCGCGCGCTGCCCGTGCTCGCGCTCATCGGCGGCGACAATGGCGGCCTTGGCACGGCAGCTCGATTCAACGACATGCATGCGTGCCGCTGTGTCGCCGCAGGCAATGGCGCGCCAGTTCGTGTCTAGCCAGTCGTAGAACGCTGCGTCGTTGATCAACCCGTATTTGACGACTTCGGCATAACCGGCGCGGAACTCGCGCTCGGGCAGCGTATTCAGAAGTCCTGTGTCGGCGATGACCAGAACCGGCTGGTGGAATGCACCGATCAGGTTCTTGCCCGACGACATGTCGATGCCGGTTTTGCCGCCGACGGAGCTGTCGACCTGGGCGAGCAGGCTTGTCGGGATCTGGATGAAATTTACGCCGCGCCGCAGGATCGCCGCCGCAAAGCCGGCAAGATCGCCAACCACGCCGCCGCCAAACGCGATGATCGTATCGGAGCGCTCGATACCGGCCTCAAGCAGGGCATCGGAGACGCGCGCCAGTTCGGTGAAGCATTTGCTCTGTTCGCCGGCGGGCACCTTAATGGCCGAGGTGTCGATGCCTTCGCGTTCAAGCGTGGAGACCAGCGTCTCCAGATGAAGCGCGGCAACGTTTTCATCGGTGACGATTGCGGTTTTCGGCCGCCGCAGGTGACCGGCAATCAGGCTGCCCGCGCGCTCAAGGAGACCCGGACCGATGACGATCGGATAGCTGCGCGCACCAAGATCGACGATAACCTCGCGCGGCCCGCCGGAAGCAGTGGTGTTGGAATGTGTGTTCATGGCACTCATGGCAGATATGGCCCGCCTTTGTTTCAAGGTCAATCGGGGCGTAAGGTTTTCGCAAAGTTGGTAAAGGGCGCGATGCGCCAGCTGGCGCGTTCACTCGGGGTTTTCCGGCCCGGCATCGGCAAATCGTGCAAGCGCGGCAATGGTATCGGCAACGATCGCATCGTGCGGCACATCGCGGCTCTCAACGGTAATATCGGCGAGTTCGTAAACGGGATAGCGCTCGTCCATCAGCGCCCGCATGACCGTCTCGGGATCTTTGCCGTGGAGCAGCGGGCGGTTTGAACGCCTGGCCACGCGTTGCAGAAGCAGGGGCAATTCGGCGCGCAGCCAGACCGAAATGCCGTTTTCCGCGACGTTGCCGCGCGTTTCGGCATTCATGAAGGCGCCGCCGCCGGTTGCGAGAACCTGCGGTCCGCACTCCAGAAGCCGCGAAATGACTTTGCTCTCGCCGGAGCGGAAACTTTCCTCGCCGTGGTCGGCAAAGATTTCGGGAATGGATTTTCCCGCCGCCTTTTCAATTTCAGCGTCCGCGTCAAGAAAGGGCACGCCGAGCTTGACGGCGAGACGGCGCCCGACAGAGGTTTTTCCCGCGCCCATCAGGCCCACCATCACAATGCTCCGCTCGCCCGCGAAACGCATGATTTTGCGCACCTTGGGGTTGCGCCGGGCACTGGATGATTTTTTCTTTCTGTGCATGGATCCCGACCCTAGACGCTTTCACTTTCACGCGGAACCGGTTTGGGGCCCGCCTACCCTTCCGCGTGAGGGTGAATGCTCGCGGCGATTGCCGTACGCTCCGGGCAAGCTTTCATGAGATGTGCAATTGCGAAGCACTGAGGTGTCGTGCAAGTATACTCTTTGTACTGGTGGCAGTGGATCTGACAACGCCATCGGGGGAGCTAAGCGCGGCCATGGCGGGTGCGGCGTTTGGGGTTCACGGGCGTTTGGAGGTCTTGGGTCAGAATGCCGGCAACGATCCGTTTAATTTTGATTCTTATCATACTGGGGGCGCTCGGCTACGGCGCTCTTTATATGCTGGGAACAGTCTTTGAACCGGAACCAACAGAAATCGTCAAACCGATACCGCGCGACAGATTCGCAAGGTAGCGGCGGCGGCCCGATGGGCCTTCACCTCATAGAAGCCTTTCTTGAGATGTTGAGTGCCGAGCGTGGTGCGGCGATGAACACGCTTGAGTCCTACAGGCGCGACCTGACGGACTATGCCGCGTTCGCCGCGGCGCGCGGGGCGGGGCTCGAAAAGGCCGCTACCGGAGATGTCGAAGCCTATCTTTCAGCACTCCATGCGGCGGGCCTTGCCGCGTCGACATCTGCACGGCGCGTATCGGCCCTGCGGCAGTTTTACAAGTTTCTCTATTCGGAAGGCACGCGCACCGACAACCCTATGAGCGTTGTGTCGAGCCCGAAACTGCCGCGCCCGTTGCCCAAGGTGCTGCGCGAGGAAGACGTCACCGCCCTGCTCGCGGCGACATCGCATCACGCCGGAGCCGTGTCGGGACGCGCCGGTCTAAAGGCGCTGCGGCTGCATTGTATGCTGGAGATCCTGTACGCAACGGGCCTGCGGGTCTCCGAACTCGTCACCTTAAAAAAGCGCGCGGTTCTGAGCGATGATCGCTTCATCACGGTGCGCGGCAAGGGCGGGCGCGAGCGGCTTGTGCCCTTGAGTGCGGCGGCGCGTGAGGCAACGTTGGCCTACGTGAAGGCGCTTGAAGAATTCGGCAACGAAAAGCAACGCGCAACGGACTGGCTGTTCCCGTCTTCATCGAAAAGCGGTCATCTGACGCGGCAGCGCTTTGCGCAGGAACTGAAGAGCGCCGCGGCGCGGGCCGGGCTTGCGTCCGATAAGATTTCCCCGCATGTGCTACGGCACGCGTTTGCGAGCCATCTGCTCGCCAACGGCGCGGACCTGAGGGCGGTGCAGCAGATGCTCGGACATGCCGACATTTCAACCACCCAGATCTACACGCACGTTCTCGATGAACGCCTGAAGCGGCTGGTGCACGATCATCATCCCCTCGCGTCGCGCGCGCCCTGACCGGGAACGCAAATCCCATGCAATCCTTGTTGACAGAAACCTCGTTCGCCGTCAGGTTCCACGCGCGCCCGCGGAGCACATGTTTCGTGTGCCCAACCGACCCTTTTCCTGAACCGCCGGGTTCGACTTTTTGATGCGTACTTATCTCGACTTCGAAAAACCGGTCGCCGAACTAGAAGGCAAGATCGCCGAGTTGCGCGCGCTGTCGGACGATGAGTCTTCGGCGGCCATTTCCGAAGAGGTCAAGCAGCTTGAGGAAAAGGCCGCCAAGAGCCTGCAGGAAATCTACACCAACCTGAAACCGTGGCAGAAGACGCAAGTTGCGCGCCACCCCGAGCGGCCGCATTTTTCCGACTATATCGACGGCCTCATTGCGGAGTTCACGCCACTGGCCGGTGACCGCAAGTTTGCCGAAGACCATGCGATCATCGGCGGTCTCGGGCGCTTCAAGGGCGGTTCGGTTATGGTGATCGGTCAGGAAAAAGGCAACGATACGCAAAGCCGGCTGCGCCACAATTTCGGCATGGCGCGGCCAGAGGGCTACCGCAAGGCGGTGCGGCTCATGGAGCTTGCCGACAAGTTTGCCGTGCCGGTGATCACCATTGTCGACACGGCGGGTGCTTATCCGGGCATTGGCGCGGAAGAGCGCGGACAGTCGGAAGCCATTGCCCGCTCGACGGATTGTTGTCTCGCGCTGGGCGTGCCGCATGTCGCCCTGATCATCGGCGAAGGCGGGTCCGGCGGCGCGGTCGCCATTGCCACGGCCAACAAGGTGCTGATGCTCGAACACTCGATCTACACGGTGGCCTCGCCGGAAGCGTCGGCATCGATCCTGTGGCGCGATTCAACGCGGGCCGAAGACGCGGCAACGGCTATGAAAGTGACGGCAAAGCACCTGAAGAAGCTGGGTGTTATCGACGCCATTGTGGATGAACCGGTCGGCGGAGCGCACCGGAACCCGGCGGAAACGGTCAAGCTGGCGGGTGAGGCGATTGCCAGGGAATTTGCGACCATGGACGGGTTGGCGCCCGACGATCTGCGCAAGACCCGCCGCGCAAAGTTCCTCGATATGGGCCGCTCGCTGCCGTCGACCTGACAGCGCCGCTAACGGCTTGACACAAAACCGCCCGGTTTTTTCGTTCAATGTCTGGATCTTGCAGGAACCGGCAGATGAAACGAATTGTGCTTCTTTCTCTGATCTTTGTGATTGCAGCGGCAGCGCTCTGGCAGCGCCAGATGCTGGTATCGCTATACACCAACTATGCCGAACCCGGCCGTGCGGCCGCGCTTGAGGTGCGGCTTGGCAAGGCGGGGCTTGAGATGGGCCAGCCGGTGTTCATCAGGATCTTCAAGCAAAGTTCCGAGCTCGAACTTTGGGTCCGCGATGCGTCTTCCTACCGGTTGTTCCGGACCTATGAGATTTGCCGCTGGTCCGGCAGGCTCGGGCCGAAGCTGCGTGAAGGCGACCGCCAGAGCCCGGAGGGCTTTTACAGCGTGAGGCGTGCGAGCCTCAATCCCAACAGCCGCCACCACCTGTCCTTCAATCTTGGGTTTCCCAATGCGTTCGACCGTTCGCTCGGGCGTACCGGTTCCTTTCTCATGGTGCATGGCGGATGCTCCTCGATCGGCTGTTATGCGATGACGGATGCGGGCGTCGACGATATTTACCGGCTTGTCGAGGCAGCTCTCGATGCGGGCCAGGAGGCCGTAGCGGTGCATATCTTTCCGTTCCGCATGAGCGCGGAAAACCTCGCCCGCCATGCGGGATCGCAGTGGATTGATTTCTGGAACGACCTGAAACCGGGCTATGATGCATTCGAAGAAAGCGGCGTTCCGCCGCGGGTTCATACGGGCGATGGACGCTATGAATTCGCCATGCGGTGAGGGGCTTCGGTTTCCTAAGGAAATGGTAAGCTTGACGCTGTTTCATGGGCGCCCACACGGTCAAAGTTTTGGATGGGGAAAGTGAAAAGACGCCACTTCATCGTCACGGGAGTATCGCTTGCCGCAGCGCTTGGGCTGTCCGGCTGTCTCGGCACGCCCAAGCACCTCACCCCCCTGTCCGACGAAACCAAGGCACTGCTTACCGAAAAGGGGCTTTCGCCGGGGGCGGCGATGTTCGTGCGAATCTTCAAGCAGGACGCGCAGCTGGAAGTCTGGCTGCAGCAGGCGTCCGGGACCTACGTCCAATTCAAGTCCTATAATATCTGTTACTGGTCCGGCGATCTCGGGCCCAAGCAACGTGAAGGCGACAAGCAGGCGCCGGAAGGTTTCTACGTGGTGACCGCATCGCAGATGAACCCGAACAGCCGCTATCACTTGTCCTTCAACATGGGTTACCCGAACGAATACGATCTCGTGCATGAGCGCACCGGCGCGCACCTGATGGTGCATGGCGGGTGCAGTTCGGCGGGCTGTTACGCGGTGACGAATGAAAACGTCGAAGAGATCTTCGCGCTCGCCCGCGAGGCCTTTGTCGCCGGGCAGGACCGATTCCCCGTACATGCCTTTCCATTCCCGCTGTCGGACGAGAATCTGGCGCTTTACCGCGACAACGAATGGTACGACTTCTGGCGCAACCTCAAAGAGGGTTACGACCACTTCGAGGAAAACCGTGTGCCGCCCGTGGCCGGCGTCGTCGATCAGCGCTACGTGTTCTTCAATTCGCAGGACGAAGTGCCGGAGCAATTTACCATGGCGACCGGCGATGCGGACCCCGATCAGCCGCGCCTGATTTCCGGCTGGGTCAACTGACGGTTTCGCGCCTGCAATCTCAAAACGGCCAGACCCACAGGATCATCGGCACCGCGATTGCGATGACGATGACTTCCAGTGGCAGGCCCATGCGCCAGTAGTCGCCGAACCTGTAGCCGCCCGGGCCCAGAATGAGCGTGTTGTTCTTGTGGCCGATGGGCGTCAGAAAGGCGCACGACGCCGCGACGGCAACGGCCATCAGGAAGGGATCCGGGCTGACGCCGAGTTTCTGGGCGATGTCGACGGCAATCGGGGCGGCGATCACGGCGGTCGCCGTATTGTTCAGAACATCCGACAGGGTCATGGTGACGATCATCAAGATGGTCAGGACGACCGCTGCCGAATAGCCGTCCGATACGGTCACGATACCTTGTGCGATGAGCGCGGTGCCGCCACTTGATTCAAGTGCCGCGCCGATGGGGATCAGCGAGCCGAGCAGGACTATGACGGGCCATTGCACGGTCTCGTAGATTTGCGACAGAGGCACGATCTTGAAGATCACGTAAAGAGCCGCGCATACCGCCAGTGCCACCGGCAGGTAAACGATGCCGGTCGAGGCAAGGCCGATGGCGGCGGCAAACAGACCGACCGCCAGCCACGCCTTGTCGCGCTGGGTGACCTGCAGGCCGCGTGCGGCAAGGGGCAGGGAGCCGAGCCAGTTGGTGACTTCGGCAAGACGCTCTTCGGGTCCGAACATCAGAAGAATGTCGCCGGCTCGGATTTCAAGCTCGCGCACCCGTTCGCGAAACCTTTTGCCATTGCGCGAGACACCAAGAAGGGTGACGCCGTGGCGGTAGAGCAGCCGCAGGGACCTGGCCGAGCGTCCTTCTATACGCGCGCCGTCGGGCACCACGACTTCTACAAGCGCCAGCGTGCCGCCAAGCGCGCCGCCATGCTTGTCCGCGCCGGCATAGGTCAGACCGAGCGCGCCGACGAACTGTTCGATGGCATCGGGCCCGGCTTCAAGGACGAGTATGTCGCCTTTGCGGATGAGCTCCCTGCGGGCAAAGCCCGGGAGCCGTTTGCCGCGGCGCACCAGCCCGATGATGGCGACGTCGTTTTCATCGGCAATGGCATCGAGCTCGCTGACCCGCTGTGAAACCGCCGCGGATTCCTCCGGCACCAGAGCTTCGGCGATAAATCCCTCAAGGTTCTCAAGTTCTCTTGATGTGTCGTGCCGGGCGCGGTCGGTGGGAATGAGGCGCCAGCCGATGAGCGCCACGAAAATCACGCCGGCAACGGCACAGGCAAGCCCGACAGGGGCAAAGTCGAACATTGAAAACGGCTCGCCGAAGCGGTTTTCGCGAAAAGACGCGATGATGATGTTGGGCGGGGTGCCGATCAGGGTGATGAGGCCACCGAGGATCGAGGCGAAGGACAGCGGCATCAGTGTCAGGGCCGGGCTGCGCTTTGCCTTGCGAGCGGCCTGAATGTCGACCGGCATGAGCAGCGCCAACGCCGCGACATTGTTCATGAGGGCGGAGAGCGCCGCCGACACCGCCGACATGACGCCGATATGGGCGCTTAGGGAGCGGCTGGCATCAATGACATGGCGGGTCAGGAGCTCGATAGCGCCGGATGCAGACAGGCCGCGACTGACAATGAGAACAAGTGCGATGATGACGGTGGCAGGATGGCCAAAACCGGAAAACGCCTCTTCCTTCGGCACGGCGCCGAGCAGCAGTGCAACCGCAAGCGCGGAAAAGGCGATGAGATCGTAGCGCCAGCGTCCCCAGACGAGCAGCGCGAACACGCCGCCCATAATGGCGAACAGGGTAATCTGTTCGGTGGTCATGTCGGCAGGCTATCCCGGCTCGGCGTCAACGTGGCGACAAGATCGGGCAAGGCCGCGCCCGCGTCAAGGCCGGGAGGTCTCCCGGGTTCGATCTATCCAAGCTTGCCGTGGCAGTGCTTGTACTTTTTGCCCGAGCCGCAGGGACATTGCGCGTTGCGCTGGATCTTGCCCCAGGTCGCCGGGTTGTCCGGGTCGAGCGCCTCTCCCTTGCGGCCGCGCGTATCCGCCGCGCCGGCGTCGGCAAAGGCAAGCTCGGCATCGGCCATGTCGTTGCGGCCCGTAAACGGATCGATGTGCTGCGCCGACATTTCAGGCAGCTCTTCCTCATCGATGTCCATGGGCGGTTCCTGGGCGAGCTCAACACGCATCAGCTGACCGGATACCAACTCGCGAAGCTTCGACAACATGGTTTCAAACAGCGTGAAACCTTCTGTCTTGTATTCGTTGAGCGGGTCGCGCTGACCATAACCGCGCAGTCCGACAACCTGGCGCAGGTGCTCAAGCATGACGAGGTGCTCGCGCCACAGATGATCGAGGGTCTGCAACAGCACGGCCTTTTCGATCTTGCGCATGATGTCGGGGCCGATGCGCGCAAGCCGATCGGCGGCTGCTTCGTCGGCGTGGCGCACGAGACGTTCGCGGATTTCCTCGTCCGCGATGCCTTCCTCGGCCGCCCAGTCCTCGACCGGCAGATCGAGGGCGAGCTTTTCCATAACCTCCGTCTGCAGGCCCGCGGTGTCCCATTCTTCCGCATAGGCCTTGGGCGGGATGTGGCCGGTGACGAGATCGTCGATGACCTGATAGCGCATGTCATCGACGGTTTCGGAAACGTCGTCTTCGGCCATGATGTCGATGCGCTGCTCAAAGATTACCTTGCGCTGGTCGTTCATGACGTTGTCGAACTTGAGCAGGTTCTTGCGGATGTCGAAGTTGCGCGCCTCGACTTTCTGCTGTGCCTTTTCGAGCGCCTTGTTGATCCACGGGTGAATGATCGCCTCACCCTCTTCCAGCCCGAGCTTCTGCAGCATCGAATCCATGCGGTCGGAACCGAAGATGCGCATCAGGTCGTCGTCAAGGCTCAAATAGAACTTCGAACAGCCCGGGTCGCCCTGACGGCCGGAGCGGCCACGCAGCTGGTTGTCGATGCGGCGCGCTTCGTGGCGCTCGGTGCCGACGACGTAGAGGCCGCCGGCGTCGAGCGCGCGCTTCTTCAGCGCCGCCACTTCCTCGCGGATGGCCTCTATCTTGGCGGAGCGTTCGTTCTCATCTTCGATATCGGCAGTCTCGGTGGCGATACGCATATCGAGGTTGCCGCCAAGCTGAATGTCGGTGCCGCGGCCGGCCATGTTGGTGGCGATGGTCACGGCGCTCGGGACGCCGGCCTGAGCGATGATCTGGGCTTCCTGCTCGTGATAGCGCGCATTCAGCACATTGTGCGGCAGCTTTACATTCTTGAGTGCGCTGGACAGCAGTTCCGATTTTTCAATCGAAGTCGTGCCGACAAGAACCGGCTGGCCGCGTTCGACGCAATCCTTGATGAGCTCATTGATGGCATCGAACTTTTCCTGGGCGGTGCGGTAGACCTCGTCGTCTTCGTCGGCCCTGCCGATGGGCAGGTTGGTGGGAATCTCCAGAACATCGAGACTGTAGATGTCCATGAACTCTTCCGATTCAGTGGATGCAGTGCCGGTCATTCCGGCGAGCTTTTCGTAAAGCCTGAAATAGTTTTGGAAGGTGATCGAGGCGAGCGTCTGGTTCTCCGGTTGGATCTGACAGTTCTCTTTTGCTTCCAGCGCCTGATGCAGGCCTTCGGAATAGCGGCGGCCTTCCATCATGCGCCCGGTAAACTCGTCGATAATGACGACCTGGGCGTTCTTCACGATGTAATCGCGGTCACGCTGAAACAGCGTATGAGCACGCAGCGCCTGGTTGATGTGGTGCACGACGGTGACGTTCTCGACGTCGTAGAAGGACTCGCCCTCCAGAAGGCCGGCTTCACGCAGAAGCTCCTCGACATGGTCGTTGCCCTGGTCGGTCAGTGACACGGCGCGCGACTTCTCGTCGAGTTCGAAATCTTCCGGCACCAGCACCGGCACGATCTTGTCGATCTGGACGTAGAGCTCCGACTTGTTCTCAAGCGGACCTGAAATAATGAGTGGCGTTCTTGCCTCGTCAACGAGGATCGAATCGACTTCGTCAACGATGGCGAAATAGTGCCCGCGCTGCACCATGTCTTCGAGCTGGTACTTCATGTTGTCGCGCAGATAGTCGAAGCCAAGCTCGTTGTTGGTGCCGTAAGTGATGTCGGCGCCGTACTGTTCCTTGCGCTCGACATCGTCGAGCCCGTGCTTGATGCAGCCGACCTTGAGGCCGAGAAATTCGTGTACCTGGCCCATCCATTCCGCATCGCGGCTGGCCAGATAGTCGTTTACGGTCACGACGTGGACGCCGCCGCCCGTCAAGGCATTCAGATAGCACGGCAGTGTCGCGACAAGTGTCTTGCCCTCGCCGGTCTTCATCTCCGAGATCATGCCCTCGTGCAGCACCATGCCGCCGATGAGCTGGACATCGAAATGACGCTGGCCGAGCGTGCGCTTTGCCGCTTCGCGTACGGTGGCGAAGGCCGGCACCAGAAGGTCGTCCAGTTTGGCGCCGTCACGGTACTGTTGGCGGAATTCCTCGGTGCGCGCGCGCAATGCGTCGTCGCTCAGTGCTTCGATTTCCGGTTCCAGCGCGTTGATGGCGTCGACACGCGACTGATAGCCTTTGATTCTGCGGTCGTTCGATGAGCCGAAGACTTTGGAGGCAATAGCGCCCAGGCTGACCATATATTTGGATCCTTTGTTGCTTCGGCATCGTGCGGTGGACACACGCGGGTGCGCGTCCGGGCGGTCTGATACAACCGAAAGCTCCGGTGTTCTCCGGCAGCGTTGGAGAGATAAGCTCAGGTCAGAATGTTGTCAATGTGGCGTCGCTGCACGGTGTGGCGGACGTTCGTCTTGACTGGGGCGGTGAAGTATGCGCCATTGCTGCCCGATTAAATGCGGCGCTGCCATGCTGCTGCGGGGGTGCCCAAGCACAAAATTGCCAGATTTTTCGCCCATTGCAGCGTCTGCGATCCCTTTGGGTTCGGAAAACTTAGACAGAGTGAAGCAAAATGAACAAGACAGTCATGTTTTTCGCCGTGCTCGCGCTCCTCGCGCCGATAATGCTTTCAGGCGCGGCAAGCGCCCAGACGCCCGATGAACGGCCCGACGATCCGGTTGTTGCGAAAGTAAACGGCTACGAAATCCGGGCGTCCGAAGTCGCACTGGCGGCCGAAGATCTGTTGCCGCAACTGCGCGAGCAGCCGGCCCAGAACCGTTACCCGCTCATCGTGCAATACCTGATCGAACGGCACATGCTGGCGCAAGTCGCCGCGCAGGCGGATATCACCGAAACCGATGCGTTTCAGCTGCGTATGAAGTTTTATCGCGCCAAAGCGCTGCGCGATGCCTATTTCATTACAAATCTGCGTCCGACAGTGACCGAAGATGAGGCGCGGGAAGTATATGAACGCGAAGCCGGCAATGTCGGCAACGATGAACAGGTTCGCGCCCGTCACATCCTCGTCGACGATGAGGCGACGGCGCGCTCGCTCATCGAACAACTCGGCGGCGGTGCGGATTTTGGCGAGTTGGCCAAGCAGCATTCAAATGATCCAGGTGCGCAAGATGGCGGCGACCTCGGCTTCTTTACACGCGGCGAAATGGTCGATTCGTTTTCCGATGCGGCCTTCGCGCTGCAGCCTGGCCAGATTTCGGAGCCGGTGCAGACCCAGTTCGGCTGGCACGTGATCAAGGTTGAAGAGCGCCGGACACCGGAGGCGCGTCCGTTTGAGGAACTCAGGGACGGCCTGATCCAGCTTCTCATCCAGCAGCGCGTGCGCGATGCGGTGAAGGAACTGCAGGACCAGAGCACTATTGAAATACTCGATCCGGACCTGCAAAGGCTTGAGCAGGGCGGAACTGTGGGGACCGAGTAACGCGAAACCGGCGCCCACGGTTCGTGCGCCAGTAACCTTTGCAGGGGTCTTTGGCGGTGCCTACGAACGATATGACTTCGCCGCTTGCACCGAAAGCGTTGCCGGATTTCCATCCGGTGAGCGGCGTCGGGTTCGCTGTGGCCGAAACCGGTGTGAAGTATAAGGGCCGGCCCGACCTTCTGCTCGCTCGTTTCGATGCAAACACAACGGTTGCAGGGGTGCTGACACGCTCCAAGGCGTCGTCGGCGCCGGTCGACTGGTGCCGCGAGCATTTGCCGGCGGGCCGTGCCCGGGCGCTGCTTGTAAATGCCGGCAATGCCAATGCCTTTACCGGGAAGCACGGCGCGCGCTCGTGCAGGGCGGCGGCGGAAGCCGTAGCGAAAAATCTCAAATGCCCTGTGCGCGAGGTCTTTCTCGCATCGACCGGTGTGATCGGTGAGCCGCTTGACCCGGCGCCGTTGATCCGGCCGCTGGCAACGCTTGGTGCAGAGCTCGACGGGCAGCCCTGGCACGATGCCGCACGGGCAATCATGACGACCGACACGTTTGCGAAACTTGCCAGCACGCGCGTAAAGGTAGGTGGCCGTCAGGTCACCGTGACCGGTATTGCAAAAGGCTCCGGTATGATCGCACCGGACATGGCGACGATGCTCGCCTTCATCATGACCGATGCGGCCGTTGAGCCGGGTGCCCTTCGCGCAATATTAAGTGCGACCGTCGACCGCAGCTTCAATGCGATTACGGTGGATGGCGACACCTCTACCAGCGATACGGTCCTGGCATTCGCGACCGGGGCTGCGGGCAATGCCGTGGTTTGTGATGCGGAGGAGAGCATTGCGAAGCCGCTTATCAAAGCGTTCGACACGGTTTGCCGCGATCTTGCGCAACAGGTGGCACGCGATGGCGAGGGCGCCAGCAAATTCATCGAAATAGACGTGCGCGGCGCCGAAGATGATCGTGCCGCACGGCGTATCGGACTGGCGATCGCCAATTCGCCGCTCGTTAAGACGGCGATTGCCGGCGAAGACGCCAATTGGGGCCGCATCGTCATGGCGGTCGGCAAATCGGGAGAGGCGGCGGACCGCGACAAACTGTCGATCTGGATCGGCGGTGTTCGTGTCGCCCGGCGCGGTGCGATAGACCCCGACTATCGCGAAGCGGACCTTGTGCCTCATATGAAGGGCCTGGAAATTGGCATCCGCGTCGATGTCGGCATCGCCAGGGGTCGCGCCGTTGTGTGGACCTGCGACCTGACGCACGGTTATATATCTATTAACGCCGATTACCGAAGTTGACGCATCTGGGCGGGCTTTGAATAGTCAAACCTTAACTTTTTCAATGAATACTGCGGTTTGAAGGTTGCGACATGACGCTGCTACTGGTTGCTGCATGTGCCCTGGTCGACGTCGATGGCAGAGTGCTGATCGCGAGCCGGCCCGAAGGCAAGAACATGGCAGGCCTGTGGGAGTTTCCCGGCGGTAAAGTGGAGCCCGGTGAACGGCCCGAGCAGACCGTCATCCGCGAACTTTATGAGGAGCTTGGTGTCGACATCACCGAGGCCTGTCTGGCGCCACTAACATTTGCCAGCCATGCCTATGACGATTTCCACCTTCTCATGCCGCTCTTTGTGTGCAGACGTTGGAGTGGTCCAGTTACGCCGCGTGAGGGCCAGGATGTGAAATGGGTGCGTCCTGTGCGGTTGCGCGATTACCCGATGCCGCCGGCGGATGCTCCGCTTGTTGCGCATCTGATCGATATGTTGTGACGGGGTTGGGGAAACGCGAAGGTTAGCAGGTGGTTTTGGCAGGATGCCGTGCTGTTTGCAGAGTAAAGCCTGAGCGTTTGTATGTTGCGTCTGTACCAAGGAGCCGTCTGTAATGCGTAGCGCCCTGAGAAAATTCACTTCCGACAATTCGGGGGCGACGGCGATCGAGTATGGCTTGATTGGCGTCATTATCTCCATCACCATCATTGCCTCGGTCGAAAGCATCGGCGAAGGCTCTGTCGTCGGCTATTTTCAGGCCATCATCGACGCATTCACTTCGCTTCTCTAGAAATCCCGGCAATCTATTCTTTCAGTTTGTGCTCAACGGTTCCGAGCGCGTCCGCCAGGCGCTGTTTGGCGCTGCCCGGGCGCAATGGTTTCTGCTGACTTTCGTGTTCCGCCCACCCGGTCAGGTAGATGACATGGAATGTTGCCGGAATGCGGCCGTCCGCATGGGCGAAGTCTTCATGATAAATTTCCGCCGCTCGCGCGAAGAGGGCGCGCGACGTCGCTGTCTTCGGCCGGTCCAGCATTATGTTGGTGAGCGCCATGGCACGCAGATCGCCGATCAGATGAAACAGGCTGTCATAACGCGCTTCCAGGCGGTCGGCGTCGACAACGGGAAGCGTAAACCCGGCGCGCTGCATGAGGCCGCCAACCTCGCGCACATCGGCCATCGGCGCGACGCGGGCGCTTGCTCCGCCGGTGAGCTCGCTTTCGGCGCGCAACAGACTTTGCCGCAGCTCGTGCAATGTGTCGCCACCGAGCATCGCGCCCAGAAACAGGCCGTCGGGCTTTAGTGCCTGGCGAATTTGCAGCAGTGCTCCGGGCAGATCGTTGGCCCAGTGAAGGCTCATGGCGCTGGCGATGAGATCAAGGCGCCCGCCGGCAACGGGCAGTGCTTCCTCATCGTAAAGCAGGCCCTGCGTCCGCGGGCCGGCCAGCATCGCGGCCGAACAATCGGCGGCAATGATGTGGCCGGTCTTGCCCGATGCCTGAAGAGCCTGCTTCAACACACCGTTGCGGGCATTGTAGGCGAGGCAGTGTTCAAAAACCCGGTTGATCGCGCCGAGCCGGTCACCGAACTCCGCCGAAGCATGGGCAAGCAGGAAATCGTCACGGCTCTTTTGCACCACCGCGCGGTTGCGGCGTAGACTGAGAAGACCCCGGTCGAACAGTTTCGGAGGAAGTGGCATGGCGGCTCAGGCGTCCCGATGACATCGGCAGTTGCACACAATAGGCAAGGCGGACGGTCACGTGAAGGTGCTGTTGACGTGGCAAGGCCGACAGCCGTGGCAATCCGAGCCGGCCGGCTCGCGATCGCAGGCGCGCGCCGAGGCATGCATGCTCTGGTCGATCTCGTGTTGCCGCCGAGCTGTCTTGGCTGCCGGGCGCCGATTGCGCCGGGCGATGGTCTGTGTGCGGTGTGCTGGCCGGAGCTGGAGTTTATCGAGGCGCCGTTGTGCGATATCTCCGGGCTGCCGTTTGTGTTCGATCCGGGCGCCGGCATGATCAGTGCGGCCGCCCTGGCCCGCCCGCCGGTTGCGGCGCGGATGCGCGCGGCGGTGCGTTACGGCGATGTGTCGCGCCGCATGGTGCATGGGCTGAAATACCGCGACCGGATGGAGTTTGCCGACACTATTGCGCGTCTTACCGCGCGGGCGGGCCGTGAGCTCCTTGGCGATGCGCAGCTCATTGTCCCCGTGCCGCTGCACCGTGGCCGGCTATGGCAGCGCCGGTACAATCAGTCGGCCATTGTGGCGCAGCGTCTTGGTGCGGCCTGCGCCCTACCTGTCGATCTGCACAACCTCAGGCGCAACCGCCGGACGCGGGCCCAGGTCGGGCTCAAGATGGCGGAACGCCGGCGCAATGTGCGCCGTGCGTTTACGGTGGCCGATGACAGTGGTGACGCTTTTGCGGGGCTCAACATCGTTCTGGTCGACGATGTCATCACAACCGGTGCGACGCTCGATGCCTGCGCGGATGCGCTTTATGCGCATGGTGCGGCGCGTGTCGATGCGCTTGCCTTTGCAATGGTCTGTGAACCGGTTTCGCCGGGGAGCTAAGAACTGTCGCGGCAGGCACGCCATTGCGATGACAAAAAGATGATTGTCCGCGCGCCACGCAAATCTGATAATCGCAGCGCAGCAAAGACAATCAACCGGACATCGGCCGACCATGAACGACATCACCATCTATACGACCAAACTCTGCCCCTATTGTTTTGCCGCCAAGCGGCTGCTCAATGACAAGCGCGCCGCTTACGACGAAATCGATGTTACATTCGATCCCGCCACCCGTCGTGATATGATGGCGCGCGCCGGCGGCAGCCACACGGTGCCGCAGATCTTTATCGGCGAGCGCCATGTCGGCGGATGCGATGAGCTCTATGGTCTTGAGCAGCGCGGTGAGCTCGATGAACTGCTTGGTGAAGCTGCAGAGGAGATTTGATGCCGTTTCGCGCCGCTTGTATCCAGTTCTGTGCCGGACGTCACGTCGACGCGAATGTCGTCACGGTGTCGCGCCTGATCGGAGAGGCGGCCGAAGGCGGCGCGGATCTGATTATGACGCCGGAAATGACAGGCCTTATCGAGAGCAGCGGGCGCGTTTTGCTGGCGAACACTTTCGAGGAAGCGGACGATAAGGCCCTGCCGGCCTTCCGTTCTCTCGCGGCACGCCTTGGCAAGTGGATCCTGATCGGGTCGCTGGCAATCCGTGTTGGCGAAGATCGTCTTGCCAACCGGTCGTTTCTGCTCGCGCCTGACGGTTCGATCGCGGCGCGGTTCGACAAGATCCCTATGTTCGATGTGTCGCTTGAGGGTGGCGAAAGTTACCGCGAATCCAACCGCTATGAGGCCGGCACTCAGGCCGTGGTGGCGGACCTGCCCTGGGGCCGGCTCGGCATGACGGTGTGCTACGATGTGCGTTTCCCGGGCCTCTACCGGGCGCTCGCGCGGGCCGGCGCCGATTTCATCACCGTGCCGTCGGCGTTTACGGTGCCGACAGGTAAGGCGCACTGGCATGTACTCTTGCGCGCGCGCGCCATTGAGAACGGCTGTTATGTGTTCGCGCCAGCGCATCATGGAGAGCATGAGTCGGGGCGCAAGACCTATGGCCACAGCCTGATTGTCGATCCGTGGGGCGAAGTGATCGCCGAGGCGCCAGACGGTGAGGGCGTAATTTTTGCTGACATCGACGCGGAAAGGGTTAAAAACGCGCGCAACCGCATCCCGGCGCTGATGCATGACAGGGAGTTTTCCATCGTGCACGCACCGGCGGCAACGCATGATCGGAAACTCGCGTCATGATCAGCTTCAACCTGTGCTGCGATGACGGCCATGAGTTCGAAGGCTGGTTCCGTAACGGCCAGGCGTTTGACGAGCAGGCCGAAGCCGGTGTTCTCGAATGTCCCTATTGTGGCTCGAACACCGTCACCAAGGGGCTCATGGCGCCTGCCGTACCGGCAAAATCGAACAAGCGTGACGACGCTCCCGCTCAGGTGGCCGCGACGCCCGATCCGGCCGCCCGCGAGCTCGTCGACCAGATCCGCAAATTGCGCACGCATCTTCGTGAAAATTCCGAATATGTCGGCGAGAAGTTCACCGAGGAAGCGCGCCGCATCCACTATGACGACGGTGAAAAGCGCGGCATTTACGGTGAGGCGTCGGTAGAAGACGCCCGCGAACTGCGCGAGGAGGGAATTGACGTTCTGCCGCTCCCGGTGCTGCCGGAAGATCAGAACTGATTTCAGGGGTTCAAACTGAGTTGGGAGATCCGCGATGGATGCCAAAGCCGAGCCGCAAGGCGCCAACGACCTGCTCGACCGTGCACGCGAGGATGCGGAAAACCGCTACCGGGAGCGTACGCCTCAGAGCCTTGCGCATTTCGAAGAAGCGTGCGGCCATCTGCCCGGCGGCAACACCCGGACCGTTATTCACTTCAACCCCTATCCGCTGCGCATAGCCAGTGCCAGCGGCGCGCGCATCAAGGATGCGGACGGGCATGAGTATGTCGACTTTTTGGGCGAATATTCCGCCGGTCTTTACGGGCATTCAGAGCCGGTAATTCTCGATGCGGTGCGCGCCGCGCTCGACAACGGTATCGTGTTCGGCGGTCCCAATGTCGACGAAATCGAACTGGCACGGCTGCTGTGTGCTCGGTTTCCCTCGCTTGACCGCGTGCGGTTCACGAATTCCGGGACCGAAGCCAACATGATGGCGCTCGGCGCGGCGCGGGCGCATACCGGCCGCGACAAGATACTGGTTTTTGAAAGCGCCTATCACGGCGGCGTTTTGTACATGGCACCCTACGCGGCGCGCATCAACGCGCCCTTCGATTTCGTCTATGGTACCTACAACGATCTGGAGGCGACACGCACGGCAGTGAGCGGCTGCGAGGACCAGATCGCGGCAATTCTGGTCGAGCCGATGGCGGGCGGCGGAGGCTGCATCCCGGGGACGCGCGACTTCCTCTCGGGCTTGCGTGCGCTTGCCGATCAATGCGGTGCCGTGCTCATTTTCGATGAAGTAATGACATCACGGCTTGGGCCATCGGGATATCAGGGCGAAATCGGCGTGACGCCCGATATGACAACGCTTGGCAAATATATCGGCGGCGGGCTGACCTTCGGCGCGTTTGGCGGAAGCGAAGTCATCATGTCCCGGTTCGACCCAAGACGTGCGGATGCCCTGCCGCATGCGGGCACCTTCAACAATAACGTCCTCTCCATGGCGGCCGGCGTCGCGGGGCTGAGCCAGGTGTTTACGCCGCAAGCCGCCGCCGACATGCGCGATCGCGGCAACGGTTTCCGCGAGAGGCTCAACGCGATCATCGAGGCGCGAGGCGCCTGTGCGCAGGTCCTGGGGTATGGTTCGTTGCTCGCGATTCATTTCCAGCGCAGCGCGATCACCAAACCGCAGGATACCGCTCATACGCGCCTGCCCGCGCGGTTGCTGTTTCACATGGAGATGATGGAGCGCGGGATTTACCTCGCCGCGCGGGGTTATATGGCGCTCTCACTGGCGCTCAGCGATGACGATTTCGATCTTTATTGTGCGGCGTTCGAAACATTCCTTGATCAGCACGGGGATGTCCTCGACGAAGCGAGCTGATCGCGGCCTCAATGTTGCGCCGGCCTCGCACCCAGCATCAGGTAGTTGACGCCGGTATCGCCGGTGCGCTGCCAGGCATCGGCGAGGGGATTGTAGCGCACCCCCGACGTGTCCTGCACATCGAGGCCGGCATCGCGCAGGGCACGTGAAAGTTCCCCGGGCGTCACGAACTGTTCCCAGTTGTGGGTGCCGCGCGGCAGCCAGCCAAGCACATATTCCGCCCCGACGATTGCAAGGGCGAAGGATTTGAGCGTGCGGTTGAGAGTTGCCACGAACATCAGACCGCCCGGCCGCACCATGGCGGCGCACGAGCCGATGAAGGCGCTGACGTCAGCCACGTGTTCCACAACTTCCATGTTGAGCACGATGTCGAACTCTTCGCCCGCCGCTGCAAGCTCTTCCGCCGTCGTTGCACGGTAGTCGATGGCAAGGCCAAGGGCGTCGGCATGTGCCCGGGCGGTGCCGATATTGCGCTCCGACGCATCGGCGCCAACGACGTCCGCGCCAAGTCGCGTCATAGGCTCACACAAAAGGCCGCCGCCACAACCAATGTCGAGAACACGCAGGTCCGAAAAAGGTTTCGCGGCATCGGGCGCGATATTGAAATGAGCCGAGGCACGCTCGCGGATATAACCGAGCCGCACGGGGTTGAATTTGTGGAGCGTATGAAACTTGCCGTCCGGGTCCCACCACTGCGCGGCAAGGGCGGAAAATTTTTCCACTTCTGAGTCGATGATGCTGCTCTGTGCGGGCGCCGGTTTACTCATGAGCCACGTCCTGACTGATCTCTGACCTTCGTTGATGGGCTTGGCGCGGCGGTATTGTCAAGTCGCACCGCGCATCATGTTGCATCGCCTCCGGGCGCAGAGTATGAGAAGCCACGTATAGCGATTGATCCCGCCGGAAACGGGGGGCTGAGGCGGAAACTGGGCCATGTCCCGACTGGTAATGAAATTCGGCGGAACGTCCGTTGCGGACCTTGAAAGGATCCGCAACGTTGCGAGCCATGTTCAGCGCGAGGTTGAGGCCGGCAATCAGGTGGCCGTCGTGGTTTCCGCCATGGCGGGAACGACCGATCAGCTGGTGCGCTGGACGCGCGAGGCGGCAGCGCTGCATGACGCGCGCGAATATGATTCAGTGGTGTCCGCCGGTGAGCAGATTACCAGCGGCCTGCTGGCGATCACACTCCAGGGCATGGGCATTGCGGCGCGGTCCTGGCTCGGCTGGCAGATTCCGGTGCGCACCGACGATGTGCACGGCTCGGCCCGCATCGAAGGCATCGATGTGGAGGATCTCAAACGGCGTATGGACGACGGGCAGGTGGCGGTTGTCGCCGGATTTCAGGGCATTGCTCCCGACAACAGGATAACCACACTCGGACGCGGTGGCTCCGATACGTCCGCCGTCGCGCTGGCCGCGGCGCTTGCGGCCCGCTGCGACATCTATACGGACGTGGACGGCGTCTATACGACCGATCCGCGAATTGTTACAAAAGCGAGAAAGCTTGCACGCATTTCCTATGAGGAAATGCTGGAAATGGCATCGTTGGGGGCAAAGGTGCTGCAGACGCGCTCGGTTGAGATGGCGATGATCAATCGCGTCCCGCTGCAGGTGCGCTCAAGTTTTGATCCCCCCGGCGGGCCCTTCGATCCCCAGGACCATGGGTTCGGTCCGGGCACGCTTGTATGTGGCGAGGAAGATATTGTGGAACAGCAGGTTGTCAGCGGAATTGCCTATTCCAAGGACGAGGCGAAAGTTACTTTGGTCCGCGTCGAGGACAAGCCCGGTGTGGCGGCGCGTATCTTCGGACCGCTTTCGGAAAACGCCATCAATGTCGACATGATCGTTCAGAACGTGTCGGAAGACGGCGAAACCACCGACCTGACATTCACCGTCACCCATGACGACCTGTCGCGGGCGATGGACGTGATTCGTGACGCGGGCAGCGAGATCGGTTATCAGGATCTTGTCGGATCGACGGATGTGGTAAAGGTCTCCGTCATCGGTATCGGTATGCGTAGTCATGCCGGCGTTGCCGCGAAAATGTTCCAGGTGCTTGCCGACAAGGGGATCAACATCCAGGCGATCACCACTTCGGAGATCAAGATCTCCATTCTTATCGATGCGGCTTATACGGAACTGGCCGTACGGGCGCTGCATACGGCGTACGATCTCGACTCCGAGTAACCAAACCGAACGTGATCCCGTGATGACCACGCGCAGTCAAACAGTCTGGCGAACCACCTGTGTATCGAGGGGAGACACGGGCTGATGCCGCATTCCGCCGTTGGTCCGCGGGTTCTCCTGAGACAGCTCCGCGAGGTCATGGCGGAGCCGGAAACCGCGCAGAAACGTCTCGACCGCATTGTTGTGCTGATTGCCGCCAACATGGTTGCGGAAGTCTGCTCGATCTACCTCCTGCGCCCCGGCGGCCTGCTTGAACTGTTTGCCACCGAAGGTCTTAACCCCGATGCCGTCCACAAGACGCGGCTGCGGGTCGGCGAAGGCCTTGTCGGCACGATTGCGCGCGAGGCACGCCCGCTCAACCTGAAAGAGGCGCAGACCCACCCGCAGTTCGCCTACCGCCCGGAAACCGGCGAAGAGGCCTATCAGTCCTTCCTCGGTGTGCCGATCCTGCGGTCGGGCCACGCGCTCGGTGTTCTGGTTGTGCAGAACCGCGCCCAGCGCCACTACTCCGAAGAAGAGCTCGAAGCGCTGCAGACCACGTCCATGGTGCTCGCCGAGATCGCCGCGTCGGGCGATCTCGATGAAACGCTGGCCACGAGCGTGCCGCGGGCGACCGATGCGGCAACGCTTCATATGGAGGGGCTGGCGCTTGCGGAGGGCATCGCGCTTGGCCATGTGGTTCTGCATGAGCCGCGCATCGAAATAGGCAATCCGATAGCAGAAGACGGCGCGCGTGAGCGCCTGCGTCTCGAAGACGGGCTCGATACGCTGCAGAAATCCGTCGACCGCATGATGTCGCGTGCCGATGTGGCGCGTGGCGGCGAGCATCGCGATGTGCTCGATGCCTACCGCATGTTCGCACGCGATCGCGGCTGGGCTGCAAAGATGCACGAAGCCGTCGCCAGTGGTCTGACAGCGGAGGCCGCGGTCGAGCGCGTGCAGAATGAAAACCATGCCCGAATGATGCGCATGGACGACCCCTATCTGCGCGAGCGACTGCACGATCTTGACGATCTTGCGCACCGGTTGCTGCGCATCCTGACCGGTCAGGCCGATACCGCAGCTGCCGGCGAACTGCCGAAAGACGCCATACTCATCGCCCGCAACATGGGGCCGGCTGAACTGCTCGACTACGACCGCAGCCTGGTGCGCGGCCTGGTGCTTGAGGAGGGCAGTCAGAACAGTCACGTGGCGATCGTGGCGCGCGCCTTGCGCATTCCCATGGTCGGGCTCGTTGAGGAAATCATCGAAGAAGTCGAACCGGGCGATCCGATCATTGCCGATGGCGATACCGGTGCGGTTTATCTGCGGCCGACGTCGGACATTGAAAAAGCCTATGCGGAAATGGCGCGGTTCAAGGCCAAGCGCCAGGAGCGCTACCACAAGCTGCGCGATACGCCGGCGGTGACCGGTGACGGCACGGAAATTTCACTGCTCATCAATGCCGGCCTGCCGGTCGACCTGCCGCATCTTGAAGAATCAGGCGCCGCCGGCGTCGGCCTGTTCCGCACCGAGTTGCGGTTCATGATCGCGTCGGCCTTTCCGCGCCTCGATGCCCAGACGGAGTATTACAACGCCATCCTGAACGAGGCCGGCGAGCGGCCCGTAGTGTTCCGCTCGCTCGACATCGGCGCCGACAAGGTGCTGCCGTTCATGGCGCAGGTGAAGGAGCAGAACCCGGCTCTTGGCTGGCGTGCCATTCGCATGGCGCTTGACCGGCCGGCGCTGCTCAAGCTGCAGGTAAGGGCATTGCTGCGGGCGTCCGCCGGCCGCGATCTGCGGCTCATGTTTCCAATGATATCGGAGGTGCACGAGTTCGAGCGTGCCCGTGCCCTGGTGCGACAGCAGGAAGCCTATCTCAGGGATCGCGGGCACACATTGCCCGAGCGGGTGCATCTGGGTGCGATGATCGAGGTGCCGGCGCTTATCTGGCAGCTTCCCGCCCTGTTGCCGATGACTGACTTCGTGTCGGTGGGCTCCAATGATCTATGTCAGTTCCTGTTCGCGAGCGACCGCGATCATCCCCGTCTTGCCGGGCGCTATGACCCACTGAGCCCGGCAATGCTCAAGGTGCTGCATCAGATCGTGCGCGAAACCGAAAAGCACAATGTGCCGCTGACACTGTGCGGCGAGATGGCGGGGCGTCCGCTTGAGGCTATGGCATTGCTCGGGTTAGGCTACCGGTCCATCTCCATGACGCCGGCGGCGATTGGGCCGATCAAGGAAATGGTGCTCGGACTTGACCTTGGGAAACTTCAGCCGTTTGTGGAAAATCTGCTCGATCTGCCCGATCACAGTGTGCGTCTGGCGCTTAGCGATTTTGCCAAAGACCACAGCGTTTCGGTCTAGGTCTTGACCTTGCGCCTTGCCGATATACCAGATTGTGAGTTATTTCTTAATAATTAGGGTTGATTCTTTGTGAATCGCACGGGATTGGTTGAGTCGGTTCCCGGGCGGCGTGTGGCGGATGAGTAGTCGCAGCGGCGGTATAACCACTCAGGATTTTGTCATCCGATGCCCCTTCATTTGAGGCCATCAAGTATCGAAAGCGCCGGACCTGCCGAATTTCGGCAGAAGCCCGACGGCAATATCGATCCTGCCGGCGAAACTGGCTGGTTTCTGCAGCGCGAGCGCGAGCGGGTGGGCAAGAGCCTGGCCGATGCGGCGCTGGAAACACAGATCAACGCGAAATATCTGCACGCAATGGAACACGGCAAGCTCAGTGAGCTTCCGGCGCATTCCTATGTGCTCGGATATGTGCGCGTTTATGCGGAGTTCCTCGGTCTCGATCCCGACCCGCTTGTCGATCACTACGCGGCGCTGCTGCGTGCGTCCGATGAAATGCGCCGCCGCGGCCCCTCGGCAATGACGATGGCGGCGGGGCTGGCGGCCTGCGTTGCGGCGGCCGGGTTCGTCTGGTTCGCACTGCCGGTGCTTACCGGCGGCGATCAGGTGGCGGAAGTGGAAGGCGGTTCGGCGCCGCACACCACATTGACAGTTGAACGGACCGCCCCCGACACCATGCAGACCGGATCCGTCGACCGGCACACCGGCAACGCCGACCCGGCGGCGGACGCGATTGCGGAAATGCTCGACCAGGCGGTGCCGACGGTGCGGGTGCGCCAGGAAGGGTTCGCCGACGATGTTGTCGTGCCCGGCCCCGGCAGCGATGGTCTGCAGCCTGGAGATATGGCACCCGTCGTGGCGCCGGCACCCGGCAGTGGCGATGGTTTAACGGAGTTTATCCGCCAGCATGTCGACGAGGCGGTTTCGCCTTCGGTTGATACGGGTCCCGCGGTTGGTCCCGACGGCACGACTTACGGCTCGGAGAACAGCGATTCGCGTCTCATCCTGCAAGCCAACAAGTCGGTGTGGATCCGGGTTGAGGATTCCGAGGGCCGGATCATGATCACCCGTACGCTGCAAAGCGGCGATTCCTACCGCGTGCCCAACCGCGACGGCCTTGTGCTGATCGCGCGCGATGGCGGTGCGCTGGACTATTCCATTGACGGTACGCTGCACGGTGCGATAGGTGCTCCCGGTGAAATCGTCGTTGGACGTCCCCTGGATCTAGGCAATCTTTCCAGCCGCGACGGCTGATTGCCTCCACCCACTGGCGTGTTGCATAACTCACCGCGCCGGGCAGACGCTTGATCCACGGGCGTTCCCCGATACTTCGACAGCATTGCAGGATGCCGTGATTGGTCTTGAAAGTGGTTTGCGTCAATGATCGCAAGGGACAAACTCGACAGTGTGCTTGAGCGGTTCGGCGCGGTCGAGGCGCAGCTCGCCTCGGCGCCGGACCCGGAAGACTATGTGCGCCTGTCGAAAGAATATGCCGATCTCACGCCGGTTGCGGAGGCTGCTCGCGCCTTGCTCGACTGCGAGGCGGAGCGCGAGGGCCTGCAGGAAATTATCGGCGATACCGGTACAGATGCCGAAATGGTGGAGCTTGCGGAAGCTGAACTGACCGAGCTTTCATCGCGGATCGAGATCCACGATCATCAGCTGAAACTCCTGCTGCTGCCGCGCGATGCGGCCGATGCACGCAATTCCATTCTTGAGATACGGGCCGGTACGGGCGGTGATGAAGCGGCGCTGTTTGCCGGCGATCTGTTTCGCATGTACCAGCGTTACGCCGACCTGCGGGGCTGGAAGATAGAACTGCTATCGCTCAGCGACGGGGATTACGGTGGTTATAAGGAAATCGTCGCGAGCGTGATCGGTAAGGGCGTGTTCGCGCGGCTCAAGTTCGAATCCGGCGTGCACCGGGTGCAGCGGGTGCCGGAAACGGAATCGGGCGGGCGCATACATACATCCGCGGCAACGGTGGCTGTGTTGCCGGAAGCAGAAGATGTCGATGTCAATATCGAGGACAAGGATCTGCGCGTCGACTATTACCGTGCCAGCGGTCCGGGTGGGCAGTCGGTCAATACCACCGACAGCGCCGTTCGTATTACGCATCTGCCGAGCGGTATCGTGGTTACGCAGCAGGATGAAAAATCGCAGCACAAGAACAAAGCCAAGGCGATGAAGGTGTTGGCGGCGCGGCTCTATGAAGCCGAACGCCAGCGCGTTGCCGACGAGCGTGCAGCCGACCGCCGCGAGCAGGTTGGCTCCGGCGACCGCTCCGAACGCATTCGCACCTACAATTTTCCGCAGGCGCGCGTTACCGATCACCGCATTAACCTGACACTTTACAAACTCGACAAGGTGCTTGAGGGCGAAGCGCTGGACGAGATTGTCGATGCGCTGATTACCGATCATCAGGCGCACTTGCTGGCGGCGGTGGAGGCGGGCGATGCCGTGTGAGACACAGATGGAACGGCGCGGCGCGGGAGACGTCCTGAGTGACGTGCGCCGCAGACTCGAAGACGCCGGCGTCGGCCATGCCGCCCTTGAGGCGCGCGTTCTTGTCGGGGCGGCTCTTGGAATGGATGCGGCGGATCTCATTGCCCGGCCCGAACACCGCGTGCCGTGCGACCGCGAGGCCAGACTTGAAGGCATGATCGAGCGGCGTCTGGGACATGAACCGGTGTCGCGTATTCTTGGGCGCCGCGAGTTCTGGAGCCTTGATTTCGAAGTTGGACCTGCAACCCTTGATCCACGCCCCGACAGCGAAACTCTGATCGAAGCGGCGCTCGAGATCGCTGAACACGAAGACTGGGGTGCGGCGTCCGGGAACGCGCGGCGCCGGATCATAGCCGATCTTGGCACCGGCAGCGGTTGCCTGCTGATTGCCCTGTCGTCGGAGCTGCCGCAGACCCTGGGTTATGGCTTCGACCTTTCGCCTGAGGCACTCCGAATGGCGTGGCGCAATGCGCGAGCACACTCGGTGGAGGGACGAATCAGCCTTGTGGCCGCTGACTGGCTGGCGGCCACACGGGCAAGTTTCGATCTCATCGTGTCGAACCCGCCCTACATCCGCACCGGCGATCTGGCGGAACTTGAACCGGAAGTGACCGAGCACGACCCCACCCTGGCGCTCGATGGCGGAGAGGACGGGCTTGATGCCTACAGACGGATTATCGGCGAAGCGCCGGGCCGGCTTGCGCCCGGTGGCTGGCTGGTTCTTGAAATTGGCGAGGGCCAGGCGGCGGCAGTCCGCGGGCTCATGCGTGATGCCGGCCTTCAGCTTGAAGGCGGGCTGACCTGCGAAGTGCGCGATCTTGGCGGACGTGTGCGCTGCCTGCGGGCGAGGCTTTAAAGGGTCCTCGTGGATGAGTTCAAAAAAGGGGTTGGAAAAGCAAACGTGAAACGCTAGTTTGGCTTTGAGCTTCGGTGCCCTTCAAGCCGTGAGTGCGGTTTCGCGGGGTGGGCTTCAGGCAAAGGAATGCTGAAACCCGATACCGATCCAGTTTCAGACCGTTTCAAATATCAGACAAAGCAGACATCGCTAATGCGACTGTGACTGGACGTTTGATGTTCCGCTGGAAGCGGTCGTGATATGGCAACAGATTCGTCAGGTGTGACAACGGGCTTTGCAGTACTGACATCGCTGTCGGGAAATGATGGATTGCAGCACTGCATCCGTAAGTTCAGGCGAGAGAGCGAGACGGGTTTCGTCTTTCTGTTTCGGTCGTGAGCTTCAATCGACCGGCTGGTCCGGTCGGGGGCAAGTTTGACTAGAGCAATCGTAACTGTGGCAATGAAGAAGTCTTGAAATCATGAGGCAGGGGCAAAAACCCAACAAGAATCGCGGTCGTAACCGGCGTCAGCCCAATTCGGCAAACCGGGTGTTCGAAAGCAACGGGCCCGATGTCAAAGTGCGCGGCAACGCGTCGCACGTGTCTGAAAAGTATATGAACCTGGCGCGTGATGCACAGTCCACCGGAGATCCGATCGCAGCAGAAAACTACCTGCAGCATGCGGAGCACTATCTTCGAATAATCGCCGCCAACGCAGCACAGCAGCAAAAGGATGCCGCACCGTGCGCGCCCCGGTCCGAGGACGATACGGAAGCTGCATCGTCCGACCGGGCAAACGGCGCCGCGCAGGCCGATAATGGTCACGTGAACGGCGAAGCCGATGCGGGCGGGTCAGGGCGCCACGAACAATCGAGCCGTCCCCGCAGAGGACCGCGCGGACGTTCCGGCGACCGGCGCCCTCAAAACGAACGAAACAGCACTGCGGGCGAACGATCCGGTGCTGTAGAGTCCGACGGAGCCGAAACAGGCGACGATTCCACGCCGGCCGCTGCTACGGCCGAACCGGTAGCCGAGGTCATTGAGGTGGTGACACCCGAGGCTGAAACGCCCGCCGTTGAGGCGGCGCCGGAGGTGTCCGCCGAGGTTACGCAGGAAACGCCGGCAGATGCGCCGGTCGATGACGATGCGGTGCGCGACGCGAGTTAGACCGTTTCCATATGAACGTGAAGCGGTCTAGCCGTATTTCGGCACGGTCAAAGTTCTTGTATTTCGCCTGAAGCCAGCTGATCGCCGGCGGTTGCCGACGTATCTTCTGTTGCTTCCAGATAAACGCCCATATCCATGTGATCGAACGCGCGCAATAATGTGTGCGGCAGGGACATGTCGCGCTTGCCGGTGACCGGATCGACATCGGTTGCGGCGCACCGTTCAATGCGTTCTGTGCAGTGAAAAATATCTTGCCCGTTCAGCGATACCCGGCGGCCAAGCCAGGTGAACTCCTCCCACGGGTCCAGACCGTCGACATAAATGTTTGCGCGAAATCTCATGGGATCGACGGGTTTGCCGACCACCCGTTCCAGATCGCGGACGGATGCAAGATTAATCAGCGAGATGACCTTGGCCGGAGTGTCTGAAAACACGTGACCTGGGGCGTGCACCACCCGTGGTGCACCACGCAGTTCGGCCGACATGTAGGCGGACAGGAACTGTTCGACAAGTTGGCGGCCAAGCCGGTCATCGAGCCGGCCCGTCGCCACCTGCTTGCCATTGCGCTTGATGGTGAGGCGGCACTCGGTGTCGTCGAATTCGGTTTCCAAGCTTGCCAGGCGTTCATGGCTCATGAGCATCAAAAACTTGTTCTTGGGCAGATAGGCGGGTGCGGCCGGGTCGAAACCGCCCGAACCGTTTTCGATGGCAAATGCGCGGTCGAAGGCGAGGCTCTTGCCCTTTGATATTACCGCAGTCTTCAGAGCCTGCGCCGACAATCCCTTAACGGGGTAACGGTATATTTGGGTGATTTCCGCGCTCGCCATTGCAATCGTCCGTGGAGCTGTAGGAATGTGGCGTTGCCGAAGTGCAACGGGGCGATGGTTATCGGTACAAAACACCTTGTGTGGTAAAAAAGCCACACCATATCAAGAGTCGGTGAAATGCCGTTAACGGGTTTTGCCGGGTTGCGGGCGGATTGACAAGCCCGTCCAGTATAATGGGCACGATCGCGCGGGGCTTAATCAAGGCCGTGTATCGGGTGCCGTGAGGAGAAATACATGGACTTACAGAATTATACGGAGCGGATGCGTGGTTTCATTCAGGCGGCGCAATCGCTGGCGCTGCGCGAGGGGCATCAGCAGTTTACGCCCGAGCACATCCTGAAAGTACTTCTCGACGACAATGAGGGGTTGGCGAGCCGGTTGATCGACGCCGCGGGCGGCAATGCGGCTGCGATCGGCAAGGCGATTGGCACAGCACTCGAGGGTCTTCCGAAAGTCGAGGGCGCCGGGGCCGGCCAGCTCTATCTGGTAGCGGAAACCGCACGTCTTCTCGATACGGCAGGCAAGCTTACAGAAAAAGCCGGAGACCGCTTCGTGACGGTCGAGCGCTTTCTTCAGGCCATGGCGCTGGAGGCGGGAAGCACCGCGGCGAAGGCTTTGAAGGCGGGCGGCGTCACGCCGGCGGCATTGAACAAGGCCATCGACGAACTGCGCCAGGGCCGCACGGCGGACAGCGAATCGGCCGAAAGCGGATATGACGCCCTCAAGCGTTATGCGCGCGATCTGACGGAAGTGGCGCGCGAGGGCAAACTCGACCCGGTGATCGGGCGGGATGAAGAAATCCGCCGCGCGATCCAGGTCCTGTCGCGGCGCACGAAGAACAACCCTGTGCTGATCGGCGACCCCGGCGTCGGCAAGACGGCGATTGCCGAAGGGCTTGCGCTGCGTATCGTCAACGGCGATGTGCCTGAGGGACTGCGCGACAAGAGCCTGCTCGCCCTCGACATGGGCGCACTCATTGCCGGTGCGAAGTACCGTGGAGACTTCGAGGAGCGGTTGAAGTCCGTTCTGTCTGAAGTGTCGGGAGCCGAGGGCCAGATCATTCTTTTCGTCGACGAGATGCACACTCTGGTCGGCGCCGGTGCGGCGGAAGGCGCAATGGATGCGTCAAATCTCCTGAAGCCGGCCCTGGCACGCGGCGAGCTGCATTGTATCGGTGCAACGACCCTCGACGAGTACAAGAAACACGTTGAGAAGGACCAGGCGCTTGCCCGCCGATTCCAGCCCGTCTTTATATCCGAGCCAAGCGTTGAGGATACAATTTCGATCCTGCGCGGTTTGAAGGAAAAGTACGAACTGCACCACGGTGTGCGGATATCAGACACCGCGCTGGTGGCGGCAGCCAACCTCTCGAACCGCTATATCTCCGACCGGTTTCTGCCCGACAAGGCGATCGATCTCATGGACGAGGCGGGGAGTCGCCTGCGCATGCAGATCGACAGTAAGCCGGAAGCGCTCGACGAACTTGACCGGCGCATCATTCAGCTCAAGATCGAGCGCGAGGCCCTGCGCAAGGAAAGCGACAAGGCGTCCAAGGAACGGCTTGAGCGGCTTGAGGACGAGCTAGCGGACATTGAACGCAAGTCGAGCGATCTGAGTGCCGAGTGGCAGGCGGAGAAGGAACGCCTGTCGTCGGCGCAACGGGTCAAGGAAGCGCTTGATGCTGCGCGCGCAGAGCTTGCACGCGCGCAGCGCGACGGCGAACTTGAGCGCGCCAGCGAGCTAGCCTATGGGACAATTCCAAGGCTTGAAGAAACGCTGGCGCAAGAGGAAGCTGAAACGGGCGAGCGTTCGCACATGCTGGAAGAGGCGGTCGACGAGAACCATATTGCCCAGGTCGTCTCGCGGTGGACCGGCATTCCCGTCGACAAGATGCTGCAGGGCGAACGCGCAAAGCTCCTCAATATGGAACTCTCCCTTGCCAAGCGTGTCATCGGACAGGACGAAGCGGTCTCAGCCGTGTCCGCTGCCGTGCGGCGGGCCCGTGCCGGGCTTCAGGATCCGGCAAGGCCCATCGGCTCGTTCCTGTTTCTCGGGCCGACCGGTGTCGGCAAGACCGAACTCACCAAGGCGCTGGCCGGTTTCCTGTTCGACGACGACCAGGCAATCGTGCGTCTCGACATGTCGGAATACATGGAAAAGCATTCGGTCGCCCGCCTGATCGGCGCGCCGCCTGGCTATGTCGGATATGAAGAGGGCGGGGCGCTCACCGAAGCGGTGCGCCGGCGCCCCTATCAGGTGGTCCTCTTCGATGAAGTCGAGAAAGCGCATCCCGATGTCTTCAATGTGCTGTTGCAGGTTCTGGACGATGGCCGGTTGACGGACGGCCAGGGCCATGTAGTGGACTTCCGCAACACGCTCATCATCCTCACATCCAATCTCGGCTCGGAATTTCTCATCAATCAGGCCGAAGGCGAGAACGTTGAAGAGGTGCGCGGAGCCGTCATGGAGATCGTGCGCGCGAGCTTCCGGCCGGAATTCATCAACCGGTTGGATGAGATGCTGCTCTTCCAGCGTCTGGACCGGGCGCAGATCGGCGCAATTGTCGATATTCAGATGGGGCGCATTCAGGCGCTGCTCGACGACCGCAGGATCACCCTGTCGCTCGACGAGGGTGCACGGATCTGGCTTGGCGACAAGGGCTACGAGCCGGCATATGGCGCGCGTCCGCTCAAGCGCATCATACAAAAGCATGTGCAGGATCCACTCGCGGACCTCATCTTGGGCGGCGATGTCAAGGACGGCGATACGGTCACGGTTACGGCCGGGCCGGCGGGGATCGAGTTGAACGGCCTCGCTGTCGATCAGGCGGCGTAACCGGACGGGACACCAATGTAGCGGAGCCATTGACCGTTTCCATATGAACGTGAAACAGTCAAAGGCTCCGTCACGGATCGCATCCTCTTTCGTCAAGGCGACAAGCGCGAAACCTCGACAGTTGCATCCTTGCCCTTCAGCTCGACATCTCCTATCGGTGTGAAGTTGAAGTCGTGTCCTGCCGCAGCGCGGATCGTGTCGCCGCTCACAAGAATGATCGCGGCAGCACCATCGTCGTGTTTTGCACAGACGCTTTCAATCCTTGAGCACGTGTTTACAGTGTCGCCGATCACCGTGTAGTTCATGCGCGTGGTGGCACCGATGTTGCCGACCAGAAGGGTTCCGGTGTGAACGGCAATCTTGATGCGTAACGGGGGATGACCGGCCTCGAGACCGGCGTCGGAGGTTTGCGCCACCGTCTCGGCAATCCGCAACGCGGCGCGGCAGGCACGCGCGGCGTGATCTTCCTGATCGTCGGGCGCGCCCCAGAAGGCCATCACCGCATCGCCAATATACTTGTCGATCGTGCCGCCTTCCTCTTCGACGCAACGCGAGATGATCTCAAAATGCCTGTTCAGCATGGCGCCGACACCTGCCGGTGCCATGTTTTCCGACATCGCGGTAAAGCCGATAATGTCGGTGAACATGACCGTGAGCTCCGCCTCGCGTGACCCGAGCGATGTGTCCGACCGTCCTGCGATGAGCCGGCTGACCAGCCGTTTGGGCACGTAGGTCTCAAACCACTTGAGACCATCCAGCATGCGGTTGAAGGCAAGCGCCTGATCGTCGAGTTCCTTGATGCGCGAGCGCTTGAGCCGCGGCGTGTCGTCAAGCTCGAGACGTCCGATATGCTCAGCGGATGCCGACAGGGTAAGTATGGGCCGAGCGATATAGCGGGCCAGCAGGATAGCCGCGATGACCGCGACGACAACAACCGCGATGCCGGCGACGATCGAAGTCATCAGCCGCACAAGCTGAGTGTCGAGCGTGTGTTGGGGAGCGTAGACGCCGATGTGCCAGCTTGTCTGGCCGAATGACCAGTTGGGACGGGAGAGAACCAGATAATCCTCATCCTGCCACTCGATGTCACGCAGCAGGAGGCCCTGCATTTCGGCGCGCGGTAACAGGGGGGCGTCGTGGAACTGGCGTAACACGCCATCGTCAAGATCACCGAGCCGCAGCAACGGCGTTTCTTCGCCGATCCCCGGCGGCAGGCCGTTGTTGAATTGCGGGTGCGCAAGAACGTGTTCCTGTCCATACAGAATGAAAGCCGTCATGCCGTACTCGCGGCCCGCCTTCTCGACAAACTTGGAGAGCTCCGAGAGCGCCACGCCGACGGCCAGAAGCCCGAGAGGCTCACCCCCGGCGCGAAGCGGCACTGCGACATAGACGAAAGTGAACCCGTCCTGGTGTACCGGCCGGCGCCAGCGAACGCTTGTGTCCGAGAGATCGGAATTCAACAGATTGAGCAGATCCTCGTTGGTTGTCGGTCCAACCTCGTTAGTAACAAGGGCACCGTCGCGCTCGCGGTCGCGATAGATTTCGGTCTGGTTGCCGCCCGTGTCCCAGAACGCCATTCCTGAAACCTGAGGAGCTGCTGCAAGCGATGCTTTGAGGGCCGTAATGAAGTCCTGCCGGTTGAGCGGGTCCACTTCGCCCGCCGCTACCAGAGCTGCGAGGTGGCGGGCGATGTGCTCGACCGGGCGCACATGATTGGAAATATCGCGCTCGATCGAGGCGATGGTGAACTCGGCGGAACTGTGCAGGAGTTCGATCGTGTTGCGCAGGGCGGTGCGGCCGGACAACATCAGAATGAGCAGGCTAGAAACCAGCACCAGGGTGCCGATGGCGACGATCAAAAGGACCGTAATCCTGACATTGCGCCGTCGGGGGACCGAAGTCGTCACGCGCCGTGCTCCAAGAAAATGAACCTGATCAGTCTGACATGGGGTTGCAGCATCGCAACCTCAAGCCGCGCGTTCGCACGCCTGAGCGGCAATCACGTTACTTAAGGTGAGAATGCGGGATCAGCGCTGATCGGCTTGAGCGACCTGGGTCTGGGTCGGTGCCTGAGCTATCAGGTTATCGATACGACCGCGTTCACGCTCGAACTGCGCGAGGATATCACCTTCAAGCTGGCGCCCGGTCGGCATCTGCAGGCGCATCGGGTCAACCTGGTCGCCATTGACCAGCACTTCATAATGCAGGTGTGCACCGGATGAGCGGCCCGTCGATCCGACGAAACCGATAACCTGACCTTGGCGTACACGGCTGCCGCTCTCCAGGCCCGATGCAAACCGGCTCATGTGTGCATAAGCGGTCTGATAACCGTTGGCGTGGCGAATGCGGATATATTTGCCGTATGCGCCAACCCGTCCGATCTGCCGAATGACGCCGTTGCCCGCTGCCTTGATCGGCGTCCCGTAGGGCGCCGCGAAATCAACGCCGGTATGCATCTTGTTGTAGCCGAGGATCGGATGACGGCGCATACCGAAGCGCGAAGAGATACGCGCTCCATTGACCGGTGTCCGCATCAAGAACTTGGTGGCGCTGCGCCCGGTGGAATCATAGTAGTCGGTGATGCCGTCGTCGGGCGTGGTAAAGCGGTAGTAGCCGTGATCGTTGCTGCTGAGCGTCAGCGAGCTGAACAGCACCACATCCCTGTTGCGGGCGTTTTCGTCGCCCGCGTTCGGTGCGCCGTAGAAGACTTCGAAGGAGTCGCCGGGGCGGACTTCGCGCTGGAAGTCCACGTCGTAGCCGTGGATGCGCATCATCTCGACAATGATGGATTCAGGAATGCCCTGTTCCTTGGCCGCTAGATAGAGGCTTTTGCGGATACGCGCCGAAGAGCGGTGCCGCGCGGTGCGCATCTGCTCGGACTCGTTGGCAATGGCGCGTGAGAGGTATTGGCCGTCGCCATCCATCTCGACCAGAATCTCGCGATCGCCGGACGGCACGAAGGAGAGCCGGATCGGCTCAATGATGTCGTTGCCGTTGAGGTCCTTGCTGAGCTGTACGGTCAGCGTGATGGCCGATCCCGCACGCAGCTGGTCGGTCGGGTAGATGGCATCGAGCGCGCGGATCAGCTTGGTGGCGCGCGCTTTGACGGCGCCCTTGGCGAGCAGCGCCTGGATCAGCGTCTGGCCCTCGGCAAGCACGAAGGTTTCCTCGTAGGGCAGCGCGTCCGCATTGACGAACGACTTGTTGATCGTCGTGCTGTTGGAGCCGATCGAATTCTGCAAGAGGCTTGGCCGCGCGCCGAGTTGAAGAGTGGCATCTGGATATTCAGGCGCCAGCGATCCAATGAGGCCCGTTGACGACAGCAGCGACGAGCGAGCGGATGGCTCGCCGGACGTTTCGGCCCGGTCGAACGCAACCGATATGCGCATATAGGGACGCTCGGCAATCACGTCGGCCACATCGCGGCGGCTGACGACGCCGGCATCTTCGAAGGTGCCGTAGATCAGGTCGCCCTTGTCCGTGTGCTGCGTCTGCTGCCAGTCGCCGGCGGAGCGGTAGAGGCCGCCAAGCGTCGGGTCGAGGCCGAATGTGCCGAGCAGCGCACCGCCAATGACGATGCCGCCGGCAATCCCGGCGACGCAGGTGGTGATCAGCCAGCGGCTCTTGTGAGGTTGTTCATCCTGGAAGGGGTCATGGTGGTCGGTGTCGAGGTCAGCGATATCTATGACATGGTGCAAGGCACCCATGCCCTGGTCATCGTCGTCGCGAGAGCTCCACATCTTCGAAAGCAAGCTACCCGTCCCCTGATCCCTGACGCTACGCAGTACCCATACGCCGCCCCTCATGATGTCACAAGCGGGTGCGTCTGGAAGTCCCCTAAGAATTGCCGTCAAGATGCACCGCACAAGGTTCTAAGTCAACACGAATTGGTTGCAAGGGATCACGAAAATCCGCACGAAACAGTATGTTAGACATTGACTGCCACATTCTTGCCGCTTTGCCGCCGGTCCCGCCACCGAATGGGCGGAATCAGGGACTGTTAATAACTTGTTCAGCATAACGGCCGGGGGTTTCGCGATCGTTAAGTTGAGCGCAAAATGCGCGCAAAACAGGCATCGCATGTCACCCTTGTACGACGGAATTGTGAAACGTCGGTTCGGGCGTGCGAATTTTCTGCATTTCATCGCATTATTTTGGATTCGCCGCTTGACACCAACATCGAATGGCACCTATAACCCCCACCGCACAGGGACGGAGCGCCGCACGTGTGGTTGGTCTGCGCCCTGATGCTTCATGTTTTACGGCCGCTGGAGCTAAGACGTTCTTCGGAGCCGCACTTTGAGGCAAGAAATTGCCCAAAAGATATGCGGACCGCGGGACTGTTTCGGTGGCGCGCTCTTTGACATTGTAGATAAAGAAAGAGAAACGTGGGCGGCGGCGTCCTAGCGAGTCTGCTTACTTGTAGGCAGACGAAACGAGATGCTGTTGACCTTACGTTTTTCGACGACTCTTATATATGTATCGTGTCGCTTGAAGCTGTTCCTTATGGATCAGCAGATAGTGAGGCGGTACCTCGTCAAAACGAACGTAAGCGATCAGTCTGGCTAGAATTCCAGCCAGATAAGCACAGGTTTTCAAACGTGAGAGTTTGATCCTGGCTCAGAACGAACGCTGGCGGCAGGCTTAACACATGCAAGTCGAACGAGAAGCTAGAGCTTGCTCTAGTGGAAAGTGGCAGACGGGTGAGTAACGCGTGGGAATTTACCCAATGGTACGGAATAACCCAGGGAAACTTGGGCTAATACCGTATAAGCCCTTCGGGGGAAAGATTTATCGCCATTGGATGAGCCCGCGTCGGATTAGCTTGTTGGTGAGGTAAAAGCTCACCAAGGCGACGATCCGTAGCTGGTCTGAGAGGATGATCAGCCACACTGGGACTGAGACACGGCCCAGACTCC
>JAJFHE010000002.1 GCA_021775755.1 Hyphomicrobiales bacterium | reverse complement strand
CCTGGACAAGCTCGCGCGGCAGGGCGACCCGCGCGCGTTCCGCTTCCCGCGCCCGCTGCCCGCGGACGGTCTCGACTTCTCCTTCTCCGGGCTCAAGACAGCGGTGCTCTACGCGGTGCACGGCAACCCGCCGCGGCGCGGTGCGCCCGTGCCGGACGACATCGCGCCGGCCGACGTGGCGGCGTCCTTCCAGCGCGCCGCGGTCGACGTGCTGAGCCGCCGGCTCGTGCAGGCCGCGCAGCAGATCGACGCCGGGGGGCTCGTGCTCTGCGGCGGCGTGGCGGCCAACTCCGAGCTGCGCGAGCGGATGGCGACGGAAGCCGAGGCGCTGGGCCTGCCGCTGTTCCGTCCGCCCATGCGCCTGGCGACCGACAACGCCGTGATGGTGGCCGGGCTCGGGCACCACGTGTTCCTCACCCAGGGCGCCGCGGATCTGACCCTCGACGCGGTCCCTCGCGGCGACTAGGCCGCTCTCGCGGGACGGTCGCCGCGCGGATACGATGCGCCCATGAGCACCCGCAAACCCTGCCTGCTCGTCCTCGAGGACGGCTCGATCTACGCCGGTCGGCAGTTCGGCCACGACGGCGAGTCCTGCGGCGAACTGGTCTTCAACACGGCCATGTCCGGGTACCAGGAGGTCCTCACCGACCCCAGCTACCGCGGCCAGATCGTGCTGATGACCTACCCGCTCATCGGCAACACGGGCGTGAATGAAGAGGACGTCGAGTCAGACCGCTGCGACCTGCAGGGCTTCATCGTGCGCGAGCTCTCACCGATCGTCAGCAACCAGCGCGCCACGTCCGACCTGTCGAGCTGGCTGGAGGCCCGCGGCGTCGTCGGCATCGAGGGCATCGACACGCGCGCGCTCGTACGCAAGGTGCGCACCGAGGGCGCGCTGCGCGCGATCCTCTCGAGCGTCGACGGCGACCCGGCGAGCTTGCTGGCGAAGGTCCGCGCCTGGCCCGGCACCGCGGGGCGCGACCTCGTCTGCGAGGTCACCTGCGCCAAGCCACACGACTGGACCGAAGGTCTCGACACGCCCTTCCTGCCGCGCCGCGGCCCCGTCACCACCGGCAAGCCGCGGCTGGCCGTGCTCGACTTCGGGATCAAGCGCAACATGCTCCGCGGGCTCGTGGCCGCGGGCTTCGGCGTGAAGGTCTTCCCGGCCTCGACGCCGGCGGCGGCGATCCTGGAGGAGGCGCCCGACTGTCTCTTCCTGTCGAACGGTCCGGGCGACCCCGAGCCGCTCGGCGCGTCGATCGCCACGATTCGTGAGCTGGTGCAGACCGGCCTGCCGACCTTCGGGATCTGCCTCGGCCACCAGCTCGTCGCGCACGCGCTGGGCGGACGCACGGTGAAGATGAAGTTCGGCCACCACGGCGCGAACCAACCGGTGATTGACCTCACGACCGAGCGCACCGAGATCACGAGCCAGAACCACAGCTTTGTCGTCGACGCGGGTTCGCTCGACGCGGGCATGGTCGAGGTGACCCACAAGAACCTCAACGACGACACCGTCGAGGGCCTGCGCCACCGCGAGCTGCCGCTCTTCACGGTGCAGTACCACCCCGAGGCCGCGCCCGGCCCGCGCGACGCCTTCTACCTCTTCGAGCGCTTCGCGAACCTCGTGGCCGAGCGCGGGGCCACGGCCTCGTGAGCGGCACCTACCCCTGCGGCGGCGCGCGCGGTGATGAGCCGCCGCGCGATGACGCGGGCGATGTCGTCCCGCCCGGCGAGGCCAGGAGCGATCTGCGCTCGCGCTACGGCGACGGCCACTCCGACGGCCTGCGTCCGCTGAAGTCGCTCGACCTCGCGGCCGCCGGCTCGGTCGACGCGCTCGTGCGCGGCATGGCCGACACCAGCTTCGGCGGACGCGAGCTCGGCCGCGCCGCCGACGTCCTCGAAGCCATGGTGCGCGACGAGCAGAGCTACAACGTGCTCACGCTCAGCGGCGCCATGACCATCGCCAAGCAAGGCCTCGTGATCTGCGAGATGATCGAGCGTGGCTGGGTGTCTGCGGTCGTGTCGACGGGTGCGCTCATGGCGCACGGACTCGTCGAGAGCCTGGGCATGCTGCACTTCGAGCACGACGGTTCGATCGCGGATCCCGATCTGCTCGAGCGCGGCTACAACCGCGTCTACGACACGATCGAGCTGGAGCAGAACCTCGACGACACCGAGCGGATCATGGCCCAGGTGCTCGACGAGGTGCCCGACGATGAGGTGCTCTGCAGCTCCTCGCTGAACCGTCGCATCGGCGCGTGGCTCGCGAAGAACACCGACGGCCGCGGGCCGCTCAAGAGCGCCTACGAGCACGACGTGCCGGTGTACGTCCCGGCCTTCACGGACAGCGAGCTGGGTCTCGACTTCGCGACGAACAACCACATGCGCGAAGAGCTCGGCAAGTCGGCGCTGCGCTTCGACCCCTTCGGTGATCTGAACGACTTCCACCGTCGGTTCATCGAGCACGAGCGCCACGGCATCATGACCATCGGCGGCGGTGTGCCGCGCAACTGGGCGCAACAGGTCGCGCCCTTCATCGACATCCTCGGCAAGCGCGTCCCGAGCAAGGCGCACCCGCCCTGCCGCTACCGCTACGCCGTGCGAATCTGCCCCGAGCCGGTGCACTGGGGCGGCCTCTCGGGCTGCAGCTACAGCGAATCCGTGAGCTGGGGCAAGATCGTCCCGGCCGCCGAGGGCGGACGCTGGGCCGAGGTTCACGCCGACGCGACGATCGCCTGGCCGATGGTCGTGCGCGCGGTGATGGAGCGCTTGGGGAGCTGAGCGAGCGACGCGAGGGCTCACTTCTCGTCCTCACTCCGCTTGAGTACCTCGACGGCGGTGATCCGCCCCTGCAGGAAGGGCTCCAGCGCCTCGACTGTGAGCGCCTCGCGGGCCGCCGTTTCACCCTTCAATTGCAGGTCGAAGAAGCGCAGCGTGGCCGCGCGCACGAGCGGTTGGGCGTCGGTGCGCGAGCGCGACGGCAGGCCGCGGCGAGCGCTCCCCGTCGGGTCCGAGAAGGCGCTGTGCTCGGCGCCGTGG
>JAJFHE010000001.1 GCA_021775755.1 Hyphomicrobiales bacterium | reverse complement strand
CTCGATGAAGACATTGTCGGTCCGTTTTACCCGGCCGCGAGAAGTCAAGTGTGACGCCACGCTGATGGGCCCACAGGTCCATATCTCGCGAGATGAGCTCCGAGCCCTGATCAACGCGGATGGTTTTCGGATAGCCGATCTCGCCACATACCCGTTCAAGGGTTCGAACCACATCCTCGCCACGATAGCTGAACCGCGGATCGAGGACTGGCGAGTAGTGTGAGAAGGTATCAACCACCGTCAGCACGCGTATCTTGCGGTCCGTGGCGAGCTGACCGTGGACAAGGTCCATGGCCCAGACATCATTGGGGCCAATCGCCTCCGCACGGTCTTCTCTCAGCTTGGCCTTAACCCTGCGTTTGGGTGTCTTGTTCCTAAGCTGCATGCCCAGCTCCTTGTAAATCCTGCAGGTTTTCTTCAGATTGATCGGCCATCCCTCACGCCTGAGCAGAACGTGAGCCCGCCGGCAGCCGAAGCGCACGCGGGTCTGACAAATCTCTCTGATACGCTGTTCTAAAGCGGCCTGGTCGGGTCAACGGGATTTGTATCGGTGGGTTTTGGGATCAATCAGGATTACCCCGCAGGCGCGGCGGATCGAGATTGCCCACTGCGACATCATCTCGTCGACCAGCGTTATTTTCCGGCCAGGCCTTAGAGCTTTCGTTTGATCACGTCCTGAAGCATCGCCTTGTCCAAAGACAGATCCGCCACGAGCTTCTTCAGCTGGACATTCTCCTGCTCCAACTCGCGCAGTCGCCTCATCTCCGACGGCATGAGGCCGGTGTACTTCTTCTTCCAGTTGAAGTAGGTCGCCTGGCTGATCCCCGCCTTGCGGCAAATCTCCGCCACAGGTGTGCCTTCCTCGCCTTGCTTGATGATGAACGCCTTCTGCGCGTCCGTGAACTTCGATGCTTTCATCGCCTCCGCTCCTCCTACCAGCCGTGAGAAAACTGCGCGGAAAAATCTAACTCAGTTCGAAGGAATTATTGGGAGGCAGGTCACCTATTCCTTCTTCTTGAAAGTATATATTGGCCAATTTGATATGCGGATCCGATATGTCGTACGCTTAAACTTCTGGAAAGTTTTCAGCTAGCCACTTAAATAATCTACCCACACCACAACCAAAATCGAAACATGTTCGGAAACCTGCTATGTCAAGGCCGCTTCTTTCGAATGTGCAAATTATTTTTTCGACCGAGGTTTCACCATCAGCAACGAAATCATGCATATTCTCATCAGAACTCCTATTTCTATTACGGTCATAAGTTAACACAGACCAATACGGATCCTCATTTCCCAAAAATATTTGTTTGCTCAAATAGAGTGCCTAATTCATTTTGGCTCGACATCAATACAACTGAATTAACAGTAGTGCAGCGATTCCCCTTACTTCTTACCAAGAACAATAAATCGAAAGTGAAGAAAACTTCATCAAAGAATATTATAATACGACACTTTTCGCCACAGATGAACTAAAATTCGGAAAGTATATCCAATACATTCACGATCAGTCACAAATGTTTCTGGACGACATGTTCGTACACCTCACACATCTCACTCGCGCTCCGCTCCCAGGAGAATGAACGAGCCCATTTTTCCCCTGAGGCCGCCAAAACGCGCGACAAGCTTCTATCGCCTAACAGCTCACTTATCGCATCGGCCAAGGCAATTGTATCAGTGGGGTCGACCAACATCGCCCCTGCGCCAGCCACCTCTCTGAGCGGTGCTATATCAGACGTTACAACCGGAGTTCCACATCTCATCGCTTCCAATACCGGTAGCCCGAAGCCTTCGTCGAGTGATGGGTAGCAAAACACGGATGCACCAGAATACAAATATGGTAAATCCACGTAATCAACATATCCTGTTACGTATATTGGACATCCCTGTTCCTTTGACATTTTCTCAGTCAACAATTCCACATCCTCATAAAGCCATCCCTTCGACCCAGCCAAAACAAGGCAAACATCGTCAAATTTGCGGTCTTCATACATAAGGGAAAACGACCTTATTACAGACTCCATATTCTTCCGAGGTTCAATGGTGTTAACGCAAAGCGCGTATCTCCTGTTTTGTGGGATTCCATATTTTTCTTTGACGCAATTAATCGCATCGATGTCTTTGACCGGTCGGAAATGCTCTGATACCCCTAGAGGGGTAACGTAAATTTGATCTTCCGAAAGGTGTAAAAACATAGAAAGCAAATCGTTTTTTACGCTTTCTGTACTAACAGTGATTGAATGTTTTGGGCTCACAGAATGCAGTAGAGCGCTGAGATATTCTCCAATCGAATTTTCTTGGCCAGTGTTTACAAACCACTCCGGTTGTTTTAAAGCAATCACATCATATATAGTCAATACTATCTGTGAGTATATTTCACTCGGCAGTGAGGACTCTCCCCGCCAGTTAACATGATATATGTCGATTTTACCCTGATTGCAAATCGAGACTGCATCGTAGTTGTCTCTGTGATACTGCTCCGCAAAGGACTGAATTGAACTTGATGACAGCTGAGCGCTATACACGTACGGGATACAGTTGCGTAACTCGGATGGTGTAAGGAGGAAACGATCTAGCTCAAATTGATGTGTGTCTGCAAGATAGCGAAATGCTTTGCGAAATTGCGACGGTTTGCTTGACAAGTAGAGTTCCAAGCCTGGTGCATCGCGCAATGCCCGCCCCATTTCTTCTGTATGTTTGTAAATGCCCGAAGGCTGCACATTCGGAGCACAATGTATGTTGGCCAGGGTCGTAATGTCGTAAAGCACTTTCACAACATTCGCCATCAAAACAAAGACTCAAACTTAACTCGCGGCACCTCATCCAGCTTACCACCAACGGTGGCATTGCGAAGAACGCCACCCCGTCGTTGAATATAAGATGCAGCTCTTGCAAACCCGATCTTCATATCCTTTACATTTGGGTTATGCCATTTCTTGCCGCGTCCGAAGTATCTGGGGTCAAAATGATTGGGATCATCATCTTTTGTGCTCTCCAGTTGGAGCTTGACCCCGTCACCAAAGGTGTCCTCGCCCGCCTGTAACACGGATGGCCGCACCGAGTAGGATACGTCAGTTCCAATTAAGTAAATCTCCCTGAACCCCAAAAAGAATGCGATTTCAATTGCGATGACTCCGACCGTACCTCCTCCGCCAAATCCCAAATAAACTACATCCGGGTCAAAACAACCCTCAAATCCGTCATAAAACCCCTTTGCATGATGCCAGTAGTGCGAGCTGCTTTGTCCCAAAATTGGTTTGTATCTGGCAGAAAAAAACTTGTACGGCACATCAATCTGAGAAAACTCGTATTGATTGTCTGGCACCACTCTCACGTCAAATGCGGTGAAGAAATGGGGCCGCCAAGTTATTCGATCAAAAAGAAGGCTTACTCGATTCAGCCCAAATACATAATCATCTTTCAGTAAATCCAGTGGAGTGTTGTTCAAACTTGGGCCGTTGCCCATTATAAAAACCCTCTCGCCACTAAATTTGTTTCGAAGCGAGTTTAGCCTGTCAATATCCGAAAGGCTCAGCGGCTCCGTTGTCACAGGTGTGAACAAAGAGTTTTTCTGCGACGATCTTTGTCGGGCAAGCTCGCTGGAAAATGATTCAATGACTGAAATTTGCGATTTCGCCTCGCGCACTTCCCATATTTTCGTGTGATACCAATACAACTCTTCACTATCACATTTGTTCTCAACCTGCACTTCGATGTACGCGCTAGGATCGGTTGAGTTCACTTCGAATTCAAACTCGGCGAAGTTATTGAAGCCCCTTTCCAAATTGACAGTCCCAAGAGTTCGCCCTGTGGTAACATCAACAAATCGTAATATGGCCGTATTTTCTGAATTGAAGCTATACTCGGTTTCTGTGTGATATCTTCGGTTACTTGGAAACTCTTGACGTGATATACTTAAGAACCGTCCTTTACCGGGCGCCGACGATAATCCATCGCGCAATAAACTTTGTTTCCCTTTTTTGGTTTTTTTGATCGGCGGGACGACCACTCGTTTAACCAAACGGCCGTGAATATACTTGTCCTCAAGAATACTGTTTCCTGGGTTCAGAGTGATTCCAAATATACATCCAAGTCGCAATTTTCGTAACGCTAAGTCAAGAGTTTCATTCAGTTGTACAAAATCTTGTCGAGACAGTGACTTTGATATTTCATCCAAATCATCAATTAGACTAAGAAAGGCGATCATCTTTTCGGACGTTGGCGAGTTCGTGTTAGAAAGGATAGAAACAAGAAACGCAGCTTTAGCCAATTTTGTCTGAGATTCAATCTTTGTTTGGTGTCCGACAGTATTTTCGAATAACCTTCTTGTGGTGTTTCGCACACTGTTTTGGATGTCATTGCTAATACCTGTAGAAGTCGACCCATAATCCATAAATACAAGTTCGGAAGTGACCCCCTCCAAATGAACCTCATAAGGTTCAATACAGTGCAATTGGACACCAAAGTGGAGTTGATAATGTTGAATATTATGTGGCACTACAAATTCATTAACGCCTCGAACAATTGTGACAACCTTGTCTGTGTGCTCCGCTGGACCCTGCCCATGTCGAATTAGCCGAACGCGTAGCTTTCCTGGCACGTCAGTGGTGAAAGTTAGCCTCGCAACTATGTTCTGACCCGGCATATAGTGGCCGTGGTAGACTTTCCGTACATAGGATTCTCCGGATCTATCGTCAGCAGGTATGAAGTATCCGTCCCGTATTGCGCATGCCCCACCGTGAAATCGGTCGTGCGAGAAGCTATTCGGCGCAGCGAGAATTGAGTTTGGAAAGGGTGACGTAATGAAACCATTCACAATTTCTTCGAGGTTCTCGTGTTGAGCAATTGCGACTACATTGCCCCACGCAGTATCGTCAGATAACTCACACGGATACCGCTTTAAACAACGCCAATCATGTTGGATTCCGTATTCAACTATAGGGTGCCACTCGCTAATAAGAACGTCATAGCCCTTGCCGACAAGATAGTCGCAAATCTCAGTCCATTTGTACCCCAGTGGTATGGACTTCAGATCTTCAAACTCACATTCGATAATGTTCGGTTTGAACCGGTTCCATGGAAACCCTTGTAGGGCAAAGTAGTCAAAGCCCTCAATGTCGATCTTGAGGAATTCGATATTCTCAAAACTGTAACCATCTAAAACACCCTTCAGGGTATCGACTTCTACGCGGCCAACTTCCCAATGAGATTCGTGGAACTTGGACAAGCCACTAATACCAGAGCTAACATCGGAGTGATAAAGAGTAGCATTTTTTACTTTGCGGTCACTGACTGCAACTTCATGTACGTCTATGTTCTGCTGTTCATCTACTGATAGGGCCGCAAGCTTATTTTTCAATTGTGAACGATTTATCCGATTTGGCTCTATTGCGACAACTCGCCAACCAGACTTTACGAAGGGGATACAGGATGAGCCGGTATGGGCGCCGACGTCAATCATCACTCCCCAGTCTCGTGTTTGAGTCAAGTAGCGAAGGACAATATCCGTTTCATCCAAGTGTATCGTTTCAGCGCGCAAATAGGGCCCGACTAAGCCGCGCTTTAAGCCTGAGGAGCATGTTGCTGGAACCACCAATTCAGTTTGAAGCATAAATCCTACTCAGTGTGTATGTTACGGCAAATTTCATTGTACCACCTACAATGTAGAGTTGTCTCGCTTGGATTGAACAAATCTGCACTGTGAGTTGGAATTCCCCCAATTTTGCGCGATTTTGAGGCTAGCATACTTTGGTCCCCAATGGGATATGACGACGCTGTCTGAGAGTAAGCTTGGCGACGTCACAGAGGTGCATTAGCAGGCTGTTGAAGAAGTGTCGCGTTGGGCTGTTAGAATGGCTTCATCACCGAGATGATAGGCGAACTCTATCTCAAGTGAACCATTTTCCATTAGTTCGGCTGATCCCGAGCCGCTTACCTCGTCCATCTCCTCAAAACCTGCCCAGGTGAAGAATACCATGGATCGGCCGTATTCGAGGTCGAGGCCGGCCTGCATTTCACCGAATGCGATTTCGCCGTGGCCATCTTCGTGAATGATGATCATTGCGGGCTCTACCAGATCGAGATGGTCGCGGTCCCACAGGTCGGCCTGTGTAATGCGCCAGCGTCCGATCAACTGGCAGCCACCGGGAGCGCTCACGGTGGCAACGTTGCCAGCAGCTTGGGCAAGCGCACCAGATTGTAGGCCGTGGCGGCAAAGGTGAAGGCGAAGCCGGCACGGCCAAGACCTCTGAAGACCGTCTTGTCCTGGCCCGCTATGGTCTTGATCCAGCCGAAGGTCTCCTCAATGCGCTTGCGGATACGCTGGCTCACCTCGTAGCCGCGATGCCGCGTCGTGCGTCCATCGATTGTCGAGCGCCGACCGTTGGTGTTCTGCGCCACATGCGGTGTGACACCCATGCAGCGCAGTTCGTTGACGAAGTCCGCCGCATCATAGGCCTTGTCCGCACCAAGTGTGAGCCGCTGCGGCCGGTCGGCATGGCGCTCTATCATCACCAACGCTGCCACCCGCTCCGCATGCCCATTGGCCGGTGTCAGGCAAGCATCAACCAAAAGACCGGATCGGTTCTCCATCAACCCATGCCCCATGAAGCTCAACTTCGCTTCCTTGCCCGCGCCCTTGCGATAGAGCCTTGCATCCGGGTCGGTCGTGGACATATGCGTCTCATTGGAGCGCTTCTGGCCATGGAAGTCAGCTTGCTCATTGCGCCCGCCGCCACCCAGTGGATCGTCGGTCCCGTTCCCCGGGTCTTCGCCCGAGGACAGGCTCTTCGGCTTGAAACTCTTCATCGAAGCCCACGCTTCGATCAGCGTGCCGTCAACCGAGAAGTGGTCGCTCGACAAAAGCCGCTTCACTCGGGCCTGAGACAGAACCGCTGAAAGTAGCTTTGCGGCAATATCACCATCAAGCAACCGGTCCCGGTTCTTCGAGAACACCGAGTGATCCCATACCGCATCGTCAATGCCGAGACCCACAAACCAACGGAACAGCAGATCGAACTCAAGCCGGTCCATAAACTGCCGTTCCGAGCGGATCGAGTAGAACGCCTGGCACAGCATCGCCCGTAACAGCTTCTCAGGCGCAATCGAGGGACGACCCATCTTCGAGTAAAGCGCTGCAAAATCAGGCTGCAACTGCTCAAGTGCCGCATTCACAATCTCGCGGATCATCCGAAGCGGATGATCAGGCCTCACGCGCGCCTCAAGATCCACATAGCTGAAAAGCTCACCTGTCCGTTCATCTGAACCGCGCACGAATCATCTCCTCCGTTCAATATCGGAAGTGAATCACCATCACTGCTCAGACGCGAGCGACTTTTTCAACAGCCTGCTAGAGGCGTCCGTAAACGTCTTCATAGCGTTCAATATCGTCCTCACCGAGATAGTCGCCCGACTGCACCTCAATTAGTTCAAGGATAGCGTCTTCGCGATTCTCTAGGCGATGAACGGCGCCAAGCGGAATATAGACCGCTTCATTCGGTAGGACTTCTCTTTCGGCACCGTCAATCTGGACTTGTGCTTTCCCACGGACCACCACCCAATGCTCCGAGCGATGTTTGTGGCTCTGAAGGGAAAGCCGTCCCCCTGGGGCAACCGAAATCCGCTTCACTTGAAATCGATCTCCACTATCGATTACTTCATAGCTCCCCCAAGGGCGGAACGAAATCGGATGATCGTCGATTTCTATCCGACCCTCTATTTCGAGCAATTGTACGAGATGCTTGACATCCTCAACTCTAGTATGAGGCGCAACAAGCACCGCATCGCGATTCGCGACGACAATCAAGTTTTCGATACCGATTGCTCCGACGATCCCCCTTTCGCTGCGAATATAGTTGTTGCTGCAGTCTATGACACGAATATCTCCTGACAACGCATTCCCTTGGCCGTCCTTATCAGTTTTGTCGAGGACAGCGGACCAGTTGCCGATGTCCGACCAATCAAAACTCGCTTCTACCACAGCCGCCCTTTGCGTGTGTTCCATAACTGCATAGTCGATGGAAGCTGTCGGCGAGCGTCCAAAAGCTTCGGGTTCCAAATGTAAAAAGTTAGCATCCCGACTAGCGCCAGCGACGGAGTCCCTCATCGCTGATACCATGGCGGGAACGTTGACATTTAGCTCCTCAATGAAGTGGTCCGCACGCAGGAGAAAGTTACCAGTGTTCCATAGATAGCTTTGTGCAATGAATTCGCGAGCGGATTCCTCATCCGGTTTTTCGACAAAAGACAGAACACGGTGGGCCTCCCCCCTCACTGGTTCGCCCGGAGCAATGTAACCGTATGCGGTGCTTGGTCGGTGAGGCCGCGCCCCAAAGGTCACGAGGTAGCCCTCAGCTGCTGCATCGAGTCCAGATTTCACCGTTTCCGTAAAACCGTCTGTGTTCCCAATATGATGATCTGCTGGCATCGCGAGTACGATAGCGTCGCTGCCAGCACTCTGACTAAGTAAACAACCAGCGCACAAAGCCGGCGCAGAATCACGCCTTTTAGGCTCCAGTACAATTTCGGCCGACACTCCGGCTTGGCGCAACTGTTCTGCGATCACAAACCTATGGGATTCGTTGCCGATACACAGCGGCTTACCGAACAAATTATTGTCACCGACGCGTCGCACGGTCTCTTGAAACAACGATTGCAAACCCAAAAGCTGTAGGAATTGCTTTGGCCGTGCGGAACGCGAAGCAGGCCACAGGCGCTTCCCAACGCCACCGCAAAGAATTACTGGATAAACCTTCATGGCTGGAACTCATAAAATAGAACTTACATATAGTCTACCCTCATTCCAAAAACTCGCCGCAACTTATTGAGATGGATAGAATACATTAAGTTTATAGTTTAAATATAACATTACACATTGAAACTCTATTTAATATTTCAACGATTTCAATTTTTGCATTACATGACGCATTATTAAGAATATTGATAATATCAAAAATGAAAAATAGTTCTACACCAGCACCAGGCCCGACATTAACATAATGGTAAATACAATCGTTTTGATAAATATTTATAGATATAAACAATGATTTTAGAAAACCAATGAGCTGTTTTAGAGCCTACGGCAAGAAACTCAACGCCATAGAAACACCAACATCAGTCAAAACTGATGCAGCGCAAAACAGAACGCAGATGAAGATCGAGAAAAAGTTGGAGATTCCGAACGATGGGGCGGAAGTGTTGACAAGGCATATTGAATCGAAAGAAGCCCTACGCACTAACACTACTTTGGCAGTTTCAAATCTGTCTTCGTCGTAGCCTGATACGGCAGTTTGGGCATTTTTCTGGGATCGGCTTTGGCACGAGGGTGGCGAAGACGGCGCGTCGGACGGCGGGAAGGGTCGGCTGGGGTGGCCCTTTGCGGTTGGCGCCGTTGTTTTTTTCCCCCTTCCGCTTCGCTCAAGCGACGATGCTGCAGGAAGGCATATGCGATCATCACCATCAGGGCATGGCGGTGCAGTCCGGTCCAGGAACGGCCTTCAAAGTGATCGAGACCGAGTTCCTGCTTCATCTGCTGATGCGCCTGTTCGCATGACCAGCGGGCCTTGACGGTCGCTGCAAGTGTTTTCAGTTTGGCCTTGGCCGGCAGCGTTGCGAGGTGATATTTCTTCTCGCCCGACGGCCTGTGCTCGCCGATGAGCCACGCCTCTTCGCCGGGCATATGCTGCTGGCCCTTTTCGTGAATGCGCTGCGGCCGACCATCGGCAACGCGGATGCGCACTGCTGCGAACCGGGCCCTGAGCGGCCCTTTCGTGCCGCATCGCCAGCTCAGATCGGTCCAGTCGGCGCCTTCGAGCATGGCTTGAGCCGGCACCGACAACTGATCGGGAATGGCATTCTTGCGCGGCCGGCCGCGCTTGGCTTGCGGAAAGACGGGTGCGACATCTGCCGGGTAGACCTTCTGATGCTTCGGAATGCCGACGGCCCATGTCAGGCCCCGTGCACTCAATCCCTGGCGGAACGGCGCCGACAGGCCGTAGCCGGCATCGGCCAGCACGGTTCCGAAGCGCACACCTGTCGCCAGCAGCCGGTCAATCTCGGCAAGCGCAATTTCCGGCTTGGTGCGCGCGGCGCGGAAAACCTCGGGCACCCCGGCCGCCGATAGACGCTCCGGATCGCTCGCCCAACTCTGCGGCAAAAACAATCGCAAGCCTACTGCAATCGGAACGTCATCCTTGGCAAGCGTCAGCGAAACCAGTGCCTGGCAATTCGCCCGCTTGCCCAGTACACCCGCATATTGAGGCGCCACACCAACTGAATGCTCCCCCTTCTTTGGCAGTGCCGTATCATCAATAACCAGCACCGAATCTGTGCCGCCGACCAATCGGTCCGCCGCACGTGCCAATTCCTCTTCCACACGCGCCGTGTCCCACACCCCGTCGGAAATGAAGTGATGCAGTCGGTCGTAGCGCCCTATCGCCACCCGCGAGGCCAAAGGCTCCATGCTCTTGCGCTCGCCCGCACCGATCAGGCCGGCAACATACAGCGGGCACATCTTGCGGCGAGCCTTGTGCCCCAATACATCCAGAAACGGCTTAAGCCATTCAACCAACTCTTCATTCCAATCCAACATGATGCGCTCCCAAAAAATCCCGGAGCGAAAAAAATCAAACACAATGATTCACAAAACGTTAATCTGCCAAAGTAGTGCTAAGGTGGATCGTCCTTATCATCGGGCGATCCACCTTAGCTACCTGTCTCAGATTCGGGGACCAGCTCTGTGTATTCCAACTTCTTGCGACCTAAATGTTGTGATATGATTCCAACATTAACAGATGAATATGTTTTAAAATACGAAGTTATGGTAGAGAACCAGTTAGTTACGGAATTTCAAATGCCACGGCGTAGTGGCGACTTAGTTGAAACTGGACAGCAATCCAACCATACCGAAAGCGGTTGGCGCAATTCAGGTGAAAAAATTGTCGGTGAGCTAACCCCGCAAGACCGGATAGTGTTCAACTGGCTTCTGTTCGATGTGTTTGAGGAGATTCACGAAGCGGATTTGAAGGGTCTCCGCAAGTTCCTGTCGGAGCATGAAAGCAATGACCGGGTGCGAGAAGCCACCAAACGGCCGAGTAGCGTGAGCTTGGCTTTTGTATATCTCGTTAGCGATGAGTTGCGGGCTTGGGGCAGCGGTTTGATGATGAACATTTCTGCAAGCGAAAAGAACAGGGCGCATTCCAGAGACACGCGCCGAGCCCAGCTGCAAGAAGCTATCCGTCTAGCCGATCCTGAAACTTCTTGCAGCGTTTTTGCCGGCAGACCTGCGTTGGGTGCGGATATTGAGTGTGCCGACACAGCTGCCGCGGTGTTGGAAAACAGTCACAAATGGTTAAGTATTTAACACTCTGGAGTGCCGCTTAGACTTCATACCGGCGGCCGGCAAAGCGCGGTTTTTTGTGAGAAGTAAACGGCACGCAGTATGTTTTGTGTTTGAATCTTGAAAACCAGTTTTGGAGAAATGAGGGTGACAGCAACCAAAATCAATCTTTCTTCATTGGAGAAAGATGCCTATCGACACAAGGTTCCCCTCGAAGATGGGCGGTTCATACCTGGAAAGATTGACGTTGTCCAATCAGTATTGGCTTATGGTGTTGCCGATGAATTTATTTCCAACAGCCGCATATTGGACATCGGGTGTTGGTCGGGCGGGTTTAGCTTTTACTTTGAACGTCTGGGTGCTGAGGTTGTTGCCATCGATGTCATGGATCCAGATGAGTCAGGATTTAGTGAACTCAAAGCGCTGCTCGGATCGAAGGTGCAGTTTAAGCGAAAAACGCTGTACGATCTGAACCCCAGTGATGATGGGCTTTTCGACGGTGTGTTTTTCCAGGGGGTTTACTATCACCTAAAACATCCAATTCTCGCGCTAGAGCGTCTGAACGCCATCATGCGGACAGATGGAATTTTGTTTGGAGGCGGAACAAGCGGAGATTCATACTTCAAACATGCGGACGTATGCATTCGGTTTGACGAAATGTTGCCCGAAGCAAACGAGGTGCCCGTTTGCTTTTTTGTGGAAGACAACTTTCTCGGCGACAAATCGAACTGGTTTGTTCCAAATGGCGCATGCCTCAAGGCTTGGTTAAAGCGAACTGGGTTCGAGTGTGACAAGCTTTGGACCAAAGCGGGAGGAGCGGCCGCGACCGGAGAGCCAAGATCCAACACTAGGTTCGTGGCGCGAAAGTTTTCTCAGCCAGAACCGGAACACCCATATTGAAGTCAAGTGGTTTGGGAGCGAACTGTAATAAAGAAGACCGGTCAATCGTGTGCAGAGGCGGTGCCTAGGGAGGTGGCCGATCACAAGGAGGCGGAGCTCCTCACAGCAGCAACAACAAACACGCTTGGGCGAGTGCATCGTGCGGGTAGAAGTCAGATCGGTCGGCAATTTCTCTTCCCCGCACGGTTATGACTCAGGATGGGCTGCAATAGGCCGGATGAACGTTCAGCCGTTTTTTGCTGGAACCGTACATGACGGTCAGTAAATCCGGCATGGCAGTAGTGAAGCGATAACACGCAGGGGCAGCGTTATAGCGTGAAATGTCAGGATTGGCGTGGTTGAACCCAAACAAGTGCCCGCATTTACGCGTATCCATAGGCATGAAAATTGGATTTACGTGGGGGCAGAAGCGTGAACATTATCCACTCTGGTTCACTTTTTTTCGGATCAAAGCATGATGGATTCTACGACGTGCTCAAATTCGTCCCAGCCGGCCTGTGCCTTGATGTTGGCGCGGCCACCGGGCGTGCCTCATTGGCATGGAGCACACGAAATCCAAATCTTGAGGTGGTTTCTTTCGAGCCCTTTTTAGGAAACCTGGAACACTTTGAACGTCTGTGTGGAGACAAGAGCAATATTACGCTCACCGAAAAGGCCGTTACTGACTTTGTCGGCTGCGCCCGACTGTATGTGTCAGCCACATTAAAGGGAACAGAAAGAAACTGGGAGGGTTTCAAAGGTTATTCGTCTTCTGGAAGACTTATTCCAGAGGGTCATCCAAAATGGGACCATGCGGGCAGCCAAACGGTCGAAGCTACGACTTTGGACAGCGAAGTTAGGGAGCATGTTTTGCTCTTAAAGATCGATGTGCAGGGGAGTGAACACGATGTCCTAAGCGGAGCACGAGAGCTGTTCGATCGATACGGCGTCGATATGGTCTATGTCGAGTTCTCGGGAGAAGCCGACGTTTTGGAATTTTTGACCTCCCGCAGCTATGTCTTATTCGACAACAACTATATCTATTCTCCCGATGAGAACAATCCTGCGCCAGACACGCTTGGTGATTTCCACACAGCTTCACTTTCTTCGGGTCGCCAAGTGTACATGGGAGTGGTAAAGGAACGTCGTTTGAGCGACGCCGGTTTTCGCGCCCAGTGGGACATGACCGGGGAACACAGGCATCGCCTTCAAACGGACCTCTTAGCAGTTTCCCCGAAATACCTTCCGATTTTCCTCAGAGCTTGCGCCGCTTTGCTTAGTTAAAGTCGCTTCCCCAGATACCTGGCGATCCTGAGGCCTCCCGAACCTTCGTCTGAATAGCCCCGAGTTTTCTAGACGCCCTCGGTTGTCATTGACCTGCCTCCCAAGAATCGGACCGTTTTGAGCTGGAATTTTCCAACTATGATCCCGTTGTCGGGAGGAGGAGAGTTCCATGAAGAGGTCGAAGTTTTCGGAGGCTCAGATTGCCTTCATTCTGAAGCAGGCTGAGGAAGGCAAAGCAGTTGCCGAAGTGTGTCGCAAGGCGGGGATTTCGGATGCGACGTTCTATAACTGGCGCAAGCGATATGCCGGCCTGATGCCCTCGGAGGTCAAGCGGCTGAGGCAACTGGAAGATGAGAACAACCGTCTGAAGAAGATCGTCGCCGATTTGTCGCTCGACAAAGCCATGCTGCAGGACGTTATCAAACGAACGCTCTGAGGCCTGTTCGCAAGCGCCGACTTGTTGATGAAGTGCGATCTGACTGGAAGGTCTCGATCAGACGAGCTTGTGCGGCCCTCCTGATTGACACATCGCTCTATCACTACAAGTCCAAGCGCGGCGATCAGGCCGAACTCAAACAGCGGATCAAGGAGATTGCCGAGACGCGCGTGCGGTATGGCTACCGGCGTGTGCATGTTCTATTGCGCCGAGAGGGATGGAATGTGAATGCGAAGCGGGTCTATCGGCTTTACAAAGAGATGGGGCTACAGCTCAGGAACAAGACACCGAAGCGAAGAGTAAAAGCCAAACTGCGCGACGACCGTCGTGACGCCACGCAGAGCAACGAGACCTGGGCCATGGACTTTGTTCATGACCAGTTGGCCACTGGCCGCAAGATCCGGGTTCTCACAATCGTCGATACCTTCTCGCGGTTCTCACCAGCCGTCGATCCCCGCTTCAGCTATCGCGGTGAAGATGTAGTGCAAACGCTCGAAAGGGTTTGCACGCAGGTTGGCTATCCAAAGTCGATCCGTGTCGACCAGGGCTCGGAGTTCATCTCCCGCGATCTTGATCTTTGGGCCTATCAGAGGGGTGTGATCCTGGACTTCTCTCGACCCGGCAAACCCACGGATAATGCGTTCATCGAGTCGTTCAACGGCAAGTTCCGGGCCGAGTGCCTGAATGCACACTGGTACATTTTTACTCCGACGCGTGGTGTACTTTTGCTCCGGCGTTGACAACCCCACAGCGCGATCGGCAATATGCCGCCGATATCGCTGATGAACTGCTCACCGGGCACGTCACTGCCATGAGCAGATAACCCCGGAAATTCCGGCTCCGGGTGATCCAAGGTTGGGGGGCAGGTCACTGCGTTTGGCGCCGAAGTCCGGTCTAAAACGGGCGCCTTCGAGCCATTGAGTTGTAAGTAGCCGCAGTTCATTGAGGGAAAGCTGCAGGGCACAGACGTTGGGTTAAGACGAGCACCGGCTATGATCGGCGTTTGGCGGCGCGCCGAACAAATAGTTGGACGGCTAATACATCGCAAATGAGACTGATGGTCAGAATGGGTGCCACGAACCAGTGGTGGACTATTGAGTGGTTTTGTAGAGTAAGAAGCCAAGCGACCGGCAAAAGGGCGACCACCAGCAACTGCGACACCAGTTGCAGCGTGGCGTAACATTGATATGTCCAAAATGGAATAGAATTTCTTTGCAGTGTAAGAATAACAGTAATCACGGATACAATGAGAGCTGCTAAGGCACAATACCTCATAAACCAGAAGTTCTTCTCAATGCTAGTCCATACACCGACGTCGTGCCACGTTGTATCTCCGTTCAAGCGAAACGCAATTTGATTGTACACGGTTTGCCAGACAACCTCCCCACCCAACACCGCCGATGCAGTAAACCATTTCAGGCACCAGAAGCCGCCATACGCGAAGAGCCAGACCGCACTCAACAGCACGATTTCGTCAATTCTCGCCTCTCGACGGTCGTGGATCCGACGAAGAGTAACAGCCATGAGTGCGGCGGTTAGAGCGACGATCGGATTGTTCAATAGGTCAAAATAGGCGACCAGGATGCCAATAAGGGCGAAGCGTACAATATTTGTATGTAAATCTTTACGCGGGCTGAGCAAAATATGGCCGGCACCGATACAGCCGATGATCCAACTCGCTGCGTGGGGAATGAGAAGGAGCTGGCTGTATATGGGCGAGACTGCAATGATAATTCCTGCAGAGATTGCTGCTGTTCTTCCGGTAGTTCTCGTGATCGCATACAACATGAAGCCAAGTGCCGACAGAAATGCGCACGCCACAATGAACCGCAAGGTCGGCACCGTTGCAATCGTGAGTACCGGGCGGGAAATGACCTGCGCTCCATGCCAATAGCGATAGTAGGTGGAGGCGCTCACCTCTCCTTCGGCAATTCTCTCACAATGTCCAAGAGTTGGACTTAACGCCGCATCAACAATAGCTCGTGTCAGTATGGTTTCGTTGCTCTGAGCGGCGGCGCTGGATCTGATGCCGATCGTTAGAGAAATGCATTCGGTGAAATGGTCTAGCGAAAGTCCTTGGATGAACGGGTGGGACGTGTAGTTCACATCGCTTAACGTGCTCAGCACATTCTCCTTAAAAGGTTCAATGGGTAATAGATTCACGAGGACCAGCAAAGAAAAGCAGACCACATATGCAGTCGCAAAAAGACGGGCAATACGCTTTGTGATGTCAAAGGCTGGAGATTTCATCGACTTAGAAACTGTGTTATCCGAACCTGTTCTTCGACCAAAACACGGAGAAGACAGCGCGAAATTGGTCTAGCGACCAAGATTGCCGCGTTTCAGGGCCTGTGAGTTTGAATCGCATTCAACCGTTGTCGCCAGGCGACCTGTTGAGACTGGCAGGGGTTGAGTCTTGGGTACGAGAACAAAGCCATCCTTCTTCCTGGCGAGCTGCGTAAATCGATAATGCGACGATGATTGTAGCGAGCCAAAAGGCCCGTGCGATAGTTCGACGAATTGCGTCATCGCCAAGGAATTCCCTCCGCTGCGTGAGCTTCAAATTTGCGCGTTGCAGCTGTTAATGCATGTACATAAGTCTGCGGATTTCGAGTTGGGTTCTTACAGTCGTGTCCAGTACCAGCCCGCACACCAAGAGCATGACTCCAACTATGGCGAGACCGATAGACACTATCAGGGTAGGGAATCGAGGGACCAAGCCGGCGGCGAGATATTCCATCAACACCGGATAAAACAAAATCAAGCTGACCGCGAAAAACACACTTGCAACCACGGAAAAGAAAAACAACGGCCTGTAGTGCCGCAAAAGATTGAAAATCGCCGACACGATGCGGATGCCGTCACGTACCGTTCTGAGCTTACTTTCGGATCCCGCTGTTCTGTCGCCGTAATGGCACGGAATTTCGCTCACCGGCATACGGAGTAATATGGCATGGACTGCCATTTCCGTCTCGATTTCAAAGCCACTCGACATTGCTGGAAACGATTTGACGTAGCGGTGAGAAAAAACGCGATAGCCAGAAAATATGTCCCGAAAACCACTTCCAAAAAGCGCCTTTAGTGCGACATTAAAGGCCCAGTTTCCAAACCTATGACCTTGCCTGAACACTTGCTCAGAGCCTGGGTGCCGAGCGCCGACGACCATATCCAATCGTTCCCGAATCAGGGTTTGAATGAGTTCGGGCGCTCTGGACGCATCATAGGTTCCATCGCCGTCGGCCATGACATAGACATCAGCATCAATTGCGCAGAAAGCCCGCCGAATGGCGTTGCCTTTTCCCTTTACAGCCTCTCCAAGAACATTGGCGCCGGCTGCCTCCGCCCTTCGCGCTGTTCCATCGGAAGATGCATTGTCGACGACAAAGATCGCGGCGTCGGGCAGAGCAGATACAAAATCGGTGACAACTTTAGCAATGGTTTCTTCTTCATTATGGCAGGGAAGGATCACGACAATGCGCCTATCACCCAAACGGGTGGAAAGATCCGAGACAGCGGGTTCTGGCGTAGAAGGGAACGGCATGCTGGTTTTGCCCCTGTGATGCGAAAAGATTCTAGTATTGATGTAAGCCTGTCGATTGGTGTCGACCTGTTGGAGCCCCTCTAATTGCAAAGAGCGTCGCCTCGCCATCTGTCGAGAAAGTGGACGGGCATTGAAGCCAAACGATCATCGGTACGGTAGCAGTTTCTTGGTGTTTCTGCTGGGGAGTGGTCTGTGAACATTGCGTCGCATCGCGGAAGTCTTTCTCTGAAGTTGACTCTGCAGGCCTGGCCAATTTGTGGTGCATGCCCTTCCAAATCCTGCTCTTGAATCGGAACATCACATGTGCGGAAACTGCGGTTCAAATTGTCCCTCAAACGGGACATAAAGCTGCGCGGTTTTACCGTCTATTTCATTGCACTGCGGTTGACCTTGTCGCGCAGTGGTTAGGAACAGGCAGTCGCACATCGGTCCCCCAGCCGCCGGGCACGTAACCTGATCAAATGGCGTTGCTATGGACTTCATCCTTTTGCCATCTGGAGAGTAGACGTCCACAGTGCCCGTTCCCCAGACGGCGTTCCACAGCAGGCCATTTCGATCGACGATAGCGCCATCGACGGCGCCTGCCTCCGTACTGTGATCGTAAAATACGTGTGGATCTTCGAGGGGATAACCATCATCGGGCGAAACGGTCACTCGATGGATGATCCCCACAGCCGAATCGGCGAAGTACGCCGTGGAACGATCGGGAGAAAAGCAGATGCAATTGGGAATGGACACTGCGTCGTAAAGCAACCGCAGTTCACCCAAGTGATACCAATAGATTGCTCCCTCCCCTGCTTGCCCAGTCTTGCTCATTGTGCCAATCCACAAAGCGCCGCTTTGGTGAAGTCGTCCGTCATTCGACCTGTTCTTCGGTTTATCGGCCTCTAGATGGGTGAGCAATTCGAGGTTGTGTGTCTTAGTGCTTCTCAGAAAAATTCCTGACTCTCCGACGACCAATTGCCGGCCTGGCCCGGCTCGCGCGATGACGCTTGCCATGAAAGGGAGGTGGTGACTGGTCTCGGTCCCGTCATCAAACCGTTTCTCAAACAGTTTTCTGCCAACGATGTCGAGCCACCAGCCTGTGTTCGTTTCCGGGTCGTAAAGTGGTCCTTCGCCAAGCTCACAGCGATGGTCGGAGATGATTTCAATCTCGCAATCTTGGGCCTCTGGCATTTTGTTGAGCCCTCTCAACCGGTCACAACACAGCCGCCGTCAACAATAACCGCCTGACTGGTAATCATCTGTGAGGCGTTTGACGCCAAAAACAAAGTGGGTGCCACAATGTGCTCAGGGAGAAGTGCTTCGTTCAGGCACTGCTTTTTCAAGTGCTCTGATAGGGCATTTTCCGTGACCCATAGCTCGCGTTGCCGTTTGGTCATCACCCAACCGGGGAGCAGGGCGTTGACACGTATATTGTAGGGGCCCAGTTCACGCGCCAGCGCTCGTGTCAAACCGGTTATGGCGGCTTTTGCCGCAACATACGCAGGATAGCCACTGTTGCCGAGCAAATATGAAATTGAAGAAAAGTTGATGATCGATCCGGATCCGGCGGTTCGCATGTCCTTTTCGACGGCCTGGGACGTCAGGAAATGCGGCCTCAAATTAACATTCAGTGAATGGTCCCATTCATCTGCGGTCAAATCCCTTAACTCATGACGACTGTCGTTCGCGGCGTTGTTAACGAGTACTTCTATCGGTCCGTACGTTTTCCTGGCCATTGAGATTGCGCCCAAAAGGCTGTCAGGGTCGGCAACATCGCATGCTATGAACGTAGGGCGTCGGCCAGTTTCGCGTTCTAGTTCATCACAAAATGCGGACGCATCAGTACGTTGGACGAAGGTGACGTTCGCGCCCTGTTCGAGAAACCCGCGGGTGATGAACTCTCCTATGCCCGCACCACCGCCAGTGATGAAAACGGACTTCCCGGACAGATCATCGAACGAGTAGGTGCTCTGCATGGCGCGTTTCTCAAGCTAGTTGTGATCAGATCTGGGGGGCCGGCATAAGGAGGATTGCATTTTGGAACTCATTCACATGCCCCTTTGTTGAGGAGTTACGTGGCCAACAAATGGTTGAACAGCGGACCTCGTCATTTCCCGCAGCCGATGTGGATTGAGATCAAAAAATTCGCCACTAGCAATCTCTGCGGCAGCCTTAGGATTGAAAACCATCACAATATTGCGCGATAGATCTGCAACAAGAGCCAAGCTGACCAAGGCGAATTTGATCTTCCGAGCATTTCGACACAAGAATCCTACGATCTCAAACACAATATAGCCCGCGTTAAATGATCCACACGTGCTATCATGATGGAAGCGCTCTAGCAACAATTGGAATAAGTGCTGAAAATTCCGTTCTTTGTTGTTTAGTTTTTTCAGTATATTGGAACATAGATTAAGAATGTCGGAAATTAACAAATTTCATTAAGATTCTTAACGGCATATGAAATTCCACTGAACTTTGTAAACTGTATGGTTCACCTACGTGCGGCGCGATGTAATCTTGCCCTAACATCACCTTCCAAGAAAAGCCAATTATGTTTAGAGAAATTCTCAAATATGCGGCCGAATTTTTCCGATATACAATAAATCATGTGCAATTGTTGAATTTTGTGGCCGCAAAGAAAATGCAAAATAGGAAAATGTTTTACGCCGATGAAAATTATATAAGGGCCTTTCGAGACCAATTTCCGGTAACGACAGTACGGAAAATTGTAAAACTAAATAGCGGCGGACTTATTTCTGATATTACCTTTTACCCCTTCATCAGAACAGACAAAAATAAAACGAATTTCGAAACATATTTAGATAAATGTTCAGAACTTATACAATACCGAATACAAAATGAGTATTTAAGGATTGACTCTAAAAATACAACATTTTACCCGTACTCTTATCTTTTCAAACATTTCCCATTAAATAATTATAGTAAATTTGTTTGGACTGAAAACAATATTAGAATAGATTTTATTTACGCGATAAAAGATAGGCGAGAAGATATATTGAAATCTATTTCGAGTTTACAAAGATCAGCTCTTCTTGGAAAAAATCGAGCTAATTCATGCATGGATATTAGAATAGTAATTGTCGAAGATATTTCAGATAACATGATTGAAATTTCAGATATTCCAAAAAATTCACTACATATTGATTTGTACAAATTGGACACAAAGATCCCATGGACACGATCTGGTATTTTGAATTTTGGAATCAGAAAAAGCGATGCGGACATGCTCGCATTCGTAGATTCGGATTTCGTTTTTCCAAAGAAGTTCTTTCAAGAGATGGAGGCTGTCTTGAGGAATTGTGATGTTGAGAGAGATGCTCTTGCTGTGAATGTGTTCGAAACAGAAACACACGAGAAGGCTGGAGTAGCATACTCAAAGGGTAGTCCGTACGCGTTTATGCGAATTGTTCCTCGAAATGCTTGCATCTTGGTCTCGGGTTTTGACGAAGGATTTGTTGGCCACGGCTACGAGGACATGGAGTTCGTGTGGAGGCTGGAAAGATTCGCAGGGATCCGTTTCGTTAATACGATGCGTGTGCGCGACGGTTGTTTTGTGTTGCATCGATCGCACCACGTCCGGACTGGAGAAACCTCGCGAGATCAGAACCGGGAACGATATGAAGCGCGAAAATCGGTGGGCGAACTTTCTTTATTGCTGCAGGACGAATGGGGAGAGTTTGAGTGCATCAGTCACCAGTCAACACCTAAGTGGTGATGGTAGATTAGATCGCAAAGCTGGTTCCCAAACCCGAAACGCGTAGCCAACGTAGCTCGCCCAGAGGTGGACCCCATTCACCTGAGCTACCAGTCTAACAAATGGAGTCCCCCTCGGGTCTTGCGTCGAGGTTTGGAGAAAGTCAGCCGTCGCCGGTTGCCAAAAGTTTTAAGCACATCAACAGTCTCAAACTGCCGAGCCAGCGTGTCTAGGTTTTTCTTTCTACCTCGAACATCCGTGAGACCCATACCCCCGTTCAGGATCAGCAGACGTTAACGGGTGTTGACCTCTTCGCGTACATTACCGAGACGACAGGTGAGTTGTCGGCTGGACCGGCTATGGCGCGCCGATAGCTTAGCTGGACGGAGCGTTGCCTTCGGAGGGCGATTATAAGTTGTTGAAATATATAGAAAAAATAATAATATCAATTAGTTAGCATAGCTCAATGTAGCTGAAAATAGCGCGAAATCGGCCCCGAGTGCAGGAAAATTGCAGGAATCTGGCGAGGGTGTTTTATGGGATTTGAAGGGTCGTGAGGCCGGTCTGGGTTTTATGGCTTTAGGATATTAGCTCCTTTAGCGAGAAGCTCCCCAGGGCTGCCAAAATCGAAAAGGGGGCCTATCGGGTAAAGGCAGCTAACTCTTTCTCCAGAAGATAGGCACAGAGTTTGTCGCTGACGCGGCATTGGGCTGCAACATTGGATGGCCAACGGCCTTTGCGGTCCTGGTAAAATTGGGCATCCCATTTTTCAATGAGGTCTTTGACGAGGGAAAGGTTGTTGGTGCCGACGGCGATATGAAGTGCGGTAAGGCCGGTTGTGGGCTCAGCGACATTGACATCGGCGCCTTGCTCCAGGGCTGTTTGGGCAAAGTCGTTATCCGCGTTGTAAGCGCCGGAGATAAGGTTGGCTTCGTAGCGGCCGATTTTGAGTTCGAAGGCGTGTTCGGATAAGGAGTTTGGCATGGCGTGTCAGCTCGAAGAATCTGAGTTGTGAAAAGCGACTTCAAGAGGCCGCACGGGCGCGGCGGGCTCGTCGGCGGAAGACGGGATAACCCAAGAGGCCTCGTGGCCGTGCCCAACAAGATATTCGGAAAGTTGTTGTTGTAACCAGTATGTTCGCGGTGTGCCGGTCAAGACGTTTTTCAAGCACAGAAAGAGCGAAGCGCCGGAGAGGACCATAACGCCGTCATAGGCGCGGCGCGGGGTGTCGTCTCCTTCCCGCGGTGAAGGCGATCGATCCCAATTGAAAACAAACTCCCGAGCTTTAGCGAATTTGGAATGAGGCAAAGGCGTGATGACGAGGCGTGAGTAGGGAACTTTTTCGGGTGGATAGGGTTTGTTGATGCGGAAAATATCGGTGAGCTTGTCGGTCGTACTGTCGAATATGCCAGCCAACTCGTCAGGAATTTCAGAAAGCGGCTCTTCGGACGGCAAGTGAAAAAATGCAGAGAGATTCTGGCCGAAGGTGGAAACGGGGTCGGAGTCACCGAGTGCTTGAAGAAACTCGTCATAGATGGCGAGAGAAACGGCATTGGTCTTGGAGGGTTTATTGGAGCCCTTTTTCGGGGTGGGTTTGAGGAAACGTTGAAGGGTGGATGGCGGGATATCGAGGATGGACCGTTTGGTCGTATCAGCGATGCGCATGATGAGGGTGGGAACGCCGATATCCTCTGCTTCCCGGTAGGCTATAAGCGCGGAGCGCAAGCGTTCCGTTTCGGCGGTGTCGTAGGTTTTTTGCCGAGAGGGCTCAGGCAGGGATGTGACGTTGGCCGGCTGATCGGTCATAGCTCGTGAAAGTAGCATGACCGGGATTTGCCGCAAACCATGAGATCGATGGGTGCGGATCAAAACAGGGTGAGCGCCTTTGAGAGCCGGGCGGGCAGACGGTCATCAGCGGTGAATTTGCAAAGCGTCCTTTGGGAACGGAAAGGCACGGCGTTACCCCGCATTTCCGGAATATCAAGCAGGCGATCCTGGCAATACAAAATAGCGTCGGGTTTGAGGCGTGGCTGAACGGCGCGCTCAACACACGATGTTTCTCCTGACTTTTTTCAAGCCGAACCACAAGAACCTTTGAGCCGGTGATTGTGTGTGTCTGGGCCAACAAAGGCCTGGATGGTCCGGGCCAAAAAAGTGAGGAGAAAATCATGAGATTGATTACGAGTTCAGAACTTTCAAACCGCAGCGATTGTGAATTACAAGTCCTTTGCGGTGAATTCATAAAAGCGATGGAACGGGCCGTTCCGTTCACCAAGGAGTGGAGTTTCGCGCAATACACAGTCGATAACGTCCTGAGGGAAAGAGCCCGGCGGCTAAAAAGACCAGCACCGCGGTTTTGACCGCAAAGCCCCCGCAAAATGCGGGGGTTTCTGATTTTTCTGATGAATTCGAGCTCATCCTCTGGTAGTATAACACAACTAAAACGATTTAATTTGGAGAGTATTTGCGCTATCGCATTGGAAATATATCCGCAGTACTTGCAGTTCTTTTGTGGTCGCTTGCTCCTGCCTTGGTAGCCATTTGTGATAATGTGCCGATGCTGAGATTAATCGGTTTTAGTTGCCTGATAACATTCGCCGTTTACGTCGTGTCATGGATTGTTCGGGGCGAATCCGTTCGCGAAGCCCTGAAGGTTTCGTGGTTGTTTCTTCCCCTCATTGTTGTGAGTTCACCGGGCGTGCGGGCCTTGTCGTGGGCCTCGATCTACATGACCGATCCAATGGAGGCGATCGTCGTGCATCAAATCTGGGGTGTGCTCGTTGTATTCCTGGGGTTGGGCGCAGCTTGGGCGGCGGTGCAATGGAAACATATTCTTGCCGGCTTGATAACGGTAATCGGCGTTGTGGTTGTCGTTGGCGAAGGTAACGATCCGCTCGGAGGTTTTGATCGCGGGCATGCAGTGTCGATGGCTGGTGGGGTGATCTGGGCGTTTCAAATCGTTCTCGCAAGGAGATACCGCCAAATGGCCGGTAGTGGCCAGGCAGTGGGGTATCTGGTTATGGGAGTTTTACTCCTTGCAATGTCGTCGGGGCAGGAAGGTGCATGGGAGATGGGCGCACTGGAGATCGTGCTGGTGGCGATCGCGGGGGCAGCAGGGGCTGGCGGGTTGTTCTTCTGGGACTATGCAGCGCGAGTGGGAAATCCTCATTTCCTTGCTGGAACTTCGATCTGCTATCCATTGCTCGTGGTGTTTTGGATGCTGGTACTGGGCGTGTCGGATTGGAATTTGGCAGTCGTGGCGGGCGCGCTGCTGATCTTTGCAGGCGGTGGAGTGGTATCGTCCTATGGGGAACGATTTGTGAGCAGCAGGAACGGGTTGGAGACAGCTCAGTAGGGCGAGAACGGAATTTCATGGCGAGAGACGATTTTTTGTTCCAGACGGGCTTCGTCATACTTCCTGTCATAATCGTCGGCCGCCGACTTATAAGCCTTGGAACCTTGGATATATTGGATTGGCCGGCCGGCGTTGTCGGTTATCTGGACGATTTCTCCGCTTGAATCGCAGAACTTCAGATAGATGGTCGCCTCGGCAATCTTCCTGCCCGAGGCGTATTTTGAGAAGAACAACGGCAGATCCTGATAGATGGCCTGCAGAAAGTCGGACGGGGTGATGGCCTCGCCCCGGTACGCCCACCTTGGGTGTTTGTTTGAATTGAATTTCTTGTTTATCGACCTCTTCATATTGGCTAATCCGACTAAACTATTATTAGGTGTGTTCATTTCTTAATACATGTAAAAAGTGTACACAGAAATACCTTAACAAATACTTATTTTCTATTGTGATGTGACGAGGTTGGGTCGTCGGGATGGGGCGTGTCGTCGCCCTCCCCGCCATCGTCCTCGTGGGTATCGATGCCGGCGGCTTTGTTGAAGAGCCTGTGGATCGGCTGGTAGTTGCTTGAGTATTTGAGCTCAAGAGCGGCAAGTTCGGGATCTGGGCTGCGGGTATCTGTGCCTTCGTCAACTGGTGCGGTTGGCGTCATGGCGGCTGCGAAGAAAGCTCTTGCGGCCTTGCCGTGGAAACGCTGGTGGTCACGGGATTTCCGCAACATCAGAGTTTCCAGTGCACGCTTTTCACGGGCATCGAGCAGTCGCAGTAGACGCTCGCGGCGCGTCAGTTCGAGCCATTCACGATTGTGCCTTCGAACCAGTGCTTCGCGTTCAAGCGCGTGGTGGTGTTGCAGGCGCAGCTTCTTGCGCCGCCGCAAGTGGGCGAACACGGAGCGGAACAAAGGATAGCGGTAGAATGTTGGAAAGCGATCAAACAGGTTGGCGGCGGGCGTCTCCAACTCGGCTTGCTGTGCCATCTGCAGGAATTGAAACTCCTGGGCCTGGCGTTGGGACAATGCGGCTTTGTCGGCGTGGAAAGAGGCGCGGCGCTTGAACTGGATGGCTTTGAGTTCCGTAAGGAGTTTCGCGGTCTGTGCTGGCGGCGCGGGATCCTGGATTGATTGCAGAACCTGATCGACGGTCGGAAGATACTGCGGGTCAAGGGGGCTGAGCTTGGCCGTGATGTGCTTTGTGCACACGCCGTCGATCTGGCGTGTCAGGCTGTGGACGTGGCCATAGCGGTCGACGACGACAAAACCACGCCTGTCGCCTTGGGCAAGTGTGTAGCCTAGGTGGGACAGCGCGTTCTTGAAGGCGGTGCCGGTGTCGCTCGCCAAATAGGCTTCAGTGATGTCGTGTCGGCGCTGCTCAGGCGTCATTCCGGAGGCTTCGGCCTGGGCCTTTTCTGCGAGTGTCGTATCGGGGGTCTGTTTAGGCCCACCTGAAAGGCCCGGAGGCAGCTTAAGGCCAAACTCGGCTGCAAGCTCACGCGCAAGCGCTTTGAGTTTAAAGCGATCATGGGAGATGTTGATGGCTTTCAACTCAGGCAGCTTGATCCTCGACCAGACGACATGGGCGTGCTCGCGGCCGTTTTTGCGATGAAAGAACACGCGCCGCGCCTGGCCTTCAAGGCCAAGCGTTGCCGCAACCCGGTCAATGGCGATGAAATATTGCTCGCGAGTGATGGGCTCGGGAGGATTGATGGAAAGGCTGTAGAAGGGTTGCGTGCAATTGGTGGCTGATGCGAGAGCTTCGGTTTCGCTAAAGGCGCCCAAAGGGTCATCTGAGATGGAGCCGGAGATTTCGGCGACCTCGACGGTTTCGTTGTCGAAGGCGTTGAGAAGGTGGGTGACAAGGTCAATCGCCCCTGATCTCTGATTGCCCTTGAGGATCATGGGCTCCGCCCCATAGCTTCAAACAGCAGGCCACGCATTTCCGATAGATCCCGGTAAGCAGCATCGAGTTCGGGCCGGTCTTTACCCGTGCCCGCACTATCGCAAATGCGTTTATTGGTGATGATGAGCTGGGCGAGGATCTGGGCGGAAAGCTGGTGGTTGAGCGTTGGGCGGCGTGTGGCGCGGCTCGTGGGCTGGTCAAGAGCGCGGCAACGAAGGTATGAGGCTACAGAGACGCCGGCTCTGTCAGCCATCGATTTGATGGCTTGCGCTTCGGCTTCGGTGAAGCGCGCCGTAATACGGGCTTGCCGCCTTCGATTCTCAGATCCAGCCAATGATCCTCCTTTGCCAGTTTTTCCAAGGAAACGTTTGTCCTTGGTCGCGCTCCAACGGCGAAATTGTTGGTGCATGGTTTCGGTCCAGGTGGAGAAGCATATCTCCAAAGGCCTGGTGCATGGGTCAGCCCAGACGGAGAGGCAAGTCTCCAAGCTCTGGTGCATGGTCCGGTTCAGGTGGAGAGGCATATCTCCAGGTCCTGATCCATGAGTTCCCAAAGAGAGAGGCGAAGTCTTTCTTTGGGCGTGATCCAGCCGAAAAGCTGGTCGGCCGGGGATGCAACGGGGAGAACGAACATGTCCCCTTGCCAAGATGCGTGCGGTCTGCCCGCACACATCTTGTCATCATCTCTATTAGTATTTTGGAGATTATCTATTTATATTTAGTAAATATACTCTAGCAATAGTACCTTTTATTGAAATTATACTTATCAACCTCACGTATTCGTGTCAAGTTTGCAATTTTTCGCGGCGCTTCGCGCCGCGCCAGGAACCGCCTTTTTTGTTTGCGGTGATTTTAAAGCGGTACGCCGGAAAGTTACAGGATCGCGTCCGCAATCCTTTCTAAACCGCCGATGCCCGATCAAGAAGCTTTTAGGTTTGAGCCGTGGCTGTCGATGATGGGCTCAAAAGCAATCGTCATCGGCGTTGAAAAGAAAGAACGAGCATTACGGTTTTTGGTCAGGTTTTGAACAGGAGGTATACGGGCGCAAATACGACATGTGATTTCAGAACCAGTTCGTATTGGCTGAAAGGACATAGAGAATGGCGTTGCTAGATGACATGCCGCGCGGCGTCGAGGGGCGCTATGAGAGCATTGAAATGAGCATGGCGCAGAAAGCGCAAAAACTGCCTGGTGCGGTTTGGGCGGCTGAAGAGAAGATCGGGGCAAGTAGTTTGCTGCGGTATGACTCTTCGAAGGTTTTTCTAGGCGTCGTGAACGGGCAAACCGGTCTGGACAAGGACGGAGAGATCGTAGTCGAGGGCGGGCACATGATCGGCATCGGAGATGACCGGCATGTGCTGCTGTGTGCGGGATCGAGGGCGGGAAAGGGGCGAAGCTGTCTTATTCCGACGATCCTGGAATATGGGCTGGGTGAGCGAAAAGGATCGGTAATCGCGCTCGATCCCAAGGGAGAGCTTGCCAATGTGACTGCCCGGAACCGCAAGAAAGCGGGTCAGCGTGTGTGTATTGTCGATCCTTTCGGTGTCACGGCGGGCAGGCTTGAGGATTTGCGCGTCGGGTTTAACCCGCTGGCGGAGCTGGAGCGGGCATCGGGCCGGCTGATTGAAGACTGCGGGTTGATTGCCGACGCGCTGGTGGTGGCGGATGGAAAAGACCCGCATTGGAGCGATTCAGCAAGAACGCTGTTGGAAGGGTTGATCCTGCATGTGGCGACAACGAGAAAATACGAAAGTAACCGGAATCTGGTGACCGTGCGAGATCTGCTGATGAAGGGCGCTGATTTCGAGTATTTCGACAAGGAGGAGAATAAGAAAAAGACGAAGCGGAAAATGACCGGGCTGAAACTGGAGATAGCCAGGAACGCAGGCCTTCTGGAGGAAGAGGGGGAAGATGATATAGCAGCGGCGCTTGATGCGGTTGTGGCTGATTTTTTTGATCGGCCGCAGAGCGAAAGAGGATCCGTGCTGTCAACAGCCCGGCGGCAAACGCATTTCCTGCAATACCCGAAATTGCGGGCATCGCTGGTGGAAGATGATTTCAGGCTGAAGGATTTGAAAGCAGAGTCAGAAGGGCTGACAGTGTTTCTGTGTCTACCGGCGAGCCTGATGGGGACATGCAACAGATGGTTCAGGCTGTTTGTCAATTTGCTGCTAACCGCGATGGAACATGAAGCAACAGAGCCGGATTTGCCGGTGCTGGCAGTTCTGGAAGAGCTGGCGGTGGTCGGTTATCTGAAAAACCTGGAGGTTGCGGCCGGGTTGGCGGCCGGTTTTTCGGTGAAATTCATTTTCGTTTTGCAGGATCTGACGCAGTTGAAGAAGCATTACAGGGAGGGCTGGGAAACCTTTGTCGGTAATTGCGGTACGTCAATTTTTTTCGGCAACAGCGATTTGACGACGCTGGATTTCATTAGCAAGCGGTGCGGCCAGACCTTCATGGTTGTGGATCGCGGAAGCGAGGTCGCGGTGACGCAGAAGGTGAAATCCGGCGCCATGGGAGAGTCGTGGGGAATTGAGGTCAGGGATTTGCTGACGGCTGAAGAGGCAAGCCGCTATTTGAGCAGGGAAGACCCCGAGCAAAGGCAGTTGATCATCAGAAGTGGCGCCATGCCGATGCTGCTGCATCGCATCAAATACGACAAACACCCTCATTTCGCAGGCAAGGCGGAAGCGCCGGGAGAGTGAACCCATGAGATTGGTGATAGTACCGGGGCAGGCAGATTGGCCGGAAAGCCGCTATTTGCCGGAGGCGAAGGAGATTCAGGTTCGGGGCCGGTATGAGCAGCCGGGGCTGTTGAAATTGTGGTCGGTTGTTTACGCCGCTGGCGCAGCGCTAGCCGTGGTGGGGCTTGCCGGGGGAGCGCGGCCGCTTGTCGGAAGCTTGAGCACGATTGTTTTCGCAATGGAAGGTGGTTGGACGCCGGCTGATAACCCTCTGGGATGGGGGGTGATCGGCGCGACGGCTGCGCTGTGGTTTTTCAAAAGACGGTTCTGGAATGCTGTAGTAATGCGGTTTTTGGGCCGGGAAGTCGATATCAGGATATCGGCAGCGCAGATCAGCGTGAAAAAGGGCGACAGGTTTACGCCTTATTTGAAGGTCAGCGGAATCGGGTTTCGGACGGACAGACACAGCAAAGCCCTTGCCGAGCAAAGGCGGGCGGAGGAAGGCGTGTTGTTTGTGGGAAAGAAGTACCGGAATTCGCTGGAGGTGGTGATGGATTACGGGGAGCAGCGGATTGTGCTTGCGGAAATGGACATGCTGCAGGAGAGCATGGCGAATGCGCTGGTGATGCGGCTGCAAACAGTGGCGAAGGAGATTAGTGGCCTGCTGAAGCAGTTGGAAAGCGATGGTGGCACGACTTCCGAAGAAGCGGTTGGCGAAGACAATGGGGATGAGGAAACGGCCACTGGCGCTGCTGGAGGCGGGGGAAACTGGCGCGATGAAATCAGGGACAAGCTGAGGTGGCCGTTTTAGGGCGTGTGCTTACAATGCGACCGAATAAAACAGCGAGCTTGTACATAAGGTCCATTGCATTCGGGCAGACCGTGCTACGGCGCTCCTGACCACAAAGCCCGGAAGATGCCTTTCAACACACGGCGGCCATCGGCACGGGGGACGCTGCGAGATTAGCCAGTCAAAACAGGCCGAATAATCATCCACTCGCAGTCAGTGAGTTCGTAGCGCATGATTCGAAACTCCTGAGAGGTTGAATCACAATCGCTACGTGATCGGCAGTACGTACCTAAATGTCCGGCGCCGGGGTCGAAGCGGAAGTTATGTTGCCCACGTTAAGAAGGGCATTTTTCACCCAAAGCGGATTCATACTGATCGCGAGAAGAGGAGGTCAATGGTCGCGTAGATCGACAACGACCTGTTTCTCACATGGTCATTTGTCTTCGTGGAAAAACGATGCTGGTTTGAGATGTCATCTGCTAGATCTGCGTTTCAGTTCGAATTCACACCGGATATTACGAAAAGGCTCTTTTTGTTTTGGCTTAAGTGGACTGCCTGAAATTTTACTCTGCGTGAATGGTCGACCGCTGGCCAGCAACTGCGAAAAACGATAGTATTTCAACCACATAATCTGTTGGGAACGCGTGAAACAACATTAGATAAATGAACCAGAATTTGGGCCGCCCTGAACTTGTGGCTGCCATGGGGCGTTGCCGGTGGCACTTCGTCTCCGTGGCGGTTTTCAGCATCTTTGTGAACCTGCTGATGCTGACCGGGCCACTCTTCATGCTACAGATCTATGATCGGGTCCTCACCAGCAGGTCCGAAGAAACACTGGTCGCGCTTCTCATTCTTGTGACCGGGTTGTTCACGATGCTCGGGTTGCTCGAGTTTATCCGCGGACGCGTGCTCGCCCGCGCTGGTGCCCGCTTCCAGAGCCTGCTCGAAGATCGCGTAATGACGGCGGTTCTTAGGCGCGCGGTGGCGCCTGAATCACGAGCCCGGCCCGAAACTGCCGTGCGCGATCTGGAGGCCGTGCGGCAACTGCTCGCCGGCCCTGCCCCTTTTGCATTCTTCGATATTCCCTGGACGCCAATTTTTCTGGCGGTGATCTTCGTATTTCACGCCTACCTCGGCTGGCTCGCCGTCGCCGGTACGACACTCCTCATAATTCTAACTGCCGTCAACCAGTTACGATCACGCCTGCCGTCTGCCGAATCCCAACAGGCTGCGAACGAAGCGGACACTCTATCTGAAGCGCTGCGGCAGAACGCGGAGGTTGTCCACGGGCTGGGAATGCGCTCCGCCGCACTCGTACGCTGGGGCAAGCTGCGCCAGGCTGCCCTCTCACGGCAGATTGTCACGTTGGACCGCACCGGCAGTTACGCGGCAGCTTCGAAAGCCCTGCGGTTTTTCATGCAGTCCTTGATGCTGGCGGTGGGTGCCTGGCTGGTACTGCAGCAGGAGATATCTGCCGGAATGATGATTGCCGGTACGATCATGCTGGGACGCGCGCTTGCACCTGTCGAACAGGGGATCGCCCAATGGGGGTTGGCCCAGCGCGCAGTGCGAGGATGGAACGCGCTGAGCGATCTTCTGGAGAAAACGCCGCCGGAGGAGGAAAAAACGGCCCTGCCTATCCCGGAGGGTTACGTCGATGTGGATTCGGTATCGGTCACTTCGAGGGATTCAAACACCACGTTGTTGCGAAACGTCAGTTTCAAAATTGAACCTGGAACGGCGCTCGGTGTCATCGGGCCTTCCGGTGCCGGCAAGACCACCCTCGCCAAGGTGCTGACCGGAATCTGGCGCCCAACGGCAGGAAAAGTCAGCATCGATGGCGCAGCTCTCGATCAGTGGCCGTCAGATGTGCTCGGCCGCTATATCGGTTATCTGCCGCAAGAAATCGGACTGATGAGCGGCACAGTCGCCGACAACATATCCCGGATGAAAGAAACCCGCGAAGACGCCGAAGTGATTGTTGCGGCGAAACGTGCCGGGGCGCATGGGCTGCTTGTTTCACTGCCGCATGGCTACGATGCCACGATTGGGGCTGGAGGCCAGCGGCTCTCTGCAGGGCAGCGCCAGCGGGTGGCGTTGGCGCGAGCATTTTACGGAGATCCACCGATCATCGTGCTCGACGAACCCAATTCCAATCTCGATGCGCCGGGCGAACAGGCGCTTGTGCAAGCGATCAATGGAGCCAAGAGCCGCGGGCGTACGGTCATCGTCATGGCACACCGACCAAGTGCAATCGCGGCTTGCGATTTACTGCTCATGCTGGAAGACGGGGCGCAGGTGGATTTCGGGCCGAGGGACGAAGTGTTGCGCAGGCGGACACGTAACTATCCTCACCTCGTTGGCACCAAATTACAGAGAACCGACACCGAGCCCGCAGCAAGCGGGGATCCGGCATGAGTGATAAAGCTGAGCGCGACCAGTGGCACGCCCGCGGCTACATCCGCGTCGGTCTCGTGTGCGTTGTGTTCCTCGCAGTCGGCCTTGGCGGCTGGTCGGCGACGGCCACACTAAAAGGTGCCGTGATCGCCGCCGGCCAGTTGCAGGTAGAAGCGCGGCGCCAGGTTGTACAACACCCCGATGGCGGTGTGGTTGGCGAGATCCGCGTTCGCGAAGGCGATCTGGTGGAGAGCGGCGAGATACTGATCCGGTTCGACAATACCAAGGTCGAATCGGAACTGGCAGTACTTGAGAGCCAGCTCTTCGAGATGATGGCACGAAGAGGCCGACTATTCGCTGAGCAGATGGACGCTGAGAAACTTGATTTTGACCCCGAGCTCGTCGCCGCAGCGGCGGCCGATGCGGAAGTGAAGGCACTGATCGACGGCCAGCATGCGCTGTTCAACGCACGATTGAGCACTATGGCACGGGAAATCGATATTCTGGAGGAACGCAAGACCCAGATCCGTGAACAAGTCACCGGCGCTCAGGCAGAAATCACCGCACTGGAGCGGCAAACCGAACTGATCGGTCAGGAACTCGAAACTCTGCGAACGCTGCTGGAGCAGGGGCTTATGCAGGCCGGTCGCATTCTGGCGCTTGAGCGCGAAGCGGCCAGGCTGGAAGGCAGACACGGCAACCTGGCGGCGGAAATTGCCCGGTTAGAGGGCCAAAACGCCGAATTGAATGCTGAACAACTTCGTCTGGCGGCCAGCCGCCGCGAGGAAGCGATTACCAATCTGCGCGATCTCGGCTACCGCGAGCTCGAAATGAAACAGCGGCGCATCGCACTAAATGAGCTCCGTTCGCGGCTGGATGTGCGCGCGCCGCTCGGTGGTATCGTGCTGGATATGACGGTTCATGCCTTAAAGGCCGTCGTCCGCCCGGCAGAGCCCATCCTCTATATTGTGCCGAGCGACTCTGTGCTGGTGGTTGATACCCGGATCGAGCCTATTCACATTGACTCCGTACATGTCGGGCAGGATGCGGTGCTCCGATTTTCCGCCTTCAATGCGCGCACCACACCGGAGCTGTCCGGGATTGTCGCAAAGGTTTCACCTGACGCGGTTGTCGATGAGCGAAGCCAGTTGGCCCACTATCGTGCGGAAGTCCTTATCAAAGAAGGCGAACTTTCAAAGCTCACAGGCAGTGAGCTGATTGCCGGCATGCCAGTTGAGGTTTACATCCAAACCGGATCGCGCACGCCAATCAGCTATCTCGCAAAACCCATCACTGATTTCTTCAACCGCGCAGGGCGCGAGGAATAGCACCTGCCGCGGCGGTGGTTCTCTTCGGTTACACGAAGATAAAGCTGTCCTCTTCCAGATCGTCCGCGTCAACGCCCTTCAGGAAGATCGAGTCGCCCGCGTTGCCGTACTCGACAAGCGTGCCCTTGTTGGTCTCCGTGATTGTCAGGTCTTCCAAGCCCGTGACGCTGGCTTCGCCGGAGAAGTCGATCAGGTCGTCATCCTCGTCAAAGTCCCTGATCGTGTCATCGCCATCGCCTTCGATGAAGATGAACGTGTCGTCTCCCTTTTCGCCGCGCATCTCATCGTCACCGACGCCGCCGTTCAGGCGGTCATCGCCTTTGCCGCCACGCAGATCATCTTCGCCGGCGCCACCGCTGATGTCATCATCACCTTTTTCACCCTTAATCTTATCATTGTCGTCGCCGCCGGAGATGGTGTCGTCACCGTCGCCGCCTTTGATGTCATCCTTGCCGGTGCCACCGCTGATGTCGTCATTGCCGTCGCCACCCTTGATGTCGTCGTTGCCCTCATCGCCGGAGATGGTGTCGTCACCGTCGCCGCCTTTGATGTCATCCTTGCCGGCACCACCACTGATGTCGTCGTTGCCGTCGCCACCCTTGATATCGTCGTTGCCCTCATCGCCGGTGATGGTGTCGTCACCGTCGCCGCCTTTGATGTCATCCTTGCCGGCGCCACCGCTGATGTCGTCGTTGCCGTCGCCACCCTTGATGTCGTCGTTG